>JAYWMN010000046.1:0-14822 GCA_035873205.1 Nitrospirota bacterium
TGTGTCTTCGGTATTTGGTTGAATTTTGGCAGCCTTTTTTCGCAAAAAAGGAGAAAAGGATTTGACCCAGATGCGATGCCGGCCCGATATATAATCACCCACTCAGTAGTCAATAAAATCACCGAAAGATACCATTCGGCAGTCAGTGCTAATCCGGCTCAACCATCTATCCCTTCATTGCACTTTAATGGGGGAGAATTTAAACACAAAAAAATCATTCCCATCAATTCCATAACTTTTGAAGAGCGGCGTCTTCTATTGAGTGTGTCGGGCACTTCAGAAGATGCAGATTCTCTCTTTGAAGATCTCCTGAAAACAATTTCTGAAGTTCTTGGAGCATCTATTAAATTTCTACCTCCTCTGGTTAAATCAGATCAGACTTCTTGCTTCGCGACTTTTAAGGTAGATATCCAGCAATATTTTTCAAATCCTTTTCTCCTTTTTTGCGAAAAAAGGCTGCCAAAATTCAACCAAATACCGAAGACACAAATAAGCGCACAACCTTTTTCTTTAAGGATTGAGATTTCTTACAAAATCGACGATCCTGTTTTGAGTGAATCGAATATTAGTATTTTCCCAAAACATTTGGTGATAGAACGACGGCTTCAGACTCCTCCTAAAAAAAATATGTATTTTGTTTCCTCTCCATTCGAATCTAATACCCATATAAAGTTAATAGAAGAACTTCAAGAAAAACTGCAAAAAACATAAACTTTTTCAGTCTGTTCCTTCCTCTTCATGATTCGGGTCTAATTATAGTCAGAAAGGCGGCCAGTCCCCCTGACCGCATTTCTTCTTATCCTCCCAACAAAGTTTTCCCATGATGTCCATTCGGACATTCCACAACTAAATATTGAAATTCCGGACCACCTGGAATTTGATTGAGCAACAACGGTCCGCTTTCTGCCCACGCATCCACTCTTTCATGGCACTTCGGACAATCGAGGTCCCTTCCCTGCAAATACTCCACACTCATTCTTTCCATTTCCGAAATCGAGAATCGATTTTCCATAGCATTTTTCCTTATTAGTCGTGTAATAGGAAGGCAGAATGCCTTTTTTATAAAGCATACGAATTCCGCAACTCCTCAAAAGGATCCTTCCCCCTATCCGGAAAATGGATTTCCATATCACCTACTGAACAAAAATGCTATTGATTTATTGATAGCATTTTGCTATATTATCTTCCATCAGATCACCCACCCTGCCGGAGCGCAGCCCAAAAGCCTGGTATCAAGGGGACCAGGAGGGAGAGGGGGATCGGGTTCTATTGCGGTTTACCGTTTACCACGGGGTATGAACAGGGCTTTTGGAGACAGAAAAGACGGCAGTCCAAGGCCAACGACAACGAAGGAGGATCGGCGTGATCAGAAAAATCAGGAATGCGGTGGTGGCGGGAAAGATAGCGGCATCCATGGGACTTTTCGTCCCGCAGGTACAGGCCGCCGATTCAGGACCCGGAGTCTGGGACTTTCTCCTGTTCGGAAATCTCGATATGGGAAGCTCTTTCAACGCCGGAACCCTGGGAACCAATTCCACGGGAACGACGGTCTACAAGGGATCGCAACCAGTCTCTGGCAACGGGTACGGATTCGGGTTCGGGACCGAGGTCTGGTTCACCGACAACATCGCCGCGCGCCTGTTGCTCCAGGGGAACGTTTTTTCCAACTCGTTCGGCACGAGTGCCAAGAACGGGCCGCTCGCTGGCTACGCCGCCGCTACCGTGGGTCCCGTCTTCAAGATCTTCGGCTCGACGAACTATTTCGTCTATGTTCCGGTCGACCTGGGATACGCGCTCACGGCGGAAAGCGCCGGGAATCCTGCGACGCTCGGGGCCGCCTCCTCGCTTACGGCGGTGACCGGGGGATCCTTCTACGGGGACGCGGGAATCGGGGTCAACATCCGGTTTGTCACGCTCGAGGCGAAGGTGGCGTACCTGCCCACGCCGGGAGCCTTCGGGGGAAATTCCTTCTTCTTCCCGATCACGGTCGGGTTTGACCTGTAAAGACCCGGACATCCATGGAGAAGAGACGATGCCTCGAAAAATGATGAAGTGTGCTCATTGCGGAGAAACACTAATCCGGGAGGAACTGGAAGAAGGCAATCTATGTTTCGAATGTTTTGAAGCCCGGGTCATCGAGACGACACAGACAAAAAACGTCATGGAAAAAATCATCGGAGGCCCCAAATGAAAACAAAAGACGCCAAAAAGAAATTGTGTCCTTTCTCCATTGCCCTGAATCCGGGATTCCTGGGGATGGGAATCGGGGATGTCGAAATGAAAGGCACGGGAGTCCACCTGAAGACCCGATGCACCACGGTTGAATGCATGGCCTGGATTGAAACGGAAAAGGACGAAGGGGTCTGCGGAATGATTCCGGAACCGAAATCATGACCCGCCGGAACCTCCCAGCGGAAGCCCGATGAACGCCCCGGACGAAACAGTCGTCCATGTGAACACGGTATATAAGCATTCCGGATCACACGATCCAGATCTCATCCTTGCCGGACTCTGGGGCGTGGCGGGGTTGATTCTGATGGGATTCGGAATAGCTCTTCACGGGCATTCCGAAACGCTATTGGCCCGGATGCGATAGGAGAAGAATGTGATGGATCGGACAACTATTGCTCCTGACTTTCTGACTCTCTGGGACACCCTGGCAAAGCCGAAAACCTGCCCCGAACTGAAAGCCGCCTGGGACCAAATCCGGGACCGGGCGGAGGAGATCGACCCCAGGGGGTTGAACGAACTTTGGGACTTTTATCTCGAACGGCTAACCGAATGCGAAGGGAAATGAACAGACAAACGTCATCAAAGGAGGAAAAAATGTCACAGCGAACGATCAGAAATTCGGTAATCGCAACCGTTCTTGGAGTCGGCGTTCTGGCCGGATGCTCCACGAATCCGGTTTCTGCCTCTCTGGCAAAGAACCCTGTGACGGCCGGAACGCTCAAGACGGTCTCCCCGCCTTCCGGATTCGGAATGGGCGGAATGATGGGAATGGGTGGCGGAGTGATGCCTATTTCCAACTCCCCCGAAAAATCCTATGGGGTGATCGCTTTCGACCGGCCCAACGGGTTTCGCTTCCGAAGCGTCATCGACGGGACCGGCGATTCCTTCTCCAGCACCCGGATCTTCTCCTACTACACAGGCTCCCAACCTTTGGAGGGAGGCTTTTTCGGATCTCCGTTCGGCTGTCTTCCCCAGTCTTCATACCTGACGGTCGGCGTCTCCGGGACGGTCCGGTTTACCCGGAAGAACGGGGACCTCCTCGCGAGAGTCGTCCTCCGGACCCGCTCCGGAAAGATCGTTCCGGACACCTCCAAAAGACCGGAAAATGCCTGTTCCAAAGAGTTCCCGAAGATCGAAAAGGCGGAGAACGTCTCCGAAAAAATCCTGACAAAGCTGGTTCCCGTGATCCCCGGGAAGGACATCCGCGTCGAAATGGGCAAGACGGTCGTGACGGTTTTCCTCGACAAGGACTTTCCCGCGGACCGTGTGCCTGTATATCCCGCTTTTACCAGCCCTGCGTACGAGGGCGGACCATTCGGAGAAATCATTATGGGCGGCGTCAGCGGAAAGCTTGGGGGATAAAACCATTTTGCAACACCGGAGAGAAAGGAAGGGGTCCGGTCAATTTGCCAACCCCTTCCAAGTTTACTTACTGCTTCCCAACGACCTTGATCATGATTTTCAGGTCCTGGGAAGGATCACGATAGAGGAGCTTCCATTTTCCGGGTTCTGTTTCAAATGATCCGTTAAAAACGATGTTTCCCCTGAAAGCTAATCGGACATTCTGGGCGATTTTTCCACCGCATCGCTGGGGCTGGTTGGTAACAAAATCGAAGGGATAGAGTGGGCCTCCTATGGAAACTTCTTGTTGAGGGGAGGTCATTTTCTCCGCTCCAATCGGTTGAAACGCTTCCTTGAGCGAATCACCACCAGTAACAAACTTTCCATGAGAGAAGATCTTCAAATAATAGTTTGGAGCATCTGAATACATAAGAGTTCGGCAACCGGAAGAAAAGGTCGCGCACGCGGAGAAAAGGAACAGGCTCGACAACACAAGGAAAAATCCAGCTTTGGATCTCATAAAAACTCCTTTCAAGGAAGTGCGTAAAGGTTAAAACCATGAAATCCTTATCGGCCAAAAAGGGCAAGACCATGAGCGGTAACGCCATCCGCCAGGCCCGCTATGCGGAAAAGATGCGGGCGATGGGCCTGAAGAAGCTCACCCTCTGGGTGACGCCGGAAGAGGAACAGTTTATCCGGGCCTGTATTCTCGATCCCCAGAGACTTCAAAGAGAAAGAGAGAATCCATGAGCCTGATGGAGTTCTGCGAGCTCCGGAACGGAGTCCTCGTCCCGAGCTACAGGGAAGCTATCGCCCCGATCCGGTGCGACTGGTGCAATGGGATGGGAGAATCGCTCCTGGCCTTTGGAAGTCTCTGGGTCTGCCCGGAGTGTTTTGGTGAGGCGGAAACGGAGTGGACCGGGAGGGGCGGAAGAGGATGACGCGGCAAGACCTTGCGTCCGACGACATGCCACACAAAATCATCCTTAAAAAATGTCCTTTTTGTGGAGAACATGCGGCCGACATCGTTGAATCCAGAAAGCTTCCATCGAATCCATTCTACGTTTTGTGCGACTGCTGTCTGGCATCCGTAGATTCATTCCGGACCCTGGAAGATGCGGCACGAGCATGGAATACAAGGGGGTAATCGATGATTTCCCGGAGCCGTTTCCGCCAAGGACAAAAAGGAAGGAAGGGGAATGAAAATATCGCTCACACTCGACGATCTGACCTACGATCTGATTCTGCAGGATGCCGGCTCTCGTCTGCCCCCTGTCCCGTACCGGACTCCCCGGCTCGTCGACAGGGCGGCCAGAAGACTGATTCTCGAAACCATCATGAACGCCTTTCCTTCCGACCTGTGTCTCTGCGAGAAATGCGGAAAAGCGTTCAGCGTCGAGGGGAGAGTGAGAGAGGAAGGAGCGTTCTGCAACAGGCACCTTCCAAAAGAGATGGAGGAGGTCTGATGGGGACAGAGAAAACACCCCAAAAAGGGAAAATCATGACCGGCAATGCCATCCGACAGGCCCGACACCGGGCAAAGATCGCAGAATTGCCCCCCGCCCTTCCCGATATCCCCCGGCTATGCCTAGTCTGTCCGTTGTCCGACTGTTTCCAAAAAAGTAAAGGATGTCTCCAAAGGGCGGAAAACAGATCCCGGGGAAAGAGTCTTCTCGACACCCTGGAGCAACGGGAAAAGAGGTTCGGATATGAGTGATACAGGAGCGGGAGAAAAGGGCCTCATTCACCATCCGGCCGTAAACATCGGCGTGATCAAATCGAGACTGTCTAGATGAAAACGCTTGAGCTCAAGGATGCTGCGCGGATACTGTTTCTTGCGCCCGAGTCGCTCAGGCAGATGGCCGCCTCAGGAAAAGTCCCGGGGGCCCGGGTTGGAAAAAGGTGGGTCTTTCTCGAGGAAGACCTTGAGGAGTTCATCCGGTCGCGGTATCGTAAGAACCGGCAGGCCCCCGAAACGGAGGCGATATGCTCTACAAAAGAGGCAAGACGTGGTGGATCGATTTCAGCACCCCGAACGGAGAGCGCGTTAGACGCTCGACTCAAACAGCTGACCGGAGACTCGGTCAGGAATACCACGACCGCCTGAAAGCGGAACTCTGGCGGCAGGACCAGCTCAAGGAAAAACCGCGCCACACCTGGGATGAGGCGGCCCTCCGATGGCTCGATGGCCTCCAGAATCCCCGGACCCAGAAAAATGCAGCCATCCGGCTCGCATGGCTCCAACCCTTTCTGAGGGGAAAGCGTCTCCCGGAAATAGATCGTTCGCTGATTGCGGAGATCGCGGCAAAAAGGGGCGAGGATGTCGGCCCCTCAACGGTCAACAGATATCTTGAAATGACCCGGACCATTCTCCGAAGCGCCAACGAGTGGGGATGGCTGGACACGGTTCCGCCGATCAAAAGACAAAAAGAGCCGCAAAAAAGGATCCGGTGGCTGACCCACGAGGAGGCCTCCCGGCTTTTGAAGGAACTTACCGGTCATCAGAAGGATCTGGCCGCCTTCGCCCTGGCGACCGGACTCCGCCAAAGGAACATTCTGGAACTCGAGTGGTCCCAGGTGGACATGGTCCGGGAACTGTGCTGGATCCACCCGGATCAGGCGAAAGGTGGAAAGGCGATCGGGGTTCCGTTCAATTCGACGGCGATGGAACTCCTGACGAGACAAAAAGGGAAACACGAAACGAGAGTCTTTACATTCAATGGGAAGCCGATCGGACAGGTCAATACGGCGGCGTGGAGAAAAGCTTTGAAAAGAGCGGGGATTTCCGATTTTCGCTGGCACGATCTGCGACACACATGGGCCAGTTGGCATGTGCAAGGCGGAACGCCACTGAACGTTCTTCAGGAATTGGGGGGCTGGTCTGATTTCAAGATGGTCCAGAGATATGCCCACATGGCGCCGGAGCATCTGTCCCGGTTTGTGGAAAACTCAAAACATGTCACAATTACGGCACAACCGATGTTGAAGATAGTCTAAAACTGGAGCGGGATATGGGATTCGAACCCACGACCTTCAGCTTGGGAAGCTGACACTCTACCGCTGAGTTAATCCCGCCCGTAAAAGATGTGCAGAAATTTTATACCACAATCGCCGCGCGAATCTCAATCCTGATTCCAGGACAGATCCAAGGCTCCTCCCCCGACAAATCCGATGATCTCGATCTGGGCCCCTTCGCAAAGTACGGTGCGGCTCCAGTCGTCCCGGGGGACAATCGTCAGGTCGACCTCACAGACCACGGGCTTTTCTGACAGTCCCATCCTGAGGAGAAGGCTTCCAAGGGTTTCTCCCTCATCAACCCTCTGGCTCTCTCCATTGATTGTCACAGATGGCACGATGTTCCCTTCTATACAATTTTTGTTTTCACTGTATTATAATGAATAATGGGACGTTTCTTCAAAATATTTTTCATCTTCTCTTCTTGGAATGCGGAAAATGCTGGGCACACGGATTCAACGCTACTTTCTGGCAGGACAGATCGCCCTCGTTTCGGCGACCTCCTACATGGCCTCAGACGCCGTGGACGAGTCCATCCGGGATCATGTATCCGGGTCTTTTGCCATGCCTGAAGTCCATTCGACCATGGTGAACCCCCGAAACAACCTGCCGACCGTTTCCGACATCGCCACCATTGCCCGGGGAAACCTGTTTGCCCCAGAAAAGCGGGGAGTCTCGGAAAGTATCCTGAACGATCTCGCGCTTTCCGATTCCCCTTCCGATACCGCCCGTCGAAACCCGAACGTCGCCATCGGAAGCTGGAAAGACCAGAAAAACCTTCCATTGCTAAAGCCGGACACACTGAAGCTTCGCCTGGTAGGAACCCTGATGGGCTCAGGAACCCTATCGGGGGCCGTTCTCGAACAGACCGGCAAAAATACCCAGAATTTTTATCATGTCAATGACGAGATCATTCCCGGAATGGTGACGCTTGCCTATGTAAGGCGCTCTTCGGTGATCCTGAAGGTCGGGAGTTCCTACGGCATCCTGAAGGCCCGTTACACGGCAGAGGACGATCCCGGAGCTGCAGTTTCGGCCTCCACTCTCCCGGGATCGGCTCATGGAATTCGTCGTCTGGACAATAACCACTGGCTCATCGAGGCGCGCGCCATTCATTCGGCGGTCAAAAATCTGAACCAGCTCATGATGCAGGCCCGAGCCGTCCCGAACATCATCAACGGGAAACCCGACGGATTCCGCATTGTCGAAATACAACCGGGCAGCCTCTATCAGGAAGTCGGACTCATGCCAGGAGATGTGATCCAATCGATCAACGGAATGTCGATGAGCGATCCCCAGAACTTCATGAAGGCTCTTTCCACTCTGGGAACGGCCAACCAGGTCAGCATCAACCTTGTCCGGAACGGAAGTGCCCAAACCTTCAGCTATCAGGTACAATGAGGGATCTCGATCCATGGCAAACCAACAAACAGGCGGAACCGAATTTTTATGAACGATCGTAAAAAATTTCCTAATTCTCTGGCTGTCCTGCGATGCCCCTTCGGTGCTTTTCGCCTGTTTTCACTTGCCCTTTTCGCCGTATTATTGCTTCACGTACCCTCCTTCGGAGCTTCCGTGGCACCCTCTCCGGCTCCTCTTGCCGTTGCGGCTCCTGTCCAGAAGGTGTCGATGAATTTCAGGAATGTCGACGTCTCCGTTCTGGTCAAATTCATGAGCGAACTGATGGGAAGAAATATCGTCATGGATGAGCGGGTAAAGGGGAAGCTGACCATTCTTTCTCCCGCGGAGGTTACCGTCCCCGAAGCGTTCCGGATATTCTCCGACGCCCTTCACATGAAGGGGTTCGAAACAATTGTCAAGGAAGGCATGATCTATATCGTTCCTTCCACACAGGCTCCTCCCAATCGGGAAATTTTCCTTTACACCCTCGAAAACACCTCGGCCAAGTCGGTTTCGAAAACGATCAATGCCATTCTTTCGAAAGGTTTTTCCCCCAAGCCCATGGGAGCGGTCCGGGATGGCGGGTTTGAAGCCCCCATTCAGATCGTCGCCGACAAGGGGTCGAACAGTCTTATCGTTTCGGCCACCACCCATGACTACGACGAGATCAAACCGATCCTCCGCTCTCTCGATACCCAGCCCGGAGAGGTCTATGTGAAGGCGTCGCTGATCGAGATCTCAACGGACAAGCTCAACAACATCCAGGTCAATCTTCTGGGAGGGGTTCTGGGAGCGAACAGCTCGGGCGTCGTCGGTTTGACGAACTACGGAATGCTGGGGGGGGTCGTCAACGGGGCGACTGGAGCCTCGTCCCTTTCGGGAACCACGGGAAGCACCGGCTCTCTTGGGGTCATCTCAGGGGCGGCGGGAGCGGCCCAGTCCCTCTCGGGACTCAACGGGCTGGTGGCCGGAGTCCTGACGGGAGGAACCTTCAACTACAACGGAGTGAATTATCCGAATGTGGGGGGGCTTTTGAACGCGCTCGAGACCTACTCCGACGTCCGGACCCTCTCGACTCCGGAAATTCTTGCGACAGACGGGGTGAAAGCCAAGATCACCATAGGAGAAGATGTTCCCTTCATTACCGGGCAAAGCCAGACGGTAGGAGGAAATGTCATGACCATGATTCAGCGCCAGAACGTGGGCATCACACTTGAACTGACGCCTCACATTCTCTCCCATCAGCGGGTCCGACTCGATGTGAAGCAGACCATTTCAGCATTGACAAATGCCTCCCAGGTCATAGGAACGATCGCTGTGGGGCCGACTACGACCAAACGGTCGGCCATGACGAACCTGACGGTCTCCTCGGGCCAGACAGTGGTGATCGGAGGACTGATCTCGAAGGAAAAGAGTATCAACGATCAGGGCATCCCCTTTCTTTCCGAAATACCCGTCCTGAATCTTCTGTTTTCCAACACGAGCAACGAGAAAAAAAGGGACGACCTTCTGATTTTCCTGACCCCCTATGTGATCCGGAACTCCGAAGCGCTGGCTCTGGTCAAGCACGACTCCCCGGAAGGACTTAAAAAGTTCGCCAAGTCGAACGGCCTGGTCCAGAATCTGATTCTAGACCACAAGACTTCTTCCTATTCAAGCGACCAGTTTTTAAGGACGGTCAATGTCCCTGGAGAACTGGGAGCTCCCGAATAATACTCCGGACATGAGCTCCCCGGCCGACATTCTCTCGGACCTTTTTCAGAAGGTCCGTCTCCAGTCCTCGAAGAACAATCCCTTCGAGGAGGCTCTCTCGGACTCCGGACACCCGCTCGAGACATTCTGGAAGTCATGGGCCGACAGCCAGGGGTACGATTACAGGCCTCTGGTCAAACTCGAAGAGCTCTCGCCCGACCTTATTCCTTCCGTTCCCATCTCCTTTGCCAAGGCCCACCTTGTCCTGCCCCTTGAAAGACGGGTCAGGGAAACTTCTGACAATGGTCCGGCCACCCTGCGCGTGCTCTGTGGCTCCCCTTCCTCCTTTCAGGCTCTGGGGGCCCTGTCCCGGATACTCTTCGGAGAGGCGGCCGACTCTTTCTCCATCGAACCGGTCCTGATGCCGCAGTCCGCCCTCTATTCTCTGATCAACAACGCTTACGAGCGCTACGCACAAACAGAGACAACCCGGATTCTCGACTCGGCCGAGGAAGAGTCCGACTCCTTTTCCGACCTTCTCTCCATCCAGGAGACGGTCGACCTCCTTGATGCCAAGGACGAGGCCCCCATCATCCGTCTGGCAAATTCGATCCTGTCCCAGGCGGTCCGCCAGAAGGCTTCCGACATCCACCTCGAGCCCTTCGAAGAGGAGGTCAAGGTCCGATACCGCCTCGACGGGGTTCTCTATAATGTCCTTTCCATTCCCCAGAAACTCAAAGCGGGAATCATCTCCCGATTCAAGCTGATGGCCAACCTGAATATCGCCGAGAAGCGCCTTCCCCAGGACGGCCGGATCCGGATCAAGGCAGCCGGTCGGGATGTGGATATCCGCGTTTCAAGCATCCCCGTGCGCCATGGAGAACGGGTCGTCCTTCGTATTCTTGAGCAGGGCACCCTTCTTCTTCCGCTTTCTGAAATCGGGTTTGCCCCACCAGACCTTGCCCAGATCAACCAGATGATCACCCTGACGAGCGGGATCATTCTCGTGACCGGCCCCACCGGAGCCGGAAAAACGACGACCCTTTACGCCATCCTGAATACGATCAACAGTCCCGACAAAAACATCATCACGATCGAGGACCCGGTTGAATACCAGCTCAAAGGCATCGGGCAGATCCAGGTCAATTCCAAGATTTCTCTGACATTCGCTTCCGGTCTCCGCTCCATTCTCAGACAGGACCCGGATGTCATCCTGATCGGAGAGATCCGGGACACCGAAACGGCCGAAATCGCCATTCAGGCCTCATTGACGGGCCATCTGGTATTCTCGACCCTGCACACGAACGATGCCCCGTCAGCCATGACCCGTCTGACCGACATGGGGGTGGAACCGTTCCTGATCTCGACCTCTGTCCGTGCCGTTCTGGCCCAGAGGCTCATCCGGAAGATCTGCCCGGACTGCCGGACCCCCTACACGCCGTCCCCGGACGAACTGTCGCGCCTTCAGATTCCACCCGGAGCTCTTCCGGACGGACACCTTCTCAAGGGAGCCGGTTGCTCCTTCTGCCTCGACACGGGCTACAAAGGGCGACAGGGTATCTATGAACTCTTCGTTCTGGACGAGGAGATCGCCCATCTGGTCAATACACGGCAGGACGCAGCCACCATTCGGGAAGCCGGCCGCAGGAAGGGGATGCAGACCCTGCTCGACGATGGCCGCAGGAAAGTTCTGGAAGGAGTGACCACGATCGAAGAGGTCCTGAGAGTTGCCCAGAGCGAGATCATTGTCGATTGACCCGATGATGCAGACCCCGCTTCCAATCCGGCAAGGGAGAGTTTAGGGTGCCCGTATGGAGCTATTCCGGCGTTCGACAGACCGGGGAACGCATCAAAGGGCTGATCGATGCCGACAGCGCCCTGTCCGCCCGCCAGAAATTAAAAAAGGAGGGCATCCTCCCTCTCTCCCTGTCCGCCCATTCGGAAGAGAAAGCCGCAAGGGACGGGAGAAAACACCAGGGAGGACGACGCCTTTCGGGTCGGGACCTTTCGGTCTTCACCCGGCAGCTCGCCATTCTGGTAGGCGCAGGAATCCCTATCGTCGAGGCCTTGGGAGCCATCCTCGATCAGGGAGGGGAATCCCCCCTCTCCCGCATCGCTTCCGTTGTCCGGGAACAGGTGAAGGAAGGTCGCCCCCTGTCGGTGGCCCTTGCTTCGGAACCAGGGGTTTTTTCCGACATCTACCTCAACATGGTCAGAGCCGGGGAAGAGTCCGGCACCCTTGAAATCATGCTGAATCGACTGGCCGACCTCATGGAAAAGCAGGTGAACACCCGCCGAAAGGTCGTCGGAAGCCTGTTCTACCCCCTTCTCCTTCTCACCGTGGGCATCCTCATGGTCATCTTTCTTCTTGTCGTAGTCATGCCCCGGATAACCTCCATCTTCCAGGGACTCAAAGCCACCCTTCCCCTTCCGACCCGGATTCTCATGGGGAGTTCCGATTGGCTGAGAGCGCATCTTCTTTTCATGGGCATCTCGACGGCCCTTCTCCTCCTTCTTTCTGTCCGATTCGTCCGGAATCACCGCTCCTCAATCGATCGATGGGCACTCCGCATTCCAAAGGTGGGGTCCCTGATTCTCGCCACCCAGGTCGCCCGATTCACCCAGACACTGGGCGTCCTTCTTTCGAGCGGAACCCCTCTTCAAAAGGCGATGGACGTGTCGGAGGCAGTGGTCACGAATCAGGTCGTCCGGGAGGCGGTGGCCAAAGCGAGTATCGATCTGGCGGCAGGTGATTCCCTGTCCCAGAGTTTCCGTGCATCAAAAGTTTTCCCCATGCTGGCCGTGCACATGATCGCTGTGGGAGAGCGTTCCGGAAAGCTTGAGGAACTTCTCGTCAAGCTCGCCGAGGGCTACGAACTGGAGATCGACCAGACTATCGGAACACTGACATCTCTGATCGAACCGGTTATGATACTCTTCATCGGAGGCATTGTTCTCTTCATGGTCCTTTCCGTTCTGCTCCCGATCTTCGAGATGAGCCAGGCGGTCCAATAGACCTCTTCCACGGAGTTCGAGTATGTCACAGGTTTTAATTTCCCGTTTTCTCAGGCGCCTCTTCCGTTCTGTCCGACGTGACCGGGGATTTACGCTGATCGAAATCATGGTCGTTATCTTCATCATCGCGCTTCTCGCCGCTCTGGTCGTACCCAAAATCATCGGTCGCACCGAGGAGGCCAAGCGCACCGCCGCCATGACACAGATCCGGGAATTCGAAAACGCCCTGAGCCTCTATCATCTGGACAGCGGAAGCTATCCCAGCACCGAACAGGGGCTCGAAGCCCTAGTCAAAAAACCGTCACTTCCTCCGGAACCGAACAACTATAAAAAAGGCGGATACATCTCCAAGATTCCCAAGGACCCCTGGGGACACCCTTATATCTATCTTTCTCCCGGAAACCACGGGGACTTCGATATCATTTCCTACGGAGCCGACGGAGCCCGGGGCGGAAAAGATAACAACAAGGATATAATCTCGTGGGATCTTGAAAAATAGAAGATCAACAAACTGGACCCCTTGATTGATTTCTGGTAAATTGAAGGTGTTTGATTTATTGCTTTGCCCTTTACACTGGAGCCTGGGAAACGTGGAATATCCCAAAAGGTTGCATCTCTCAGTCAGAAAATTGACATCCATTCTTCCTGAGAGGATCGGAAAAACCCCCCCCTCTGCACAATCCGGCCCGGAAGACAGTCAGTCCTCTTCCGAAAACTCCCCATCGAGAGGGCGGGCCCGCCGCTTTCCGTTTCGCAGGTTTTTTCTTCTCTCCTCCATCGCAGGAGTGGTTTTCATCATCGGACTCCTGAACGAATTTCCTCACAAGGAAATCGCACGTTTCTTCCTCAGGGAGGTTTCGGAGTCGGGCGGAGTCGGTCTTTATGCCCGAAATGCCCGATTCGATTTGCCGGCATCCCTCGGGTATTCAGGCATTTCCCTCGTCACGACTTCCCCCGACGGCCCTCTCAACTGGACCATCGACCGCGCTTCCGCCCATCTTGAACTGGCAAGCCTTGCCAGCCGAAAGCCCCGCTTCAATTTTCAGGTCAAGGCCTACGGGGGGGAGTTCGAAGGGCTTCTCCGGCATCTTTCGAAAACCCGGAACCACTTGCGGGGAGCGACCGTGCTTCCGGTTGATCTAAAAAAAACCCGGCCTCTTCTCCACCAGGACATTTCCGGTTCGATGAATTTCAATACCGATTACACTTGGCAGACGGGGAAGGAGACGGCCGGGCACGGGATTGTCTCGACCACCATCGGCCATCTTGTCCTGAAGTCCCTCAATATCAGCGGATTCCCCCTCCCTCCGGTCTCCTTTGACAAAGTCAGAAGCCGGGTCTTTCTCTCGGGGGGCCGCGGAAGGGTCGAGAAACTTCGGGCAACCGGCCCGCTGGCCGATATCGATGGGTCTGGGACCTTTCTTTTGGCTCAACCCTATCCGAATACGATTCTTCACCTTAAACTTCTGGTCCATCTCAAGGGCGCGCTTGGATCCCTTCCGATTCCCAACCTTTCAGGGACCGCAGGTCCAGACAAGGTCGTGACACTGACCCTCGAGGGTCCTGTGTCCAATTTGAATATCGCGATGAATGGCATCCAGATTCCTCACTGACAGATATGAAGAGTTGGTGGCAACTCTTCATCCGTCCGATTTTCTCGTGGGCCGGATCCGACACCGCACCTTGTCCATTGAGTGCGTCAGTCCCCGAAAAGGCTCCGGGTCCTGGCAAAGGAGCGGACTTCCCATTTCCGGGCTCCCCCCGCTGAGAGAGTATGACCTTCTTCCTCTGCCCCCCCTCAAGCGACAAGCGACCCCATTTCTTCTTCTGTGGCCCTCCGAATGGTGTATTGGTGCCCTCGTCGAGCTTCCGTCATCGGTCACCTCTTCGGAACGAGAGGCGGCCATTTCGGCGCTTCTTGAGCCACTTCTTCCCTGGCCGATTGAAGAGGCCGTGATGGCCTATGATCTGGATACTGCCCCACAGGGACGGAGTTCCTCTGTCTATGCATGGTCTTCTCCGCTCAAGCCGCTGCAAGACGTTCTTTCCGTCTTGCAAGGAGAAGGCTTTGACCCCAGGTGGGTGTTCCCGGAATCCCTCTTCCTTTCCCGGATCCTTTCCTCCTT
>JAYWMN010000063.1:0-24984 GCA_035873205.1 Nitrospirota bacterium
GGGAAATCTCCGGGGGACAGGCCCGGAAGGTGTCCCTGGCCCGGATGTTCCTCAAGCCCTCCTGCCTGTATCTTCTGGACGAACCCCTGACCGGGATCGATCCGTGCGCAAGGAGCGCGTTGACCACCGTCCTTCTCGATCTTTTCAGGGAAAACGGATCTCCCGCTATCTGGGTGACGCATTCTCCGGAGGAAGTCGGCTGTGTGGCGGACGAGATGGCCGAGTTCTCCCTGGGGGAGGCAGAAACGATGGGTTGGGAGCAGAAGAGCGTTCGCCGGAGAGAACCGGAAGGGAACCGGAGAGATCTCGAGTGGGGGGTGGACGGGGATCGGACGGGTGGAGCCTAGGGACCGCCCGGGGAAGGGCCGGGTCTTCATGGGAGCATTGACTGCCGGACTTGTTCTGGGAGTATTGTGTGTCCGGGTGGCCGCCCCCGCCCATGAAGGGGCTCCCGGGGCCCTGAAGTCGATGAGGCCCGGCCGTGTTATCGAAGTCATGGAGACGGATTTCCTTCTTCCCCGGGGATTCCGGTGGCTCCCGGGACCGATGTTTTACCTGACCCACGAGAAGGATCTGGGCCTGACGGCCCGGCAGAGAGGACTCCTTCTCGCTATCGCGAAGGAAATCATGCCGGAAACGATCCGGGAAGGAGGATCGATCGACCGGTTGAAACGACAGATCCTTGTCCTGTCCGATGGCCGGAAGGCCACCGATTCGCGCCGGCTCCGGGCCCTCCTGTTGACCCTCGGGCAAAGGGAGGCCCTGGCAAACTTCGACCATATCGAAGCCCACAAGGCTTGTCTATCCCTTCTTGCCCCCTTACAGAGAAGGCGTCTCTTTTCTCTCCTCGGAAAGCCATAGGGAGACCTTTTCACGAAGGCGGCAGAAACTGCAGACCGGCGTGTAGGAGACCTCTCCGCAGAGGTTGCAACGACTGTTCCCGGGGAGCGTCGCCTCCCCAGAGTCGCCGGAGGAGGCCGGAAGGTCATCCCGCGCTCCCGGGTACCAGGCGT
Source organism: Nitrospirota bacterium (assembly GCA_035873205.1). Taxonomy (GTDB): domain Bacteria; phylum Nitrospirota; class Leptospirillia; order Leptospirillales; family Leptospirillaceae; genus UBA4572. The sequence continues at coordinate 1,014 of JAYWMN010000063.1, forward strand.
CGATCCGGTCCAGAAATCCGAAAAGAAAGGCGTGTTTCGTTCCGGGAGAGACCGACTCGATGTCGTTCAGGATCTTTTTGTAGAAAAGCTGCTTGGCGTCGGTCGAATGGGGGCATTCCTGGAGGACATAGGGAATCTTCCGGAGAAAGGCGTAGGAGGCCATCTCCTTTTCCGTGAGTCGGACCAGGGGCTTGACCTTTTTCGAAAGACCGTCGTGGGAAGGGAGGTCCGGGCGGTTCTTGGCCAGGTAGTCGTCGTGCCAGTGAAGCAGATTTCCAAAAAGCCGGGAGGATTCGTCGTCGAGGTTGTGGCCGGTGGCCAGCACTTCGGCTCCGAGCCTCTGCGCTGTCCGGTTGAAATAATAGCGCTTGGACAGACCGCAGCCGGAGCAGGCTGGACGGTGGGTCGCCCGTGCGATGTCGGAGACCGATCCGAGGACCTCGTCCTGGAGGGACTCGATCAGCAGGGGAAGGCTGTTTTTCGCTGCAAAGGCTTCTGTGTGGGCACGGCTTTCCCGGGAGTAGTCTCCGATCCCCAGATCCAGGTGGAATCCCGTGGTGCGATACCCGAGTCGCGAGAGGATCTCCCAGAGGGCCAAAGAGTCCTTTCCTCCGGAAACCGCCACAAGGACATGGTCGGAGGGGGCGATCATGTGGTGGTCCGACACCGCCCGGCGCACCTGGTCGAGGACAAAACGGTCGAAGCAGTCGGGGCAGAAGGACGTGTTATGGCTCGGAAGCTTTATGACCGATTTTTTCGAGCAGACCCGGCACTTCACAGGCCGGATCCTCCGGAGATGACCGGCCGGATCTCGACCGGATGGGACGGATCGATGGGGTCGTCGTCGCAGAGGAGACGGTCGTCCTGGATGACCAGAACGGTTTCCGGAGACATCCCGAGAAGCTTGAGAAGTCCCAGAACGGTCTTGACCGGCTTGACGTGGAGGGTGGTCCGGGTCTGGTGGTTGATGACCGGAAGCGTCCGGTCCGGTCCGGGAACGGAGAAATGAATATCTTGCGCCATAGGGGGTCCTTGAAAAAAATGCAGGGGGAAATCCGGAGCTGTTGTCCGGATCCCCGAGAGGGAACGGCCGGAGGTCCGGAAATTTCTTCTTCGATCATCCTAGCATGGCTTTTTCCGGGGAACAACGCCCGATCCGGACACCGGCCGTCCGGTCACACGGATTTGTGTTCGAGGTGGATTCCGTTGATCATCTGCCGAAAGACGAAGGATTGCGCGCGGGACCTCAGGGGTTCGGGAAGGGAGGAGGAAATTTCTCCGGCCCGGTTCCAGAGGCGTTCGATCTGGTCTGGGGACAGGAGGTCGTCCGGGCTCTTCCGTTTGACGGGGTGGTGGAAGGGTTTGACGATGCGAAAGGAAATCATCATGTTCTCCAGCCCCGAACCGGTGTGGGCAAGCCTGGAGCGGATTTCCGGGAGGAGGTAGGTCAGCTCCCTTTTCCACAAGGCCGATTCGCAGGCGATCACGATTTCCTCCCCGTGGACGGAAAGGGGATAGGACACCCGGGCGACCGGATCTCCGAAGGTGTTCTGCCAGAGCCGGATCATGTCCCACCTCTTCTGCTCGTTTTCCCAGCCCAGCCGGGCGGCGACCTTTCGGGAGACCACGCTCAGGGAATGAAATGAGTCATGGTAATTTTCATTATCCATGGATTGGACCTTATGGAGAACCGGAGGATGTTTGCGACAATTTTATTTCCTGTGGCATAATAACTCGCGCTTCTTCTTCTATTCAAGTTTTCCGTCCTTTCTGGGACGTGAACCGTTTGTTTCTCTCCGGGGCTTTTCTTTACGACGGAAAAGGCTGGCCCGGAAATTTAATTCGGACACGATCGTCCGGTCGGTTGTTGCCTGTCATGGTAATGTTCAGTGTGGGAACTTATGTGGGCTACAGGGAAGATCACGGCGGGGAACGAGAACCGCTATGGGAGGACAGAGCACTATGGCAGCGGATGAGGCAAAAGACCTGGAAGGCGAGAAGATTCCCTGGACGGACGATGCTCAGGCATTGTTGAAAAAAGTTCCGTTTTTCATCCGGAAGAATGTCGAGAGGGAGGCCGAAGAGTATGCCCGGGCTCACGAAATGTCCCGAGTGGAAGCCAGTGTGATTGTCAGGATCAAGGCGTCCAAGGGCGACCGGCCCGAGGCCGGAGAGTCCGGATCCTCTTCCGTCGCCGCAGAGGAGGCGGTGCCGGCTCCTGTCTCCCGGAACGAGGCACCTCAACCCAGTGCCGTCTTTTCGTCCTCCCCGTCTGAAATGTCCTCAAGGACCTCCGAACCCGCGGCGTCTCCGGCTCCCGTCCGTCCCGCCCCTTCTTCTTCGCTGGCGGGCCGGGAGTTTGCGAGCTTTGTCATCCTCCGGATCGATCCGGAATGGCGCAAGGTTCACCCTGCCGAGGTCGGCCACGGGAAAAAAGAGTTCGCCGATGTGGTCCGTTCCTTCGAAAGCCAGCTGGCCAGCGGCTCCTACAGTCTGGTGGGACTCTCGGGCATGGGGGATGTCCTCCTGTGGAGGGTCGGGATCAACCTGGGACTTCTTCAGGAGATGACGGGAAAACTCCTTTCCTCCTATCTGGGGCGTTATCTGACGGTGGAGAAATCCTTTCTCGGATTTCTGGGGGATGGAGCCGCGAGAGCTCCTTTCGTTCCGAAAAAGTCGAAGTTCATTCATGTTCGCCCGCTGACCCGTTCCCAGGACTGGCACCAGCTGGCCGATTTCATCCGCTCTGGAATCGAGAAGGAACGCTCGAACGTCCTGCAACGGTTTCCTGGGGTTCGTGTCACGCTCGCCTCGAGCTACGGGCTCGACGAATCCGACCTTCTCATGATCATGGAATCGGACTCGGCCGAAATGATCGTCGATCTGAACCAGGCTCTTCAGGAGATTCAGGAAAATCGATTTGTCGAGACCACCTGTCGGGGCATCACCGGAATTTTCCGTCCGCTTGGAGACGTTCTCGATATGCTGGGTGGTGTATAGACCCGGAAAAGTCCGGGTCGGGGGGAGTGGCCGTGGAACGGACCTTGCTTCTCAATGCGACCTATGAGCCGCTGAAGATCGTGCCCTGGCAAAAGGCCGTCCACCTTTTCTTTCAGGGAAAGGTCGAGGTAGTCGAAACCTACAGCCGCGACATTCGCTCTGCACGCCTGTCGATGAAAGTTCCTGCCGTCGTGCGGCTCTACCGCATGGTCTTGTTCCATCACACCCGCAGACTGGTCAAGTTCTCCCGGGAAACGATCTTTGCCCGGGACAGGTATTGCTGCCAGTACTGCGGAAAGGTCTATGCCCCGGATCAGCTGACCTTCGACCACATCGTTCCGGTGACCCAGGGGGGAATGAAGACCTGGGAAAACATCGTCACCGCCTGCCGTGCCTGCAACCACAGAAAATCAGGAATGACCCCCGAACAGGCCGGAATGGCTCTTCTGGCCAGAGTCCAGCGCCCCCACTGGTCCCCTGCGATCATGGTCATGATGTCTGTTGCCGGAGACCCCCCCAAACTCTGGGAAAACTACCTCTTTTTTCGCTGAACCAACGAGAAAAGCTTGTCCTTCAGGAGTATTCCTTCCCTGACTCCGGAGAGAACGGTCATCCCTCCATAAAGAAGCGTTCCCGCGGCAATCAGGCCGAGGGTGAGACTCAGGAGGGGGAGGGTCTGTCCGGAGGCGAACCGGGGTCTTGCCCACGTCCAGGAAGCCTGTACCGCTCCATAGAGGAGGGCCGAATGGAGGAGGACCCAGGGCGCATTTCCGAATATCTCCCACGGATGACGTCCCAGGGCGGTTTTGAGGCGAAGGAACAGCACCCCCTGGTTGACCAGTGATCCCAGGGAAATCCCGAGCGCCAGGGCGAAGACTCCCGCCTGCCGGGTAAAGAGGGCGCAGACGGCCAGATTGGTGAGAAGGCCTGCAAGGGCGGCCCAGACAGGTGTTTTCATGTCTCCCAGCGCATAATAGGCGCGAACGATGATCCGGACTCCCGAAAAGGACCAGAGCCCGATGGCGTATCCGGTCAGCGCGAGTCCGGTCATGGAGGCGCTGGAGCGGTCGAACTGTCCGTGTTCGAAGAGAAGCCGGATCAGGGGCTCCCGCAGGGCGACGAGCCCTGCCGAGGCAGGGAGCATGAGAAAGAGGGAAGCCCGGTATCCGTGTGTCAGCGTGTCGATAAGCTTTTCTTCGCCGTTCCCATCGTTTCTGGCGTGGAGGGCGAGAAGGGGGAGAAGGACGGTGGCGATGGCAGCTCCGATCAGTCCCAGGGGGAACTGGATGAGCCTCATCGCATAGTAAAGGGCGGCAATGGTTCCCGTGGCCAGATAGGATCCGAACAGTGTGGCGATCAAAAGGTTGCCCTGGGTCACCCAGAGACCTCCGATCGAAGGCAGGATTTTTTTCAGGACCGACCGGACCTTTTCGTCCTTCCAGGCGGATGAAATCCGGTAGTTTCCGGTCAGTCGAAGTCCGTCCCTCCGGTTCACGATCCACTGGATCGCCCATTGGGAGAAGCCTCCGATAAGAACCCCGAAGGCCAGGACGAGAATGGCAGGTCCCGGAAAGGTGCCCTTCGGGAGAAGGGCCGCGAGGATCAGTGCCAGGGAAAAGGCAATGGGGCTGGCGGCCGGAAGGAAGAAAATCCTTCGAGCGTTGAAAATGCCCATGAGAAGGGCCGAAAGGGAAATAAAGTAGAGAAACGGGAACATGATCCGGATCATCAGCGCTCCCAGCGCCTTCCGGTGCGGGTCGATGGCCCAGCCCGGAGCCAGGAGGGACAGGATGTCGGGAGCCAGAATCTCTCCTCCCAAAATGACCGGAAGAAGGATCAGGGACAACAGGACAAGGACCCCGGTATAAAGTTTTTGCGCCGACTCCTTGCCTTCGTTCTTCAATGTCTGGGTCAGGGCCGGAATGAAGGCCGAGGACAGGGCCCCTTCCGCAAAAAGTTCCCGAAGCATGTTTGGAATCCGGTAGGCCACGTAAAAAAGGTCGGCCATCGCTCCGGTTCCGAAGCGTTCGGCGATCAGCATGTCCCTCAGGAATCCCGTCAGGCGGGAAAGGAGGATGGCAAGAGAAACCCGGGCGCCGTCCCTGCCGATGTTCCTGAGTGTTTCATGTTCTCCCGGCTTTTGGGAATCGGCTGCCTTGTCGGATGGGTCGGTCAATGTTTTTTCGCCCTTGCAGGGAAACGGGGTTACGGATCGGAGTTTCGACGGGCGCAATGCATTGGATTTCGAGGGACGAAACGGATAACCTATTTTATCTGCTCGATTTATTTTTTATCCTATCATCTGCCCAAGGGAATCTCAACCGTCGGGCCAGGGCCGGACAGGAAACTCCGGAGGGGACGGATCTTTCGCCCTTCATTCTTGACGGAAGGGTTGAAGTTCGATAAACTTTCACATTCGAAGACTTTCGGGCCATTTTTGCCTGTCGCTTGATCGGGGATCGAATCATGGGCGATGCCCTGCTGTAAGGTTTTTTAAACGAACATTCAAAGGGTTTCAACAAGGAGGATCATTGGCGAATCACGAATCGACCAAGAAAGATATCAGGAGAAATGCCCGTCGCCGCGAGCGGAACCGTCAGGCCATCACGACGATGAGAACGCTCGCCCGCAAGGTTGAGGAAGCCGTGACGGCCGGAAAGACGGAAGAGGCCAAGGAAGCGCTCACCCGGGTGGTTCCGTTCCTCGATCACGCAGTCAACCGCGGGATCCTTCACCGAAATACCGCCTCCCGGAAAATTTCCCGTCTGACGCTCAAGGTCAACAAGATCGCCCAGGGCTAGCCCAAGGTTCATGAGCGATGAGGTCCCCCTGTCCGGGACGGGGGCACCGCCTTTCCGGAAGGGTCGGTGCGACCGTCCGGCGCGGTGAGCGTAAAGAGCGTCGCCGCCAGCCTGTCCATGACGATATCGGCCTTGAGCCCTGATTTCAGGAGTGAATCGGCCTCCCAAAGCGCGTCGATCCCCTTTCGGAGGGAGTCGTACGACATCCGTCGGGCCGTGCGTACGATCGTCCTGGCGATGAATGGCGGCACCCCTCCGATCGAGGCGACCATTTCTTCCGCTTTGCCGGGTGTGCCCCCCAGTTCGGAAAGTCCGCTTTTTCCGATCCGGTAGAGCTTCCATTGCCGGTGCAGGAGGGACACCAGCCCGAAGGGCGACTGGCCGTTTTCCAGAAACCGCTTCCATTCCCGAAAGAATTCCTTTTCCCCGCCTTCCAGTCCCCGGATCAGATCGAAGACTGTCTTGTAGTGGTTGGTGACCCCGTATTTTTCCAGCATCGCTTCCGTGATTTCCCTCGACCCGTCTTTTTTTTTGTCCTTTGCCAGATCCCGCCCAATGTCCCGGAAGAGGCGGTCGACCGGCCCCAGGGACTCCTCGAAGGTCGTGAGGATCGGCGCGAAGGCGCTTTTGAGAAGGGTCAGTCCCTGATTCTTTGCCAAAAATGAGATCCACATCTCCCGCTCCGCCGGTTTCGCGGGAGGGGCGAGATGATAGACCGGAATTTTCTTCGACCAGGCCGACAGGAACTTTTCCGGTCCTTCGAGGATCACGGTCGTGCGTTTCCCGGAGTTTTTCCACAGGAGCTCTTCCGGGTCGAGTTCGGGAGACAGGTCGGCTCTCGTGATCCAGAGGATCCTTCCCGAACCGAAGAGCGGACGCTCCCGCAGCCGCGTCAGGATCCTGTATTGGGCCATTTCCTCTCCCGCGCGGGTGTCGATGGCGGTATCGGATTCGACATCCTGAATTCCTGACAGAAAAAGAAGATGGCTCCGGACCCACAAGGCAAGAAGAGGGTCTCCCGGAACCACCCCGATCACGGAGGCCGGGAGGGTCTCAAGATTCAGGAGGTCCAGTGCCGGCCGGATCAGGGAGCGCCCCCGGGGGGAGCCGCCGGAATGGACGATCCGTTGGGCAGGGTTGATCCCGGCAACACGGGAGACGACCCGATCGCCTGGTTCATGAGGATGGGATTGAAGGACTGGCTGGCGATGTTGTGTGCGAGATAGTTGACGAGGCGCAGGGAGGCGTTCATCGAGGCCGTGTTCATCGCATACTGCTGGGTCGACTGCAGGAGCGACAGGTTCAGGTTCACATACATCGGGGCGGTTCCCATGATGGTGCCGCCATGCCAGAGCTCTTTTCCGTTGTACCCTGTCGCGTGGGCGTCGAGGATCACCTCCATCTGGTATTCCTGAATGCCGTTGAGGCTCGACAGGGCAAGGGGGATCTCTCCCATCGCCACGACCTTTCCCCAGATGATCAGGTCGGCCCGTTTCGGATCATTGACCAGAATGACCCCGGAGGTCCGCAGGAGAATGTCCTTGATCGACTGGGTCACGGTCGTTTCGATCAGGGGGTAGATCGTATTGTTGTGAAATGTCTTGACTGCGATCCGGACGGTTTTTCCGAAGCTCAGGTGCTGTGCCTGGGGGCTCTGGGAAAGTTTGTCGAAGCTGAAGACGTGGTAGCCGCAGCCCGACAGGAGGAGCGAAAGGAAAAGGACCGGAAGGAACCGGCATTTTCCGGGGGAGATCCCCCGAACCCGGCGAATTGTGTCCAGGAACCTCTTTCGGAAAGGCGGAGAGGGGGTGTCCAAGGCGTTCACGGAGTGGGTCGGACAACAAAGTTCAGGATTTTTCCAGGAACGAAGACGGTCTTGACGATGGTCTGGCCGGACAGGGCCCGGACAACCCTTTCATCCTTGCCGGCCTCGTCTGCGACCATCGCCTCCGAAGTGTCGGGAGCGAGGGAGATCGTGGACCGGAGCTTTCCGTTGACCTGGATGACGAAGGGGATCAGGGTCCGGACAAGGGCGCGTTCATCCGGGACAGGCCAGGGGCGGGATCCTATTTCGGCGAGGCCCAGTTTTTCCCCCAGGTGTTCGGAGAGGTGGGGGGCGAAGGGGGCGAGGAGCAAAAGGAGAGCGCGGTAGCCGGTGGTCAGGAGATGTTCCCGGAAGTCGGGACGGTCCTTGTCCTCGTTGTTCTGGTAGTTGCTGAGGGTGTTCAGGAGTTCCATCAGCCGGGCAACGGCGGTGTTGAGCTGAGCATGGCTCTCGAAATCCTGCGTCACCCGCTGGATGGTTTCATGGATCTTGGTCCGGACGGCGGAGCCTTCATGGGTGAGGTCGGCCATCCATTGGCTGCCGTCGACCGATGGGGCCCCGGGATATTCCTCGAGAACGGCCTGGATACGGGACGCCAGGCGTCCCAGAAAGCGGTAGGCTCCCTCCACCGCCTTGTCGTCCCAGGAGAGGTCCTTGTCCGGAGGGGCGGAAAACAGGGTAAAGAGCCGCACGGTATCGGCCCCGTATTCTTCGACCAGAAGGTCGGGGTCGACCACGTTGCCGCGGGATTTGGACATTTTCGACCCGTCCTTCAGAACCATTCCCTGGGTCAGGAGGCTTTGAAAGGGTTCCTGAACCGGAGAGAGGCCGAGATCGAACAGGACCCGGGTGAAGAAACGGGCATAGAGAAGGTGGAGGATCGCATGCTCGACCCCTCCGATGTACTGGTCGACGGGAAGCCAGTAGGAGAGGGATTCCGGGGAAAAAGGCCGGTCGCCCGAGGCGTCTTCGATGCCGGCAAAACGGAGAAAGTACCAGGAGGAGTCGATAAAGGTGTCCATCGTATCGGTCTCGCGCCTGGCAATCCGTCCGCACGACGGGCAGGGGGTCGCCCGGAAGTCGGGATGTTCGGCGAGAGGGGAGCCACCATGTCCCGTGAAGTGGATGTCCCGCGGGAGAAGCACCGGGAGGTCCTTGGCCGGGACGGGAACGATCCCGCAATGGTCGCAATGGACGACGGGGATGGGAGTTCCCCAGTAACGCTGCCGGGAGATCCCCCAGTCCCGGAGCCGGAAGGTTTTTCGGGCCCGTCCCGTTCCGCATTTTTCAAGGTGCCGGGTGATCCGTTCCCGGGCCTCATCTCCAGACAGTCCGGAAAAGGTGCCGGAATCGACCAGCAGGCCATCGTCGGTCAGGGCCCCGGTCAGGGCTGCGTTTGGGTCGGTTCCCTGAGGAAGGACCACGACCCGCACGGGAAGGCGGTATTTTTTCGCGAAATCGAAGTCCCGCTGGTCGTGGGCCGGAACCCCCATGACCACGCCCGTCCCGTAGGAAGCGACGACAAAATTGCCGATCCAGAGGGGGACGTCCTGTCCGGTCAGGGGATGTTTGAGCGAGATGCCGGAGAAGACTCCTTCTTTTTCCGGCTCTTCCCGGTTCTCTCTCTGGGTGCGGGCCTTCAATGTGGCTTCGATGAAGGCCTCCGCCCTGTCTTTTTCGGGGGAGTGTTCAAGGATGAGGGGGAGAAGCGGATGTTCCGGGGCGATTGTCACGAAAGTGACGCCGTAAAGGGTGTCGGGCCGGGTGGTGAAGACGGTCAGGGTCCGGGCCGGGAGATTGGCGGAATCGGGAATGTCGAGCGAAAAATCTATCTCGGTTCCGGTCGAGGGGGCGATCCAGTTGGCCTGCATGGTCCGGACCCGTTCCGGCCAGCCTTCCAGGGAAGAAAGACCCTGCATGAGGTCGTCGGCGTATTCGGTGATCTTGAGAAACCATTGGCTCAGGGTCCGAAGGGTGACCGGATTTGAACAGCGCCAGCAGAGCCCCTCCTCGACCTGTTCATTGGCGAGGACAGTCGCGCAGGAGTCGCACCAGTTGAGGAGAGCCTCTTTTCTGTAGGCCAGCCCTTTTTCCAGAAGTTTCAGGAAAAACCACTGGTTCCAGCGGTAATATTCCGGAAGGCAGGTCGTCACTTCCCGGTCCCAGTCGTAGGAGAGGCCGAGCTTCTTGAGCTGGACCTTCATATGGGCGATGTTGCTCTCCGTCCAGTCTGCCGGATGGACTCCCCGGACAACGGCGGCATTCTCGGCGGGAAGACCGAAGGAATCCCACCCCATGGGGTGGAGGACGTTGAACCCCCTCATGCGCTTGTAGCGGGCGATGGCGTCGCCGATCGAGTAGTTTCGGACATGGCCCATATGGATCCGGCCGGAAGGGTAGGGGAACATTTCAAGGCAGTAGTACTTCGGCCGGGTATCGTCCCTCTGGACCTTGAAGGACTTGAGGGACTCCCAGCGGTCCTGGACGCTTTGTTCGATGTCGGAAAACGGATAGAGTGGATCGCTCAACGGGGCTCCCTGCAGTGTGGATCATAGGTTTTTCTGGATTCTACCATAAGACGGCCCACGAAGGGTATTTGACAGGCAATGCGGCTGGGTTTTTAAGGGGGATTTTGCGAATTCAGACGGAGAGTCCGGTGTCAGGCTTCCGTCCCGGGAAGAATGGTCTCGATGCGTCTGTCCGGGACGAACCAGAAGAGGGCCACCAGAACGTAAAGAGCCTGGGATATCCAGTGGAACCAAAACGACAGGGTGATCGCGAGGAGGTAAAGAAGGGGTGAAATCTTCCCTTTCCAGTCCCTGCCCACGGCTTTCCGTAAGAGGGAGTCGGGGCCCTGCGACACGATGATGAAGTGCTGAAGGATCATGTATGCCATGGAAGCCATGAACAGAACGACCCCATAGAGGGCGGACGGAGCCCAGGCGAAGTGATTCTCCCCCATCCAGCCCGTGGCAAAGGGAAAAAGCGACAACCAGAACAGCAGGTGCAGGTTGGCCCACAGGATAGGCCCCGTGACCGTGTGGCTTGTCTTCAGCATATGGTGGTGGTTGTTCCAGTAGATGCCGACGTAGACGAAGCTCAAGACATAGCTCAGGAAGACCGGGAGCAGTGGCCTGAGGGAGCTCACGCTCTCGCCATGAGGCACCTTGAGTTCCAGGACCATGATGGTGATGATGATGGCGATCACGCCATCGCTGAATGATTCGAGCCGGCTTTTTCCCATTTAATCCTCGAGATTGCCCGGAGACGCTATGCCCGGGGAAGGTCGAACAGGAGCAGCTCTGAGTCCTTGTCGGCCGTGATCGCGAGATCCTGTTCGGAGTCGATCTTGGCAGCGTCTCCTGTTTCGAGAGGGGTGCCGTTGACGTGCACAGCCCCCCTGACGAGATGCAGATAGGCGATGCGCCCGTCGGCGATCCGGAAGTAAAGCTTGTCGGGCGGACTCAAAAGGCTGGCATAGAGAGCCGCATCCTGATGGACAACGACGCTCCCCTCCCGCCCATCCCTGGATGCAACCAGCCGCAAGCGGCCCCGCTTGTCTTCGGGCGTAAAAAATTTTTGTTCGTATCCCGGGGGAATTCCAGTGCGTTCCGGTTCGATCCAGATCTGGAGGAAATGCACAAGTTCACTGGTTGAGGGATTGAATTCGCTGTGCCGGACTCCGGTGCCGGCACTCATGCGCTGGACATCTCCGGGGCGTATCGTGGTCCCGTTGCCCATGTTGTCCTTGTGCTGGAGCGCGCCGTCCAAAACATAGCTGATGATCTCCATGTCCTGATGGGCATGAGTGCCGAAGCCCGTTCCCGGCTGAACACGATCTTCGTTGATGACGCGCAGGGGCCCCCAGCCCATCTCTTTCGGGTCATAATAATTGGCGAAGGAAAAGCTGTGGTCGCTCAGGAGCCAGCCATGGTCGGCACGGCCCCGATCCGAACTTCTCCGGACGGTTATCATGGAACCTCCATCGTTCAATGTGTCGAGACGGAACCGGGAGTAGTCCGATCGGTTTCGCCCATTGCAAAGATGCGGATTCAATAAAAATCAACCTGCCTGAATGGGCGGTGGGCGCTCTTCCCGGGAAGGGACGCTCCAAGGATGGACGGAGTTTTTCTTTTTTGACCAAAGGGCTCTTTCAGTACTTTTCCTAGGGTATTCATACTCTCTCGGTGGGTCGGGGTCAAGAGAGAGGAATCCGGGAGAGTGTGCGTCAGCGTGTTGGCGACGAGAAAGCCTCCATGAGAATTCTTTTGTACACCTCTTTTCAAACAGATCGGATTTGGATAGAATGTGCGGATCACCGATCCTTCCTATCGCGCCCGTAGCTCAGCCCGGATAGAGCAACAGACTACGAATCTGAAGGTCGCAGGTTCAACTCCTGCCGGGCGCACCAATCATCCAGCTGTTCTCCGAAAACTCTGAAAAACACAAAGATCGCTGTCTAAACCGATAGCGATAATGCTCCCACTTGTTTCCCGTGTTTATCCGCGTCAATCCAGCCCAAAATGCCTCTGGTACCATTTTTTCAGCAAGTAGGTGAGGACCATGTAGGAAAGGATCATCGCGGCCAGGATCGGCCAGTAAAGAGGAGGGAGGTGGACAAACCCGAGGGAGGGGCCGATCGGGGAATAGGGAATCATGATGCCAAGGGTACAGATGGACAGGGTCGTCAATGTGAGCGGAAGACTGGCCCGGCTTTTCACAAAGGGGATCCGGTTCGTCCGGATGACATGAATGATGAGGGTCTGGGAGAGAAGGGATTCGACGAACCAGCCCGTCTGGAAAAGCGCCGACTTTCCGGGTGTGTTGGCCTGGAAGAGGTCATACATGATGAAATAGGTGGCGTAGTCGAACAGGGAACTGATGGGCCCGATCAAAAGCATGAATCGGGCGATATTTCCGATTTCCCATTTCCGGGGTTTCAGAAGATACTCCGGGTCGACCGTGTCGGTGGGGATCGACGTTTGCGAGAAATCATACAGGAGATTGTTCGTCAGAACCTGAATGGGAAGCATGGGAAGGAAGGGGAGCCAGGCGCTCGCCCCCAGAACGCTGAACATGTTTCCGAAATTCGAACTTGCTCCCATCCGGATGTATTTCACGATATTTCCGAAGACCTTCCGTCCCTCGGACGCTCCTTCATCCAGAATAAGGAGGCTTTTTTCGAGAAGGACGATATCGGCGGATTCCTTCGCGATATCCACCCCCGTATCGACAGAGATCCCCACGTCGGCGGACCTGAGGGCGGGGCTGTCGTTAATTCCATCCCCCAGATACCCCACGACATGTCCCTTCCTCCGCAACATCTCGATGATCCGGGATTTCTGGTCAGGTGACACCCGCGCGAAGACCTGGGTGTTTTCGGCAACCCCTCCCAGTTCCTCGTCGGAGAGACGGTCGAGTTCCGTTCCGAGAACAATCTTTTTCACCGACAGGTTGACCTCCCGGCAGACCTTGAGAGTCACCACTTCGTTGTCTCCGGTCAGGATCTTTACCGCTACCCCGTGTTCCTCCAGCTTTTCGATGGCGTTCATGGCCGTCTCTTTCGGGGGATCGAGGAAGGCGATGAAACCGATCAGGGTAAGTTCCGATTCATCCGGGACGGCGTATGTCTCCCGGGAACAATCCATTTCCTTGTAGGCGATCGAAATTACCCGAAAGCCATCTTCGTTCAGGGATTGTCCCAGAGCCCGGAATTGTTCGAGGTGTCCCGGGTCGAGCCTGAAAAGGTCATTCCCGGATTTTCCCCATTCGCAGACGCTGAAAACCTCTTCGATCGCCCCTTTTGTGATCAGGAGATGCGTTCTTTCCTTTTCGACGATGACCGACATCCTTCGTCTTTGAAAATCGAACGGGATCTCGTCCACCTTCCGGTACACCATCACCGGAATCAGCCGATCGTGAATCTCCCTGAATTCGAGGACCGCCATGTCGAGAAGGTTCTTGAGTCCGGACTGGTAAAAGCTGTTCAGGTAGGCAAGTTCAAGGACCTCCTCGTTTTCGGCTCCCGAGAGGTCCACATGCTTGACCAGAATGACCCGGTTCTGGGTCAGGGTCCCCGTCTTGTCGGTGCAGAGGACATCCATGGCCCCGATGTTCTGGATGGCATTCAGCCGCTTGACGATCACTTTTTTACGGGACATGGCAAGGGCTCCCTTGGCCAGATTGACCGTCACAATCATCGGAAGCATCTCGGGGGTGAGTCCCACCGCGACCGCCGTGGCGAACAGGAGGGCCGAGATCCAATCCTCCTTCGTCAGGACGTTGATCAGGAAAACGAGGGGGGCCATCACCAGGATGAATCGGATCATGAGCCAGGCGAACCGGTCGACTCCGAGGTCAAAGCTTGTCGGGGCCCTTTCCCGGGCGACGGCATGCGCTACCTTTCCGAAAGAGGCCCGGAGCCCTGTCAACAGGAGCACTCCCGTTGCCGTTCCGCTGAGGACGGTTGTTCCCATGAAGCAGATGTTCGGCAATAGGAAGGGATCCGGCCCCTCCCGATCGGCCGCATGGGCAAACTTTTCCACCGGCATCGCCTCACCGGTCAACGGGGACTGGTCGATAAAGAGATCCTTTGCTGACAGGAGACGGAGATCAGCGGGGATCATGTCTCCTGCCGAGAGATGGATCACATCCCCCTTGACCAGTTGGGACAGGGGGATTTCCTGAGTGTCCGGCATCCATTGAGAGGAAGGTTCCGACCCCCTGGGCTCCGGGGCCGGTCTTTTCCTGCGGACGGTGGCGGTTGTCCGGACCATGTGCCGAAGCTCCTCGACCGCCCGGCTCGACCGGTCTTCCTGAATAAAGGAGAGGGAGACGCTCAGTATGACCATGAAGAAGATGATCAGGGCGGATTCGTGACTTCCCATGAAAAACGAGAGGGTGGCAAGGGTGAGGAGAAGGATATTGAGGGGGTTTTTCAGGAGGAGCAGAATTCGGACAAGTGGCCCTTTTCTTCTTGTGAACTCGAGCATGTTGGGGCCATCTTGCTTTAGCCGGGAAAGGGCTTCTTCCTCGGACAATCCCCCGGGATCGGATCCCAGACGTTCGAGGACCGTCTTCGAGTCGAGGGAGGACCATTCCCGGAGAAGAGAGACCGCGGAATCCTGGGAATGGGGGGGAGGGGGTGTCATCGGCCGGTCTTGGAAAATATTCATTCCCCTTTTTTAAGTTTTTCAGGGAGGACAGGCGGCTCTCCTCCCCGCTTTTCAGGGCCCGGAAAGTGGGGGTTTTTGGTCTGATCTTCCTCCATCCGGCCGATCACATCGTCAAGGACCGAGAGCGCCTCCTTCAGGAAAGGCCCCTTGTTCAGAATGACGAAGTCCGCTCCTTCGGACATGGGGTTTCGAGCGGCCCAGGGAGAAAAGGCCCAGAGAAGCGAGGGAGCCCGGGATCTTTCGGATGTCCAGGCGGCTCCGGGCAATGTAGGCGGCAAGATTCCTGACGCTCGGAAGAAAGCTCTTGTCCGTCTTATTCAGACTCCAGCCGTCGATGATCTCATTTTGTTCGACAAGATCCTTCCTGTGGAGATTCAGGAGTTCTTCCCGAAGCTGGTTCAAGGGGAATGGGGCATCGTCGTGGATCTTCATCGGTCCGGCCAATGGGATGAAGGGTCGAGGAAAATTCGGCGCGGATGACCGACCTTCCAAGGTAATAATACCCTATGGACGGATTATGGGGGGAGGGTGAAAAGATTCCGAAGGGGAGAAGGGAAACCAGCGGAAGAAGGGCCTGAAGGCCCCCGGAACATATCCTTCCCGGCCGGGAGATTGCTCTTCTAGAACCAGTTGAACTCGATTTCTGACATGAAAAACGTTGTCGGTTGGGGTCCCATCCCGCCGTAAACCGAAAGGCCCTCTCCGATCTCGTTGACCCACCTGTCGCCATAGGGCATGTAGGCGACTTCGGGAACAACGGAAAATCCTGGAGATACCTGGCCGTTCGTGAGGGGGATGGACCCGTTGACATCGAGTTCAAGCTGGAGGGCCCAGACCTGTTCCCAGGTTCTTCCCGCGCTGACCAGAAAGAAGGGGTTGGCGATGGCTCCCGGCCCAAGAGGGGTCGTGTAGCCGGTAATCCCCTGGAAATAAACCCGTCGATACCGGTATGCCCAGAGAAATTCCGGAGTCAGGGAATCGCCTTCTCCGGGGAAGGCCCGGATCTGGGGGTTGGGCCACCAGTTTCCTTCGACTTCGAAGGAGAGAATGGAGGCTTGCCGGGAGACCTCGGAGCCTGTCTGATAGGGAACGACCCGAAGGCCGAAGGTGACGGGACCAAGGCCCGCCGGACCTGATCCGACAGGATAGGTCATGAGCAGGACCGGGAAATCCAGTTCTCCCCCGAACCAGGAGTTGAATGCGAAATCCAGTTCTCCCGAAAGGCTCCAGATGTTCCCGGAGGAGAGATTGTCGGCGTTGATCGAATGGATGTAATAGGCATTTTCAACCCAGGATTCCTCGATATTGAGGCTCCGGACGATCCCCCGGTCGAGGTCGAGGGGGGGCTGGGAGTCGGGAGGGGAGGATGAAACGGAATTGGCGGAGTCGGGCTGAATTGCCAAAGCCCAGGGATCGAAAAATCCCAAGGCGATGATGGTGGCCAAAAGTCCTGTCATGGTGATCTTGCGAAGATGTCGATTCATGTGTTCCCCCTCAAAATGAATAATGATAATCATTCTCATTTATTGTGGGGCGATTGTCAAGGGAGAAGAGGAGAAGAGTGAAAATGCACCCGATTCCAGCGCCTGTTGAAGGGAGAGAGGGCCGGCAGGCTTGACCTCGAGGCCGGATTTCTGGATAATGGTCCCCGAGCCGCTAGCTCATTCGGTAGAGCATCGCCCTTTTAAGGCGAGTGTGCTGGGATCGAAGCCCAGGCGGCTCACCATTATTTTGATCTCGTCAAATCGTTCTGTGCCGTATTTGTGACGTAACCCACATTTCCGGCAAACTTCTGAAGATGCTCAGCCGAGAGGTGAGCATACCTCCGAACCATTTCCGAAGACTCCCATCCTCCCAACTCCTGAAGCACCGAAAGCGGTGTCCCGTTCTGGATATGCCAGGATGCCCAAGTGTGCCGGAGATCGTGCCAGCGAAAATTCTTGATTCCCGCTTTTTCCAGGGTCTGCTTCCATTCCCGGTTGTTGACCCTTCGGATCGGTTTTCCCTTCCATGAGAAGACGTGCGTCTCATGCTTTCCCAACTGTCTTTTGATGACGGAAACGGCCTCGTCGGAGAGTGGAACGGGAATCGCCTTCCGGGCCTTCGCCTGATCCGGGTGGATCCATGCGATTCTTCGGGACATATCGACCTGGGACCATTCGAGCCCCAGAACATTCGACATTCGGAGTCCTGTCGCAAGAGAGAAGCGGACGATGTCGGCCTTGTGAGGAGGAAGGATTCGAAGAAGCCTTTCCGCCTCTGAATGGGAGAGAAATCGGACCCTTCGCTTTTCAGTTTTAAGAATCCGGATCCGCGGAACTGAATCAATCCATCCTTGGCCTTGCGCATGACGAAGCACGGCCCGAATGACCATGAGGACCTTGTTGACTGTGGCGGAACTCACTCCCTCCTTTCGTTTTGACGCCACGATTTCTCCAATGAGGGCTGCGTCGATCTGGTGAAGGACCTTCCCACGAAGATGGGTTTGAAGCCAGCGAAGGATACCTTCCAGGGTCCCATTGTCCGGTCGTTTCCGATCGTCGAGCCAGGAGAGGGCCGCCTCGTCCCACAGCCGGGAGGGCTGCTCCTTCAGCTTCGAGACACGCCAACATTCCGCCTTCAGACGGTCATGGTACTCCTGCGCTTGGCGTCTGTCTTCCGTCTGAGTCGAACATCTAAGACGGTTTCCTGATGGGGTGGTGATGTCGACCCACCAGGTCGAACCTCTTTTGAATAGTCCCATGACACCTCCACGAGTGCCGGGACCTGCCGAGGATCAGCATATCCCGACCGTAACCAGACGACAAGGTCCTCCTGCAAAAAACGCCAAATCCTCCCAATCTTTCTTCCGGGGATCCTTCCGGCCTTGACTTCCTTCCGGAGCCAGTCCGGATGTATTTGAAGGAAGGCCGCTGCTTGTTTGAGTGTGAGGGTTTTCATGTTAACCTTGAGCATCAAAATTGTCAGGATTCGGGAAGTCCTCTTTTAACAGGAAGACCTTTTCTTGCAATTTCATCCGGGACTCCAGAAAATATTTCGATTTTCGCCACGGTCCCTCTAAGCGAGAATATTGTTTCACAAAAA
The DNA here is from genome assembly GCA_035873205.1 of Nitrospirota bacterium. Taxonomy (GTDB): domain Bacteria; phylum Nitrospirota; class Leptospirillia; order Leptospirillales; family Leptospirillaceae; genus UBA4572. Next base: position 18,899 of record JAYWMN010000063.1, read on the forward strand.
AAGACTCGTTCTTTATTTTGTCCGACTTGCGGAAATTCGACCGGCCAAGAATAAAAATCCTCAGGAGCAAGACCATGATCTTGGTCTTGGCCTAGATCTTCGAACCGTCCGATTTCCATAATGCTTCCTCCCATTGAAGTTCCGCCATGATTTCTTGAATACGCTCCTTTTGACATTCATTTCTCAATCTTCTTGTGATGGACAAACGCAACGGTTCGATTCCTCGATCGAGATACAATCGCTACCGATAAAGGAGGTCCACTCCATTTCCCTCTTCGTTTTAGTGTTGGATAGATCAAGATCTTGAGTGGTCTATAAACAACATCCCGTCCCTTTCGAGGCCGAATTCCGAAAGCGGGAATGATTGTCCGAAAAAAATGCCGGCCATGAGTGAGCCCGGCATGGCCCCGATTTGGAAGGATCAAGTTCTTATCACAGCGAACTGAGCGAAACTCGTCACTAGAAGGGCGGCCAAGGTTGAGGTGAATTGAGGAACAAAACTGCGAATCGAAGAACAAAAACCGGTCATGTTTGTCAAGTCTGTCAAGTCTGGCACATCACGCACCATTGACTGGTATCCAATATTAATGGATTGACAACCACTTTAGACCATATCTCTCTTTGAAACAGGTCGCTGGCGTACCGCTGGTGTGGACAACTTAAGATCTTATCGCTTCAATCTATTCTGATTTTTCTATGGAAAAAAATTCTCCTTCCTAAGCCAGTCAGGTTTCTCCCTTTTACCGGACAGTTCATTCCTCCATTCTCCATCGAAAACATCCGATATCTGGTGTCCTTTTTTTGTTCAGACAAGGGAATCGGACAAAACGAAGATTGTTAAGATTTTGGTCGTAGAATGGATCAGAGATTACGGGTCCCTTCTCTCTTAAAAGGAGCTAATCAATGAAAAAAGTAACGGTGTGCCTGTCCGATTCCTCCTACCGAAAACTTAAACAACACGCCTCCGAAACGGGGATGCCCTATGCCCGGATTGTTGAAGGATTGATCGAAAAAGATCACCGGAAGAAAAAGGAATCGACTCCGGAATTCCATGAAAACGACGTGAAGTCAGAAACCAACAAGAGCAAAAACGAGGACGCGGCCTGGACGCGAACGGCGGCGGAGTTCGCCTTGACGTCGTTGATCGTCACCCACTCCAGCCTCATCTTTCTCGCCGAAAAACTGGATAAGGACGGGTATGAAAAACACCAGGAAACCATCAAGAAGCAGATCGAAAAATATCTGACATGTCTGGGCTACCAACCCTCCAAAGCAGCAAAGAAGGAGTAGAAAAATGGCTCTCGGACGAAATATCAGCCCCGCTCAGGGGGCGAAATACTATCTCCAGGACGATTATTTCATGGTTCGGGAAGGGGGATTCGAACATCGCCTCGAGTGGCTCGGACAGTTGAGTCATGACCTTGGACTGGTTGGACTTGCCGACCCTGTCGAATGGGAAAGAGCCCTTTCCGGATTTTTTCCGAAAGGGGTCACTGTCCGAGGAGGGAGCCGCAAGGACAAAGACGGGAGGACGTCCCGGCGGGGAGGGACAGACTTTGAGTTCAGTGCCACCAAAACCATCAGTATTGTCGCCCTCATTTTTGGAGACGTGCGCCTCATCCATCTCCACCGTCATTCTTCCCTTATCGCGATCCAGGTTTTGGAGGAGCATATCGGGTCCCGGCGGGGGCATGCGGGAAGACGATGGGAGTGCACCGGTTGCGGTCTGATCGGACGTGTGACCCATTTTACCTCTCGCGCAGGGGATCCCCACCTTCACGACCATTTCATCTTCGTCAATATCACGAAGTGTCGGGACGGATGCTATCGGTCCCTGTCCAACGATCAGATGCTTCATTTTCAGCGGCTGTCACAGGAGATCTACTTTGCCGAACTCTCCGCAGGCCTGGTAAAAATGGGGTATGCGATCGAACCGGGTCTTTACGGAGAGCCGCAAATCAAAGGCCTTTCCCGAACCATCATCGAACATTTTAGCCAACGGGGAAATGACATCGAAAAATTCCTGAAAAAGAAGTTCGGGCTTGTCCGGACGGAGGCGACCCCAGAACTCAAAAAGACCGTCTGGAAACTAACCCGGAATGCCAAAATTGCCTATGAGCTCGAATTGATTCATGCCCAGTGGCTGGCCCGGGCCCGCGCCATCGGGGCGGAAAGAGTCCTTCCCGGACGGGCTGTGGTTTATTCCGGTCAGAAACGATTAGAAGGTGCCAGGATGGCACTTTCCAATTCTCTTGAGGAAATGACGGCTGTGAAAAGCAGCCTCGTTGAGGCCGAGCTTTTGAAAAGCGCCCTCCAAAAAGGACGGGGCATCCTCCGGTATAGGGACCTTGTCAAGGCATTCTCGGAGGAACTGAAATCAAAGGAGCTTCGACAGCAGATGGGGATTGGTCGCAAGCCGCCATTACTCCTTTGTCGGGACGCCCGTGAACGGGAGAAGCGCCTCTTGGATATGGAAAATTCTCTCGATCGACATCTTCCAGTTCTTCGGGAGGACAAATCAAAGAAACAAAAGGATCTTGAACTGGCCCATTCCAATGACGCGGCACTCGAAAAGTATTTGGAACATAACGCCATGAACTTCATCGAAATGGAGAATTTCCAAGAACGCACGAGAGCCCTTTCTCGGGCCTTCTGCGAGCACCGACAAAAAAATCCCTTGATTCTCACGGAGTCCCGCGAATCCCAAAAAACCTTGAACGAACAGGTTCGCAAAGACCTGGGATTGTCCGGGAAAGGGAGGGAATATCGGGTGTTTTGGGCTGAAAACCCAGAGGGAAAGGACCTGAAAAAGATTGGAACATACACACCCGAAATGGAGATCCGATTTTTAAAATCCTATCCCTCTCTCGGACTTTTGGTCGGGACCGTGGCCAAAGTGATGGAGGTCAACCGAGAGGATGGGACGATTCGGATCGCGTGTGACGGGAAGAGCTTGGTTTTTGAGCCCCGTCTGTATTCCAGGATAGGCTGGGAGCTTGGAACCTCGGAATCCATCGAGCTGACAGGGAGAGAGGCCGGACAGAAGGGTGACAGGATTCGGATTATAGGGAATAGCTTTAAAAAAGAAGGACTTCTCGTCGGAATGCACGTGGAGATCCTGAAATCCGAACAGGATTGCCTGACGATCAGAGGGAGCAAGGGAGAGGCGATACGACTCAAGACTTGTCAGAGGTTCCTGAACATCGACCACGCCTATTCCGTCACCGATATCTCCCGGAATGCAATAAAAGACAGGATGCTCATCCTCGACCTGCCATCGTCCTCTTCCCTCCTGGACACCCTTTTTCCCCGATTGGTCCAGGAAGAATCGCCTATGATCCTCATCACCGACAATCTGGAGAAGCTCATAAAGAAGCTGGGAGCGGAAAAAACGCTGTCTTTAGAGAGAATCGAAAAAGAGCGCGACCTTGGGGGGGGGAGACGAAAAGATTCTGAGCGTTGAGCTCAAGAAAAAGCAGATTTTAGAACAGAAGGGTCCAGAATGGGACCGGTCCGCGCAAATACCGAGGTCAGATCATGATCTGGAGCTGGATCAGGATCCGGGATTGGAACTCGGATCCTGACCGAGAGCGACGACCATTATCGAGAAAGATGGGGGAGAGAGTTTCCAGAGGAGTATCTGGAACGTTGCCGGATGCCTCATTCCGTCACATACCCTTGAGTTTTGAAGAAGGTCTTCACATGAACGACCGGCTGTTTTTGAGCCGACCGTTTTCGATAAAGCGAAAGTCCGATCGACAGAAGGATGATGAAGGCCGTGTTTCGGGGCTCTCGAACTCGGGTTAGTTTAATCGCCCGTATTCCTCCCCCCGTCCTTCCCGAACCACCGGCGATCCAGACACTCCCTGAGCGAGAGACGCGCCCTGTACATCCGGACGTTTGCGTTATCTGAGGAGATTCCCAGCTCGGCACAGATCTCTTCCATCGGTCGCTCCTCCAGAACCTTGAGGGAGAAGACACGGGCCAATCCGACAGGAAGGTGCCCGAGACACTCTCCGAACACCTCCCAGAAACGGCGGTTCTCAAGGGAGCGTTCCGGATCTCCCCAGTCAGACGGGGGCCGGGCCCATCGTCCGTTTTCGAGGAACCGGTCGAAGGCGTCCCCCTCCTCTCCGGAATCGTCGACGGTCCAGTACCGGGATTCCCGTCGGAGATGGTCCGCGATCTTGTGCTTCAGGATGCCGAAGAGCCAGGTCTTCTCCGACGACCGGCCGGAAAACCCTTCCAGGGATCGCAAAGCTGCGGCAAAAGTCTCCTGGACCGCATCCTCGGCGTCGGACTCCCGCCCCAGAAGGGATAGGGCATACCGATAGAGTTCATCTCCGTACTCCGAGATCCAGCACTCCGGGTCGGTCGGAGCGATCATTGGTTTTTCCTGCCCCGCAGCGCCTGGCGGATCCGTTCCCGGGCCTCCTCCGAGAGGCCCGGGGCTTCCCCGCCCCTTTCCGGGTCCTTCCGGACATAGTCCTTCATCGCCCGGTCCATGAAGCGGACCTGCCTCTCGAACCGGGAGCAGGCCTCGCAAAACGTCAGGTGAAGCCGGATCTTCATCCGCTCCAGCACCGAAACCCGTTCCTCCCGCGAGCGGGAGACCAGGGCGCTCACCTCCTTGCACGACATCATCGAACGCATATTCGCTCCTTTCCGATCTATCCGGGCAGAACCATTCTCCGCTTCGTCCGACCCTCCGGATCCCTAGCGGAACATTCCGGACCCGGAGTGTATTTCTTCAGCTCCAGAATCCGTCCCTTTCCGAACAGGATTCCCGGATCCGCTCCCACGCGCCGATACAGGGAACCCGGAACCCCGATGTCGCAAAGGAAGAGGCGGCCCGCCACCTTGCGTCCCGCCACCGAAAAAAGCCCGGTCTTCGGAAGGGTCAGGGCCAGCGTGGCCAGGGCCCGGACGCAGGTCTCACGCAGATGGCCCTCCGAAGTATCGAACCCCGACGGAATATCGAGGGAAAGGACTGGCCGTTCCGCGCGGTTCATGACCTCGATGGCCCGGAGAACGGCCCCTTCCGGGGACCCGACGAGACCGTACCCCACCACCGCGTCGAGAAGGCAGGCCGCCCCTCCGAGACGCGCCGCGAGCTCTGCCGGACCGACCGACTCCAGACGGTCGACCGGAATCCCCATCGCGAGGAGGGTGTGCCGCTGGTGGCTCGGAGCGGGTTTCATGCGCTCCGGCTCCCCAATCGTCAGGACCGACACCCCGATTCCCCGGTTGTGGAGGTGGCGGGCGGCCGCCATCCCTCCACCCCCGTTGTTTCCGCCTCCCGACAGGACCACGACCGGTCCCTCCCGGAGATCGTCTCCCATGAACCCTGTCGTCAGACGGGCCAGATGCGATCCCGCGAGCTCCATCATCTGAAGAAGGTCGACACCGAGCTCCTCCGTCATGATCCGGTCGACCTCCCGAATCTGTCCGGCCGAGAGCTCCGGGATCCCCTCTTCGTCGACCGTCTCCCAACGAGTCATCGCCTACCCCCTTCGAAAGTCATGGTACCGCCGGACCCATTCCAGAAGTCTCTGGGGCGCATGGGCCCGCTTCCAGGCACCGGCGGCGTAACGGGCCGACTCGGACCAGGTCGGATAGCTGTGGACGGACGCGAGAATCTTCCCCAGCCCCAGCCCGTGGGTCATCGCCAGCACGAACTCGGCCAGAAGATCCCCCGCTCGTTCTCCCACGATGGTGACCCCCAGGATCCGGTCCTTTCCGGGGACGGTCAGGATCTTCACGAAGCCCGCTTCGGCGGAGTCGGCGATGGCCCTGTCGAGCTCCCGGAGCTCGAAGCGTGTCACCTCGTGGGGCACATTTTTCTCCCGGGCCTCCTCCTCGGACAGCCCCACCCGGGCCACTTCCGGGTCGGTGAAGGTGCACCAGGGAAGGGCCCGGTAGTTGATCCTGACCCGTCTGATGTCCCCGAACAGGGCATTGACGGCGGCATACCAGGCCTGGTGGGCGGCCGCATGGGTGAACTGGTAGGGACCCGCCACGTCCCCGCAGGCAAAGATATGGGGGTAGTTGGTCGCAAGCCAGGGATCGGTTCCGATCGTCCCGTC
>JAYWMN010000096.1:0-13696 GCA_035873205.1 Nitrospirota bacterium
CCTTGCCTCTCTTCGAGTCGATCAGAGCCTTTTTATGTTTTGTTGTCGCCCATTTCGAATGTCCTGACAAGCGTCTTTCCTTTCCCGGCAATGCCCTTTCCCGCCCGGCCCCTCCGGAGAGGGAACGCTCTCTCGCCTTCTACAACCTCCATACCGGGGAACGTGTGAAGACGACCTATTGGTCCGATGGCCGCTATCTTTCTCCCGCTCTTCAGGAAATCAGCCACTTCATGCGGGATTTCCGGACCGGAGAGATCAAGAGCATCGATCCCCGTCTTCTCGATCTTCTCTATCAGGTGAGGCTCCATCTCGATACGCGGGAACAGATCCACCTGATTTCCGGATACCGGTCGCCCGAGACAAACGCCATGCTGAGGAGACATTCCAGGGGAGTTGCCCTCCACAGTCTTCACCTGGACGGCAGGGCGGCGGATATCCGGATTCCCGGGCACAGCCTCGAGACTCTCCGGAAGGTGGCGCTGTTTCTGAAGGGGGGAGGGGTCGGGTACTATCCCCATCTGGATTTTGTCCACATGGACACAGGGCGGGTCAGGCAGTGGTGGGGATCCTAGGCTCCCTGTCGGGTCTGCCGGACCGGGAAGCCCGGGCTGAGTGATTCCTGCCCGAATTATTCTTTTCGTTGAAAGTCCTGTTGATTTTTCATAAAATGTCGGAAAGAAAAACTCGGAAAACGGGAACTCTTCCCTCCATTTTGTCCACAAACACTCGGCAGAGGGAAAGGAAAGACGCTTGTCAGGACATTCGAAATGGGCGACAACAAAACATAAAAAGGCTCTGATCGACTCGAAGAGAGGCAAGGTCTTTACCCGGCTCTCCAAGGAGATTTCCATCGCAGCCCGTCTGGGAGGAGGCGATCCGGACGGAAACCCCCGCCTCCGTACGGCCATTTCAAAGGCCCGCGAAGAAAATATGCCGATGGACAACATCAAGAAGGCGATCCAGAAGGGTACCGGAGAAATCCCCGGTGCCCACTACGAGGAGCTCCAGTATGAAGGACATGGGCCAAAGGGTGTGGCCATCCTCCTGAAGGTCACGACCGACAACAAGAACCGGACTATCCCGGAGATCCGCTCCCTGTTTTCCAAAAATGGTGGGGCCCTGGGAGAAAATGGCTGCGTCTCCTGGATGTTCGACCAGAAGGGGCTTGTGACTACGCCGGTGTCCGGTGTGACCGAAGACCGTCTCATGGAAATCGCCGTCATGGCCGGAGCCGAAGATGTCCGTCGAGAGGAGGATTTCTACGAGGTGGTCACTCAGCCCCAGGACTTTCAGGCGGTTCTTGACGCCCTGCACCAGGCCAAGCTTGAGACCCCCTTTGCCGAGGTTACGATGATCCCCCAGGTCATGGTCCCCCTCGAAGGGAAAGACGCCCAGATGATGGTTCGCCTGATGGAGGCCCTCGAGGATCACGACGATGTCCAGCACGTCTACGCCAACTTCGATATCCCCTCCGAGGTGCTCGAATCCCTCTCCCAGGAATCTTGACCCTCCATGACGCCGCCTGAGATTCCAGAAAATATTTCCGGACTGAGAGAAGGCATCGACGCTATCGACGGTCAGATCGTGTCGCTTCTTCGGGAGCGGGCCCGGTACGCGCGGCAGGTGGGCGAGTTCAAGAAGGAACGGGGCCTGCCCTTTCATGTCATTTCCCGGGAACAGGAGATTTTCGACCGTCTCGAGAGGGCCGACATCCATCCTTTCCCCCGGACGGTGCTCAAGCATATCTTTCGGGAAATCCTGTCGGCCTGCCTCTCTCTGGAAGAGCCGCTCGTCGTGGCCTATCTGGGCCCGCCGGCGTCCTATACGCACCAGGCCTCCCTCAAATATTTCGGATCCTCCTCGCGTCACCTTTCCATGTCGACCGTCCGGGAGGTATTCCGGTGCGTTGAGCGCAAGGAGTCGACCTACGGGGTGGTTCCGATCGAAAACTCCACGGAAGGAATGGTCAACTACACTCTGGACATCCTGGCGGAGACCGATCTCAAGATCAATGGAGAAGTGGTCCTTCCCATTCACCACTGCCTCCTGTCCCGGGCGTCCGGGATCGAGCAGATCCGGAAGGTCTATGCCCATCCCCAGTCTCTGGCACAGTGCCGGGGATTCCTGTCAAACCACCTCCCCCATGTTCCGACCGTTGAAACCACAAGCAATACGAGGGCCGTTGAACTCGCGCTCCAGGACGAGCTCCAGTCGGCGGCGATCGCGGGTGAGATGGCCTCCGATGTCTACAACATTCCAGTCATGAGGCGGCACATCGAGGATCATCAGGACAACCAGACCCGGTTTCTGGTGATCGGAGAGGCCATGCCCGATCCGACGCCCCACGACCAGACCTCCCTCATGGTTTCTGTGATCGACCGCGTGGGGGCCCTGTCGTCGATCCTGGCCCTGATCGCGAACCACAACGTCAATCTCACGCGACTCGAAAGCCGACCTTCCAAAAAGAAGGCCTGGGATTACATCTTTTTCATGGATCTGGCGGGACACCAGAAAGAAGAGAACATTCAGAATCTCCTCAAAAAATTACAAGATCTGTGCCCCTATGTTAAACTTTTGGGATCGTACCCTGTCTCGGAAGAAAAAAGAAAATCGGGATACGAACCGGGTTCCGCGTCAAAAGTGACCGGAAGTTGACGGTTCGCAAGGCTCATCAAGAAGGAGAATCCATGATTATCGTAATGAAGCCAGAGGCCACTGTTCAGGACCTCGAGCACCTGTCCGACTCTCTCAAGGCGAAAGGGATGAATGTCAATATTTCCAAAGGGAAGGAGCGGACCCTGGTCGGCGCCATCGGCGATGAACGGGTGTTGTCCGATGTTCCTCTGGGAGCGTTCCCCGGAGTGGAGTCGGTCCACAAGATCCTTCAACCATTCAAGCTCGTCAGCCGGGAGTTCAAGAAGACCGATACGGTCATTACCTTCTCGAATGGAGTCACGATCGGCGGACCGGAAATCCAGGTCATGGCCGGCCCCTGCGCCGTCGAATCGGAAGAGCAGCTTCTCTATATCGCCGAACGGGTAAAAAAGGCCGGAGCCAAGATCCTGAGAGGCGGCGCCTTCAAGCCCCGAACCTCCCCCTACACCTTCCAGGGTCTGGGAGAGGAAGGTCTGGTCCATCTTGCCAAGGCCCGCGAACAGACCGGACTCCTCGTGATCACCGAGCTCATGGATCCCCGGGATCTTCCCGCCATGATGAAATACACGGACATCATCCAGATCGGAGCCCGGAACATGCAGAACTTCCGCCTGCTCTTCGAGGTGGGAGAGGTCAACAAGCCGGTCCTTCTGAAACGCGGTCTTTCCGCAACGATCAAGGAGTTTCTGATGGCCGCCGAATATATCGCGTCCCGGGGCAATCAGGAGATCATTCTCTGCGAGCGCGGAATCCGGACCTTCGAGACCATGACGCGCAATACACTCGACCTTAACGCCGTTCCGGTCCTCAAAAGCCTGACCCATCTCCCGGTGCTGGTCGATCCCAGCCACGGGACCGGTCGCTGGGATCTGGTGATCCCGATGGCGCGGGCCGGGGTGGCCGCCGGGTGCGACGCCCTCATGGTCGAGGTTCACAACAATCCGGAGCAGGCTTTCTCCGACGGAGAAGAATCTCTCATCCCCGACAAGTTCGACCAGTTGATGGGTGAGGTGAGGAAGGTCGCCCAGGCAGTGGGAAGGATCGTCGTCTGATGAGTTCCGGGAGGGTCCCCTTTCGAAAGGTGGCCATCATCGGCACCGGACTGATGGGGGGATCGCTGGCCGGGGCCCTGAAGGCCTTGCCTGACCCTCCGCGTATTTACGGGACGACGAAAAATCCACTGGACAGGGAGACGGCCAGAATACGGGGATGGGTCGACTCTTTTTGCGAGACCAACCTTGAGGCGGCATCGGAGGCGGAACTGGTTGTCCTGGCCGTTCCTCCCGGACAGGTTGTCGACATTTGGGAGGAACTGGCGGGGCGACTGGCCCCCTCGACTCTCCTCACCGACCTCTCCTCCGTAAAGGGATCTCTCTTCGACCGGTACAACGACCGGTTTTCCCGGCTCCTTCCCGGATACACAAGCTCCCACCCCATGGCGGGAAGCGAGCGTACCGGCATCGAGTCTTCCCGGGCGGACCTTTTTTCCGGAAAGACCGTCTTCTTGACCCCCTTTGCCTCAGGAGGGTGTGCCGTCGAATCCCTGACCTTTTTCTGGCGCTCCCTGGGGGCCCGGGACATTCCGGTGGTCACGGCCCGGGACCATGACGGGATCGTCGCCCATATCAGCCATCTTCCCCACGTCCTCTCCTATTCCCTGTTCCATCTGGCCTGCGAGGTCCAGAAGAAAAATCTCTTCCCGGGTTTCGACTGGAGCAGCCAAAAAGGCGGGAGTTTTTCCGACATTGTCCGGATCGCCCGAAGTTCTCCCGATCTCTGGGCCGATATCTTTCATCAGAACCGGACGGCCATTCTGGAGGCGATCGACGCATTCAGCCTTGAGGTGGGGGGCCTCCGGAAGGCCATCGAGACGATGGGTCCGACAGAACTCGCCATGCTCCTGAACGGCTGGACCGCTCCCCTTTCCGGCGGGGCTCCCCGGGTTTCCCCGGAGACCCGGCCATGATCCTCGAGGAGAGGAAAGGGGGCGAGATCCACGGGATCTACCGCGTTTTCCGGGCCGCAAGTGTCTCCGGAGAGATCCGGCCACCTGGGGACAAGTCCATTTCCCATCGGGCGGTCATTCTTGGGAGCATGGCGGAAGGGAGGACCGAAATAACAGGATTCCTCGATTCGGCCGACTGTGAAGGGACATTGAAAGCCTTTGTGTCGATGGGAGTCCGGGTCGAACGTCATTCGGCCCATCACCTGGTGCTGTCGAGTCCCGGTCTTGGCGGACTTTCAGAACCGGAGGACGTCCTTGATTTCGGGAATTCGGGAACGGCTGTCCGCCTCATGACCGGTCTCCTGGCCGGCACGCCGGGTTTCCGGATCCTGACCGGAGACAGGAGTCTTCGGTCCCGACCGATGCGCCGGGTGACCGAACCGCTGGCCCTCATGGGCGCCACGATCGATGGGCGGGACGGAGGAAGCCGCCTTCCCCTGGCGATACGGGGCCGGGCGCTTCATCCCGTCACCTTCGAGAATGTCCACCGCTCGGCCCAGGTCAAGTCTGCCATTCTTCTGGCGGGTTTGTCGGCCAGCGGACCGACGACGGTCATCGAACCGGTTCCTACCCGGGACCATACCGAACGGCTCCTTCCCCGTTTTGGCGGAAAAATCGAGTCTCGGGACGGCCGGATCACCGTCTGGCCGGGCTCTCTCCGGGGGGCCGATGTCCTGGTTCCGGGAGACCTCTCTTCGGCCGCTTTTTTTATCGCCCTCGCTCTTGTGACGCCCGGATCCTCCCTGACTCTTTCCAATGTGGGGCTCAATCCGACCCGGACCGCTTTTCTCGAGATTCTTTCCCTGATGGGGGCCTCCCTTTCCATCGGCCAGACCGGGGAGGGGGGAGTCGGGGAGCCCGCCGGAACAATCTCCGTCTCCTTTCAGAAGCTCTCGGGGTGCGTCGTTCCGCTTTCCATGATCCCTTCCGCCATCGACGAGATCCCTGTGCTTGCGGTCCTTTCGGCCTTCGCCCACGGCAAGACCGAGATTCGGGGAGCGGGAGAGCTTCGCGTCAAGGAATCCGACCGGATCTCCGCCATCGTGACGGCCCTCCGGACGGTCGGAGTGACCGTCGACGAATATCCGGACGGTCTGACCGTTCATGGACTGGGCCCGGACGCTGTCCTGACAGGAGGGCGGATCGACAGCCGCCATGACCACCGGATTGCCATGTCCATGGCGGTGCTCGGCACACGGCTTCCCCAGGGGGCGAACCTCGTGATCGAGGGCACGGACTTTGTCGAAACCTCCTTTCCCGGTTTTCCGGCCTTATTGAACCTTCTCGCCCATCCATGATCCCAGAACGCGTTCCGGCCATCGCCATCGACGGTCCTGCCAGCTCCGGAAAGTCCACCCTTGCCCGGGAGGTTGCCCGACGGATGGGATTCCGTTTCGTGGACACCGGTTCACTTTATCGCGCTGTGGCTCTCGCGTTGCTCGATTCCGGTGTCAGCCGCGCCGACGACCCGGCCATCCCCGCTCTTCTCAAGGAACGGACAATCGCACTAATCCCTTCCGACAACGGATCCCGGGTCATCCTCGACGGGGTCGATGTGAACGACCGATTGAGGTCGGAAGAGGTCGGATCCCTCGCCTCTCGCATCTCGGCCCTCCCTTCCGTCCGGGAGAAGCTGTTCGAAATTCAGAGACGAATTGCCCTGGCCGGTCAGATCGTGATGGACGGCCGGGATATCGGAACGGTGATCCTTCCCGAGGCAAAGCTCAAGATCTATCTGCTCGCCGACCCGGCCGTCAGGGCGGAGCGTCGCATGAAGGATCTTTTGGCCCAGGGGGACCGGCGTCCCTTCGAGCTCATCCTCTCCGACATCCTGGAACGCGACAGGAGGGACCGGACCCGGGAAATCGCCCCTCTCGTACAGGCGCCCGACGCCCTTCTTCTCGATACGACCCACCTTTCCATCGACGAGGCCGTACTGTGGATTATCGACAAATATCTCTGAATCCCCAACCGGGCTCCCTCTCCCGTACCGGTTTCTACCGATTTTCAAGATCGATTGTCGGTTTTCTGATGCGGACCTATATCCCCACCACCATCCGGGGGACCGAACACATTCCCTCCGAAGGGGGAGTGATCATCGCCTCCAACCATCTTTCCGTTCTCGATGTGCCCCTCCTGGGATATGCGATCGGCCGGGAGGCGCGCTTTCCCGCCAAACCCGAGCTCTTTACCCGTGAGATTCTTTCCCGCTTTCTTCTCTCTCTCGGAGGATTTCCGATCACCCGGGGCGAAGGGGACCGGAAAGCGCTGTCCTTTTCCGAACAGGTCCTGCGTCAGGGCGGCATCCTCTCGATCTTTCCCGAAGGGACACGCTCAAGAGACGGGGTCGTGCATTCCTTCCATCGCGGGGTCGCCCTGCTTGCCATGAGCGCAGGTGTTCCGATTGTCCCCGCGGCCATCTGGGGAAGCGACCGGAGCTTTCCTCCGGGGGCATCCATTCCCCGTCCGGCACGGATCTTTATCTCGTTCGGGCCCCCCGAATGGCCGGAACCCTTGTCGTCCGATCCGGTGAAGAAAAAAGAAGCGAGTCTTCACCTGACCGAAAGAACCCGCGAAAGAGTCTGCCGTCTTCTGGAGAGTTGCCGGACCGAAGAGGGAAGGCAAGCCCCCCCGGGATAAATTCGCCGGAGGAACGGTCTTGAAGGACCCTGAGGATAAGTTGTCTGAAAATCGGAGTCGAATACCGGGTTCCGTTTGATGCAGTGGCGTTTTCAAAGAAACGGACCACTGAGCCAGGACAATGTTTCATCGGGTGCTTTGCAAGGTGAGAGGGAGTTTGGACAATCAGTCCAGCCGAACTATCCGCAGACCTGTTCAGGTGGAAATACAACAATCGTGATCGGATGATGATGGAAAGGCCCTGTGGGACAGAGATAAGATGAGGTCAGATTCCGTTCTGTGCGCAAAAGGAAACGGGCGAAAGGACAGAGGCAAAACCCGGAGGATTGTTTTGAAGTTCATGATTTCCGGTCACAAGGACCGAATCCGGCTGTGCATTCCGCAATTGCCACAAATGGTTGTCTCCTGGATCGGGGGCACTCTGAGAGGGGACCAGTTCGCGAACGATTCCCAAGAAGGCAATTTCCTCAAGAAAAAGATCCACCTGTTCATTGGTGAGACCATGTTTTTTCCTGATGGCCGGCCGTGAGAGGACGTTCCGGTACTCCGACAGAAGTTCGATGGACAGGAGAAAGGAAAAACGCCCCTCAAGCATCCCCCTCACGATACGATATAAAGGGGAATCCGACGGACGAACAAGGAACGAGGCGACGACCACATTGGTATCAATGACCGCGATCAACGGCGGCGGCTCTTTCGGGTTTCCTCAATACTGAGAGCCAGTGCTTCTTCTTCAGCAAGATTCGATCGTTTTTGAGCCATCCGAAGGAGTTTGACTGCATTCTCCCGGGTTTTGATCCCATAGGCCCTCAGACTCTCCTCGATGATCTGTCCGACGGGTTTTTTTCGTTTGATGGACGTTTCTTTCAGGGCAAGCCAGACTTCGTCGGACAATGTGATGGTTTGTCGAGACATCAGATATTGGCCTGTTTAAATGATGAAAAAGTGCGTTGGTGATTTTGTATCATACCTCTGTCCCCGTGACAGACTCCTACGGTCCTTTTGGGAGGAGTGACGAACAAAAAAAACCTGTAACGAAGGAGAACCGGAGGAAACGTTTGTAATGTCCTTCAGAGACCGGGAACCGGATTCCCTCCCCGGGAGAAAAGCGCGTGTGAGTTCTTTCTGCAGAATGCCTTTCGAATCCGTACAGATTCTTGAACCACGATGACTTAAAAGAGGGAAAAACCTCTAGGCACTCTCCCCGGACCAAATATTCTGTTCAAGAGGAAGTTTCAGTCTAGAGTCTCTCCCCCGAAATCCCCCTTTTGGAGGATTATCTTTCTACCCTTCTTCCAATAGAATCGTCAAGCCTTGACATACCCTGGAATTTCGACCGGTTTTCCGGGATGTTTCCGGGAGGGAATTTGTGACTTTGCATGACTTCACCTGAAATCGTTTATGCCACGGAGGATTGATGAGACGGATGGTCGGGTTTGCGGGAGGAGTGCTTCTCCTTGGATTTCTGTGGACGGGCGGCGAGCCACGGGAGGCCCGGGCCACGGCTTATGACTATGGTGTGGGTCTTGCGCAAAATGCCAGCGTGGGTGGAGGTGGAACGGAGAAATCTTTTTCCTATACGACGCCTGATGGCGCTTCCCCCGATTCCGGAAGACTCTCGGTCTCCAACTCCGAGTCCGACACAATAAGTGGAAAAAATGTATATTACCTGGCCCCTGTGACAGGAAAAGGGACAATCAAGAACAATGCCCAGGTCGACATGGGAGCGATCCATCTCGTTTCGAGCGGGGCTGGAACGGGCCAGGGAGGCGGGAATGCCACGAGTGAAGGAATATGGTCCGATGTCCTGACGATCGGAGGTAATTTTGCCCCCGGAACCGTTCTCAAGTTTCTCGTCAATCTCGATCTGACCGGATCGGTCTCTGCGACAAGCCAAAAGTTATTGTCGGGAGGGTCCATCGGTGTGGCATCCGCCCAATCCTATTTATCGATTCAGTCCGGCCTTGCCCAAACGACCAATCAACAAATGACCTGCGAGCAAAGCTATTACGGCAAGACAAAAAATTGCAAGACATCTTTTTCCGACTTTTCCTATGTCCTGAAGACGTATTCCGGAGATCACGTCAACATAACAGATTCTCTTTTTACCCGTGCCAATTCCACGGGTCAATTTTATCAATATTCCTGTGGAACAGCCATCTGCACACAATATGCCTCTTCCTCGGCCGACTCGTATTTCCTGAACACCTCCCTTTTTACCCTGACGCCCATCACCCCGGGAGCCTTCTATACCTCGGCCAGCGGAACGATCTATTCGGGACAATCCGGAGGACCCGGAATTTCCGCTACGCCCGAACTTCCCTCGGCCGTCCTTTTCCTGTCGGGATCTCTTGGCGTTCTGCTCATTTTCCGAAGGAGGCTGTATCCTTTCCGGATTGCGGGTCGACAGGAGAACGCATGAAATTCTAAAGAGATGGCTCTCATAAAGAGGTCCGTCCGCTCCGGGATCGCCCCGTGTTCTCTTTCGGCTCCCCCATCGGAGACGACGACGCCCTTCTTCTCGTCTTGCTGGAGAGGGTCCAACGTTAAAGGAACAGGGATTGCGGATGTATTAGGCCAGAGATCTCAGGGAAGCCGTTAAGGCGAGAGGACGAGGCGTGCAGGGAGAGTGTAAAAACGAGCATAAACTGGCCGTTCGGACAGAACAGGCTCGTTTTTGAAGACAGTGAGGATCTTGATGACTCGCCGAGATTTGCGGGAACTGGGCCAAAAAGTTCCGGTGACCGCCCACGCATCTTCCCAGGCTGGCCCTTGTCCCCGGAGAACGGGCGCTAAACCGGATGAAAAGGAAAGACGGCACAGGACGATGAACGATGGGTAACGGCTCCGGGGTTGAAAGTTGCTCATCCCAAGGGGAGCAAGGCTGAATAATCCTGAACTTCTTCAAGTGCTTCTCTCGATTTCCGCAAGCCCTTTGATTGATCTTCATGGGCTTCTGGTTGCTTGACTCGACGTATTGCGTGGGAAATTTCCTGTCACAATAGGCCAGAATCCCATCAAGAGGCTTTTCCTCCGCGACGGAAAACAGCCAAGACGCTTCCAATTCAAGGCCTCAACCCGTTTTGATCGTCGAGCCGGGAGGAACGACTTCATCCCCGACAGAAGACCCTTGAGAGCTCCTCTCAGGCGCTTGAGCTCCTGCTTCCGGACCTCGGCCACAGCCTCGAGGAGGTTCCGGAGCATATGGAACATGTCAGACAGGAGCCCGTTGGGGCAACGACCCGGGAAGCTCTTCCTTGACGGCCGGCCCATCTCCATCACGGTATCGGTGACATTTCGGGCGCGCTCCCTTCCAAAAAGTCCCGGAACGGCTTCACCGGCTTCTCCGTGCGTCTTTCCCCGGTACTGGGAAGCTCCGGGCTTCTCTGATTTTCCGGGGTCGAGATCGTCGTCCAGCAGGTATGTCCCTTGTCACGGACATCTCGCCGAACCCCAGGACGTCGATCCCGCAAAAAGGGCGCTCCGCCTGTTGCGTCTCCTTCATCGCCGGATTGTTCGACTTCACCCTTCCCCGGGCAAGATCCAGAAGAAGAGCGTCCGCTTTGTGCGTCTTTATCTTGCACCGTTCTCAGACTGTCAATCGGAAACGTAAAATACTCCCAAAGTAGAAAACGCCCCCCCTTGGGATGGAAAAAACCATGGAAATCAGGAAGACAGGTTTTGAAGAGGCGAGCCGGCATCTTCCCATGGGAAACAATGGGGAGATGCCCATCAGGGTTGGGAAAATCGACATGAACGGATCAAGCCTCAAGATCGCTTCTCTTTCGGGAAATTCATGGAATCGGACCGTTATGATCAGCTTTGGTCGATTTTTTTATATTTTGAAATCATGATAGTGTAAGTAAACAGAGACATGATCTGGGACAAGAATTGGAAGAACCGTCAAGGGCCTTCTGTTCATGTCCTGGAAATCCTGTCCAATCGAGGGGGTCGGACAATGAGGACGTACCTGTCTGCCCGGGACTGCCGGGCGATTCTTGCCTTGACCGACCGGATTTACACCCTTCCCGACCGGGAGCAGGTCTTCGGAGCGGTGGCCGATACCCTCAGGACCCTTGTTCCCTATTCCAGCGCGGTCTACCTGGCCATGAATACCGTGGGGTTTCGGGAGGAGGGGCACATCCTTCTCGGGGTGGGAGTCAAAGAACTTGAGTCTTTTACGGGCTATTATGCGGCCCTCCATCCCTTCACCCGGTCCGGGTGGATCCACCACGCCAATGCGGCAGCCCGAATCACCGACTTCATCCCCGCCTCCCGGATCCCCGACACAGAGTACGGCCGGGATTTCATGACGAGAGTGCCCTTTTCCTGGGAAACGGGCGTCATCCTTCAGACCCAGGGAGAGCCGGTCGGGGCCCTCTGCCTTCACCGTCAAAAGCCGGACAGGGATTTTTCCGACCGGGAGCTCCTGATCATCGACTCCCTGGCCCCTCATCTGGCCCGAGTCTTCAACCACTTCGACCTTATGGAAATGATCCGGTCCGGAAGGATTTCCCCAAATTCCGGCCTTCTTTCGGCAGGATCGGACGGGGAGGTCTCCCTAAATGACGTGGCCGCGAAGGTGCTGGCGGAAAATCATGAATTTCTGGAGTCAGGGTCCCCGGGTTCTCCTTCGGCCCGCATCCTCAGAAGTTCCGGGATCGACTACCGGGTCCGGTCCACGCTCGGAGGCCCAGGAAAGGGTCGAGTCATCCTTTTCGAGCCTCTTCCCAATTCCGAGTCCCTTCTTCAGAGACTTTCCACCTGGGACCTGACGGACCGGCAGCGTGAAATCGTTCTCCATCTGATCCGGGGGGACTCGAACCGGGAAATCGCGGACCACCTCTTCCTGACCGAGCAGACGGTCAAGGACCACCTGAAGGCCATCTACGACAAGGTCGGGGTCAAGAATCGGAACAAGCTGACGGCCAGGGTCTTTGCCTCCGGGGAAGGACAGAAGTAAGCAATCCTTCCAGACCTGTCTTTTCCCGTGGACCATTTTCCGAATTTCCATGCCCGTCCCCCCCATTGTCCTACCGGAAGACGCCCCCCTATTTGGGGGGGAGGCAGCCGGCGTGCGACGGGAAGAGGAAGCTCATCGGTGCCCTCCGCCATCTGCACAAGATCCGTCTTTACCGGAAAGGCTAGAGAGACGGCCTGACTGGCCACATTCCAGCGAGAACCATGGGTAACACAATTTTAAGAGTGCAACAGGAGAGGCATGTCTTTAGAAAACCTGAAAAACCGGGAGTTAACCGGAAAACCATCCAAAAACTGTATCTTATGTTTTTGGGAGCCAATATTTTCGAGAATTTCGGGGTTATGCAAAACCCTGTCAAGTATGGGATACTGGGCCTATGAGGACCGGCAAGCACTTTCGAGCATATCCAATCCCCGCCCAGGAAAAGATCCTTCTTGAATGGATCGGACACCCGCGGTTCGGCTGTAACGCCAAAGTCTCAGAAGACTTGTACGACCGGGTCTTCGCGAAAAAGGCGCTCTCCCTCTCCGGAACGCCCGTTTCGCTCGATCAGAAAGATTCTCCGTTCATCGGAGAGAACACCCCTTGTCTCCGTGAGGTTCCCCCCCAGATTCTTCGAAACGGATGGAGGCGATGGAAAGAGGATCTTTCGGTCGCGAGACCGGAACCCCCGCCAGCAGAGCAAAGCGCTTAGGCGAGGGGGAGTTCATGCCTTCCTTGCCAGATATTGCCGGGCAAAATGCGCTTGTCCGGATTTTGAGGGAGCTGTTGTCCGGCTCCCATTCCTCGACTGACCGCAAGGACCTGTATCAATCCCTTGCCCGTTCCCTCTCGGCCGTGGAGGGAGTCGAGCTCTCCTTTGTCGCTCTCTACGACGAAGAATCCCGCACAATCCGGACTTTCTCGGCGGAAACCAAAAACAAGGCCCTCAGCCAGGCCCTTTCCTCTTTCTCCCTGACGATTGGCCCCCGGAACTCCGATCGCGATCCTCTTTCCGGCTTGAGTGCAAAGATTCTTCAGGCCTTTCTCGGGAGGCACGAAGACGGGTTCGACCCTTTGAATGACTCCTTTTTTCCTCGTCCGACGGAAAGTTCCGAATCGTCCGGATTCTTCCCCGAACTTCGTCATATCGTTGCTGTTCCCATCGCGTCATCGGGGACGTCCCTTCCAGGGGGGGTGATGGGAGTGGCCGGATCCGGTCCGGAGTTCCTTCTGGAGAGGATGGAAGACCTCATGTCCGATCTGGGACATCTTTTGCCGGACTTCCTGGAAAGAAACGAACGGGAACAGGAGCGATCCCTGGCGTTCCGGACACTTTTGACCATCGAACGGTGGCTTCATTCGCCCGACGAACCGGAGATGGACCGGGTGTTCGGGAAGGTGGCGGAAAAACTGGCGGAGACCTATGCGCTTCC
>JAYWMN010000016.1:0-2513 GCA_035873205.1 Nitrospirota bacterium
GGTGTCCGGTCTTGAAGGTGGGCTTGAAGACGTAGAACTCGTCGGGATCGACGTTGCCCTGGACCACGTTCTCGCCAAGACCGTAGGCCCCGGTTATGAAAACCACGTCCCGGAACCCGCTTTCCGTATCAAGGGTGAACAGGACTCCGCTCGACCCCTTGTCCGAGCGGACCATCTTCATCACCCCGATGGAGAGGGCGATCGAGAAATGGTCGAATCCGTGGTCGACCCGGTAGGAGATGGCACGGTCGGTGTAAAGGGAGGCAAAGCACTTGAGGCAGGACTCCTTGAGCTGCTGGAGCCCCCGGATATTGAGATAGGTGTCCTGCTGACCGGCGAAGGAAGCGGTGGGAAGATCTTCGGCGGTGGCGGAACTCCGGACGGCCACATCGGGGGAGTCGCCGTATTCCTTGCCCAGAATCGCATAGGCCTCTTCGATCTCCTCCCACATGTCGGCCGGAATGGTCACGCCCAGGATCAGGTCCCGGGCCATTTTCCCCCGTCGCTCCAGATCGTCCATGTTGTGGCGGTCGAGTCCGGTCAGGGCCTCCTTCAGGGGCTGCATGATCCCCCCCTTTTCCAGAAGGGCCCAGTAGGCGTCGGCGGTGATGGCAAACCCGTTCGGGACCTTGACCCCCTGCGGAACCAGCTCCTGATAGAGCTCTCCGAGGGAAGCGTTCTTGCCTCCGACGAGGGGAATGTCCGTCAGTTTGATTTCGTTGAAAAATCGGATATAACGCATGACTTCCCTTTCTGGTTGTCCGCTTCGGCGTGCGATAGAATTTCGGAAAGAACGGGGGGGTCGGCAGGGAAAACAGGCCCCAACCGCCGTCTTTTCGACCGGAGTTGTCTCACATGAGGGGCCGGAATCGGTCCCGAAAATGAATCCTTGACAGAGTCATCTTACCAAATCCGTTCTTCAATGGGAAGATTGGAGTATCGCCCGAATTCCGATCAGGATTGGGCTCACACCCCTCGGAAGGTTTTCGCGGAGGATTTCTAAAAGTCAGACCTGATTTCCCCTGATCGGATCTTTATCCGGCGGTTTCTGGATCAAGGGACACATGCCGGGATCCCGACCGGGCAGGGGCTTGTGTCTTCCTGTGCCTGCTGGCCTCCCAAGTCGACTGGCAGAGGTATCAGAAGCTGGCAACTCTCCCGTATGTGGAAAATCAGGTTTACTCTTAACCCGGTAAATGAATCTGAAGAGATTTCTCCCTGACCCCCGTTCGAGGGAGAGGAGAGCCGGGATAAAGGCAAAAAAATCCCCCTGGGGAGGGGGATGAGCGAAAAGGAATCCGCTTCGGGGGAAGATGGGGGGACCTAAGAGCGCAAGGTCGGAAAAGCCTGGGTCTCTTTTAGACCAAGGCTACTTTTGCCGGGAGATTCAGCCCGGTACTGGGCTGGATCTCCCATCGCGACCGGCTCTCAGCCTTTTTTCCCCAAGGGGGTGTTGGACTGCAAAAGTTTCTTCAGATTGTCGAAAAATCCTGCGTAAAATTCGGGGTTCTGGACTGTCCCTCTTTGAGTCACAACCGAGGTATATTCCGAACCAGTGGGAAATAGGGGTATCAACCAGAGAAGATGCCACCAGACATATTGTTTTCTATGAAATTCTGTGGTCTGGTTGGCAGCGAGGCTTACTTGGGTGATTTTTTCCCCCAGAGGAACGAAAGTCACAGTCGAGGTGACCTGGTAGGACACATTCTTGTCATTCTGGTCGGTCATCTCCCGGTCGGCCAAAATGATTGCGTTTGCCTTGTCGGCGGACCGGACCATGAATCCTTGCTGGGACAAAACCCTCAAAGCGGCCGCCCAGGTCCGGTCTTGAGTGGCAGAGATCGATTCAGTGTTCCCCTCAATCTGCTGTGAAGAATCGAACGCCTGTCGGTAGGACGGCTCCGAGGCACATCCCGCCAGAAGGAGCCCCCCTAAAATAACGCTCGTCAAGCCAGCACGAATGGATAGGAGTTTCATTCGGATCCCCCTCCCTTTCTAAAATTGTGAACGCCTGTAATTGTAAAATTCCTGCAGAAACCCGAGAAATCGTACCATACTCCAGCTTTAATTAATTAATTGGTAGCGTAGCTTTGGGGGGAACTGTTCAGAAAAAGGGATCAAGGGGATGAAACGCCTTCCTCTAAGCCACTGGCGCGAAAATGACGTTCTGTCCCAGTCCTTCGGGCTGTTTTACGTTTCACCGGATGGCATGATCCTTTTCCCGCTCCTCCAGATAGGCCGCTCCGGGTTCACGACAAGGCTTCTGTCGGAAGAGCGTGTGATGACTGAAGCAGAGGGTCGAACGGACCACTGCTGCAATCGCCTTCTTCCGCCCCCACCGGCATGTTCGTGATATGAGCCGCATTGACCAGAAGAGCGGTGAAATCCTCCTCCAGCAAGAACGGGATTCCCGTCGCCCCCTGTGCTTTCCATCGCCACATGGGTGACCTTCAGTCCGGTTTTCGAAGGGATTTTTTGAAAGGTTGACCCTTTTTGCGGGAGGTTGCCTCAAG
>JAYWMN010000044.1:0-2248 GCA_035873205.1 Nitrospirota bacterium
TAGTCCGTGTCGTTGAATTCCGGGACGGCCTCATAGGAGTTCTCGGAGTTATCGCCGGACTGCCCGAAAACAAGGTCAGGAAACACTGTATGGTCTTCAAAATGGGCCTTCAGGATCGAGGCGACCGATTCAACGGTGACCTGACGGTAAGTGACCCGGGGACGTCCTTCGATCTGAATCTCGAGAAGAGGTTCGTTATGGCACATCCCGACACAGCCGGTAGAATGAATGACTGCCGGATATCCTTGGGAATTGACGAGGCGAAAGGTTTCGTCGTAGATCTTTCTGGCACCGCTTGCCAAACCGCATGTGGCCATTCCGATATAGATTGCCGCTGTCTTGTCCATCTTAAAACCTTCCGTTTTGAGCGTTGTCGGAACGGGCGCAAAGAGACCGGTTCTGAAGATTATATGTCTGGAGTTTAAATGGAGTGGTCGAATCACATAGAGATGAAGTCTTCAAGGCCCCCTCCTCGTTGAGGAGAACATGTCCGCAACCCCGTGGGTTAAATCTTTCCGCCACCCTGGAGGAAAATCGGGAATCGCTGGTCGTGATAATCCGGTTCAACGGATTCATAAAAGATCGAACGAGAACCGTCATTTTCCCGGACTTTACCATGAGTTCGGGGAGATGTGCAAGAGGGTCGATAAAAATCTGAAAAATCCGCACCGAAGCCTATTATTGCCCGGTCAGGGATTTTCCGGAAGATTTCTAAGGGCCACGGGCGAGAGGGTGGCAAAAACCAGGTTGTTGAATTCAAGTGGGTTCTCCCCTCTCCAGACAGACTGAATTTCAACGGTCAGCGTCTGGGGAGACACCGATCGAACAAAAACTTCAACCGGAGCCACAATGCGGTTCTCTCTGGAAAGGAGCGGGTCGAATCCTGTCTTGAGGGTGGACAGATCCGTTCCCGTTGGCAGATCGACCAGAAGGCGGACAGGTTTGTCCGGTTCACCGTCTTCCCGGATAACCATGGCCTGGAGAAGAATATTGTTGGGAACAAGTAGTTCCCGTCCATCTTCGCTTTGAATTTTGGTATAGATCTTTCCAATGCTGATCACAGTCCCGGTATGTTCGGGGCTCGTCATCGCATGGGGGTAAGTCGAGGCAAGTCTCGGATATTGCCATGCCAGGAAGGAGATTTTTTCTCCGACCTTGAAGGGATGGGTCATGGCCAGAATAATCCCGGCAAAAATATTGGTCAGGCTCCCCTGGGCCGCAATCCCCGCAATTGCGGAAAGAATGGCGCCTCCCAGGACGAGATTTTTGAACCCCGGACCAAGAAAGGTCACCAGGACAATCCCCCACACCAAAAAATATCCCACATCAAGAAAATAGCGAACCGTGATGATCCGGTCCTGATCGACATGTCCCTGAAGGGATTTCATGACCTTGGCCTGAAGAACTTTAAGAAGAAAATATCCGAAGATGAGGATTCCACCCACCATAAAGGTGGGCTCGGACTCTTTGACAATATAGTGACCACCGACAAGATAGTGGACCAATCCCGTATAAAGGGAAATCGTAATAATGAAAAGTGCCGCATTGGCCATAGGGATCACCTCCTGAAACGAATCCGGTCTCTCAAGCAGAATCAGTTCATGATAGGAAAGGGGAGCGAGAAGAAAAAACAGTATATCAGGATCAGAACAGGTATTGAGGATTTGACACCCTCCCCTCCTCTCGTTTCGCTCGCCGCGAAATCGGAAAGGAAGGGGATTCATTCCTGCAAACGCCCCGCACAGAACGGGAATCTATTCGCCACATTGAACGGTCAGGCAATGAACATGGAGGAATACTCCTCCAAACAGGCGCTGCGGGTGTGCCCCGCCTTGAGTATATTTTTCGCGGTTTCCCGCCTTCCGCATGTTCGCAATATCCGCAGAGAACGTACAGGAACAGGACCTGGTCCGGACGGTTCTCCGCTCCCACGTGTCCCCAGACGAAGCAGGTCCGGCTCGTGTTCAGGGGAACGACCGGGACCAGGCGTCCTGCCCACCTCAAAGCTTAATCAGGGAACGAAAGGAACGTCCCCTTTCCCCTCAAGGCGGGGAGGCACACCTTCAATTTCCAGTCTGAAATCCAAAGTTTTACGGCGTTTTCAGATAAAAAAACCCCCTGTCCTCCAGGAAGCGGAGGGAGGGGGAAGAAGCCCAAGAGCGGAAGAGAAGAAAAGGAGTCCGGCAGCGACCTACTTTCCCACAACCTCGCGGTTGCAGTATCATGGGCCCTGGAGGGCTTAACGGCC
>JAYWMN010000057.1:0-17549 GCA_035873205.1 Nitrospirota bacterium
CTAGAGATCCCCCTGATCATGGGCGGTCTTTGCGACTGCGGCCAATATGGACAGATCGGCTGAAGTTCCCAAAGATTCCAGGGACCGGGAAAGGTTTCCGAGCTTGTCTTCCGATTCTCCGAGGGCCTGTTGGACGGCTTCAACCGCAGACAGCAGCGTGCCCCTGTTTGTCAAAAGACGGCGGGCTTCGATCGTCTTGCCCCGTGGAGGAATGAGTTCTATCAAAGCGCCGACTTCTTGTTCTTTCCATCCGAGAGCCGATGCCAAAAGCAAAAATTGGCCATTTGCCGCAGCAAGCTCGGTTTCACGTTTTGGAAGAGACGCTTTCCCGTCCCGTACATGGATCCTTCCTTCGTGGAGCTTCTGGACGTCTTCCTCATGATGGAAAAGCGTTTCGTCGAACGTCAGTTCGGACAGTT
Source organism: Nitrospirota bacterium (assembly GCA_035873205.1). Taxonomy (GTDB): domain Bacteria; phylum Nitrospirota; class Leptospirillia; order Leptospirillales; family Leptospirillaceae; genus UBA4572. Next base: position 420 of record JAYWMN010000057.1, read on the forward strand.
TTCTGCGGGCGGTCTCGAGTTGTTCGGTCAGTATCCGGACCTCGGCCATTGCCGTTTCTTCTTTCCGTTCCGCGGCCAGAAGAGTTTCAAGGGCTCCCTCCGGAAAGGCGGGAACATCTCCCAGAGTGGAAAATTCCCGATCAATTTCTTCTATTCCCCGGGCATTCCGGTAGGAACGGCGGATGCGATCCAACTTCCTCTTTTCGGACGTTTTCTTCTCGATTTCCTTTTCAAGGGTATCGTAAGTGTCCTGGGCGGCATCGTGAAGATCCTTGACCTCCAGCCATTTTGTTGGGGTGATGAGATGTGCGCGAAGATCCTTCTCCGCCTCTTCCCGGCGATCGTCCGCCTGATAGTAAGTCCTCTTGGCAGCCTTTCGGATCGACCAGAGGGTGTCGGCTTCCTCCTCGAGAGCCCGCAATATCTCCCGGAGCCCGCTCAAGCCGGACCCGGCCGAAAAAAGCATCTGGCCGACCTCGTCCTGGGCTTCGAGGATCTCTTTTCCTCCGAGGCGCAACCTTTCGTTGTCGAGGCTGAACATCCGGGAGAAGAAGGGGCGGTCGGCCCCCGCGAGATAAGGACCTAAGATGGCCTCTCCCAGGAGGACCGGATTGTCGTCCCGCGTGAGGAGAGTTTCCTTGGAGCCCTTCCGGCGCCGGATCTCGAGACCTTCCCCCTCCTTTTCCAGAACGGCTCCGACTCTGAGACTGGAATAGTCGTGGAGAAAGTTGAGCGGGGAGTTGTGAGGAATACCGAAGAGAAGATCCTCTATTGCCGAAAGGGCTGTTGATTTCCCCGCCTCGTTCGGTCCGAAAATGATATGGAGATCCGGAGCCCTGACGGGAAACGCAAGGGAGAGGTCCGTAAACCGTCCGTACCGGATGAGGTCGAGCCGGCCGAGCCTCACGGGTTATTCTCCCTGCGCGGGGGATAGCCGCGCCATGAGGAAGGATTTCACCTGGTCGATCATGGTTCCGTAATCGCCTTTGATGGCGGATTCCAGTGTCGGATCTTCGGCATCTGTGCGAATTTCATGGGGAAGCTTTCGGACCAGTCCGCCAATATCTCCTTCCAGTTGGTCCAGAAGGTCTTTGTCGTCTTTTGCCTGTTCCAGCAGATGTGAAAACTCTCCCAGGGCATCCTCCCGGCCGTGCAACAGTGTTTCATCGACGAGTGGGCGAGTGGACACCTCCACCTTTTCGATCCAGGCCCGATCGGAGCCAAGGCCCAAGGCCGCGGCCCTGGTATTGGAGACCAGTGATTCTTCCGAAGACAGGAGTTGGCCGTGAACTCCGGTGCGCCCCGCAATTTCAATACGGCAGGCGAGGAGGCGACCGTCGGCCCGGGTTGTCACAGCCTCTTCAAGAGCTGCTCCTATGCGGTCGACGACCTCGGTCATGCGATGGCATCCTTCGGCATCCACGGAAAGCCGAGCCCATCGCACGACATCGACCGGGATCGTCGTCATCTCCCGGATTTCCCCGTCTTTAACGGTCACGAGGCAGACACCTTTGGGACCCGTCTCCCGGATGTGCCGCCCCTGGATGTTTCCGGGGAAGACAACGTGGGGCCACTCGTGAAGGACCGTCGTCTGGTGAACATGGCCGAGCGCCCAGTAGTCGTAGCCTTTTTTGATGAGTTCGTCGAGAGTGCAGGGAGCGTAGTTGACATGGCCTCCCATGCCTCCTAGACCTGTGTGAAGAACACCGATATTGAAATTCCCGGGAACGGGAGGGGGATAATTGGTGGCAAGGTTATCGGTAACATCTCGCTGCCGGAAACTTTGGCCATGCAGGACTACGCCGATCTCTGGAAGTGTAAATGTCTCTGGCTTTTTTGAAGAAAAGGTCCTGACATTGGATGGGAGAAGAAGCCGGCGGGTGATCTGGCTCTCGGCATCGTGATTTCCATAAAGCAGGAAGACGGAGATCCCGGTTTCCGAAAGGCGTCCCATTTGTTTTACGAAGAAAAGTCCTGTCCGGTAGTCTTTCCAGTCTCCGTCATAGAGGTCTCCCGCAATGATCACGAAGGAGACCTCCTCATCGATGGCGAGGCTGACCAGGTTCTCGAGGGCTTCCCGGGTGGCTCCCCGAATCCTCATGGCACCTTCGCCTTCCTGACCCGACAAGCCCCGGAGAGGACTGTCAAGGTGGATGTCCGCCGCGTGAAGAAAGCGAAAGTCAGACAAGGAGAGCTCCCGTCAAGAAAGGTTTTGGAGAGATCTGCGAATCCGGGCCGAATTATCTGGTGCTTTTCAAGACACTATCTTTTTTCCCTCCAATGGGAGGCCTCTTTGGACCCTGGTCAATTTCAAAGAGGAAGTGGACGAAGAGAGAAACGCCAGGAACAGGCTCTAATCGTCGTCGAATTTGATCGTCGGTTCGCGTTTCTTCCCAAAGGGGCTCTTATCTTGGATGACCCGGGATTCAGAAATCGCCTTGGATGTGTCGGGTATGACTGGCAATTCATCAGATTGGACCGATTGTAATCCTGGAAAGGGAAATTGTCGAGGAGCCAGACGGCCGGATTCGATCCCTGCTGTTGCCCGGACAAAAGCCCGTCTCAGCTTGATTCCGCTCTCGATTCCGATCAGTGACCCGATTTCATTCCAGGTCAGTCCTTCTGCCCTTGCCGATTTGATCGCATCGCTGTAGGAGGCAACTCTGGCCGTCATTCTTTTCGGAGTGATCCCGACTGGCATCTGATTGTCCTCCTTTCCCCCTTAATGGGGCCTGTATTGGTCTGAGTCTTCCTCTTTTTGGTTCGCTTGTCGTCCTGTTTTATCCCTGATTGTCGGGAATTGGACCCATGCAGGACAAAACGAGGTCAAAAGACGGTTCGAAGAGGAGCATTGAGGTAAAAAATGGCACCAATGATCCTTTTCGGAGAATGCTCACGAAAATGGCCAATTTCCAAGTCTTTCCGGGGTTGGGGCATTTGACCGTATCACGGAAGAGGCCCGACTGAAGCTGACAAGATCTGAAACCGCAACACCGAAAAGCATGGTGTTGCAGTCGGGAAGACTGATTGCGGCCATTTTTTTGCCACCGGGCAACACCCTCTTTTATCTTGCTCTCCTCTGATCGCGTCACTCCGGAATCAACACTTCCTTGTTCTTGAGCCGGTCCTGGACGGAGGAGAGAAGCGCCTTGTGCCGATTGTCCGCAGATTGATACAAGGCGGCCCGTCCCGGAAAATCCTTGGGAACTTCTGGCGTATAGAAAAGATAGGCGTCCAGAAATTCGTCGAGCAGGATTTCGGTTCGGGAGAGTTTGTAGGCCATCTTTCCCAGGCGTCTCGTGATATTCCCGAACAGTTCCCGGGTCTCCTCCTCGAACCCCTCCCTGCCGGAAAGTTTCTCCTCGATCATGGAGCCGGCCAGAGCAGAAAGGGAAACTTGGTAGAGCGTGCTCAATTCTTTCAAATGGTGATAGGAATTGTCCGGAATGGTGATCATGATTCGATGGCTCATTTCTTTCTCCCTTCGGTTAAAGGTCAATTCTGTTGAAAGTTAAAATCCCAGCATTGGAAGCCGGAGGGACAGTCCGGAAGATGTTTTGACCGGATCGGATTCTCAAACTGAAACTCGTATTTGCCCGGAACATCCGGGTCGGACCAGACCCTCATCTCCGGCGGAGTGACCCGATGGAGAAGATAGCCCAGTCCGATGGTTCCTCCGGAGCCGATAATCGCGGACCCAAGAAGAGAGAGGACAACCGTGGCCCACGAAACGGTCCGGGCCCGCTCGAAAGCCGATCTGGCATGGGATTCGGCCGCTTTTCCTGCGGCTGTCGCAAATTCCTGGACGGCGGTCTCCCGCTTTTTGTCGATACCGTCGTCCAGACCGTCCTGTGCCTTGCGGATCGCCTCAGCTCCCCTCCCGGCGGCCTTGTCGATGTCTTTGACGAGAGTTCCCCGGAGATCGTCCATCTTTTCGGTGATCTCCGTATCGATGATCGTCCGGATATTCTCCCCCGCCTGTTCGGTGCCCTTCATAATCTTTTCGGGAATGGAGGCCGTCTCTTTCCGGATGGTTTCAAGCGTCTCCCGGGTCAGATCCGCTCCTTTGGCTGCCGACCAGGCCAGACCGACCATGGCCCAGACCGGGTCGTCGGGGTTGTTGATGCCATGCTCCAGAGCCAGTTCAAGGAGGCCCTTGTGAGCCGCTTCGGGGACATTCGACAAGACTCCGTCTCTCAAGCTGGGGTTATTCATGATTCACCCCCAATGCCGCAACCTCGTGAGCGGCTTTCAGCCAGTTGAAGAGAAGGGCCCGGTCGGCAATTTTGATCTGGCTGTTCCGGTCGAGCATGGCCGAATACCCGCCAGGCAGTTCCCGCACCATTTTTTCCAGGTGGTCGGGTTTCAGTTTTGGCATGATTCCTTCTTTTCCTCCCGCCCCAAGAAATTTCTCGCGGGCTTTCGATACGAACCAGTGGTACCCGGTAACCGGCCCTCCGTGTTCGCTCATGACAACGATTTGGCGGGAGAGTGGGGAGGCGGACATCAGTCCGGTCTGGATGGAATTCTGAAGGTTCCCTGTATGCAGATCCAGGGGACCGACCGAATAGAAAACGGAAAGGTCGTACCCCAGCATTTCCGTTACATTTCCGAGCAGGGCGGCGAACTGGTCGAGCGTGTCCGAGGCCTGACCGGGCAGGTTCACGACGACATTTTTGTCTTTGGCATGGTCTTCGAGCCACCGTCCCAGACTCGAAAAGGCCTCTTCCATCGCATCCGGGCGGTTCAAATTGATATAGCCGGTCTCGACCAAGCCGGAATACCGCTGGCCGACATCCATTCCGGACTTGTCGCCTTCGACAAGTGCAACCGGATTCCCGGTCTTCATCAGATAATCGACAAGAACCATGGCCACTCTTGACTTTCCGACTCCGCCTTTTTCGCCGTGAGAGAGATAGATCGTCTTTTTCATTTTTCCTCCCTGTCCTGTGATTTGAGTTTTGCTTCCATTTCCGCTCACCTGCCAGACAACTCTGGCGTTGCGGCGTCCGGGCTCTGGGTGTTCCGCCCGCATTCGTTTTTCCTTTTCATCGTTTCAGACCTAGCCCGTGAAGGACAAAGCCCTCGCGACGGTCCGTCTGGCATATCCTTCAGGGGCATTCTTTCCCCGGTTGTGAGCCCGGATCTCGAGTTGCCGGCGAATCTTGTCCGGATCTTTCCCGTGTTCGACAGAGCCGCACACCCATCCCCATTCCCGGCCGGACTCCGATGTATCATTCGTTTTGACACATGAAAATCCGTCCGGCCATGAATAGGCGTCCGGGGTGCGTCCAGCCTTGGTCGGACGTTTAAAATCCTTCTTCTGACTTGTTTTTCTAAGCTCGTCCAACCCGTCCGGATTGTTTTTGGAACTAATGCGTGCGCGCGCTCATGCGGGAAAATGTTTTTCTGAAAGTCCCCGGACAGGTCGGACGGATGTCCGGGAGGTCCGCCACGCAACGGTTTCCCGCGTCCACCCATGGTTGGACAGGACCCGGCCGAAATAGGCAACCCCGGACGTCCGGTCTTGCCATATCTCAAGACAATCCGGCCTCTCGTCGGCTCTGCCGGAATATTTCGCGGGGAATTGGGATCGTCAAAGAACAACATTGACCATCCTCCGGCGTTTGCCGGAACCTTCCCGTTCTTCGACGATCTCCGGATAAATCTGGCGGAGTCTTGTCCAGAATTTGGTCGAGGAAACGGGAGCCGTTCCGTTTTTGAACGACCATTCCCGGTAGGCGGCATAGAGATCGTCCTTGGGAGTTGTCGGATTTCCGGAGACAACGGGTTCGACATCATCGATCCAGCCCAGGACGTTGTTAGTCTCTTTCTTCCCCTTCTGAATCGCTTCCCTGACCGCGCGGGGAGGAGGAAGAAAATGTCCTCTTCCGAGAAGACGCAGGAGTCCCTCCAGAGCCCAGTTCAAAACCCCCGACAGTTCTTCTTCTATGATCTGTTTTGCCAGAAGTGGTTTCTGGTTCTCTTCTGTAAAGGAAACGGGGAAGGGGATGACATGCCAGCGTCTCCAGAATCCGTCGGACTGGTCTGTGATCGCGGGTAGATCGTTCCCGAGAACGATCCATTTCGCGCTGGGACGGAAGGAAACGGGATCCCGGTATTTGCGGTCGATGGAAACAAGGTCGCCGGACAGAAGTGTTTTCAGGCGCTGTTCGTCGATCTTTTTCGGCGTCTCGTCGACGTAGATCAGTGTGGCATCCAGGAGCGGGACCAGCCGGAAGCCGTCCAGACTGTCGATAGACAGGGCGCTGGCCCGTTGGTGGAGTGCTGCGACGATCTGGGCCAGTGTTCCTTTCCCGTTGGCGCCTGCGCCGATCCACCATTGGGCCTTTTGATAGCGGGTATCTCCCAGGAGGGTGTATCCGGCATATTCCTGGACGAGGTTCCGCACATCCGGGTCGGGCAGGATTTCTCCCGTGAACGCCTTGAATAAAGGGGCGGGAGCTTCGGGGTCATAGGCGCAATTGAGACAATAGGTGATTCCGAGGGCTGGATCGGCATCCAGCAGATTCAAGGGAGGGTCGGTCTGTCCGATGTGCAGGTATCCCGATTTTGTCGGAATGACGATCGCGGTCATCTGGGGAGAGGGAATCTTGAAAATTTCAAGGCAGGCGGCGTTGGAACAGGATTGAGCTTTTCGAGGCGTTGCCTCATTTGGGGAGTTCTTTGTTAGCCACTTCCACGCCATCCGTTCACAGTCGAAGGGGGAAATCATCTGCCAGTGGGTTCCGGCCCATTTGTAGAGGACTCCGGATCCTTCATCGGGAGCAGCAAACAGAGGGAGATCGGACTCCGGGACCTTGCGTTCCGAAAGATAGGCCACATACTTCAATTCCGGACTGGCTTTTTCGTCGACCCGCTTTCGGAATGGAAGGGATTTTGGAGGACTCACCCTCTGTCAGCCCTGCTTCGCTGTTTTTCTCGGTCTTCCCGGACCGCGAGTGCTCCGGGGAGTCTCAATCGGACTGCTTTTCAGCCAGCGCTCAATGTCATCGATCCGGAACAGGATCCGTATTCCGACCCGGAATGTGGGTGGGAGTTTTGAAGGATCCCGCATCAGATATCCACGGATCGAAGGCTCAGAAAGCCCGACCATTCGTGAAAACTCGCGGATTGTGACGGCAATACGATGGTTTCCTGTGACGTTGTCCAATTGCATTTCCATTGACTCCCCTCCGGTTTTCATCGACAATCTGAATTACACGAATTACACGATCGGTAATGTAATAAATGTAATCATAGTAACTAATGGAATGTCAAGGGGACGCATGTCGGAATCTGTCCATACCCTCGTTAAGGATCTTTTTGTCTTGTCTGGCATGACAAATCTGCAACTTGCGAAAAGTGCCCTGGTTTTTCCGTCGCACCTGTCAAGCTGGCTGAAGCACGGAAAAACGACGATCGGTGTAGGCAAGCAGTACCGGCTTTTGGAGGCTTTGGGGGTGTCGGGAGGGACGCTGAGGAAAGATCGGGTCCATGTCTGGAACTGGAAGCTGAAGGAACTGGACCTGGGCCCCCTCGTTCGCACACTGGAGTGGGCGGGAAGTAATTGGGAAATGATTACACTTGCCCCGCTCGGCCGGAATATCACGGAATGGACCTTTCCCCTCCGGGTCGCCTTTTATGACCGGAATCTCCCTGTCCGGATTTATCTCAGGACAACTCTTTCTCCGCTCATTCGGGGAGCCGATCTTTCTCTTTTTGGACTACACATCCTTCCTCCCGGAAGAGTCCATTGGCGTCCAAGGAGCCGATTCCAGGCGGTCCATCCGTCGGGTCGCCTGGAAACTTTGTTGATCGACGCGGAGATTTTCGACGAATGGGAAAAGGGAGTCGTTACGGTCGAAGATTACGACCGGATTCTGTGGAAGGAGGAAAAAAGCAATGAGTATAAAGCTCCAAAAAATCTGATGACATGGGAGTCCTTCGGTCAAAGACTTGAGCAGTGGGGAATATTTCAGAGTGATGTTCTTGAGAAGTTTCCCATTGCCAAGAATCCTCCGGAAGAATAACGGATACCGTGTGGATTTGTTGGTAGACAAGAGAGTTTGTATTTGACCATCGGTGTTGTAGACTCATTGTCTGACGTGGAGAAACTGAGCGTTTGCACTCAATTCCCATGATTGTTGTCTCCTGGAATCCCGATTTTCTACATGAAACGATGTTTCTGTTTTATTCTCTCGAATCCTATGTATGACCAGAATTCCCCTGATCCTTAAGCGGTCCTATTGCCGCAAACATTTCGGAAGAATCTGATGCCCCTTGCAGAACGTATTCAGTCGATAAAACCGGAACGAATTCTTTGGTGCTGCGCCGATCATGGAATTACGCCAGGCGATCTTGCGAATGAACTTGATATTTCGCCCAACACCATCGAAAAAGTCTTGTCCGGCGAAATCGGTCTGACCTTCAACCAATTGAGAAATATGGCCGAATATTTTGGCCGAGGGGTGCTGTTTTTTCTGGAGGAAGGTCCGGTTAATGAGGCGCAAGTGCATACGCCCCAGTTCCGCACTCTTGCAAACCAGAAGCCGGAGTTATCCGCAAGGATCAAGGCTCTGATCGAGAGGGTGGAAAAACAGCGGGAGGTGTACTTGAGCCTGCGAGAAGATTTGGACGATACTGACTGGCCGCGATTCAGTCCTCCGGATCTTTCCCGAAAAAAACCAGGAGAGGCGGCCCATGCCGTTCGCCAGTGGCTCGGGTTGGGCGACCGGAATGACTTCGACACATACCGCGAGGCGGTGGAGGCACAAGGTGTGCTGGTGTTTCGCAGCAACGGTTATAACGGGAAATGGCAGATTGCCAAGGAGAGCCCGATTCTCGGGTTCACCCTCTACGATGCGCATTGTCCGGTGATTGTCGTCAAGAAGCAATCCTGGGAATCTCGTCAGACGTTTACGCTCATGCATGAACTGGGGCATCTGCTTTTGCACAAGACAAGTTCGATTGACGACGAACAGGACTTCGAGTCCCATCAGGGCCGGGAACGCGAGGCAAATGCGTTTGCTGGTCATTTGCTGGTACCTGATGATTTTCTGGCGAGTATCCGAGACGAAGAACGGCCCGATGATGTCTCCGGATATGAAGAATGGCTTGAGCGACCCCGCAAGGACTGGGGGGTGAGTGCAGAGGTGATTTTACGCAGGTTGCTGGATGCCGGTCGTTTGACGCAAAGCCGGTACACCGCCTACCGGCTTTGGCGAGAGCAATTGATTTTTATAGCAACTGATGAAGGCAGCCGGAAATACCGCCATCGCGAACCCAAGCATATCTTCGGCGACACCTTTGTGCGAACGGTGCTGGACGCACTGAATGCTCGCCAGATTACGCTCACAAAAGCAAGCAGTTATCTCGACAGCTTGAAGATAAAAGACCTTCATGAGCTTGAACGGCACTATGCAGGCCTTTGACGCGTCATCCATGGTTTATGCGTGGGACAACTACCCAATCCGTCAGTTTCCGGGCCTGTGGGAATGGATGGCAGCGCAGATAGTGAAAAAGGTATTGGTGATGCCGGACGTTGCATTGGAAGAAGTGTCAAAAGAAGCGCCGGAGTGTGGTCAATGGCTGGAAGAGAACAATATTGAAAAACTTGATATCAATAATTTGATCATTCAAAACGCTATGCGTATCAAGTGTTTGCTTGGAATTGTTGGCGACAGCTACCATCCCAAAGGAGTGGGGGAAAACGACATTCTTATCATCGCCACGGCACGCGCCCATGGAGCGGAATTAATCTCGGATGAAGGGAAACAGAATCAGCTTCCCGACAAAATGGCCAAGAGGAAAATTCCAGCTGTCTGCGACATGGACGAAGTTTCTGTTCCTTGTATCAGCTTTGTCGAGTACATCAAACGTTCTGATGTGATCTTCCGTTAGTACTTACTCCAGGGAAAGGGGACTGTGACTCCAGAAGAGGGCCGCAATCTGATCGGACAGGGTGAAACGATCAACGTGGAATTCAAGGGCGAACGGTCTGAACCCTTGAATGACAGGGATCTGGTCGAGGCAGTTGTTTGTCTGGCCAATCGACAGGATCATGAATGGGGATATCTTTTCGTCGGGGTCGAAGACGATGGATTGATCACGGGAGCCCGTCCCCGTCATGGAGATTCGGCAACCAACCTATCCCGCGTGGAAGCCTTGGTTGGAAGCAGAACACGCCCGGCTATTTCCTGCCGGGCGGAACTAGTAAAAATTCTCGACAAGCCTGTTCTTGTCCTTCAGGTCCCCAGGTCTGGTTTCCCCGTCGCAACCTCAGATGGACGATATCTCAGGCGAACACTGGACGGGAGAGGAAGGCCGGAATGCGTTCCGTTCCTTTTTCATGAAATGCAGTCCCGCCTGTCGGAGCATGGCGGGTCAGAGTATCTTGCCCTTCCCGTTCCCGGAGCCGCATGGGACGATTTGGACCTCCTTGAGTTCGAGCGGTTCCGGCGGACGATCCGGGAAAGTCATGGAATGGGGGACCAGACCCTGATTTCGTTGTCCGACCGGGAACTGGCGAGGGCCCTGGGAGCTGTGGACGGCCCAATGGATCATCCGGAGATTCGTCTTCTGGCTCTTCTCCTGTTCGGGAAGAAGAGAGTTTGCATCGCTTTCTTCCCTCCCATGAAGTGGCCTTTCAGGAATTTTCCGATACGCAGGTCGTTGTGAACGATTTTTTTCGGTGGCCTCTTTTGCGGGTGATGGACGAGCTCTTGGGACGGTTCCGGGCCAGATATCGGGAAACCGAGATCCAGGTGGGATTCAAGCGGGTAGGAATTCCGGATTATTCGGAGAAAGCTTTTCGGGAGGCGGTCGCCAATGCACTGATCCATCGAGACTACACTCGTCTCAATGCCGTTTATATCCAGTGGAGGAAGGACCGCCTTGAGATCAGTAGCCCCGGAGGACTTCCGGAAGGGGTTTCGATGGAGACTCTTCTTGTGACGGCTCCTCACCCGAGAAATCCGAAGCTGGCTGATGCCTTCAAGCGGGCCGGCTATGTAGAACGCACCGCCCGGGGGATCGATACGATTTTCTTCGAACAACTCAGAAACGGGAGAGCCGTCCCCTCCTATGAACGGACCACATCGACCGATGTGGTGCTTGTTCTTTCAGCTGGAGCTCCCGATTTTTCTTTTGTCCGGATGGTGACTGAGGAAGGCCTTGCCGGCCGGCCGCTTGATCTAGACGATCTTCTTATCCTGCGTGCTTGGTGGGACAGGGGGACGCTTACCCTGGTGGATGCGGCACGTATCGTGCAGAAATCTCCCGGGGAGATTCAGGGAAAATTGGACGACCTCAAGCGCCGGAATCTTCAGGTGAAACGAGTTGAATTATCCTTCAATGATAATCTGGAGTTACAAGATAAGGTATCCATCTCTGTTCGGACTCCGTCTCGTTTAACATCCAAAGAAAGGAAGGTTCTTGAGGGAAAGATATTAGGTTTGGCGGAAAAGAAAGGCTTGATTTCACGGTCGGATGCGGTCAGTTTTTGTCGGATCAGCGATGATCAAGCCTATAGGCTCCTTCAACGACTTGTGGGTAAGGGGAAACTTAAGAAAGTTGGAAAGGCGGGTCGTTTTGTTCAGTATGGTTTGAAGTCCTGAATGCGCGGATCAATGCGCGCGCATTGATCCGCGCATTGAAGTGATTTTTTGGTACTCCGTATGGATGGAAAAGTTTTAGCCTGGAGGACGTAACGTCATGAGTTCAGCCGCATTTCTACAATTTACAAGTCTGAATCATGCTTTTTTCGAGACTCGTCGACTTTTTTGGGGCCGATTTTCAAGGATTATCACAACATAGCCCATCCCCGCCATTACCACAAATTGTCCTTCCTGACGAATTGATGCTCCGTCTTTTATTGAACCTTGGGATTGCCTTCAACAATTTCGGCGAGTGCGATCTTGTCTCCTTGCCTGGCTCTGCTCCCGGAGGGCTGGGGAGGTCAAGTCTGTGGCAGGATCCGATATCCCATGTTCCGATAGCCCTTTTGGCGTTTGTCCCACATGCGGTTCAGTTGGGGATGACCGGTCTCGACATAGTCGTAGATGCGGACATCCCGCTTGTCGGTGGACTCCCTGTGTAGTCGGCCCGCGTACTGTTGAAGAGTTCCTTTCCACGAGATCGGCATCGCCAGCATCAGGGTATCCAGGGGTGGATGGTCGAATCCCTCGCCGATCAGGCGGCCTGTGGACAGAAGAACGCGCGGGGCCGATTCGCTCAGAAGGTCGAGTTCGCCAAGAATGGTCGCCCTCGTCTTTCTGGAAAGCCGTCCGTGCAATACGAAACAGTGTTCGACGGATTCGCCCAAGGCCTCACGCAAGAGTTCCAGGTGTTCGGTCCGCTCGGTCAGCACCAGAATCTTTCGTCCTTCCCGATAGGCCGCCATCACATCCCGGGAGATGCGACGGTTGCGCTCCGGGTCGTTTGCAAGGATGCGGAACACCTCCTGGATGGCCGAGCCGGCCGGAATGTCGGGAGCGGCGAGAAGTTGCGGCCATACTTCCAGTTGTTCCGGCGACGTTTCCAATTTGTCGGCACTGTGGCGGACCGGTCCGCATTGCAGGAAGATGATCGGGTGGTGTCCGTCCCTGCGCACCGGAGTCGCGGTCAGTCCGACAACATAGCGGGCCTTTGCCTGCTTGAGGACCGATTCGAAGGAAAATGCGGAAAGGTGATGGCACTCGTCGACAATGATCTGGCCGTACCCGTCGAGAAATTCCGCCAGATCCTCCCTCCGGGACAGGGACTGCATGACGGCGATGTCGATCTTTCCGGAAGGCTTGGTCTTGCCTCCGCCGATCGTGCCGAGACCACACTTGGGAATGTCGAGAAAACCGGTCAGGCGCTCCTGCCATTGTCGAAGAAGATCGGTGCGATGGACGATCACCAGCGTGCTGACTTTCCGCCGGGCGATCATCGCAGAGGCGGTGACGGTCTTGCCGAAGGCCGTCGGTGCATGCAATACCCCGACGTCATGTTTCAGAAGCTCTCCGAGCGCCGCCTTCTGCTCTTTTCTGAGGGTTCCGGTGAACGTGGCGGAGATCCTCATGCCCGAAAGGCGTTCATCCTGGATCTCCGAGCCGATGCCGTTTTGTTCGAGCAGTTCCAGAACGGCATCGAGAGAGCCCCGGGGGAGCCCGATGTGCTGGGGATAGTTCTCGGCACAACCGATAAGGCGCGGCTTGTTCCACACAGGCAGACGCAGAGCCTGGGCCTTGTAGAACTCCGGGTTCGGAAAGGCGGCCAGACGGATCAGGCGGTTTGCCAACGACTGAGGCAGACCCGTTTTGGCGATGAAGATCTGGTTCGACAGCACCAAGGTCAGGGATTCCGGCAAAGGGCCGGATATCCGGATCGAGGGCGTAGGTTGCCGTTGCCACGGCTTGCCCTCCTCTTCCTCGGAGATAAAGGAAACATCCAGCGGATTCCGGCTGTCGCCCGATCGCAGGAGGGCGTTTTCAAGTCCCGTTTTGGACAGAGACGTGAGCGAGGCCAGAAAGGCCCACTGGTCCGGGTAGGGTTCGAAATGCCCGTCGACAAACACGCTGCATCCTTTTTCGCGGGGAAGCTTCTGCAAGGGGAGGGCGATCAGGTTTCCGAATCCGCCCTTGGGCAGGGTGTCCTGGTTGGGAAAGAAGCGGTCATAGCTGGACAAGGAAAGCTGGCGGGTGCGATCGCAGGTGTGGCTGATCAGGAGAGCCCCCAATTGGCGGGCGGAGCTTGCAGGAACCGGGTCGGAAAAGAAGATCCAGACATGGGCTCCGTCACCGGAGCGGGAGACCTCAAGTGCAGCCGGGATGTCCAGTTCCTTGCAGGACTCCATAAAGGCCCGGGCATCTTCCTTCCAGTCCGCCTCGTCGAAATCGGCACTCAGAAAACAGCAGGTATCGTCGCCCAGAAGAGGATAGACGCCGATGGTATGCTTCCCGGTCAGATGGTCGTAAACGACCTGTTCGGTCACCGGCAGAAAAACGCGTTGCGTGCAATCTCCGCACCGGACCTTCGGCTTGTGGCACACTCCCGGTTTCCACTCGTTGCCGCAGGCGGGAGCGTAGCCTGACGTTCCCTTGGCGGATTCCCATCGAAGCGGATAGACGTCGCTCCGGCCCCGGAACAGGCGGCGGAACAGGGCGACTTTTTCGGCGCTGGAAAATCTTGGGGAGGTCGCTTCCGGCCCCGGAGACTGGATCGTGGGAAGAGGTGGATTTTCCTCCCATGCAATGCCGTGCGATGTCAGCAGAGCCTTGAGGCGGGCGTTGTTCTCCCGCAGTTGCCGCAACTCCTCGATCCAATTCTCTCCCGGTTCATTTCCCGCCAAGTCCGGATTCCTTCATCAGGTCGTCCATGGTCTCCCCGACCCAATAGCCATAGTTGTGCCCTTCCCGTCGCACGGTTTCGAGCCGCTCCACGAAAGGCGGCATGAAATCGGGATCGAGTTGGCCGACGGTTTTCAGCGCCTGAGCGAACATACCGACCAGGGCATTGAAATATCCTACGTCATCCATTCCGCAATAGTTGAGGAAGTCCGTGCAGGACTCGCAGTAGAACACTGTCAGTTCGGCCATTCCCTGGAGATCGCCGGTCGCTTTTCTGTAGTCGGAGATGGCCTTCTTGGCCTTGGAAACTGAAATATTCTGGCTGCGTGTGACATCGGGGCAGACCCTGTGGGAGATGGTAGCCTTGAAGGGGCTCGTCACATCTGCGGCCAGTCCGAAGCGGGCATTCAGAAACGATTGGTTGTCCCTGCTGGCGGCGTACAGGTCCTGGATCAATTTGAGCCGGCCGTTGTGATCAAGCTTGCCAAGAATTGGCTTGAGGTCGCACCAGCCTGGATTTTCCACGGATTTCCGTAGGCTCATTGGCTCTTTCCTCGGGACTTGGACCGGTTTGGTCCAAGAGACGGAAGTAGGAACGTTTTTGTTTGCACGGTTTTCAGTATAATGAATCTTGTATGCCGGTTAAAGATATGATCTTTAGGCACGCATGTTTTTGCGTGCCTTTTCAGGGAACCCCAATCGTTGAAGCCTGGATGGTCTGTCTCTTGCATCCTGGGTTTATTAATATCTCAGCATTGAGAAAAATGAGGTTGAATTGATCGCTTTCGAGTGGGACGCTGATAAGTTTAGAGCCAATGTACGAAAACATGACGTCACTTTTGAGGAAGCCCGAAGCTGTTTTTACGATCCGCGCCAGATTGTCTTCTATGATCCTGATCACAGTGACGATGAAGACAGGGAACTTCTTATCGCCCATTCCAATCAAGGACGTGTATTGATTGTCAGCTATACCATGAGAACTGACGTGGTCCGCATTATCTCAGCCCGAAAGGCAACAAAATCAGAGGAGGTTCGTTATGCGCAAGGAGTATGATCTCACTAAATTGAAGGTCAAGCGTCGCGGTCCAATAAAAGGACTTCACGGCGTGCCCGAAGCCCCCGAGGTCAAAGCCGGTCAGATTCAGGTGACAATGATGTTAGACAAAGATGTGACCCGGTTTTACGAAGAAAAAGCGATGTCTTCAGAAGAAGGATCATTCACAGAAGTCATCAACCGGATCTTGAGGGAACACATGCACGCGCACTAATTTTGACCGAAGGTTTTTAAAAATGAGTTTGATGCATTCAGAATTGGCATGAAACTCAATGTTTTCCGGCTAATGCGGCAAGGCAAAAAAGTCGTTGTCTATATCACGACAGAACGCCGGTTCGTGGGGATTCGCGCGCCGAATCAGTGGGATCGATTCATCGTGCCTTTCGGAGCGAAGCTTTGACGGACGGAACAGAACGTCGACCTTGAAGAACTCATGGACAAGAAACGGATTCGGCCTGCGCTTCTTCCAACGATTTCCTGTGAGAATGGGGGAGGGAGTCTGTTCCTCCATAGGCCCATGGCGGATAGGTCACTCTTCGAGGGGTTTCCTTGGCACAATTTTGGTACACCGAGAACGGAGAATGATGGTTAACCGTGATTCTTTTCTGTCTTTTATCTTATTTAAAATAATGAATAATCGTGAGTAACCTCAAGTAAAATCCAGGGGTTTTAATACCTTGACACGGTAGAGGTCGGCGGTTCGAAACCGCCCGTGCCTACCATATATTGGCTGTCCTTTCCCAATCCCGGTTTTTTCATCGTAATTCCGCAAAACCATAGAATCACCTCACCCGAATTGCTACACTCAAATCCGATACAATCTTGCAATCTGCTCGGAATTATCCGGATTGGCAAACCCTTACTGTTTTAGATAAGGGGGGTAGGCTTTCTCTCGTGTGCTTGAAACGAAATCATGGGACATCGATGATTCGACGAGAACCGAAAAATCATCCGGTACATGTTTTTAAAGGCTCATGTGCCGTGTAAAACACCTTCAGAGAAGATAAATCTGTTCCGGGAACCTTTGAGAGAATACGCATTGTGAACATTCGAAAGGAAAATAAAGACTGCCGGGATAGGGGGTTCGAAGCCTTCGATCTCGTCTTGGGCAGAGATGTTTGGATGCTTGCTGGACTCCCCGTGTCTTGACCCTTGCCGTGCCGCTCACACCGAAGGGATATCTGGAGGCTTCCGACGAGCCTGAAGGCCCTCCCCTTGGATGGACGCGCTGCGGGACGCCTCCAGGAGGACTTTGCCCTGGAGGCCGGGGAGGGCCTGCTTCATCCGGGCGCGGTGGAGGTCACCACGGCCCTCCATCCTGTCTGGCCCTGTTGGCGGATTTTCGCGCGCCAATAGGTGACGGCCCTGACGGCTATGCCGGAAGATGGGGAAATATCAGTCTCCACACCCGAAGGACCGCTTCTCGAATCCCTGACTCTTTGAGCTCCCCGTGACGGGACTCTGGATTCCCTGAGCCTTCCGCATGTAGATGGTCTTTGCAGGGAGATTTTCCTTCAGGAACCGGGCCGCCGTCATGAAAAGAAAGCGTCTTTCTTGTCCTGAATGGTTCGAGATGGCGTCACAGCGGACAAATCCGCATTCCGGACAACATCCGGCGGGTTTTCCTGAGGCCCTATTCTTCGGAACTCAACCCGATTGCGGACCTGCGAACAAGATCCGGGAAAAACCTTCTCGCGGCCCCCTTGGGACTGGATTGCAAACATCATCCCGAATACAAAAGAG
>JAYWMN010000086.1:0-4568 GCA_035873205.1 Nitrospirota bacterium
GGTCGAGGAGGACCGGATTTTCAAGCGGGACCGGGAGATCCGGGTCGGCGCCTTTCCGATCGGCGTCGACCCGGGACGTTTCGAAACGCTTTCCCTGGACCCGGAGGGGATGAAGGAGGCCACGCGCCTCCTGTGCGAACAAGGCATCGGTACAGAGGACACTTTCCTGATATCGGTCGACCGGATGGACTATACCAAAGGCTTCATCATGCGCCTCCGGATTCTGGAGTCCCTTTTCCGGAATTTTCCGGAATGGATCGGAAAGATCCGGCTCCTGCAAATCGCGCCTCCGACCCGTTCCACCCATCCCGTCTATCAGAATTATCAGAAACGGGTCCGGGAAGAGGTCCGTCTGACAAACGCCCGGTGGAGCCGGGAAGACTGGATCCCCGTCCTTCCCGTCGAACGGACGGTCGAACAGCCCGTTCTGGCCCCTCTCTACCGAAGGGCGGCGGGGGCTCTCGTCACATCGACAAACGACGGAATGAATCTGGTGGCGAAGGAATATCTCTCTGCCCAGAAAGATCGGGGGGGGAGTCCTGTTTCTGAGCCGGTATACAGGGGCGGCACAGGGGCTCAAGGAAGTGGTTCTCATCGATCCGCTCGAACCGGAAAAATCCGCGGCCATCCTCCACAATGCCCTACAGGAACCGGAATCCATCCGGAAGGGGAGAAATGCCATCCTTCGGGAGCAGATATCCCGATACAACATTTATCAATGGATGGGGTCGATCCTGACGGCCCTTGACCCAAAAAAACCGCCCTCCAACGTCCTGCCGTCCTGAAGTCAACGAAGGGGATCGTTTTGCGGAACAGTCTTGCGGTCATGCCGGAGAGAGTCCGGGGACGGAGAAAGCACCGCCCCCGGACGTATCGGTCGAACTAGCCTCCGGTGCAGACATTCTCCGGAATAAGGGAGAGATTCTTGTCGGTGATATCCTTGATCACCTGGGTAAACTGGGCCTGATCAAAATTCTTGTACTGGAGATCTCCTCCCAGATTTGCGGCGATCATGGGAAGCATCTTGAGCGAATTCCGGCGGGAACACTCCCAGTTCGGAATGCTGTAGCGGACCAGAGCCCAGGCCCGGTACAGGGTCCGGTGATCGGGAGGAACCCGGGTGGGATCTTTTGGCTGATACTCGAGCCAATAGTACTGGTACTCCTCTCCTCCGACAAGCCAGCCCTGGGATGTCTGGCGAACCTGGGTTGTCGTGGCGTCGTGGACCCGCATCATTGTCTGGGTATCGGCGTTCAGATTTCTCTGGACGGCATTCCCGACAAGACTCCAGTTCTGGTCGCCGATCCGGTCGGACGCCTTTCTCTGGGCCCGAATGAACGCGTCGTGCTTCGCTCCCTGAAGGGAATTTTCAAGAGGGGAGCTGGCAGAAAACCATTTTGCGTCTTTCTGGTTGTTCTTCCGGCTCCACTTTCCGAGCCCGTTTATCCATTCGGGCACATGGGAGTCGGACTGGGCCACAACATTATATCCCTCCGGCCCCTTTGGTATCTGGGAAAGACCGCTGCAACCCGCAACAAGGAGGGCGGACCCGGCAATGGTTCCGATCGCGACCCATGTCAACGTACGATTCATCAGATCTCCTTTCGATGGAGGATAGGCGCCGACCCGGAAGATTTCCGGGCCGGCGCTGGAGAAGCCCGCCGGTCCATCCTATCAGACCCGGCCTCTTGGTAAAGATTCCGTCGTCCTGCGTCTTTTATCCAGAAAACCCGACCCTAAGGACCGAAATCGTTGCATTCCGTCCCGACGGCCGCCTGTGTTTTCGTGGCCTGAGCTCCCTTATCCGTCGGAAAAGCCATATAGTTCTGGCTGTCGGGACTCAGGAAAAGACGACTTTTCAGACCCTGCAAAAGGGGACGGACACCCTCGGATCCCACTCTCCGGACAGCCAGCATTTCGGCCTGGCTCGGAGTGATCCCGGCCACCTTGCGCTGATGGACAACCGTCCCCCAGATCGTTCCGTCGGGAGCCGACATCTTGAGATCGTAATGGAGGACGTAATAAATATAATCCCGCGAAAATCCGGGCTCCATCGGTTGGGCCGACACATGTCCGGAAATTACGACCTGCCCTCCCGAGGGGACAACAAGAAGTCCCATATCGGTCACCTGCTGTTCGATCGTTCCTTTCACATGACTCACAAAACGATCGACTTTCCCGCATCCGTTCTGAAGGTTGACCGTGACGGCCATATGCCGGGAGAGGAGATTTTCGATCCGGGTGATCTCTTTTTCCGTATTGAACTCGCCCGAAGGCGTCCCTCCGGCGATGACCGCGATCTCCCGATCGAAGAAGCCAGCCTTTTCCTTCGCCCGGACAATTCCCGAGAGGTCCCTGATCTGGCGAATCGGACTCCCTGTTCCTTCGAGATCCGCGCGCAGGGAGGCGATGGTTTGCCGGTAGTTGTCGACCCGTCCCCTCAGGTATCGGAGGAGGTCGGCAATCTTGACCCCGACCACCGCGATATAGGACGCCTGGCTTTTGACCCATTCCCCACGGATGTTCCGAAGACCATAGAGCTTGGCATGGGTCTCTACCGAAAGGGCGTTGCTGACCGAACGGCGGGATTTCATTCCGGAACGAAAGGACTCCTGCCGATACTTCGAGCGGACATCGGCGTCGATCTGGGAGGAAAGGTTCCTCGTCGCATCTTTCTGGGCTCCGTCGAGCGTGGCCCCATAACCGAGAGCCGTCATATACTGGGACGAAGGGTAGCCGTCGACCTTCCCCGTCTTCCACCAGGGCTCTTTTGCCCATCCGGGATCGGCCCCGAACAGTGCAAAGAAAAAAATCAGGGCCACCGGCAATGCTCCCAGAGCACGAATGGAAACCGAACCGTTTTCTTTCAATGTCGCCTCCTCCCTCGGATCCATCGGTTCATCCCGCCCGTAAGGTTAAGGACGGGGGGCCTTTTCCTGCCGGATCAGCCGGTCGAACAGGGCTTTCGTCCGGCTATCCCCCGCATTGTCCCGCGCTCCTTCCAGAGACTTCCGGAGCAACTGCTCATATTGATCCTTGCCCAGAGATACAAGGACATGATACCGGTAGAAAGAATACGGCGGCTCGCTTTCATGGTCCCTGACCCAAAACTTCTGCCAGAAATAGTCTTCGACGCGGACTCCACCGATCTGTGCCTGGGCCGACGAGCTGACAAGGGATCGGACATGCCTCCGGACACTCATGTCCATCCCTTCGCTCGACGTCCCCATCGTCCGGGAACTCTCCGCATCGTAAAGGGAACGGGCGTGTTCTCCGACCCTCCGGGCTATGGAGGCGATGGCATTCTCATAGGAATCGAGGCGGCCCGATTCCTGGTCCGGCTCCCGGGGAGTGGTCCCCACAAAATACTCCCGGGCCGGGTGATCGTGTTGCCAGCGGCCGGGAGAGTCGATCCAGACCGGTCGATCCTTGGAGGATCGGGCTTCAAGATGCGCCACCCCCAGCCCGCCCGGAGGTGTGGACAGTCCGGAGCATGCCGGCAGAAGCACGGCCAGGGAGGCCATGAGCGCTCCGGCTCTCATTAATCTGGACGCAGGCGATATCAACAGTCTCTGGACACGGTTCATCGGGGATCCCTCGATTCTTTAAATCGGATGAAAGACAAAGGAGCGACTCCCGCTCACCCCCGGCGAAAAACCTTTGGGACAAGGAAATTCCCGGAGGGTCCGGATCTGAGCGACAGACAACTGCCCGACCCCATTCTATCCCTCTCCCGGAACCCTTTCAAGACATCGGATCCCGTAAAGGCGGCAAGCCCCCCTTCCGGAATCCCATCCCCGCTTCCTCTCCGGCTCGCGTCCCGACCTAATGACCGAGGTGAAGAATTTTTCCATAAAGCTCCTTTATGTTCTTGAGAACATATCCAAAAGGCTGATTCAGGAGGATCACCGATCCGACAAAGCTTGTAACGACAACAAAAACGCGAAAAACGGTCCGAAAAAACATGAGTCCTCCAGTAATCGATGACAGATGCGGGAATCGGCGGGAAGGATCCCATTATAATCGATCGCCTGAGGAAGAACGACCCGGAGGTGTCCCGGGCACCAGAAAGACACAATGTCTAAAACGGCCTTCAGATGGGCCTCTCCGAAGATTCATGGACCAACTTTCATTCCCGCTTCTTCCTCTTGAGACAGGAGATTCCCCCCCGTTTTCGGTGTATCAGGGCATTTCGCTCTTGAAATGACGACGGAGAAAGCCCACAATCACTTTCGACTTTTTTCTTTCATGATACTCATGTACACTGCTGTCTTGCGATACTGAACCTTCCGCCGACCATTGATGCCAGGAAACCCAATAGTCGTTGAATCGGACTCTCAGGAGGCGCGAACACCCGATGACCGATGACCGCAACAACAGGGAACCCGACGGCGAGACCCCTCCCTTTCCGGGGAAACTTGGCACCATGGGGGCTTTCCTTCTGCACCATTCTCCTGATGCGGTCTATCTTCTCGATCAACGGGGAATCCTTCTCGACATGAGCGAATCGTTCCGGGAACTGCTGGGATTCCGAAGAGAAGACCTGCAGGACAAACATCTCTCGTTGT
>JAYWMN010000008.1:0-12949 GCA_035873205.1 Nitrospirota bacterium
TTGATACCTGAATTTGCCTAACGGGCACCGCTGGGAAAGCCGCAATACGCAAAGCAAGAAGGAGATAATAATGGCATCTGGCCCCCGCACCCATTGTCTAGATCGATCAATGTATACACCCTATTTTTTTAAATTGCAAGACGGACGGAGTCATGTCAAGACTGACGATGGAGGGATGGAAAGAGAGAGGATCTCCATGTGAAAGATGTGCGGAGGAATATTTCCGGCGATCGTCCTTCCGTTCAGGAAGGAGCGATACGGCCCTGATAATGGCCGCCTATTTCGGGGTCCCATTCGAGCAGGATCCCGGTTCCCTTCCGGATTCCTGTCAGGGCGCCATTTTTCACAAGGTCCCCGTCTATCCAGGAAGCAAGGGTTATCAGGTTGGGTTCATGCCCGACGAGAAGCAGGGCATCGGGATAATTCTCCCCCAGGAATCCGATGAACCCCTCCCTGTCGAAGGCCCGGGGAATAAAATCCGAAGCGAGTTCAAGCCGGGCATCGACCTGCCTGGCTCCGGAAGATTTCCGAAGCAGCGAAAGAAGAATTTCGGCGGACTGAACGGCCCGGGTCAGCGGGCTTGAATAGATCCGGGTGACATTGATGCTCAACGATCTGATTTCCCTGGCCAGACGCCGGATGCTTTTCCTTCCGGAAGGGGAAAGGGGTCTCAGTACCTCCGGAAAGGGATCCCCCAGGGCATCTCCGTGACGAACGAGCAAAACTCTCATCCGTATCCTTCCGAGGCAATATCATCGTAACCGACCGCGAGGTTCTCGAACCGGGTGCAGAATCCCTGGTAAGCCAGCATGACCGATCCGATCGGACCGTTCCGCTGTTTCCCGATGATGATCTCGGCCTTTCCCCGCGAGTCGAGATTGTCCGGATGATAGACCTCGTCCCGGTAGATGAAAAGGACGATATCCGCATCCTGTTCGATGGCGCCGGACTCCCTGAGATCGGAAAGGGTGGGTTTTTTCAGTCCAGGCCTGTTTTCCACGGCCCGGGAGAGCTGCGCCAGTGCAACGACAGGGATCTGAAGTTCTTTTGCCAGTGCCTTGAGGGATCGGGAGATTTCGGAGATCTCCTGCTCCCTGTTGTCTGTCCGCTGGGAGCCCCTGACAAGCTGCAGGTAGTCGACAGCGATGAGGGCCAGGTCCTTTCGCTGCTTTTTGAGCCTTCGTGCGCGGGTCCTGAGTTCGAAAATTGTCAGATCACCCGAGTCGTCGATAAAGATGGGAACATCGCTCGCCTCTCCGAAGGCCTGCATGACATTGTCCCAGTCTCCCTGGTTCAGGTGACCGGTGCGCAAATGCTTCGAGTTGACGCGGGCCTGGGAGCTGATAAGACGGACGAACAGCTGTTCTTTCGGCATTTCCAGACTAAAGATGCCGACCGGCTTTTTGAGGTCGAAGGCCACATGCTGGGCAATGGAGAGGACAAAGGCCGTTTTGCCCATCGCAGGCCGACCGGCGACAATGATGAGCTCGGAGGGGTTGAACCCGGTCGTCAGGCTGTCCAGATCCACAAAGCCTGTCGGCAGTCCGGTGACAATTTCCTTGAGCTCCCGGTTCTTCAGATCCTCCAGGCGCTTGAACTGGGCATCGAGATAACTCAGATCCCCGATCTGGACAAACTCGGACCGTGAGCGTCTGGCTCCGACATCCATGATTTTGCGTTCGGCGAAATCCAGCACTTCGTCGGGGTCCAGCGTGGAATCGTACCCTTTCTGCGCAATCTCTTCCGAGGCGAGGATCAGCTTCCGGAATATTCCCTTTTCGACAATGAGGCGTGCGTAGTGGATGGCATTGGCGGCCGTCGGAACAATGTCGGCGAGGTCGTATATGTTTTCCGGGGCGCCGGTGATGGATCCCCATCCTTTTTTTGTCAGATAGTCCGAAAGGGTCAGGCTGTCGATCGGAATATGCTTGTCGGCCATTTCTTTCATGGCCATGAAGATCCGCCGGTTCGACTCGAGCAGGAAGTCGTCGTCCTGAACCATGTCCCCCACAGAAATCATGGTTTCGTTGTTCAGGAGAATGGATCCCAGAAGGGATTTTTCCGCCTCTATTGTCTGGGGGAGATTTCTTCTGGACTCACGGACGGCTCTTTGTTTCATCAGGGATCACCGGTTTTCGGATTTGAACAGCAGTTGAGCGAGCGTTTCGAGAGATGCATCGGCCAGAAGAACTTTCGATCGTTTTTCAAGAGTCCACAGCGATTTTTCACGGTCAAAATACACGATGGCCCCGATCTCTTCATGATCAATGAAAATATTTTTGGAAACCAGTGATTCCGAATCTCCCTCAAGAGCGGTCTCGGGCGACAGGAGGACCGGAATCCCCCGTTTTCGCAGGGAGTCGGAAAACTGCCGGACCGCTTGATATTCCCCGGCCCTGTACCAGGCAAGAGTGAGCGAGGTATCGCCAAACGGATCCTGTTTCTGGATCGCTTCTTCTATATGGTTGATATGGTAAGCGAAGCCGACGGCGGGAAGGTCGTGGCCAAAACTTTGGCCCAGGTGGTCGTAGCGCCCTCCGGAGGCCAGATGGGTCGGGGAGTCCTCCGCGAAAAGCTGAAAAAACATTCCCGTATAGTATGGACCGGGAGGCGGAAGAGCAAAGTCCACGAGAACGGAGGGGGCATAGCGGGATTCCTGAAGCATCTGCAATAACGAGGCGAAGGAGTCGAGTTCAGCAGCCGGCAGACGACTCCCCTTCCCGGAGAGTCCGGCGATCATGGCCAGTGCCCCGGAGATCCCGTTGACACCCTCCGCCAGCCTGGAAAAGTCCTTCTTCCCCGACCCGTCGAGCAGGAGCTTCAAATGGTCGGCATTCCGGGAATAGAAGGCCATGCGGAGTTCTTTCAAACGGTCCGGATCCCCCGTCACGCTCTGGAAAAATCCCTCCTGAATGCCCGCGTGGGAGAGGACCAGGACAGGTTTTTTCAAGGGGAACAGGGCGCTGCCCGAGAGACAGAGCTCCAGCGTTTCATAATCGGACAGAACCGACGGATCGCCCAGAAGTTCGAGCCCGGTCTGGTGAAGTTCCCGGTCCCGGGAGGTGTGGTGGCTCTCATCCCTGAACACAGAGGTGCTGTAACAGAAGCGAAGGGGAAGCCGCCGGTCCTGAAAGGACTGGGTCGTCAGGCGGGCGATCTGGGCGGTGGCATCGGGCCGCAAAACGAGAATCTGTCCCGATCCGCGATCCTGCATGAGGTAGAGTTTGGGAAGAAGCGCCGGATCGAGACCGGGGGAAATCGCGTCCAGATACTCAAAGGACGGAAGGATGATCTCCCGGTAGCCCCAGAGGGAAAACAGACTCAGAAGGCGGTCGGTCGTTTCCCGGCGAAAACGGGCGGTCTGAGAAAAGACCGGTGAGACTCCTGTCGGAGTTGTTTTTCCGGAACTCCGGACCGCCGGTCCGGAGCTCCTTGTCTTTTTGTTCATCTCTAGCGGACAATGGAAGGAAGGCGCAGGAGCTTGAGCGCGATGATTTTCGTGTTTTTCCGGATTTCATCGAGAACCCCCGCCGGAGGCTCCGTGTCCAGACCGATCATCGAGATGGCCTTTCCGCCCGGAAAATCCCGTCCGAACTGCATCCTTGAAATATTGACTCCATGCTGTCCCAGCAGCGACCCGACCAGACCGACAACACCCGGCTGATCCTGGTTGGTGAGAAAGAGCATGATCGGATCCGGAATCACTTCCACCAGGAGATTGTCCAGGGAGACGATCCGAAAGTCCTTTTTCTGGAAGATCGAACCGGCGATCTGGTGCGTTCCGTGGGGTGTTGTGACCTTGAGGGTCAGGAGGCCGACGTAGTCTCCCTGCTGGGAAGAGCGCGATTCCACCACCTCGAGTCCCCGTTCCTTCGCCAATAGAGGGGCATTCACCTCGTTAACCCGGATCGCCAGAATCGGAGCCAGGACTCCCTTCAACGCCGAGATTGTCACGATCGAGGTGGGAAGGGTTGCCGCCTCCCCGCTGAATTCCACCGACAGCTTCGAAATCGGTTCGGTCGTGATCTGGGCCAGAATCCCCCCCATGACTTCGGCCAATTGCTGGTAGGGAGCGACCCTCGCTGCGTCCTCGGGCGGAATGGCCGGAAGATTGGCCGCAAAACGGATCACGCCCTTTGCCAGATAGTCGACCATCTGGTCGGCCACGGCAAGGGCTACGTTCTCCTGGGCTTCCTTTGTCGCCGCCCCGATATGGGGAGTGGAGATGAAGTTGTCGAGTTTCAGGAGGGGATGGTCCGGAGACGGAGGCTCCTCGACGAACACGTCAAAGGCCGCTCCCGCCACGTGGCCGCTCTGCAGTGCATCGGCCAGATCCGCTTCGTTGATCACGCCTCCCCGGGCGCAATTGACGAGATAGACCCCTTTTTTCATCCGGGCGATCGTCGCCTTCGAAATGAGGTTGCT
Source organism: Nitrospirota bacterium (assembly GCA_035873205.1). Classification (GTDB taxonomy): domain Bacteria; phylum Nitrospirota; class Leptospirillia; order Leptospirillales; family Leptospirillaceae; genus UBA4572. Next base: position 4,426 of record JAYWMN010000008.1, read on the forward strand.
TGTCTCGGGGGTGAGCGGGGTATGAACGGTGATCACATCGGATTTTGAGAACAGCTCTTCCAGGGTGACAGTCGCCACACCCTGTTTTTTGGCCGATTCTTCCGTCAGGTAGGGATCGTAGGCGATCACGTTCATGAGAAGTCCCTGGGCGACGTGGGCCACATGGGACCCGATCTTCCCCATTCCCAGGATGCCCAGTGTCTTGTGACTGAGTTCCATGCCCATGAATTTTGACTTTTCCCACTTTCCCGCCCGATTGGAGGCATTGGCCTGGGGGATCTTCCTGACCATGGACATCATCATGGACACGGTGTGTTCCGCCGTCGTGATGGTGTTGCCTCCCGGCGTATTCATGACCACGATTCCCCGGCCCGTGGCGGCGGCAAGATCGACATTGTCGAGTCCCGCGCCTGCACGCCCGATGACCTTGAGGCGCGTCGCTCCTTCAAGGACATCTGCGGTGACCTTGGTACCGCTTCGGATCACCAGCCCGTCATAATGGACGAGCTCCTTTTTCAGCTCCTCCGGAGGAAGCTTGGTCTTGACCGTCACTTCGAACCCTGCATTTCTGAAAATATCCAGACCTTCCTCGGAAATCGCATCACTCACGAGGATCCTTATCGGATGTGAACTCAAGCCGTCCTCCCCTTCCCTAGACATGTTTGGCCTCTGATTGCCCCGGTTATTGCCTGATCATTACTTCCTGGGCTTTGGCCACTCCGGACCCGAGTGGAGCCCCCTTGTAACCCATGCGCGCCAGGACCATCTCCACTCCGCTGATCGCGGTGATGATGTCGAAGACATCGGCATATCCCATATGCGAGATCCGGAAGACCTTGCCCTTCAGCTGGTCCTGCCCCCCGGCCGCAGTAATTCCATACTGGTTCCTGAGGTTCTTGTAGATCTGCTCCCCGTCGAACCCTTCGGGGGCGATCACGGCGGTCAGGGCATCGGAGGGTGTCTGCCGGGCGTAGATCGAGAGACCGAAACCCTTGACCCCTTCCCGGGTCGCCTGAGCCAGCATCCGGTGACGGGCAAAGAGGTTTTCGAGTCCCTCTTTCTGCATCATTTCCAGCGCCTTTTCAAGGCCGATCCAGAGAGAGACGGCCGGAGTCCACGCATTTGAATCCTTCAGAATATTGTCCTTTTCCCTTTTGAGATCGAGATAGAATCGAGGACACTTGGCAGACTGGTTCAAAGTCCAGGCCTTTTCGGAAACCGCAATGAAGGCGAGCCCCGGGGGAAGCATGAGAGCCTTCTGGGAACCCGTGATCAGAACATCGATTCCCCAGAGGTCCATGGGGATGTTGACCACGCCCAGGGCGGTGATGGCATCGACAACAAGAATTGTCCCGGCCCGTTTCGAGGTCAGTTCGGCCAGCCCCTTGATATCGTGCCAGACTCCGGTCGAGGTCTCGCTCGCCTGAACATAGACGCCCTTGATCGACGGATCCTTCGCGAGGATCTCTTCGACCTGGGAGACATTCACCGAATCCCCCCAGGGAACGGTGACCTCGATCGCGGTCACTCCAAACGCCTTCGCGATTTTGAGCCAGCGTTCGCCGAACTTGCCCCCGTTGACCGCAACAATCTTGTCGCCGGGACTCATAAAGTTGGCCACGGAAGCTTCCATCCCCGCCGTTCCGCTGCCCGCAACGGTAATGACCTCCTGAGATGTCTGAAAAAGCCATTTGAGCCCTGTCCGGACCTTCTGGATCACCGGAATGAAATCCGGGGACCGGTGGTGGATCATGGGCTGGGACATGGCCAGAAGGATCTCGGGGGGAACAGGTGTGGGTCCGGGAGCCAAGAGGTATTGTTTCTTCATCGACAAAGTTCTCCTTGTGAGTAGATCCCCGAAGGGTATTTTTCAATTGTCAGGGATGCCCGAGCCATTTCACCCGAAACGCCGATCGTGATTTTCTTTTGATTTTCTGGGATTGCGAAAATCAGGGAGGATCGATTGGCAACCTGTTCTCATTCCGAAGTCTTCCCGCTGTCGGAAGAGGAAAGGGTTCGCATATTCAAATTCGATGAACTTTACAACAAGACGGGGGAAAATACAAGATGGAGGTTGGCGGAAAAACAAGGAATCTCAACACATCCGGCATTTTTTGAGGAGAAAAATCTCCCCGTACGGCAAAGCAATTATCGTCGACAAAATGATAGAATGGAAAGAGATCAACCGGTCGTCTTCCTCGTCGTCTGAAGTCTCCTGAATTTTCCGGAACAAGGCGGGGACTGCATTCAGAATGACAACCCACACATGACTTTTGGCGACGGGCGCCCGACGGCGATTTTCGACCTGCAGGCCCCGTGCACGGAGATTCGGGAGACACATGGAAAGGGAAAAGCTGTCGGCTTGCCTCATTACGTTCAATGAGGAGAAAAACCTCGGAGACTGTCTTGAATCGATTGCCGGCCTGGCCGACGAAATCGTCATTGTCGATTCGGGAAGCACGGACCTGACGGAAGAAATCGCCCGGAAATACGGAGCCCGCATCGCTGTCCATCCCTTCGACGACTTCGGACGCCAGAAACAGCGGGCCATCGATCTTGCCACCCATCCGTGGATCCTGCTCATTGATGCCGACGAACGGGTTTCAGGCGAGCTGTCGTCTGAAATCAGCCAGCTTCTTCAGGACCGGAGCCGCCTTGACCGCAACCAGGGCTACGAGATCAACCGGTTGAATTTCTTCATGGGTAAAGCGATCCTTCATGGAGGATGGTCACCCGACTATCTTGTCCGTCTGTTCCGCAAGGGACAGGCCCGGATCTCCGCAAACCTCGTCCATGAATCGGTTCATGTTTCCGGAACGACCGGCCGGCTGGTCCATCGCCTGTACCACTTCACCTACGCATCGATGGAGGCCTTCATCCAGAAGAACGCCCGGTATGCCAGGCTCTCGGCCCTCGAAAAAAAATCGAGGGGGAGTGCCCCCGGTCTGATCAAAGTTCTCCTTCATCCTCCCTTTGTCTTCATAAAAATGTATCTCTTCCGGCAGGGATTCCGCGATGGAAAGGAAGGCCTGTTTCTGGCCATCCTCTACAGCTACTACACCTCCCTTAAATACATCTGGCAGTTCTATCTCTGATCCGGGGTCGAGGAAGGGGACCGAACAGGTCCGGGAGAAGAACAAAGGTCAGGGGACGGGCCTCCTCCCCAGGTGCGCCGCAATCTCCCGGAGGGCATTCTCCCGCCAGAGGGGATAGCTCCCCTTTTCCCCGAACTTTGCCGCCAATCGCTTCCTGTCGGCCTTTTTCGCCTCTTGGACAAAGGATTGCGGGTTCTTCCAGGGACCCGTCGTCAGTCCATGAGGCAGGGCATAGGGCAACGTGCCCCGGATTAGCTGCCCTTCTTGCAGGCGAACCCTGTCCTTTCGGGAAATCAGGTTCAGGAAAAGGGGAAGTCTGTCGAGGAGGTACTCTCTGCGGATCCCGGTCCAGTGATTCAGAAGCCAAATGACACGGGTGTGCCCGTTGGCGATCGCCCACTCGAGGGCAGACCCCTCTCCGTCTCTCCTGTTGGGATCCGCCCCGTGGGCCAGAAGCAGCCGGACAATTCCGGCCTCTCCATTGGTGGCGGCCCAATAAAGAGGAGATTTCCCGGAGATATCCGGGAGATCCGGATCGGCCCCGAAGGAGAGAAGGAGACGAACCATATCCTCTCTTCCGGAAAACGCCGCCTCCCAGAGGAGGCTCTGCCCGTCCCGGTTGATGTGGTCGGGGTTGGCTCCGTCTTGAAGCTTCATCCTGACCGTGGCGGTTTTTCCCGTGTCGATTTCCGAAAAGGAGATGACCGGGGACGGCCCCCCCCCAGGCAAGGCGGACGGAGAAAGGAGGGACACCCGCAAAGAGAAAACAGACAAGGAGAATCAGTAAGACGGTATTTGGGCCGGACCGGGTATCGGTCGGACTTCTTTCCCGGAATAGAATCAAACCGTTCTCATTTTCCGAATTTTCCTGAGATATCTCCATTCCCTTTCCTTTCCTTCCCCCAAGGGATAAAAAGTTTCCGGAAACTTTGTGCCTTCCCTCCACTCGCTGCCCTCATTTATGGCATACTTTCTCGACAGGGATTCGACCAAGCCCTTAAAGCCCCATCGCCAGGAGGACCCGATCCGATGAAGACCCCCATTCTCATGCCGGTTCTCTCCGACACCATGACGACCGGACGGCTGTCGGCCTGGAACAAGCGACCGGGAGATCCGGTCAGGACGGGAGACCCGATCGCCACCATGGAGTCGGACAAGGCCGTCATGGATATCGAAGCGTTCTCCGACGGGTTCCTTTCCGGCCCCCTGGCAGAGACAGAGGCCGACATTCCGGTCGGAGCCACGATCGGCTACCTGTGCGATACGAAAGAAGAGTGCGAAGGATCACAGGCATCGGTCCGCCCCGCCGAGCCTCTCCCCCCTCCCTCCCCTTCGGTCTCAATCCCTGCCCAGGCGCCCGCCCAGAAGTCCGCCTCCCTTGCGCCCTCTCCTCCCGTTTCGGCTTCACCCCCGAAAAGTGCCGGCGCCACCGCCCCTCTTGCATCCCCTTACGCCCGGGGCCTTGCGAAGGATCTGGGTGTCGACCTCGGCCTTCTGTCTCCCGGAACAGAGGGCTTTATCGTCGCCTCCCAGGTTCTTGACATGGCCCTCGGCCGAATCGACCCGGACCTCTCCTTCGCTCCCCCACACACCGTCCGGACCCCTTCGGCCATGGAGAGGGCTGTGGTCCGGAATCTGGAGCGATCGAGCTCCGTTCCGGTGTTCCATCTCTCGAGCCGGGTCGCCCTTCACCCTCTCGCCGAGCTGGCAAAGTCTTTCGGTTATTCCCTCACCCTGGCTCTTGTGAAAGCCTGCGCCCTGGCCATTCTCGAACATCCCCGCCTCAACAGCCTCTGGACCCGCCAGGGGATTCTGGTCCGGGAAAGAGTCGACATCGGGGTGGCTATCGATACGGGAGAGGGACTCGTGGCCCCCGTCCTCAGGGATGTGGCCGGACGCCCCCTGCCGGAAATCTCCGAAGACTGGAGAATCCTGAAAGAGAAGGCCTCCCTTGGCCGACTGCTTCCGGCGGACTACCTCGGCGGGACCTTCTATCTTTCAAATCTTGGGACATATTCCGGGGTGGTCTCCTTCGATGCCGTCCTTCCCCCGGCCGCCTCGGCCATCCTGGCCGTGTCCGCGCCGGCCGAGGGGGACCAGAAGAGCGTCTTCACGCTGACGTGCGACCACCGGCTCCTTTATGGAGCCCATGCCGCCCGCTTCTCCGCCACCCTGTCCCGGCGGCTTGAAGAACCTTCGTCCTGGATTGCGGGTCCGACATGACACATCTCCGTTTCGACACATTGATCGTTGAAGCCAGGAACAATCCCCCCCTGACCGTCGCTGTTGTCGACGCCGCGGACAAAATCACACTCGAAAGCGCCAAATTGCTTCTCGATCAGGGAATCATGCGTCCTGTCCTGGTCGGGAACGAAAAAAAAATACGAGCCCTGATGAAAGACATCGGAATGACCGAGGAGACCCCCATCGTTTCCGCCGGATCCGATGAGCAGGCTGCCCGGGAAGGTGTCCGGCTTGTCGAGGAAGGGACCGCTCAGTCCCTTATGAAGGGGCACGTCCATACCGACATCTTTCTCCATCCGGTCCTTGAACAGCTCCGGAAGGGCGTTCGCGTTTCCCATGTCTTTGTGGCCGAGCTTCCCGCCTACCGAAAGCTTCTTTTCATTACCGATGCCGCCATCAACATCACCCCGGACCTTGCCACGAAAGAATCCATTCTCCAAAACGCGATCGATATGGTCCATGCCCTGGGACACCCCGTTCCGGACTGCGCCGTTCTTTCAGCCGTCGAGATCGTCTCCCCCAACATTCCCTCAACACTTGATGCCGCGTGTCTCGCAAAAATGGCCGACCGGGGTCAGATCACCGGTGCCCGCGTCGATGGGCCGCTCCCGTTCGACAGCGCCATTTCCGCAGAGGCCGCCCGGACAAAAGGGATCCGGAGCTCCGTGGCTGGAGAGGTCGACATCCTCCTTGTCCCGGACATGATTTCGGGAAACATCCTGGCCAAGAATCTCGAATATCTCGCAGGAGCCACGCTGGCCGGGATCGTCCTGGGAGCGAGGGTTCCGGTGATCCTCACCTCGAGGAGCGATCCTCCCCGGTCCCGTTTCCTGTCCGGCTGCCTTGCCTCCGTTCTCTGGCACACTCTGCATTCGGACTCACCCCGCTAGGAATCGGCGCGTTCCCTGGCTCGGTGGAGAAGAGGACCCCGGCAGGATCCGCAGACGAGATACCCGGGATGTTTTTCGAGGCGGCTGTGGCGGAGGGCTCCCAGAGTATACTCCTTACGGCAGTGACCGCACTGGTAAGCATGCATGGCTCTTCTCCGGGCGGAAACGGCGGGGTATTCATGACACCGTTCGGGGGGATGTCCGTACAGTTCCATCAAAGACCTCCAGAGGCCTCCATGAGCACGGAAGTCGTCGCTCGTCCCCCTTTTTCTCCGTGTTTTCAGAAAATGCACCACCGCATGGGCATATTCGTGGGCGATCGTCGGAAGAAACCGCTCTTCCCCCACCGACCGGATCATGGCGGAGTTGAACCTGAGGGATAGGATCCAGGGACCCCGGCCCTGTTTCCTGGCGGAAAAAACTCCCGCCCGGAGTCCCGCCAGGTTCCAGAGAAGACTGCCAGACCTCTCGGAGGAAAAGTCCAGATCGATTCCGGTTTTGTCGTATGTCAACCGTTCGATCCGTTTCAGTTCTTCAAGCAAAAGAGCGCAATCGAGCGAGGCGTTGTCCCCATCCGCCCTTCCCCCTTCCGAAATAGGGGGATCTCTTCTGATCTTCCCCATCCCATAGGACATTCAGGCCTCCCTCTTCGCCAGGTATTCCCCCAGCGAAACGGGGGAGGAAAACTGCCGCTCATCCATTCCATCGAGATTGAGGAGACGGGGAATCACGCTGGCAGTCACCTTCTCTTTCGGGCAATGTCTCAGAAGAAGAAAAATCCTGTCGGTCCGCCGTTCGTCTTCTAACAGGAGATCGAAGGGACGAAGCTGCGACGCGATGGTTTTTTTCCTGCCGACAGAATCAAGGGTGACCACGACAAGCGGATCGTTCATGATCCCTTCACCCAGCCATCGATCGACCTCTCCGAGCATCCTGACGCTGAAGCACTCTGCTTCGGGCATCCAGAAATTCAGGAGTTCCAGCTTTCCGGAATAAAGGAGGTGTCGGTAAAGGGATCTCATGGCCATGGTCTTTGACCGGCGAAGGCGGGAAAAAAATGAAGGGAATCCCACAATTTTGATCAATCCCAAGGGAACCCGGACAAATCCCAGCTCGAAGATTCCAAAAAGTTCCACAGGAATATCGATCGAGCGTCCCTGCATGCTCCCCCGGAGGCCCTTCTTTGCCTCGAAGATCCCGTTGAAGGAACGGACTCCCTCCCTTGCCTCCTTCTTCTCCAAAAGCTCGACCTTCCGGACCCATCCGTGCCCCGGATCATTCTGGTAACGTCCGCGGAGAGTGTTTCCCTCTTCCGGGGGACCCTCCCCCTTCAGGGAGACCTTCCGAAACCACTCGGGAGAGAGAAGGCCCGGAGTGGGCTGGAATTCCTGCGGCATATTGAGAAGAATCCGTGACCAGAAAATTTCCAGGATCGCATCCTGCATCCAGGTCTCCAGAATCGGGGAAAGATCGGAATGGAGGGTTTCGCCGGATTTCCGGAAATAATCGGGGAGAGCCCCGCTTTCTTCGTTTGCGGTTCGAGTCTGGAAGAAGACGACTTTCCCCCACGGCCACGACCCTGTCCAGAGAAAAAGAGAGCCGGCCCCTTCGATCAATCCCGGAAGAAGACCAAAAACATCCATCTCCGTTCCCGTATTGAAAAAGGAGCGAAATTTGGGACGATCTTTATAGACGATCCGCAATTCGAGGGAGGCTATCACCGCATCCCATGAAAGCCCGGGAGAGGCCTTGGGTATGACTTTCCGGGATTCGGCCGTCAGGAGAATCAGTCCCAGTTCCCGGTGAAAAACAAGGATTCCCGAGGGGTACTCCGCCGACAGAACGCCCGGAGGCCTTCCCTCCCCCAATAAAATCCTCTCGAGTACCTGCTCCGCCAGCGGGGTCAGCATCGACTCGAACAGGGCATCGTCAATTGTGCTGGAAATCCACTCCATTACACTCACCTTCCCTGACTTGACACTCTTCTTCCCTTCGCTCGTCTCCTTCGCTGAGGAAAGGGAGATGAGCGAGGACGGAATTTCACGACAAGAGGGCCGTCCTCTCAAATCTGGCCGCGAAAAGTCTCCGTCACCGCCTCTCAAATACCTTCAGGAAGGGATTCCCTCCGGCGGGAATCCCCGTATTGCCGTTTCATCCAGAGTCCTGCGGCCCGGCCAAGGTCCGAAAGTGGAGATTCCATGCAACGGGGCATGACGAAGGCGCGGATCCAGTCCGGCACCTCATCGACTGGCAGGGGGCGAGAGAAAGCGTATCCCTGCCCTCCGTCGGCCCCGA
>JAYWMN010000047.1:0-7360 GCA_035873205.1 Nitrospirota bacterium
AGGAGCTGCGAATAATGGATCTGGTGCTCGGACGCCAGTTTGGTCACCGATTTCTCTTCCTTCAGAATTTCGAGGACAACCTTGACCTTCAGTTCGATGGGATAGCGCTTTCGAAGAGAGCCCATAATGTTCTTAAAACCCCCCTGTTTTTTTGTCTAAATTTCCCCATCCACTATACTTTCTTGGGGCCCTATTGACCGCCCTCCTGTCGGGTTCCTTACCGGCCTTCGCCGCAGACCCCGAAGCCGCCCTCAACCCCGCGGTCTGGACCTTGCTAAAAAATCCTTCTTCGTCGATCGCCGTCCCGGACGGTCGGGGGAACGCAAGGGAGATATCGAGAACGGTGGTCCTCGCGGGAATCTGCAATCAACTCGCCGCCCTGTCGACGCGAAAAGCCCTGAGTTCCGGGCAGCTCTCTCCCGAACAGGAGTCCCGTGCAAGGCACCTCATGAAGGCCCTGAAATCTCTTGAAAAGAGCGATCTTTCCCGGGCCGGCCTTCTTCCCCCCGGGAAAGACCTTTCGGGGCACCGGTGGGTCGATGCCGGATGGTGGGGCCAGGTGGTCCAGTACATAAACCAGCCTCCGGTGCAAGTCAGAGGTCCCGCGGCCGTCGCTGGCGTCCGGGGCGGGAGAACGGTCCGCCTCTCCGGAGGGAGCTTTTCGACCCTCCAAAACTATTCCCAAAGCCTGTCCCGGATCCAGAGCGGACTCCGGACCTCAACCGACAGCGTGAAGGGACCTCTCTACGCCAAAGAGGGACTCCTTTATGCCAAGATCGCCCTTCTGGTCGACCCCCGGGCCCCCCTTCCGCTCACGTCGGGCCCCCTCTCCCCCGCCCAGATATATCAGACCGAGAGTTCTGCCGTTGTCACGGTCATGGGCGTGAACGCCAACGGGGTCGGGGAACTGGGGGCGGGAAGCATCATTACCTCCGAGGGGGAGGTGATCACCAACGCCCATGTCGTTGTCAACCATTCGAACGGCCGCCCTTTTCCTTTTGTCTTCAGTTATTACAAGCCCGGAAAACTGGTCGGAAATCCCCGCCGCGATCTCCGGTATCGGGTCGCCGCCAGAATCGAGCGTTTCGATCCAAGGCTTGACCTGGCTCTTCTTCGGCCGGTCTCCTCGAGCGGCCCGAGAAATGTTCTCCCGGTCGAAAATTCCAAAAACATCGCCCCCGGGGCACCCGTGGTCGTCATCGGAAATCCCGAGTCGGGAGGTCTCTGGTCCATGACCCAGGGAATCATCAGCGGACGGATCGCCGACTTCGACGGAGTGCCGGGGAAAAATGTCTTCCAGACCGATGCCGGGATGAACCGGGGAAACTCCGGGGGACCGCTGATCGACAATATGGGCGCCCTGATCGGTATCAATACGGCCATCGCAAGAAAATCGGCGGATGGACTGGCGATCACCAACGTGAATTTTTCAATCCAGTCCGATGTCGTTCTCCATTGGATCGAGTCGACTGGAGGCTGGCCGTCCGGACTTCCGCTCCAGACCTCCTCCCCCCCGGAATCGGAAACGTCCCGGACACCTGCTCTGTCTTCACCGGCCTCCCCCCCCCTCCCCCTCGGCCCCGCCGCCGACCGCGGCCGTTCCTTCGGGGCCCCGACTGGAGGGCCTCGTGACTCCCTCCAGTCCTTTCGACAGCGATCAGGTTCTCCGAAGCGAAATGGAGACGATGGACCGGATGGGACAAGAGATGGACCGGGAAGCGCAGAAAAAACTGGGGGAATCGGAGGGACGGCACAAAACGTTCTCGACCGCTCCAGGCCAAGACCCTTTTTCCTTTGCGCCGGACCATTGATTCGGACTTCGACCACAAACCATCAAAGGAGTGTCCATGTCTAAACAATTCCAATCTCTCACGCTCTTGGGAACCCTGCTCGCGACGACGCTCTTACTCTCCGCCTGCTCCCATACCGACAGCGGAAGGATCACCGAATCCAGCAGCGCGCCGGAATGGGCACAAAAATCCGCGGCAAGCTTTTCGGACATGAAAAACGGCGTCCTGTACGGAGTCGGCATCGCCCAGGGGATCCGCAACAAACCCCTGGCCATAGAGACCGCCGATCTTCGCGCTCAGGCCAATATCGCCAACGAGTTGAACCGATACGTCGCCCAGCTTCAAAAGGACTATATGGAATCCGCCGCGGGGGGCGCGGACCTGCAGAACAACCATGAGGAACAGATGGTGACCAACGCGCTCAAGGGATTCACAAAGGTCACCCTGACGGGAGCGATCATCACCGACCATTTCCGGGATTCCGACGGATCAATCTACTCCTTGTGCAAGCTCGATCTGGACGCGATCAAGAAAACTCTTCGGAACTATCAGGGAATGAGTACGGAGATGCGACGGGCGATTGAAAAACACGCGGACAAGGCCTTCCGCCAACTCTCGAAGGCCGAGAACCAACAATGATCTTTAAAGGACGGAGGAACCGGGGTCTATGAGGGGACTTTCCTGCCGCCCGATTGCACTGGCTCTTTTGGGAATTCTGGTTCTTCTGGAGTCCGGATGCTCGACCCCGGGGTTTCCGGACAAGGGCCGGAACAGCGGAGCCGTGCCCCCGGCTCCGGAGGCCCCGGCTTCTCTTCCGTCTTCTTCCGTTTCTCTCCCCTCCCTTCCGGCGCCGACACCCACCCGGACGGTCGGCATCAACTCCCGAAAAAGGTGCACATGGGTCGAAAGCTCCTCCGCAATGGTCGGAGGCGAAGACACCACCCTGCGCTCCCTTCGTCTCAAAGCCGTCTCCCGGGCCGAAGAAAAAGCCCTGATCAGCTTTTCCGGGGTGAGCCTCACGGAGAACACCCTGGCTGAACAATCCTCCTTCGACGGACAAAAAATTTCGAAAGAGGGGCACTACGTCGAAGACATGCTCATGGCCGAACACCGTGGCCTCCTCGTCGACGAACGGATCCTTTCGTCCAGGTACGCGCCTCTTCCTTCCTCCTCCGGCTGTCCCGGCTGCACACGGGCGACGGTCATACTCGAGGCCTGCCTGAGACCCCTCCCCCCCGACTCCTCCCGCTTTCAGGTACATCTCGCCCTGAACCAGTCCTGGTATCGCGAAGGAGATGCGGCCACCCTTACGATCGTTTCTCCCAGGGAGGGATACATCTATCTCTTCGATGAAGACCCCCTGACGCACGTTTTTTCGGTGATCGCCCCCAATCCCTCCTTTCTTCCCGTCTGGAAGCTCGATCCGGAAAAGAAGACCGTCTTTCCCGGACGGCAGCTGCAGGAAGAGGGGGTGGAACTGGTGGCCAAGCTGCCTCCCGGGGAGGATTTTTCTTCAGAAATCCTCCGTGTGATCGTATCCCGGGATCCTCTTCCGAAAGGGGTCTGGACTTCGGGGGAGGGGAAAAGTTTTTTCGGGGTGATCGACTGGCTCCTTTCGGGCGGGATCCCCTGGGGGGAAGACGCCCAGGCCTTTACGATCCTCGGCTCCGGGAAGAAAAACAGGAAGGTTCCCCTAAAGCTCATGGAGAAGAGCCCGTAAATTTCACGGTAAAGCTCTGGGGGTCCAAAATCGAGGGAGGTGCCGTGTGAAGACATTCAGGAAAAAGACCTTTCCGAAAGCGTTGCTTTTCCTGGCGATTCTGACGCTGATTCCTGCCGGAGCGGCCTTCGGGGATCCCTTCGGAATCGATCTCTTCCGCGACGTCAAGAAAGGAAACTTCTCCAGGCTGAAGAAGGATCTTTCCGAAGGGGGAAAAGTGGACGGACGCGACGAGTTCGGTCAGACCCCGCTCATGGTCGCCGTCGGGTTCGGACGCCTGGAAATGGAGAAGTTTCTGATCCGCTCCGGGGCGGACGTCAACGCCCGCAACAAATTCGGTCGAACCCCGCTCATGGTGGCGACCCGGATGGGACATCGTTCGATCGCAGTCCTCCTGATCAAGTCGGGCGCGGATATCCGGGCAAAGGACGACCAGGGGGAAACCTCCCTCATGATTGCCGCCGGTTCTGGACAACTGGGGATGGCGAAGCTTTTGCTCGGTCTCGGGGCACGCATCGACGAAAGAGACCGCCGGGGCCAGACCCCGCTCATGGTCGCCATACGACACACACACCCCCGAATGGTGGATTTCCTGATCAAATCCAAAGCGGACGTCAATGCGAGGAACAACCAGGGAGTGACTCCCCTGATGCTTTCCGCCATCACGGGAAGCCTTCATGAAACGAGGTCGCTGGTCTTAGCCGGGGGAAGGATCGAAGACAGAGACCACAAAGGCAGAAATGCGCTTTCTTATGCGAAGACCGGTCAAGACAAAATTGTCCTGGACTATCTGGAAAAGATTTCGGCGGTCCCGGCGAGCCGACCGGCCGTGAATCTGCCAGAGCTTCCGGGAAAGGGCTCCCAGTCCCAGAGCGCGGCAAGGCCCGTCTCACCCTAGGAGCCCTTCGCCTCGCTCAGGAGCGGCCTTTTCCCGTTCCTGGGCCCTCATTTTTCCTGGCGATCCTCTGATTCATTTTTTCGGATATTTTCAGGACCCGTTTTTTCGATCGCTCCCTTTCCGGAGAGATTTCCGTCATTATTGCTCTCCGGGGAGAAGCTCAATCCTTCCCCATCTTTCTGCGAAAGCGGAGAAAAGTCGATCATTGTCTGACGGGATTTATTCCCCCCACTTCAAGATGTGTTCCCTTTCGCCATTGTGGACCGGAAAACCGACCGTCCCTCTTCACCATCCCGAGCGCAGGCAGGATCAAGAAACGGTCGGCCGTCGCCCGGGACTCCTGTTCGCCGAAAAAACCTCCCTTCGACGAACTCTCCCACGGCCTTCCTGTCCGTGGTAAAATCGAAAAAAACGAACCCTTTCAGCTTCGGAGGAATGAATGGACATACGGGTCGCCCCCGTCCTGGACGAAGAGATCCCCCTGCTCCTCGACCTCCAGAAAAAGTCCTTCGACGCCCACTCCTCCCTCTTCGACACCTCGGTCTGGAGCCGGGAAACCCCCGATGCGCTCCGGGCAGAGCTCGGGGAGACCACCGTCCTTGTGGCCCGGGATCCGGCGGGCCGAATCCATGGATCGGTGCGGGGACGCGATGTGGAAGGAGTGTGGGTCGTCCGAAAACTCTTCGTCGACCCATCCGCCCAGAAGACGGGAGTCGGAAAGGCCCTCATGCGCGCCATCGAAGAACGTCGACCTCCCTCCTGCCACAAGATCTCGCTCTGCACCATGCTTGTCCTCGGAGAGAATGTCCGGTTCTTCCTGGCTTTGGGATACCAGCCGGAATACCTGATGCCGGATCATTACAACAGGCTCCACCTTCTCTGTTTCCGGAAGTGATCCGAAGGAAGACTCAGTCCGACTGATCCTCCCGGGCAGGATAAATCCACTCGTGACTTAATCGTTCGACATGAACATATCGATCAGGAGATCGCCGGAAAAGTGGATCACGATCTTCCCCCTCCTCGACCGGAACACTCCGAAGTGTTTGCAGGGTCTTCCCCGTACGGAGAGGTTTCATTGAACCCTCTTCCCCGCTCCTTCTACGACCGGGATACGGTCGTCGTCGCGAAAGAACTCCTGGGAGCGTTCCTGGTGACCGTAAAGGACGGAACCCGCCGAACGGGCCGGATCGTGGAGGTCGAAGCCTATCTCGGAACCCAGGACAAGGCCTGTCATTCCTCGCGAGGGATCACTCCGCGGACAAGAATCATGTTCGGACCCCCCGGCCATGCCTACGTCTACATGATCTACGGCATGCACCACTGCATGAATGTCGTGACGGAGCGGGAGGGACAGGCCTGCGCCGTGCTCATACGAGCGGTCGAGCCAGTAGAAAACATCGAAGGCCGGACCAACGGACCCGGACTTCTCTGCCGGTCAATGGGCATCGACCGGACCTTGAACGGACACGATCTCGAAAGCCCGGATTTCTACCTCTCGAAGGAGGAAGCAGCGGTCGCCCCTTCCGCCATCGCCGAAAGGCCGAGAATCGGCGTGCACTATGCGGGGGAGTGGACCGATCGCCTCCTCCGCTTCTACCTTGAGGGAAACCCCTTCGTCTCGAAACCCTGACGAACCTCCGCCCCCTTCTCTCCGGAGGTTCCCTCCCAGTCCCTTCGAGAGGAGGCTTTATGGGTTTGTGCAGAAATAATTTGCAGATGTTAAAAAGGTATACCCACCTGAAGGCGGAGGATCTGGAAACCGAAGAAGATATGGCCGCTTATCTTGAGGCGGCTCTCGAAGATGGAGATCCTGCCCTTGTGGCAGCGGCTCTTGGAGGTATCGCCCGGGCCAAGGGGATGACGCAAATTGCCCGCGAAACCGGCCTTGGCCGTGAAAGCCTTTATAAAGCCCTCTCGGCAGAGGGAAATCCTGAGTTTGAAACGGTTCTCAAAGTTCTCCGATCGCTTGGATTACGACTTCATGCCACTGTCAGTTGATATTTTTGAAGCGACAAAGCTCGACAAATGGAAAGCCTCGATCCGGGAAGCGATCGCATTTCACCTGGAAGGGTTGAGGAAGGATCGTCAATCCATCCCGGAACCGACCAGCCTTGTTGAATATATGTTTATCTGACCCAAATGTTGACCCTGATTACCTTTGAAGGTTGCCCTTCTTCACCCCGCATCGTCTCAATTCTTGAGAACATGGGATTAGATTTTGATCAGATCGATCAGACCCGCCTTCCTACCGAACATCCTTTCCGGCATTACTCTTCGCCCACCCTACTCTTAAACGGGACCATCCTTTTTGGATCTCATACCGACGGAGAGAGCGGCTGTTCCCTTGCACTTCCTTCCGAAGACACCATCCGGATTCTCCTTCAGAACATTCGGGAAAAACATACCCGATAGCTTGGTGGTAGAACTGTAGGGGGACTGTGGGGGGTTGATCCGGGGTTCAACCCCCATTGCATAATCTGATCCAAAGTTGCCAGAGATTCTGATTCAAAGTTGCCACTTATTCCGGTCAAAGCACGAAGGGTGTTTCGGTACAACCCCATTGTAGCGGATTTGTAGCGTATGCGTTTAGCGCTCGCATGACCATATGTTGACACTGTGGGGCAGACTCCGGAGGACGTCCCCCCACGAGGAGCGAGCACTCCGAAAATTGACAACAACCAAAGATTATGATAGTATATTAACTATTATATGTGTTTAGTGGCAGTACACTATCACTGGAGCGTCAATGAAATCGAGAGCCGTAAGGAATGCACCCGCCAAAGTAAAAACCTCTTTGTCTGCGTTGGGAACCTTTATACAGATCGCCAGGAAAAGGAGGCGTCTGACGCTGGACGAGTGTTCTGTTCGGGCACAAACGTCCGTACTGACCCTCCGAAAAATCGAGAAGGGCGACCCCTCCGTAGCTGTTGGTACCGTATTGGGTGTCCTGTG
>JAYWMN010000050.1:0-6787 GCA_035873205.1 Nitrospirota bacterium
AACAGGAAGAACGCGTCGATGGATTGGAATCCTGCCCCAACCAGGGTCCGGCGGGGGGATCGAATCTCCCCGCCGGGAGAAGTGAACGGGGAGGAAGGAATACACGGAACCGAAAGGCAATGAAGGGGGAACCCGGGAATCAGAAGGCCCGGGAATCTGTTTTCATTTTCTTGATCAGCCGCCCCATTTCAAGAATCTTGGGCGCAGATAGATCCCGGACCGTCAGATTTGCCTCCTCGTCCCCGGCATAGGCGCAGAGGGCAATGGTATAGCAGGAGGTTCCGCCACGGATGATCTTGAGGGCGATATTGGAATAATGGCAATGGACCCCCACAAAAAGGCAGACATCGATCTTGTTGTGCCAGATCGTCAGGTTGGGATGATTGGGATTGATCTCGTGCTCCGGCTCTATCTTTGGATACTTGGGACGATAGTCCGGCATGGGAATGATCCCGATTCCATTCGACTCGGCCACCTGAAGAACGGCGTCCGCCACCTTTGCCGATTCGGAAGACCACTGCCACAGGACCATGGGGCCGGGAAAAAAGGTCGGCCTCCGGGCCCCGGCCAGTTGTCGTGCCGCTTCGACCAGGGTCTCTTCTTCCGTGACACAGCGGCCCTCAACGCTTCCTTGCCCCTCTACCGGCAAGACAAGCCCCATGGAGAGGGCAGAGGGTGGCAGAAGACCTGCCGGCCCTTTGGACAAGACGTATCCTGACATTTTTGCCTCACCTTCGAAACGGGCGAATCCCGTGCTCAGTTGTAGAAAATCGTGAACCATTCAAATCCGGACACCACGACACCCAGAACAAGGAAGGACCCCTCCCGGAGAATCATCGCGCCTGAATCCACCCGGTGGAGACAATCGCGGGATTGTCCGACCCGGGCGAAAAACATCTCTTCCGGCCCGGAGACGAGGACGAAGTCACCGCTGCCATGCCCCCGGGAGCCATCCACATGGACAAAATTCTCCGAAGGGATTCCCCTTCCCGGCTCTTCCGGAAAACGCGGTTGCCCTCCCTCGTCGACCCAGACCGCAAAAATATGCGCATAAGGAAAAGAGGGACAGGGACTCTCTTTCTCTTTCGGTGTCATCGGACCTCTCCTCCCTGGTGGAGCAAATGGCCGGATCACGCAATGTTTGCTCCCGACACGCGTCGATCCTTAATTTCCATCCATCTTCGAAATCATCCCGGCCAGTTTCCAGACTTTTTCCGGACCCAGATCCCGGATCGTCAGATGGGCTTCGTCGTCGCCGGCATAAGAACAAAGGGCGATCGTGAAACAGTCCGTTCCGCCGCGGATGATCTTGAGAGCGATGTTCGAATAATGGCAATGGACCCCCACAAAAAGGCAGACATCGATCCTGTTGTGCCAGATTGTCAGGTTGGGATGACTCGGATTGATCTCGATTTCGGGATTGATCTTCGGATACTTGGGCCGATAGTCCGCCATCGGAATAATGTTCATTTTTCCCGCATGCGCAAGAGCAAGGACAGCTTCGGCCATCCGGACGGAATCCGGAGTCGATCTCCAGAGAACCAGCGGTCCCGGGAAGAGGGTCGGATTTTTGGCCTGTGCAATTTTTTGCGCGGCGGCGTGAAGAGCCTCTTCTTCTCCTACGATCCCTCCCGAGAGAAGCCCCTGCCCGGAATCCGGAAGAACAACCCCGCCTATCGCGGCAGAGGGAGTGAGAAAAGAGCGCTCCCCGAGACGCATACCAAAGTAGGACACAGCAAATCCTCCATGAGATACACTCGACACATCCCCCAAACAGGAGACAGCCCCTCAGTCTTTTATTGGTGCGTTCGTTATTGCGATGATTGATGAATATAATAATGAACATTCTTAAGAATTGTCAAGAATAATGTGCGATATTCATCCGGAGAAATCGCTTCACTTATTAAATACATATAAACGGAAGGCTTATACGAGGAATCGAAGTATCCATTTTTATGGACACACACCAAAACATTGAATTCAAAAAGCCGGCCATGGCCGAAAATAGGCAGAGAAAAAAAGAGGGGGCCCCGGGATCTATCGGACACAATGAATTCCCGATTTATTCCGGAACTTCCGGAAACACCCGTTCCCCCACAACAGCTCCCTGACATGAAAAATTTTTTCCTCTATGATGGAGGAGGAAGTCCTTCCGGTTGCCCATCATGTTCGACTCTTCCTCAACGGTCTGGCAAAAGATACGGAGGCACTCATGCTCTCGAAGAAACTCCCTCTCTCCCGAACCTCTCTCGAATCCCGACTGTTGTCGCCCACTTACGGCAACCGGTCCTTTGAACTGAAGATCCCGAAATACGAAATTCCCGCGACCGGCATTCCGGCCGACGTGGCCTATCAGCTGATCGCCGACGAGCTGAATCTCGACGGCAACCCGGCCCTGAATCTTGCCACCTTCGTCACAACCTGGATGGAACCGGAAGCAGAGAAACTCATCATGCAGACCCTCAACAAAAACATGGTCGACCAGGACGAGTACCCCCAGACTGGCGCCATCCATGAACGGGTGGTCAACATTCTGGCGCGCCTCTTCAACGCTCCCAAGGGAGATTCTTCCACGGGAACGGCGACGATCGGCTCCTCCGAAGCGATCATGCTGGCCCTGCTGGCTCACAAAACCAGATGGAAGCGGGACAGGATCGCCAAAGGTCTTCCGGCCGACCGGCCGAATATTGTCGCAGGAGCGGGGGTTCATGTCGTCTGGGAGAAATTCGCCCGGTATTTCGACGTTGAGCTCCGGCTCCTGCCGATGAAGAAAAATCAGTACTCCCTTGACGCGAAAGCGGTCGCCTCCGCTGTCGACGAACGGACGGTCGCCGTCGGGGCAATCCTTGGAACAACCTATACGGGCCACCTCGATCCCGTAAAGGAGATCGACCGGGTTCTCCGGAACATCCGGTCAAAAAGGGGCCTCGACATTCCGATCCATGTCGACGCGGCGAGCGGCGGATTCGTCCTCCCTTTCCTTCAGCCGGACCTCGTCTGGGATTTCCGCCTCGAGCAGGTCCGCTCGATCAACGTCTCCGGCCACAAATACGGCCTGGTCTATCCGGGAATCGGATGGCTTCTCTTCAGGAACGCAGAGGACCTTCCAGAGGAGCTGATCTTCAAGGTTCACTACCTGGGAGGAGAGATGCCGACCTATACGCTGAACTTCTCCCGGGGAAGCTCCATGATGCTGGCCCAGTACTACACACTCCTTCGCCTGGGCCATGAAGGGTACCGGCGGATTCATTCCATCACCCTGAGAAACGCCCGGGTCCTCGCGGAATCTCTGGAAAAAGACCCGCGCTTCCATGTGATGAACGGGGCACAGGATCTCCCCATCGTGGCCTTCGAAGTCGAAAGGTCGGCAGGGTTCTCGGCGTACGATCTCTCCGACAAACTCCGCGAAAGGGGCTGGATCCTCCCCGCCTATGCCCTTCCCCCCGATCTGGAGGAGAGATCCATCCTGAGGGTGGTCGTAAAAGAGAACTTCAGCCGGGACATGGCCGACCTCCTGCTGTCGGACATCGATCACGCCTGCCAGGCCCTGAAAGGAAGGCCCCTTTCCCCCGTCAGGCCTCCCCGGACACCGAAAGCCTGCTGAAAGGGCGCCCCCGGGATCTTGACGAGACCCTCCCCGATTCGGTAAGGTAGCTTCATTGTCCTCGGCGTCTTCCGGGGACCCTTGCTTTTTTCCTTCGATTCCCTTCTTCCGGGGGCGATGCAGTCCCCGAAATTCACACACCATTCCCGACACTCATTCATGCACCGGTCGCTTGTTCTGCGACCCGTCAAAGGAGCCCTTTGCCATGCCTGTCGTCACCATCATGCCATCCGGAAAGAACCTGGATGCCGTCAGCGGAACCACTCTTCTGGAGATCCTGACCTCGTCTGGGGAAACCATCGGCCACAAGTGCGGAGGGAAAGCCTCCTGCGGAACCTGCCACATTTTCGTCTCCGAAGGGAAGAAAAGCCTGTCGAAGATCGAACGACTCGAAAACGAACGGCTCGATGCGGTCGTCGGGGTCGGGTCGAAATCCCGCCTGGCCTGTCAGGCCCGGATGGGGGCAGAAAACATCACGATCGAAATTCTGGGGTTTGCCTCGGGACTGTAAGGAGAACAAATTAAAAAGGGAGAAGCCTTCCGGCTTCTCCCTTTCAATGGCCCCGATGGTCAGGGGAAATCCCGGGAAAGTCTCACTCTTTTTTTTCCTGATGGCCTCCAAAGGCGTGGCGCATGGCAGAGAGAATCTTGTCACCGAAATCTCCCCGCCCTTGAGATTCGAAACGGGAGAACAGGGCCGTTGCCAGAACGGGAGCGGGAACCCCTTCGTCGATGGCGGCCGAAACGGTCCAGCGTCCTTCGCCCGAGTCGGATACACGCCCCTTGAAGGAGGCCAGATCCGGGTCCTTGATGAGCTCGGACGCGGAAAGGTCGAGCAGCCAGGAGGAGACAACGCTTCCCCTGCGCCAGACCTCGGCAATCTCCTCAAGTTTCATGGTATAGGCATAATGCTCGGGATGGGAAACCGGAGCTGTTTCGGCGTCGGCCTCCCGGGATCTCGTGCCGATGTCGGCGTTTTTCAGGATGTTGAATCCTTCGGCATAGGCCGCCATCAGACCGTATTCGATTCCGTTGTGGACCATCTTGACAAAATGACCGGCGCCTGCGGGACCGCAATGCAGGTATCCGGATTCGGCCGTACCTTCGACCTTCCGTTCCTTCCTTTCGGGCGTGACCGGAGCGGATGCCTTCCCCGGAGCCAGCGTCCGGAAAACCGGATCGAGCAGGGCCACGATCCGGTCCTCGCCTCCGATCATCTGGCAATATCCCCGCTCAAGCCCCCAGACCCCCCCGCTTGTTCCCACATCCAGATAGTGAATTCCCGACGCCTTGAGCTCTTTTGCCCGACGGATGTCGTCATGGTAATGGGAGTTGCCGCCATCGATTACGATATCTCCGGAGGCCAGAAGAGGAGCCAGCTGACCGATCTGGGCATCGGTCACCCCCGCAGGTATCATAAGCCAGACAATTTTCGGGCCGGAAAGCTTCGAGACAAAGTCGGCAAGGGAGGAAGATCCGATACATCCGACCTCCTTGACCAAGGCCTCGACCACCGGCCGGGTGCGGTCAAAAACAACAATTTCGTGTCCCCCCTTCACAAGTCTCCGGACCATGTTGGCCCCCATGCGACCCAGTCCGATCATTCCCATGCGCATTGCCAAACCTCCTGTGTTTATGTGAATTCCACGCCATGTGGCTCACTTACCCTACCATCTGCCCGGTCAAACAGCAATGCAGGGACATCCGGGCCCTGCTGCCTCTCCCACTCCTTCCCGGAATCAGGAGATCCCCGATATTCCGATACCCGCCGCGTCGTGTTACCTTCCGAAACACCCGTTCCCCGGGTGTTTCCTTTTACGCCACCTCTCCTTCAAGGTTTTCCTATGAATTTATACTTATTTACCGGGCACTGATCTTGCTTTACAAGTAAAAACCTCAATCCAAAGGAGCCCTGATGCTCTCATCCGTGGCCGACCAGCTTCGCGGATCCCGGACACTGATGGCCGACAGAAATTTTTCGCTCCTCATGGGAGGGCAGGTCGTTTCCCAAATCGGGGAAAACCTGAACCGCGTGGCCCTGTTCTGGTTTGTCTACCTGTATTCCCACCGAGTCACGGACATGGTGATCGTGGGCATTCTTCAGACCCTGCCCCCCCTGCTCTTCGGCTGGCTGAACGGGGTCCTCCTGGACCGGCACTCGAAAAAATGGATCATGATCGGAGTCGATCTGGCGCGAGGGGTTCTCGTACTTCTGATTCCCCTTCTCTTTTTCTTTCACCTGCTTTCCCTCCCCCTGCTCTATGTCCTGGTCTTTGTCATTGCCACGATGAGCGGTGTATTCGGTCCCGCCCTTTACAGCGCCATTCCGCTCATCGTCGAAAAACCTCTTCTTCTCTCCGCCAACGCCCTCATGCAGACAACCGGCCAGATCGGACTCCTTGCCGGACCGCTCCTTGGGGGAGTGCTGGCCGCTCTCTGGAACCCTTCCGGAGAGATGGCCATCAATGCCGCGACCTTTTTCGCCTCCGCCGCCTTCCTCCTCTTCATGAAGGTTCCAGAGACCCCGTCCCGCGCCCGGGGATTCCACGGTCGGGGGATCGCGGCCGAAGTCCGCGAAGGGATCCGGTTCGTTTTCGACCCCTGCCAAAAACTCGTCGGGCCATTTTTTTTCATGGCCCTCTACGGGCTGGTGACAGGTCCCATGAACATTCTCCTGCTCGTCCTGTCCCGGCATGTCTTAAACCGCGGAGCCCAGGGATTTGGCGAACTGATCTCGGCCTTCGGGATCGGGATGCTGATTTCTTCTCTTCTCCTGACCGTCTACCGCCCAAAAAATATCGTCTCCTTCGTCGTGGGGGGATACTCTCTCGCAGGAAT
The DNA here is from genome assembly GCA_035873205.1 of Nitrospirota bacterium. Lineage (GTDB taxonomy): Bacteria > Nitrospirota > Leptospirillia > Leptospirillales > Leptospirillaceae > UBA4572. The sequence goes on from JAYWMN010000050.1 coordinate 6,443, forward strand.
CCTTTTTCTCGCAATCGGAGAGGTGGACTCCCTTCCCCTGGACATTCTCCTCTTTGCCTTCTGGGGAGCGGCCGTTTCCATCGTCAACCCTCTTTCCCAGACCCTGATCGGGCACATCGCTCCTCCCCATCTCCTGGCGCGGGTCATGACGGTCATGAGCATCGGGTTCCTTCTGGGAATCATCCTGGGCATGCTGCTCTTCCCCACACTGATCCCCCGCATCGGGATTCCCGACGTTTTTGAAACGATGGGGCTGACCCTTCTGATCCCCGTCTCCTGGATCCTCGCCAGAGGTCTCCTGAAGCAGAGGGGGAGTCTGGGACGGACCCTGTCCGAGAACGACCG
>JAYWMN010000073.1:0-7015 GCA_035873205.1 Nitrospirota bacterium
ATCCCGAATACAAAAGAGAATAAGGAGGAGTGCTCATGCGTCAGGCTGTGTTCAGTGCAAAGAACCTGTTGAGATCCCCCCGCGAAAGGCTGGGAGGTTATGTCATCCTGCCCCGGCTCATCGACAAGGTGAGATTCCACGGGAAGGGATTGCTTCCGGCAGACTATGTCCCCAATCTTCTCCGAATGCCCGATCCATCGAAAGGTCTCAGTCCCTTCGACGGCCGGTTCCTGATGTTTTCCGGTGTTGATCCGGAGGAGCTCAGGAAGGCGATTCTCGAGTCCCGGGACGATCAGGCGGTGCTCCTTTGGGTCGAGAAAAACGCGACGCCGCATCCCCCCGGGGAAATAGAACGATGGTCCGATTCGGAAGTGAGGGACCTGTCCGAACCCACTCCGGAAAGGATCGCCTACCGGTCAGTCCTCTATCCGGAGATTGCAGAGAGCCTCGACAGGTTCTCCCTTGGCTGTGCGAACCCGTTCGACCTGATCGACTTTGACGAAGGGCGGATCTCCCTCGAGGATCTGAAGGGGAGGGGGGGCAGAAGTCTTTCCGAGTCCCGCCCTCCCTTCCCGCCGTTTACGAGCGGGACGGCCCAGCGGAAGGTCCGGCTTGCCGAAGATGCCTGGAACTCCCGGGATCCGGAAAAGGTGAGCAAGGCCTATACGGTGGACAGTCAATGGAGGAACCGGGCCGAATTTCTGACGGGCCGCGATGAAATCGTTCGTTTTTTGACGCGAAAGTGGAACCGGGAGCTCGAGTATCGCCTGATCAAGGAGCTCTGGGCCTTCGGCGCGAACCGGATCGCCGTCCGTTTCGCCTACGAATGGCGCGACGACTCCGGACACTGGTTCCGCTCCTGCGGCAACGAAAACTGGGAATTTGCTCCCAACGGATTGATGGCCCGTCGTTTGGCCTCCATCAATGATGTGCCGATCCGGGAGGAGGACCGGAAGTTCCGCTGGCCGTTGGGTCCCCGTCCGGAGGGCCATCCGGGACTCGAAGATCTGGGGCTTTGAGGGACATCGTGATCGGTTCTGAAGGTCATTCGGTGGAAGGAGACTTGGGTGAATATTCTTTATCGTGACAATGCCCCGATCAGTGTGGGGGAGGCGATCGGTCTTTATCGGAGATCCACGCTCGGGGAAAGAAGGCCGGTCGACCGGCCGGAGATCTTCGAGGGGATGCTCGCCAATGCCTCCCTCACGGTGACGGCCTGGCACGGGGACCGTCTGGTGGGGATTGCGCGTTCGTTGACCGATTTTTCCTACGTCGCCTATCTCGCGGATCTTGCCGTCGATGCCGAATATCAGAGGCGGGGCATCGGAAAACGTCTGATCGGGGAGACAAGGCAGAGGCTGGGACCTGAGTGCATGATTGTGCTGTTTGCCGCCCCAAAAGCCAACGATTATTACGCCGGGCTCGGGTTTGAGCACAATGCGCGGGGATGGGTCCTGAAAGATTGGTGAGCCGGTACGGATTGGCCTGCTTGGTGAGGGAAAGAAAAGGGGACGGCTGTGATGCCGTCCCCTTTTCTTTCCCGCCCGGAGATTGTTTTCCGAAGCCGAGCGGCTTCCGCATGAATCGTGGATGCGAGAGGATTGTCCGGGTTCATACCCAGGAAGGGGCGGGCATCGATTGAAAAAAATTGTGGTTTTTTTGAAATAAAGTCTTGACCCTTGTGAAACACAGTTGTAGAATCCATTCGAACCAATCCTGACAATGACTCTCAAATGCGGATTTTCCGTATCCGTCTGCTTGCCCTGTATGAGGGATATTATTCCTTTCGGGCAGGCGGAGGGCTCTTTTTTTTCGTTTGAAAAAGGGCCTGCGGGAATTTATGAAGATTTGTGGGTTTCCTGGATTGGAGCAACAGGCAGGTTGTTTTAAATAAGTTTAGTGTTCAAGCAATTTTTATCGGGTTTTCTGTTCTTCAAAATTCGTGGGAGCCGGTGCCGTTTTAGGCATGGGGTCTTCTCAAGGTTTTTTCTTTCATTAACGAAAGGAAGTCCAGTGATGAGAAAAACGGCTATGATGTTTCTCTCGTTTTTCGCTCTGGCGACTGTGGCAGTGTTCTTTTCGCCCAAGTCGGCCAATGCGTTTCCGGGATTTGCGAGAAAGTACAATTTCCCTTGCTCCTTCTGCCACATCCAGTGGCCGAAGCTCGCCGATACCGGTAACTTCTTCAAGGATCGCGGTTTCATGATGTCCACGACCGGAAAAGGAAACGGACTCGACATGATGTTCGAGAAGCCGGGCAACCAGAACTACTTCCCGATCGGTTTCCATATGTCGATGGCGTATGAGGCGACATCAATTAACGGAGCGGCAAATGGCCCGAATTATTCTGCTGGATCAGTTAATGGTGCAGGAACTGTGACGCCGCTATCCGTAGGTCCAGGTTCATACAATAATGGAGGGTTTGCAAGTGGAGCCAACTCCAACACGATCTGGGACATCGAGTCCGGCGGTCTGATCAACAACTGGATCTCCTTCTGGGTCCAGCCGGGAGCGGGTGGTGGATCCCCATCTTTGGGTATTGTCAAGCTGTGGGTCCGCTTCAACGACCTTCTCAACACGACCTGGTTCAATATCTATGCCGGCGTGACCAGTCAGGACGTTCCTTTCTCCAACCAGAGGGCCCTCAACATCGACTCCGGTGCTCCGTACACCATGTATGATTATCAGCCGGGAACCCCGGAAGTGTCGAATAACAACAATGGCAATACGGCAAATTTTGGCCCATTGGGACTGTCGGCATTCTATGATGCCGATGCCCTCCGGATGCTGAACGACCATACGGCGATCCGGTATTTTGGGTACCATATCAACAGCCCGCAGGCCTGTATGACCCAGAGCGCGTTCTCTCTGGATCCCTGCGAGACCAGAGTCAGCGTCAGCTTTATTCCGAACGGTGGACTTTATGGAGGAAATGAGGGTGACTGGAGCAATGCTGGAGGTGGCGTAACGGGTGGCATACCTGGTGTAGGAGCCAGCAATGGATTCAGCTACTTCATCCATGCCACTCAGTCCTTCGGTGGGTGGGGTTCCACAAACGGTGAAAGAATCGGGGCCTTTGCCTATATTGGCGAAGCTTCGTCCCAATTCAGCGGTGTTGGTGCAGCTTCAGCCAATACTGTGTATAACCGTATCGGGTTCGATGTGGCCACCAATCCGATTCCCAACGGGGGTCTGAATATTTTCGGCGCCTGGGAAATCGTGAACGATCCGGCAGGTGCGGTAGTTGGAAACCCCCTTATCTTTACCAATCCGATTGCTGCAACCTCCGGCCTGGAATACATGACCTGGTTTGTCGAGGCAGACTGGCAGCCGACCTTTGGTGGATTCTTTGCCGCAAGCGGTACCAACTCCAATATGCTCATCTTCACCTATAACCAGCTGAACATGATGCAGCAGCCAACTTTTGCTAATGTTGCGCAACTGCCTGGTAATTTTAACAATGTTCTGGAATTCGATATTACTGACCGCTACTGGCTTTGGGGTTCCGACCGGGCCGACATCTCCCTGTTCGCCTCCTGGCAGTGGATGCTGAACTACGGAGTAGGGTCTGTGGCAACTCAGAACGGAGCGTCACTTGAAGGGTTTGGTGCTGCAGCAGGTCAATTTTCTAACGGCAACTTCTACAACGTCGAAGCCAACAACTTCACCGTTGGTCTCGACTTCGCGTACTAAATCAGCTCCGCACTACCAAGGGGGAGGCGACGCATGTCGCCTCCCCTTTTTTTATGCCTTGGATGCTTGATTCTAAGGATTATGGACAGAGGAAAATCGGACAATCGCAATGATGGAGGACAGGACCTTTGAATAAGTTCAAAAAAGAAATCATGGGCGGAATGGGAATTGCGCTTGGTGTCACCCTGTTTTTGGGAATCGGACCTTTGGCCTGGGGAGCGACGACGGGGGATCCGGTGAATGGAAAGAAAGTCTTCCAGGGATGGTGCATCCAATGTCATGGAGTTCACGGGGACGGAAATGGCATCGCCGCTCCGGCCCTTATGGAAAAACCCGCCAACTTTACCGATCCGGCGACGTGGAAGATGGGCGACGATCCCTTCTTCATCAATGTCATCAAGAATGGGAGAAAGATCATGCCGGGATTCTGGGATACCCTAAAGCCCCAGCAGATCCTCGATGTGTTGTCTTATGAAAAGACCTTTCGGAAGAAGTAGGGAAGCAGAAGATGGCATTGCGACCTCATCCCGGAGGGCGAGAGGCAGTCATTGTGACAAGCTCTTGAACGGTCCCTGGGTGAGTCAATTCGAGGAGACTTAAGACGAATCAATGTCATCTTTCAATTATTACGGTACGTAAAGTGGAGGGTGGGGTTTCAACGTTTTATCGACAGGAGATCAGTATGGCCGGCCAGAAACAGAAGGCAGATCGTCTGCCTCATGAGGAACCATATAGTGTGGGTGATATCCCCATGGATTCGGCTTCTGTAGCAAAACGAATGTTGTTATGCTCCAGTATCTCCGTTGATCAAATTCGTTTGCACTTCGCCTACAAAAAACAGCGGAACGAAACAGCTCATGAGTGAGGTTAAAGATCCAGCCAGCTTGATCCGGTGCGCACATGCAGTCGCTTCGGCTATTGGCCCCGATCCTGTGCTCTTATTGGCGGTTTGGCCATGTCGGCCTTCGGGGACGTCCGTGGAACAACTGACGTGGAATTCATAGCGGAGGGATCTCCGCAGGAAATCGTGTCGATTCTGTCGGCGCATGGAATTTAAAGTGAAATTCGGTCCGGAGAGGTCGGAGATCCCTTACCGTGGGTGATTGTCGGCTACGCGGTAGACATTAAATTGGACATACTCCCTCAAATGGTGAATACCCAAGTCAAGAACGGGGTTTTTATCGAAGAACTTGGACTCACTGTCTGTAGTCTGAAAGACCTTATCGTCCTCAAGTGCTATGCTGGCGGCCCTCAAGATCTTCTGGACGTGGCAAATCTTGTAGAAGTGCGACCTGACATATGTTCGGCAACATTCATTCTAGCGAAGGAACACGGAGTCCTTGCTAAGGTCACGCGTCTGATTTCTCGAGAAAATGGACGCCGTGTTTTTACGGAACGTGGCGAAGATTGATCTTACAATTATCTACCTGTCACTGACCGTCCTGTTTGGCGCCACCCCTGACAGGGAGCGAGGTTGAGGAAAACGGGACCGTCGGCGAGTGAAGGAAGGAAAGCGATCCCAAAGTCAGGGAGCAGGATTCATCTGTGAATCGTCTCCAAGGATCAGGGAAACGGATTTATTTCTATGATTCACGAAAGAAACAGTTCCAGCCAAACTAAAATACCCCCAAAGTTTGAATTAGAATTTTCTTTGTTTTGTCACGGTATCTTCCTTGACTTGTCCCTTTTTTTGGAATCCATGGCATATCTCTTGCGAGGAAAGAAATCGAACCCGACCGTTTGGATGGGCGGGATTGTGAAAGAGGGAAATTCCCTCGTTAATTTCTCTCCAGGAGGTTTTGTTATGGCAAAGCAGGGGTCTGTGTCGTCTTCCGCCCGGGGTCTGTCCCGGTCGTTTCTCCGCGAGTCCGTTCTTTCTCTGGCCCTTCTGTCGGCCGTCATGATTGCTCCCGCCGGGATGGCTTTTGCCGGCGAGGCTCTTCCTCCTCCTACGCCCTCTTCCTCAGGCTCCCTGCCTTCCGCCTCCAGTCCCGCCACCAATTCGACCATGGGCCAGATGATGGCGATGCAGCAGGCGGCGATGAGTCAGAGCAATTCGACACCCTCCGACTTTGAAGGAAATGTGCCAAAGTCGACATCCCTGTCCGCGAACTTTGCATGGATGGATACCTTCGATAATTCGGTGTTCAACGGTGGATATGGCGGAGGCGTTACCGTGACCCACTGGGTTACCTCGAAATTTGCTCTTATAGCCTCGATCGAAATCGAATCTTTTGGACTTAGCAATACGAATAATGTTGCTAGTTCCATCGGTGGACCTAGTCAGGCAGGAACCCCGGTCATCCCCATCACATTGGGTGGTCTCTACGACTTCACGGGGGGAAAGAACTATGTCAATCCCCAAGTCTTCATTGATGGTGGTCCTGCGGTGACACTGAACGGGGAGTCAATGCCTCTCTATGCCGATATTGGCGTGGGTGTTTCAACTCCTCTTGCCAAGCTGTCCAACACTCTGGATGGCATCGATCTCTTCGCCAACATTCGGATGGCTTATCTCTCCAATATGGGAGGATTGGCGGATAGTGCTGTTGCAGTGAGTAAATTTCCATCGGCAGCGCCTAATGCGATGGGGCAGAACATGTTTTTTATGCCCATCGAGTTCGGAGCCACCTTCGTATTCTAGGGCTTTCCTTTAAAGGAATCTCCGGGGTTCGAAACAACGAGCCTCGGGGACTCCCTTCTTGTCAGATTTCCTTTCGTCCTTCGACATGACCACAGGTCCCTTCCGGAAAAAACCAGGGAGTGATCCATGATGTTCGTCATAATCGCCCGACAACCTCGATGTTAGAATCCCCGATAATGGAGTCCCTCAAGAAACCACAAAACCCTGGCTCTATTATGTTCCGGGGGATTTTGGGGACAAGTCCGTTTCTGAACGGAAGGGATCCGGAGAGGGATTCGAAAGAGAAAAGATGAACAAGCTGACGGTCGAAGAATTTCGTAAGGAAATCCGTGCAGGAAGAAGGGACTGGTTTTCGGAAAATCTGTCCGGACTCGATCTTTGCGGACTCGATCTGTCCGGATTGATGCTGATTGACGCCGATCTGTCGAACGCGATCCTGACGGGTGCCAACCTATCGCGGGCTCGTCTCTCCCGGGCCAATCTGTCGGGGGGGAGTCTGGTCGAGTCCGATCTGACCTGCGCCAAGCTCTCCCGAACCGATCTCTCGGGGGCCAATCTGGCCGGAGCAAATTTTTTTGGAGCCAATCTGACCCTTGCGAATCTCACCGGGGCCAATCTCACCTGTGCGAATCTGACCCAGGCACGACTCAGACGAGGCAACCTGACCCAAGCCAATCT
>JAYWMN010000031.1:0-172961 GCA_035873205.1 Nitrospirota bacterium
ATCGTTCTGGAGAACACTGGGAGAGTCCGGATCACCGCCCGGGTCCATATCGGATCCCCCGTTTTTCCGGAAGGGGCAAATCGCAAGGAACTGGCCCGGGAATCTTGGGTGCGGGTCCGTGATGGCCTCCTGACGCCTCCTGTCCCCGTCTCCGAAAAAGAGAGCCACTGACCCCGGGGTAAGTCCCACTTTGGCCAGCCAGGACAATATCGCTCTTGGTTTCATCACGTCTGGAATTCTTTCCTGATCCGTTCTATGATCAATACTTGAAGAAAAGGATCGATGCGAAATAAAAACGGTATAGAACCCCTGCCACCCTCCCGGCATCAATTCGCCATGGACCGCGAACCCGTCTCTAAAAAAGGACATCGGGATGAAATCTGACGGAGTCTTCCTTCGCCTAGCCTCGTTCTTCGTCTCCCTTGTTGTCAGGTCGATCAGACTGACAACCACCTCCCGGTACATCGGCTTTGACGAGTATCGGCGGCGCCTCGAACGGGGCGACAGCATCCTGATCGCCTTCTGGCACAACCAGGGCCTTTTCATGCCCTTTGTGTATTACGGAAAACCTGGAAAAATCAAGCTCATCGTCTCCCAGTCAAAAGACGGGGACCTGATCTCAGCCCTTCTACGCTGGTTTGGAATCCTGAGTGTCAGGGGCTCCTCCAGCCGGGGAAGCACCGCCGCCCTCAAGGAACTCTTAAGGCTGGACCGGAAGGGGGAAGATTCAATCGTTTTCACTCCCGACGGACCCAAGGGACCGATCTACCGCGTCAAAGACGGTATCGCCTACCTCTCTCTCTGTTCCCGCAAACCCCTTTACCTCCTGTCCGTCTCCTACACCCGAGTCAAGATCCTGGGGAGCTGGGACCAGTTCCGGATCCCTCTTCCCTTCGGCCAGGCCACTTATGTCTGTTCGCCTCCCCTTTCCTTCTCGGGGCTCTTGAAGGACCTTCCCCTTCCGCGTGTTTCCGGGGCGATCGAAGAATGCCTGACTCAGGTCAACCGAATCTCGGAGGCCCTTACTGCTGGCGAAATAACCCGACAGGAGGCAGCCGGGCTTCTCTCTCCGGAGACTTGGCCCTGGGCCCCGTTCTCCCTGCCCACCCAATCGACCGATAAGGTCGGCCGCATGGAATCATCGCATCTGGAAGTCCTTTCAAAATAAAGCTATAATCGCCAGAATCAGTCAAAAGATGCAATTTCCATTTTTAGAAGCGTATAATGATGCGGTTGGGGTCTCCGCCAGAATAGTGTCGGCGGGATCGGCGTGGCCATCCAAACGTGCACAACTTGATTCAACAAGAAAGAAGGAAGGGAAACCAGGGTGCAATTGCCGCTCGAAAAACTCAGGCAACATGTGGATAATTATAACAAGCTCGCCGATGACGCGAACTGGAACAGATTCAAGTCACTTCACTGGAACGAAATTCGACCGGAACTTCTGACCCAGGGCCAGAAGGACGCCGTTATCTTTGTCACCTATGTCGAAGATCACCTGCCCGGATATTTTGCCGAATATCAGTCCCTGTTCCCCATCACCGCCGAGGGAATGAAAGAATCCATCCATAACAGGGAGCTTTTTCACTTCACCGTTCGCTGGAGCCTTGAAGAAGACCGCCACGCCCAGGCTCTGGCTCTTTACCAGTTCCATTCCGGCATGGAACCGAACCGGGATCTTCTCGAAGAGAAATTGATAATCGAGAACAGAAAACCCTTCAGCATCGGTTTTTCGAAGCCAGTCCAAGTCTTTACCTATACCCTCCTTCAGGAAAAGGCGACACAGCTCTATTACCAGAGCCTGTCCCGCGTGGTCAAGGAACCGGTGTTGAACCGCCTTCTCGTTTATCTGACAAAGGACGAATCGAGGCATTTCGGATTTTTCTGCGAGATTGTCGAGTCCTTCCTGACGACTTTCGGGGATGAGGTCATCCCCTTGATCGAGGAAGTTACCCTCAACTACAAGATGCCACTCCATAACACCATGAGCGATTACAGACGCAAGGCTATCCTCATGGCCCGCGAAGCTCCGGGATACGACCGTATGCTTCCGCAGAAGGTCCTCATGCGACAACTGAGACGGGTGGGAGAACGCATGTCTGAAATCAAGAAACCGATCGAGGAAAGCATTACACGCATGATGGACTCCCTCCGGATCGGGACCATCGAGGATGTCGTCTGACCCCGGATTAGCCCTGCATCAACACAATTTGCCGCCGGGCTCCTCTTTCCGGCGGCCTCATCCCTTCTCCCGGACCTGATTTTTTGATACCCTCCGATCCTTCCCGTCGTCTAAAAACTGCCACCCCGATCCAGACCACGATCGGATCAGGCCGGAGGTCTCTTTTCACGCTTCCGGCTAAGATCTCAGGACCTCCCGGTATGTCCGAACCCGCCTTCTCCACGCACGGTCGAGGCGGAAAAAGAATCGACCGGGTCGAAATCGGCCTGGAAAACCGGGAGGAAGAGAAGCTGAGCGATCCGGTCTCCGGGATGGACCGTATAGGGATCGACACTATCATTGGCGAGAATGACCCCGATTTCCCCATGGTAGTCGGAGTCGATCACGCCCACTCCCTGAGCCACCCGGAGGCCATGCTTTAAGGACAGGCCGGAACGGGAAGCCACGAGGGCGACGACCTCCTGACCTGCCATGTTGACAGCAAGACCTGTCGGAAAAAGATGGCGGCCCCCAGGCGGGAGACTGACCGGATCCGAAAGACAGGCCCGGAGATCAAGGCCGGCCGACCCTTCCGTCGCATACGCCGGAAAGGGGATCCTCTCGGTTCCGACAAGAGGGCTCAGAATCTTGATCTCGAAATTTTTTCTATTCATGTCAAACCTCCGGTTCGTTATTCGTTCTGGTTGGGCAGAAAGAGGAGAATCCGGTCAGGGATGTCCGGGCGCCGAGGGGGGGAAGGGGGCAGGATGTTTCGTTTTTCCATGTTCGTTGTCGTCCGGCAAGGTAAGGTACACAGCGTAAAAACGGCCGTAGACATCCCGAAGGGAGAGATGGATTTTACCCTTCGTATCGGAGGTCTTGAAAAACACCCATCCACCGGTCTCAGCATTCGCGGGAAACACCGTCGGAAGTCCGAACTGGACGAGGCGGCCGAGCCGGGTCCGGCTTTTTTCCATCAGCGACTTGTCGACAAGGGCCTCGGATATGATCCCCCGGGAGGTTTCGTATCGGTACCCCAAAAGACGAACCTCCGCTCCCGGATTGACGATATGGATGTGGGCCGCCAGTACAGGCACCCGTTTTTGTTGAAGACCCGGATCTCCCGTATCGATGAGCAGAATCTGGACATGGACGATGCTCACGTTGACAGGAGGAGGAGGGGGCTGGGGAGTGCAGGAAAAAAGCATTCCCGCAAGGATCAGGATCCAGAAAAAGCGGATTCCCCTTTCCTGAATCAGGGTCATTGGGCGCCACCCCGGACGATCTCCGTTCCCACCCCTTCGGGAGTAAATATTTCAAGAAGAAGGGCATGTGGAATGCGGCCGTCGATGACATGAACCTTACCCACTCCTTCCGAAAGGGCCTGAAGACAGCCTTCCATCTTGGGAACCATGCCTCCCGCAATAACCTTCCGTTCGATCAGGGAGAGGATCGCCTCCCGGTCGAGGGAGGGCAGGAGCCGTCCGTCTTCGTCCAGAACCCCTTTGGTATTGGTCATCATGATCAGCTTTTCGGCCTTCAGGCTCCCCGCGATGACAGCCGCCGCCTCGTCCGCGTTGATATTGAGAGCAACCCCGTCTTCTGTAACCCCGACCGGAGCGACGATCGGAATGAACCGGTGACGGTCGAGCAGATCGAGAATTTCGGAGTTTACAGACACGATCCGGCCCACATGGCCGAGCTCCCGGCCCGACAGGCATTTTTTCTCTCCGATAAGGAATCCGGCATCACGGCCCGACAGACCGACCGCCCGGCCTCCGTGGCGATGGACCATCGTGACGATCTCCCGGTTGATGCGGCCGGTCAGGACCATCTCCACCACTTCCATCGCCTCTTTTCCGGTCACACGGATACCATCGATGAATTCCGGATTCATACCCAGCCGGTTCATCAGCACGGAGATCTGGGGCCCCCCCCCATGAACAACGACCGGACGGATCCCGATATGCTGAAGGAGGACAAGGTCTTCCGCAAAGGAAAGACTTTCCTGCCCCCCTCCGTCGAGTGCCCCTCCACCAAACTTGATAACAAAGGTCTTGCCGTGAAAGGTTCTGATATAGGGAAGCGCCTCGATCAGGACCTGCGCTTTTTCCCGGACTCCATCCATTGGACCTCCGTTACAGGATTTTTCCGCCAGTGATCAGGGGGGACTGTCACCGTCCCGGGCCTTTGAAAGCTTTCTCGAGAGTTCCTCGAGACTCGTATGAACATACCGCTGGGTTGTTCCGATGGAGGCATGGCCCAACAGGACCTGAATCTCCCTAAGATCCGCGTCGTGGTTAAGAAGGTGCGTCGCACAGGAGTGGCGCAGGGCATGAGGGGTGATCCGGCGGTCAAGCCCGGCCTCAAGGCCTCTTTTCCGAACGATCCTGCCGATCTGGTAGACCGAAAGGGGTCGAAACGTTCCGCTCACCGTTCCGATAAACACATGGTCCAGTCCGGACCGGGACGGAGCCCAGGGAGAACCGGTTTGGATGATCCGGTCCCTGTAGGACAGGAGAGCCTCTTTGGCCTCCCCCACCAGAGGAACCCGTCTCTCCTTTCCTCCCTTGCCATGGATCAGGATCGAGGAGACGTCGCCGTCGATATCCCCCCAGCGGATCCCACACAACTCGGAGAGCCGGACCCCCGTCTGGTAAAAGACTTCGAGAATGGCCCGGTCCCGGGCGTCCGGGATCTCCTCCCGGTGCTCCTTCGCGGTAGGCAGGGTCACCAGTTTCCGGGTCTCCTCCTCCGAAAAGACCGCTGGAAGAACCCGACGGCTACGGGGGCCGGAGACAAGGCGAAAGGGATCGTCCGAAATCAATCCGTTCTTTTTGAGAAAACGGAAAAAACCTCTCAGATTTGACAAAGTCCGGGAAATACTTGATGAAGCATATCCCCGTTCGTGAAGACGCTTGATGAAACGAACCGCTTTGGGACGATCCAGCTTCTCCCAGAGGATGCCACTGGAAGTCCCCAGAACCCCCTCCATGATCCCGGCCAACAGCTCCAGGTCCCGGGATGTTGCCTCCACCGTCCTGGAAGATCGTCCCGACTCCAAAAGTTTTCCCTGAAAGGCAATCCAGCAGGGGTCCCCGGAGATTCTATCCCGGATCGCTTCTCTCTCTCTTCCGCTTCTTTTATCTCCCGAACCGGACCCGCCCATACGCCATCCCTCTCTTATGCCATGGCTATCCCCAATGACTTTTTCTCTTCCGGATCCGGCCCCCGACCCTCCGGCTTGGCACTTTCCTTCCACCAGATCTCAAAATCCTTTCGCGCACGCGCGATCATTGCCCTGCGTCTTTCCCTTTTTCCTCCCCGGACACGGTTCGGCAGGGATGGAAAAAGACCGAAATGCAAGTTCATCGGACAGAACGGAACTGCCTTCCTCTCTCCGGACTCCCCGGAAGGAGTTTTCCGGTAGGCGTCCGGGATCAGGGCACGGAGAAGGGCACCGACCGCGGTCGTTTCGGGAGGGAGGGAGGACGGGGGACGGGGGCCTAGGAAGAGCGCGGTCAAGTGGCCCATGGCAACCGATTCGGTGTAGCCTTCGACTCCGACCATCTGCCCCGTCGGATAGACGCCCGGAAGGCTCCGGAGGGACAGGTCTGAACGGAGAACGGCAGGAGCGTCCAAGAAGGTATTCCGGTGAAGGGAGCCCAGCCTGAGGAACCGGACCTCCGAAAAGCCTGGAAGAAGGCGGAAGATTCGCTCCTGCTCGGAGTATCTGAGCTTTGTCTGAAAGCCAACAAGATTGAAGGCCGATCCGTCGGCGTCTTCCGCCCGAAGCTGAACGACCGCGAACGGGATCGTCCCAGTCTTCGGATTGATGAGGCCCACCGGTCTCATCGGACCGAACGCCAAGGTGTCGGGACCCTTCTCCACCAGAGACTCGATGGGCTGACATGCCTCGAAGGCCCGGAGAACCTCCGGCCGGTCTTCCACCCCTTCATGAGGCGGAACCCTTTCTCCTCCAAGGAGTTCTGAACAAAAGGTCCGGTACTCCTCCTCCGTCAGGGGAACGTTCCAATAGTCTCCCTCTCCCGGGGTTCCATATCGGTCGGCCCGGAAAAAACGGGAGAAGTCGAGGCTGTCCGCCTCGACGACCGGACTGATGGCATCGTAGAAGGAGAGCCGGTCACTTCCGATATGCCGGAGAAGATCTTCGGTGATAGCGGGATGGGTCAGGGGACCCGTCGCCAGCACAAGGGGACGGGTCTCCTCAATCCGGTCGACCCGTTCTCGAACAAGCGTGATCCCGGGATCGTCCTCCACTGCCCTGGTCATTGCCCGGGAAAACCTGAGCCGGTCGACCACGAGAGCTCCTCCCCCGGGAATCCGGCATTCGAAGGCCATGAGAAGGACCGGAGATCCCATGGTTTGAAGCTCCTCCTTCAGCAGCCCGTGGGGAGTCTCGGGATCGACCGACTTGAGAGAGTTGGAGCAGACAAGTTCTCCCAAGTCAGCGGTTTTGTGGGCGCCCGTTTCGGTCCGGGGGCGCATTTCGTACAGGACGACAGGAACTCCCGACTGCGAGAGCGTCAAGGCCACCTCGACGCCTGAGAGTCCCCCTCCCACGATGGTGACCGGCTGGCGCGTGGTCATGCGGTGATTCCCGAGCTGCCGGCCTCTTCAGGCTCCACTTCATAGCCGCAGCCTTTTTCCGGGCACACGAACAACACCGTTTTTCCGCTCTTTTTTTCGATCAGGAAGGAATGGCCGCAGGACGGGCACTCCCGCTTCACAGGCCGGCCGGGATAGGTCCGGTCGCATTCGGGGTAGCGGCTGCACCCATAAAATATCCCCCTCTTCCCTCGCTTGGGAGTGATCTCGCCTCCACAACCCGGCCGGGAACAGAGAATCCCCGTAGGAAGAGGCCGGGTGGTCTTGCACTTGGGATAGTTCGCACAGGAAAGAAAGCTTCCGAAGCGGCCCGACTTGAGCACCATGGCCCCACCACAGGCCGGACAGGGAGGAACGTCGGCCGGCAGGACATCCGGTTCGGCGTGCCCCGTCTTCGGAGGCCAGGGCTTTGTCGTCTTGCAGCGTGGGTAGTCGCTGCAGGCCAGGAAGGTGCCAAAACGGCCTTTTTTGACAATCATCGCCTTTTCGCACTTGGGGCAAAGTTCCCCGTTTGCGTCCGGAAGTGCTTCGGGGGCCATACCGGTCGCCGTTTCGACAATATTGCGCGTCGTTTTGCAATCAGGATAGTTTCCGCAGGACAGATAGGCCCCGTGACGGCCCCATTTCTTGACCATGGGCGTCCCACAGACGGGACAGGGAATGTCGGTCGGCTCGCTCTGGGCCTTGAGATTGGCCATGCCTCCTCCCTTGGCCCGGGAGAGTTCCAGAGCGAATGGACGATAGAAATCGTCGACCGCCTCCCGATAGACCTTTCCGCCTTCCTCGACCGAATCAAGCTCCTCTTCCATACGTGCTGTGAACTGGACATTCAGAAGGTCGGGAAAGGAGGCCACAAGGAGCCGGTTGACTGTCTCTCCCAGATCGGTCGGATGAAACCGGTTTTCTTTTTTCTCGACGTACTCCCGTTCGACGATCGTCGTCATGATGGTCGCATAGGTGCTGGGACGGCCGATTCCCTTTTCTTCGAGCTCCCGGATCAGGGAGGCCTCATTGAAGCGGGGAGGCGGTTCGGTAAAGTGCTGTTCGGGAACAGGGGGTTCAACCGCCTCCACCCTCTCGCCTGTCTGGAGCAGGGGAAGTTCGCTCTCTTCCTCGCTTTCCTCTTCGACCTCCTCGTCCGCCCTTGGTTTTCTGACCTTCTCCCCTCGCAGAGCCAGAAATCCCGGGTCAACCATCCGCCGGCCCGTGGCCCGGAAGGTGTCCTTCCTGTCCCCTTCGATCAGAACGGTGGTCAGGAGATACCGTGCCGGGGTCATCTGGCTCTCCAGAAAATTCTGCCAGATCAGCTGGTAGACGCGGAGGAGGTCCCGTTCCAGGATGCCCTCGAGAGATGCAGGAGTCCGGGTCACATCGGTGGGACGGATGGCTTCGTGGGCGTCCTGGATCCCTTTCTTGTTCTTGTAGACAGGAGACTTGGCCGGCAGGGACTGGGGAAAGTTCTTCCCGATGTAGTCTCGGGCCATTTCGAGGGCCTCGGGAGCCAGCCGGATCGAGTCCGTCCTCATATAGGTGATCAACCCGGTCTGCCCCTGTCCGTGAATCTCGACCCCCTCGTAGAGCTTCTGAGCCAGCTGCATCGTTTTCTTTGCCGAAAAACGGAAGCGCCGGGCACCGTCCTGCTGAAGCCGGCTGGTTGTCAGGGGAGGAGCCGGCTGCCGCCGTTTTTCATCGGCGGAGAGACTGTCGATATGGAAGGTCTCTGCAGTGATCCGCTCGACGGCCTCCCTGGCCTCCCCGGAGTTTATGAGGGAGATCTTTTCTCCGTCATACCGGTCGAGCCGGGCCGTAAAGACACTCTCGGACCGTGATGGATCGACTGGCCTCATGGGCATTTCGATGGTCCAGTACTCTTCGGGAACAAAGGCCCGTATCTGGTCCTCCCGATCGCAAACAAGGCGGACGGCCACCGACTGGACTCTTCCGGCCGAAAGCCCCCGGCGCACCCGGTCCCAGAGGAGAGGGGAGATGGTATACCCGACGATCCGGTCGAGGGCACGACGCGCCTTCTGCGCGTCCACCTTGTGGAGATCGATCTCGCCTGGCTCGGCCAGCGCCGCCTTGATTCCCCGTTCGGTGAGTTCGTGGACCAGAACCCGCTGAATCGGTTTCTTGAGGGAAACCAGTTCGCTTGCGATATGGTAGGCGATCGCCTCCCCTTCCCGATCCGGATCGGATGCGAGATAGATCTTTCCAGCCGTTTTCGCCACCTGCTTGATTTCGTCGAGAACCTTCCGCTTTCCTTCCGACACCACAAACTGGAGATCGTAGTCCTTGTCGAGATCGATTCCGATTTTCGAGGGCGGCAGATCCTTGATATGGCCGACGCTGGCCTTGACCTTGTACTCGCTGCCGAGGATACGGGTCAGGGTCCGCGCCTTGGTCGGGGACTCGACAATGATCAGCGTCCCCTTCGAAGCCCCCTCCTTCTCCGAAGCGGGGGATTTCGTCGCCCTGGACTTTTTTTTCACCCCCGGCTCCACGACTCCCTGTTTCACCGTCTTCAGCCTATCCGGATCCGACTTTTTGACGGCGGCCGTCTTGCGGGTCGACCCTACCCCATTCTTTTTAACGCTCACAATCAGATTCCTCGCTTGTCTGCTGGCTCGTTTCAGGAACCAGTGCACGAACTACGTCCCAGGCATTATCGATTCTTCGGGCGCCTTCGCCCAAAAGCATTTCCGGCCCCTCCTTCTCCCAGCCGGTGGCCCCCCTGTCAAAAACGAAAATCTCCCGCCCTTCCTCCAGAGCGATACGGGCGGTAATGTATGTTCCCGATCGCCTCCGATGGGCCCCCACGATCAGGGCGAAGGACAATCCGACGATCATGCGATTTCTGTGGGGAAAATGCCAGCCTTCCGGCCCATCGCCCGGGCTGAATTCGGACACGAGCGCTCCGCCCCGGGCGCAAATCTCGCGGGCAAGCGAGAGATGCTCCGCGGGGTAGACCCTATCGAGACCCGTTCCGACAACCCCCACCGTTTTTCCCTGTCCCGCCAGCGCCCCCCGATGGGCCGCCCCGTCCATACCCTTCGCGAGTCCGCTGACGACCGTCCATCCCAGAGAGACGATCTCCCGGGCCAGATCGAAAAATCCCTCCTGGGCCCGGATCCCCGCCTCCCGGGCCCCCACCATGCCGATCGAAAGGGTTGATGGAACATCGGAATCTCCTTGAACCCAAACGAAAAACGGTGGTACCGAAAGCCGCCTCAGGAACTGAGGATAATCCTCCGAGGCAGGATGAATCATCTTAAGCCCAAGGCGTTTGGCCTTGTCAAGAAAACCGGAAGCCAGAGAAGAGAGAGCGGACTTTCTGGCCGGCGGAACATGCCAAAGGAGGCGCTCCATTTCTGCCTCGGGAGAACCGTTGGCCCCCGTTCTGAGCCGGGTCCGCTTTTTCAGGGACTCCATCTCAAGAAGGTGGGCGATCATCCAGGAAAGGTTCCCGGAAGTGTCCTCTGAGACAAGATCCTTTTCTTGAGTCATGATTGGCCGAGGAAAAAAGAAATTGTACAATGAGTCACGGTCATTCTTCGGGAGATCCGTTTCAACCTGTGGGGAAAATCCATGGATATGTCTCTTTACCACCTTTTTCTTTATGCGACAATCATTCTTTCCGTCCTTACCGTTCTGGGAGCCCTCTACTATCTGAAGGACAGGAAAAGAAGGCTCTCGGAAAACTCCGTGCATATGGAAATGACTCCGGCGGAACAGATCGGGGAGATAGACGCACAGATCGCCGCCCTCAAACAGCGAATCGCCAGACTCGAGGAGGAAAAACACGCCCTTTTTTCCCGGGCTCCAAAGAAGTAATCGGAATCAGCTTCCCCGGTCGATGTAGAGTTCCTCCCGGGCGGCACTGTAACCCAGAAGTTCCGCATAACGTCCCCAGTTGACAAGCATCGCAAAAGCGCTGTCCACATCTTCATTCGGAAACTGCTCCCCGATCAGGGATTTGACCGTTTCCTCGGAAAGGCTCTCTTCGGCGGCCTTCCCCAGCCATTCCATGGCCCGGATAAAAATCGGAATAGTCAGAAGCCTTTCCCGGATAAGCGCCTTGCGTCCGTTGATATCTTTCCTCAGAATCTCCTCCCCCATGGGAGTCAGGGAGATGTCGCTTTCGGGTGTGTCCACAAACCCCAGGGATTCAGCGGATCGAACGATCTGGAGTTCCTCTCCGAGTTCAAGGTGCAGGTCAATTCCTAGCTGGTAAAGATCGGAAGATCCTCCCTTCTCCTGGAGAATCTTGAGAAGTCCTATAATCCGACTGATCCCCGTATAAGGCTCAGGTTCGCCTTCCATTCCTCCTCCTCCTTCTGGTCGATCCCTTTATGTCCCTGGTCCTGTTATTCTTCTCTTTTTCATGAGATAAGGGAAAAGATCTCATCTGAAAGACGCTCGAAATCCGGATGTTTCCTGTTTCTTGGTCTGGGCAGATCGACAGGGATCTCCCGAACCACCCGGGTCGGCCTCCGGGAAAGGACGACGACCCGGTCGGCCATCAGGATGGCCTCTTCAATGATGTGGGTCACCATGACAATTGTTCGGACCGGCATTTCCGGATCCTTCCAGAGCATAAGGACCTCGTCCCGAAGCGTGACCGATGTCAGGGCATCAAGGTTGGAGAACGGTTCATCCATCAAAAGGATCCTGGGCTCGATAGCCAGAGCCCGGGCCAGCCCTACCCTCTGTTTCATGCCTCCGGACAGCTCCCGGGGGTAGGCCTCCTCGTAGCCCTCGAGTCCCACCTTGTCGATGTAGAAGGACACGGTCCGGTCGATGTCCAAAGCGGAGGGACCCCGAGCCACAAGACCGAGAGCCACATTGTCCCGGACCGACAGCCATGGCAAAAGTGCAAAACCTTGGAACACCATGGCCATGTCTCCGTTGACTCCCGCCTGAGGCACCTTCCGGTAGAGGACCTGTCCCGCGGACGGCGGGATTAGCCCCTGAAGAATCCGAAGCAGGGTGCTCTTGCCGCATCCCGAAGGACCCACGATGGCGACAAACTCCCCTTCCTCCACCTCCAGGGAAACATCGTCGATCGCCCTGGTGGAGCGGTTTTCCCTCGTAAAATCCCGGGCAATGTTCCTGAGCTGCAAAAAAGAAGTCCGATCAGCTGTCATATCCATACTTTCGTGTAACCCGTTCATAAAGGGGTAGCCAGAAAAGGCGGTTCAATATGACGACCGCCGCCGTCATGACGAGAAGAGTTGCAACGATCAGGACCGGATGACCTCCGGAATAGGTCGCCCTGTCAAGAAAGGCACCCACTCCCCGGACTCCGTAATCCTGCCTGGCATAGACCACATATTCCGACACGATCAGCGCATTCCAACCTCCTCCGAAGGCGGTGATGGATCCCGTCACGAGGGACGGCATGAGAAAAGGAAGAAAGACCCTCCGAAAAAAAAGGACGCCCCGGATCCCGAATGTCAGGGAAACCTCCCGGAGCTCCGTCGGAAAGGTTCCGACCCCTGACAGCAGATTGAAGAGAAGGTACCACTGCATCCCGGACATCAGAAGAATGATCGAGGCAAGATTCATGCTGTGAAGCTTCTGGACGACAAGGACAATGATGAACGGAAACAGGGCCGTCGCCGGAACGGAGGCCATTACTTCGGCCAGAGGAAAAACAATACGGGAAAGTCGGGGATTTTTAAAGACCCAATAGGCCAGGGGGATGGTCCAGAGAAGGCTCAGGGCGTATCCAACAAGAAGGCGGATCATAGAGAAAACGAGATCCTCCGGAAGCTCCGACAGCAAGGCCCAGGGAATGCCCTGTCTCACCCATCCGGCAACAACATGAACCCCGTCGAGAACGCTCTTTGCGACCACGACCCCGGCAAGAATGAGCGCGGCGATCCGGATCGCCCCCAGAAGCGGACGGGACCAGCGAAGGCCCTCGCTCTGTCCCGCAGGCCAGAGATGCCTGACAAGAAACCCTGCCCAACCGGCCAAGAGCCGTCTTGAGCTTGCCAGCATTTCCGATGCCGCGAGAAAGTCATAGACGGGAGAGGAGATCCGGGCAAAGGGCCCCTCCACTTCTCCGATCTGGAAAGTGTGCGACCAGACAAGAGCCGGACGGAAGACGAAGACGTCTAGGAGCATCACGGTCACGATCAGGGCTCCTATTCCCAGAAGAGCCTCTCCGAACTGGCCTTTTTCCGTGGCTCCGACCAGAAAGCTCCCGAGACCCGGGAGCTCGTAGTGGACCGGACCCAGGGCGATCATTTCGCAGGCGATAAGAAAATACCACCCGGCCGTCCAGGAAAGCACGGAGTTGTAGATCACCTTCGGCAAGGTCATCGGAACGAGGAACCTCGTGATCCAAAGCCAATAGGGAGCCCTGATTCCGCGAAAGAGTTCCCAGAGGTCTCCCGGAGCGGTCCGGATCGATTCGTAGACGGCAAAGGCCATGTTCCAGGCCATGCTGGTCGCGATCAGAACGATCGACGCCACCTCCACACCCATCCGGGTGCTGGGGAAAAGGGGAACCATCATCAGGACCACGGCAGGAAAGAATCCAAGGACAGGGATCGACTGAAGAATATCGAGAACCGGAATCAGGACCTTTGGGCCCCACCGCGTCATGGCCGCGGCGAATCCGTAGAGATAGGCAAAGAGCAGGGACAGCAGATAGGCCAGGGTGAGGCGCAGCAGGGAATGTCCGATATCCCCGGGAAGATCGGCCAGATCTTCCCGGGGAAAAAGAGGCCGTCCCGAGGGGGGCGTACGGGAAAAGAGCAGGACCACACCGGAAAGGACCGTGACCACTATCGCGGTCGGCAGGAGGAAACTGAATCGTTTCAGGAAAGAGGGCGTCACCGGACGAGCTCCGCGCACAAATGGCCGGATTCATCCGGAAAAATTGGAAAATGATTATCGATCCGGTAACATGGAAACAAGATCACTTCCTCTTCTCAAGGTGAAAGGATACCTCATGGATAATGGGACTGCCGTCTGGGTGCTTGTCGGGCTTGCAGCACTTCTGACCTTCGGAATTCTTTTTTTCCTGTTCCGGGCCATCAAGGTTCTGGGCCGCCTTGAGGAATCAACGAGAAAGCTGGAAGAAAACGCCATTCCCCTTCTTCTCAGCATCCGCCGGATCACAGACGAGGTCGAACCCCTTGTCCGGAAAACATCGGAGCGGTACCAGCAACTGGACGAGAGCCTCTCCGGGTTCTCCCGATCTCCGGTTTTTTCCCTTCTGTCTCCGATTCTGAACCTGAGAGGTCCGTTTCGAACATTAGGAGGATTCATGAAAATTGCTCGGGGGACGATCGCCGGAATCGCAAGAGCCAGAGAAGTTCTCAGACAATCTCATGCCGGAAAAAAGGTCCTTCCGTCCGACAACAAAACCCCACTAAAGGAGCCCTCTCATGGCCAGTGACAGAAACAACAACGCACTCGCATTCTTTTTGACCGGACTTGCCCTGGGGGCAATTGCAGGAATTCTTCTCGCTCCCGACTCAGGGCGGGAAACAAGACGTCGTCTTGTTTCGGAGGCACGCTCCCTCCGGGACAAAGCGACCGAAGAATTCGAGGAAGAGATCGAACATCTCAGAACCGATATTCCCGAAACGAAAAAGCGCTACTCCGAGGCCGTCCGGGAAGGCTGGAAAACCTTTCTCGCCGTTCTGGAAAAGGACCGGGATTCCCCGCCAACCACCGAACCCTGAATGTCGTTCCCCCAAGGCGGGAAAGGGCCATTCCAGACCCCCCGGCATGAAGGAATGTTTCATGCCGGAGAATTCTGGACAAGTGCCTAGAGACCTGCCGAACTTTCGAGGGTTCCCGTTCCAGCCACACTGGTCGTCGGAACACCGTTGTGGAACGTCACCGTCGCCACACGAGGTCCTGCATCGAGCCGTCCCGCGGCAGAATACCCGGACCTGAAAAAGGCCACATCAGGCTTTCCGGAACCGTTTCCGCCATTTGATATGCGGATGGCATTGAGACGGTGGGAAGACTTGTCGTAGTGCCAGGCCAGAAGAATCTTCTTTCCTGTCTTGTCCGTTCTGGACAACCACCCGTCCGGGTTCCTTGTCGGATCGCTTCCGGGACCCTGGGTCCGTGCCGAAGAAACCGACGGCTTGTTGGTGATCGGATTGACATGAGACCAGAACTCGATCGGGTTGACAATGATCACATCTCCCAGTCCGGCAAACTCATAGACAGGGAGAATCACGAGCAGGGCGGTCACCCCTGAACGGGCCCAGATGTTTTGCACGCTTCCGTTCACCTTGTACAATGCCTTTACCAGTCCAAACTGTCCGTAGCATCCCGAAAGAACGGTGCTCATCCCCACAATGGCCATCACCACCGCGAATTGTTTCAGCCCGGTTTTCCCCATAACACCCTCCTTCTGTCATCCACCAGATTCATCTCGAATTAAAAAATTCCCATTTGACGCCCCCCGAAGGACTGTCATCCGGGGGGGCTGTTGGGGCTAGAGTAAAAGATCCCGCCCGAAATGGCAAGAGAATAGCCGGCCAGAAAGCATGTCGACACCCCGGAACAGGTCATGCCGCCCAGATTGAGTTGGGAGGCGGAAGAGGGGAGCCGCTGGGGAACGGCAACCTGACCGGACACCGATCCCCCCGAGAGGGTCGAGACCTGATAAAGGGCGCCCTGATTGCCGTAGGCAAAGACCGTCCCTTCCGGACCGATGTAGATTCCTGTCAGCAACGGGAGCGTCCCGGCTGAGCCAGAGTTCCCAAGGAGGACCGACGACCAGCTCCTTCCCCCGTCGGTCGTTTCCAGAATGGTCCCGGTCCCGTCGACGAAACAGTTTGAGGAAGCGGGACAACCGATGCCGCTCACCCCCTGGGGAGCCAACGCCTGGGGAACAATTTCGAGAGCCCAGCTGTTGCCTCCATCTCCCGAATAAAGAAGGGCGTTCATGCCGGTTCCGGAGGTGGTGCTTGCTGTAATCCAGATCGAGGATCCCAGAAGAAACACCTGATCGAAATTGGCCGGTCCGATCGGGGCCTGGAGGACCGAAAGGTCAGGCGCCCAGGCGCTTGTCGGACTTGCAAGAAGCAGAAGTGTATTGTTGTCCCCGGCAATGGCGCAGGAAGGTGTCCCCGAAGACTGGCAGACGACGTCATTGAAGGTCAGGTTGCCGTTTGTCGTCACGTTCTGGATCGAAAAGGATTGCCCCCCGTTGTTGCTCGACAGGATCAGTCCCTGATTGCCGACAATGGTGCACTGGGTCGCCGATAGGCAGGCAACAGAGGTCAGGTTGAAATTGACCAGAGAGGCTCCAAGGCCCGTGTTGGCGGGAATCCAGCTCAGCCCGTTATTCTGGGATACGAGAACCAGCCCCCCCTGTCCGACAGCCAGACAGCTCTGGGAAGAGGGACAGGCCAGGGCCGATGGTTCCGACCCCGGGGTGACAAAAGCCGGAAGCCAGACCGTAACAGCAGGTGCCGAACAGGAAAGCAGGGCCAAAAGTCCCAGGAGGAGCAGCCAGGAAACCCGCCCTCCCTGTGACGTCCGACACATTGATCTATGCGATTTAAGTATTTTATTTCACCTTTTTAATGTTAAGATTCCATTGCGGAAAGCAGTCCGAAAAACGTTCCAAGCCCATCTCGCCATATCCGGTCAAAGAGGTCCATGTGATAGGGGATTTTAACCTATGCCATTCTCAGTTCGGGTTTTTATCGGACAACCATTCCGGAGTCTCCATGATTCCTGAAAGTAACATACCTCAATTATGGCCATAGCATCAAAGAAAAACCCCGCCATTTTCACCCTTTCCGTACTCCTGGATGTCGAAAGACCAAGAGGTTTCAGTCTTTTTATCGTTCTCTTCATTGTCCCGCTCCTGTTCCTTTTTTCCTGCCAGATTCTCCCAAAGGATTCAGGACGTACCCTGCAAGAACGCACTCTGACCCGATCGGTCGACGATTTCAAGACCATCCGGACCACCTTCCGGACAAGGACACCTCAAGATTATCTTTCTTCGCTCAACGCACGGTCTGGGGTTCCTGACAGCCTTCGGACCCAGTCGATGGCCGGCCTGGTCAATCTCGGGAATCTGTTCCTCGACCCGGAGGGCGAACAATCCATGTCCGGGCTTTTTGTCTGGCAGCATAGGGAAAATCTCGAGTTCAGGGCCAGCGGACTCAACGATCCCGAACCAAAAGTTCACCTTGCCGCCCTTGAAACCCGGATCCTCTCCGACTCAACCCGGACCCACCACCACTTTTACCGCCCCAGACGGAACATTGACCGTTTCGGGAACAAGATCCACTTCCGGGAGAAAGGCCTTCTGACCTTCTCCCTCTTCACCCTTGGGCTGGGCTCGCTCCTTTCCCTCAACCTGTTCTTCCGGAACCTTCTCATCCGGAAGAGCAAACAGGAGTCTGTCAAGAGGGAAGACCTTCTGGACGGTCTCCTCTCTTCCACGACCAACGGGATCATTCTCAAGGATCTGGAGGGGAAATGGATCGATTTTTCCCCGCGAGTGTCGAGCCTTCTGAACCTCTCAGACAGCCCGTCCGACATTCTGGGGAAAACCGATGAGGACATCGTCGCCCTCTATCCCCACATCGGCCCATTCGTTGCTGAAAATCATCTTCTCGACCCGTTGGCCCTTTCAAGGAAAACCTCCTTTCAATCGACCGTTTCCCTGCCCGGAAAGGAGCCCCTCAAACGCCACTTCCTGATCGACCGGGCCCCCTTTTATTCCAGGCAGAAAGAAATTCTTGGGACGATCACGACAATTATCGACATGACCGACCGGATCATTCTGGAGGATCTTCAGAAAGCCATGGCCCATATCGCCTCCATCGGCCTCGAAATTCACGATCCACAGGAATTCCTGGCTCAGGTCTGCCGGATTCTTGCGGACCATTCCGATTTCCTGCTGGTCTGGACAACAAAGCTCCAGGACGCTTCAGGAAGCGAACCGGGGGCAGGTTTCCTGCACCTTGAAAACTTCCTGAGCCGTGAGCCCCGGCTTCTCCTTCCGTCCTCCCTTCCTGTCGCCATCGGCGGGATAGGATCGGATCTGTTGGCAGACAACGGCCAGCCGATCGACTCCTGGGTTTTCGATCACGGACAGCCCGGAATCAACTCCGAGCTCACACTCTCCCACTTTTCCGGAAAATTTCCTTTTTTTGCTCCGGATCCCCGGGAAAACGCCTTCCATCTTCCCCTGTCAATGGCCGTTTACCCTCTCTTTCGGGAAGGGCGGGTCTCCGGAACACTGGGCGTTCTTTCCCCCGGACACCGATCTCTTTCCCCACAAGTCGAAGAGATCCTCTCGAGGCTCTCTGTGTCCATCACCCTTGCCCTGGAGAACTTCCACTCCAATCTCGGAAGAAAGCTGGCCGAAAAAAGAAGTCTTTTGCTCAAGAACTACTACGACGCCCTCTCCAAAGTCGCCACTCTTTTGCTCTCCCTTCCTCCCCCGGGGATTCTTCTCGATTCGGTCTGTAGGATTCTTGCCGAGACGGGAAATGCCAGTACATGCTGGATCCGCATGGAAAATCTTTCCAAGGGGTCGGTCACGCTGCCCTACCATGCCGGCTGCCTCGACAATCCCCGAATGCTTCTTCTCGAAAAGATGGCCAATGATCCTGAAACTCTGGCGTCCCGGGGTTTTTCGAGAGAGGCGATCCGGACTCAAAAGCCCATGGTGCTAAACGACCTGAATCTCAGTGCAGGGACCTGGAAACCCTCTCGATTCCTTCTGGAGCAGAAGATTTTCTCCCTGTGCTCCTTGCCCATTTCGGAAGGGGGGGAGTCAACTCTGGCTCTGGTGGTGTGCGGCGATCGCCCCGATTACTTCACCTCCGAACTGATCGCCCTTCTTTCCCGTCTTGCCGACAATATTTCTTTCGGCATCGACAACTATGGCCGGGAGCTCCACCGGCAGCAAAACACGAAAAAAACAGAACGCCTCAAAAACATTTACCAGGCCCTCTCAGACACAAACGAAATTCTTCTGACCCAACGGAATCCCGACTCCGTCTTCGAAACCCTCTGCCGGACCATCATCTTTTACAGCCATGCCCACACTGCGGGCATATACCTCCTGGACAAGGAGTCACTGACCGGGAAACTTGTGGCATGGGAAGGCCCCACGCCCGGCAACATGCCCATCCTGACTCCCTCTTCCGACAACTCCTTTCCCGACTTCAAGGAGGTTTTTGAGATGGTCATCCGAAGCGGAACGAGCCAGACACTGAATCTGGAAGACCTCCACTCCGTCATGACTCCGGCCCTCCGGCTCCTTTTTGAACAGCTGGACGTCCGCTCAACGGGGATATTTCCCATTCGTCGGGGAGGAGAGATTTTTGGAGTTCTCCTTCTCACCTCGACAGAGCCCTCTTTTTTCGATGAGGAACTGCAAGGCCTCATCGACCGGATGGTTCTGAATATTTCTTTTTCCCTCGATCTTTTCGACCAAGAAGAGACCAGAAAAGAGCGGGAAAATACGATCCTTCACCAATCCCTGCACGACATGCTCACGGGACTTCCCAATCGCCTTCATTTTTCCCGGAAGATCGAAGAGGCAATTTTTCAGTCGACCCGGACCGGCCCTTCCTTCGGGGTCGGCATCATCGATATCGACAACTTCAAGGAAATCAACGACCGGCTTGGACACAAGACGGGAGACAGTCTTCTCAAAGAGGTGGCGAACCGGCTTCGGGAAGGACTCCGGCCCACCGATGTCCTGGCCCGTCTAGGAGGGGACGAATTCGGAATTCTTGTCCGGGACGTCGGCCCCTCGAAACTTCCCGAAGAGGACTCCACCGAACCCTCTCCGATCCCCTCTTCGTTGCTCCAGGGATTGATCAACAGCATGGACAGTCCCTTTCGTGTGGGAGATGAAACAATACCGGGCGTGTCAATGAGCATCGGAGTCGCCCTCTTCCCTGACCAGGGGAATTCGGCGGAAGTCCTGATGAAACGATCCGATCTGGCACTCTATGATTCGAAAAACCGTCAGGGAGGAGTATGGACGCTCTTTTCCAGTGATCTCGAAACACGTCTCGAGAGAACCTTTATGATCCGCTCCGACTTTGACAGGGCCCTCGAAAGCGATGAAATTCTTCTGTACGCCCAGCCCCAGACCTCTCTGGAATCGGGCATGCCCAATGGAATCGAGGTGCTGGTTCGCTGGAACCATCCGAGAAAAGGGCTGCTTGCTCCGGGAGCCTTCATTCAGGAAGTAGAAAACAGTCCCTCCCTCATCAGAAAACTTGGGCTCGCCATCCTGGAGAGATCCCTTGCCCAGGCGGCTCTGTGGCGGGAAATGGGACTCGACGTTCCCGTGGCGGTCAACATCGGCGCCCGACATTTTCTCGATCCCCATTTTACCGAAGATGTTTCCCGTATTCTCGTCAACCATTCCAATGTTCCTCCTTCCTCCCTGCAGATCGAGATTACCGAATCGGCGACGCTGTCGGACTTCAAGGCGGTCCAGTCCATCCTGACCCACCTCCGCTCTATCGGGGTGGAAGTGGCACTCGACGATTTCGGAACCGGACACGCGTCCCTGTCCTACCTCCAGAAAATTCCTGCCGACACGATCAAAATGGACCTTCAGTTCGTCCGGGACATCCTGGTCGACCCGAAAGATCTGGCCATCGTTGCCGGAACACTGACGACCGCCCGACTCCTCAAGCTGAAGACGGTCGCCGAGGGGGTGGAAACCCCCCAGCACGCTGTCATACTCATGAAGCTTGGATGCCGGGCCGGACAAGGATATGGAATCGCACGCCCGATGCCAGCCAAGGATATTATTGGATGGCATCGGGACTTTTCTCCCGATCCTCTCATGTCTGAATGGTTCGATAGGCCTTGGAGCCGGAGAAATATCCAGAATCTCGCAAGTTACATGGAGCATCACCGGAGATCGGAAGACCTCTATTACCGGATCAGGAGATCGGCTGGCGGAAATGCTCCCGGGGAGAAATCCCCCCGGGAGCCCGAATGTCCCCTTTCTCTTTGGATCAGGGGAAAGGGATCCCAGCTCTTTGGTGGATCTCCCCTATTTCTGGAGCTGGTCGACCTTCATCGCACAGCCCTTGGTCTAGCCCGGAACATGGAGTTTCTGCTTCGAAACCGCCAGGCCGCCGACGCCCTCCCGATGATTTCCGAACACATGGAGCTCAATGAAGGCCTCCTAAGGGCCATGGAAGACTTGGGACCGGAAGAGATCTCCTGATCCGACTGGGTCTTCTTCCCTTCATCCCCGCACAGGACTGCCGCTCTCCCCCAGAAAGACAAGGATGCACCGTCCCGGCCGTTTTCCCTGTCAGACTTGATGGGGCTGACTTTCTTTCTTTTTTCCGACTCCCAGCCATTCCTTTCGAGAAAAATTCAGTCGTTATTGTTTTTATTTCGACATAAATGTCCGAGAAAGGGATGACAGTCAGCTCTCCTTCCGGCTATGGACGAGAAACATTCCGGTCGACGGCCAGCAGAGACCGGGATGCTTTCCTAAAATTTTTTTCGAAAGGGGTATCCTAAAAGACGGGCACCTGTCTTGCTATGTAGTCCAAAGGTTCGAAATTCAGTCATATCCGGGGAAACCGGCCTCAGGAGGAAGGAGATTGCTCTCATGAATCCTCTCGATCTCAACACTTATGATGGCGAGGGATTTTACGATGAACTGGTGGAATCGCCTGGAATCCCCCGGGCGGGGACAAAACTTCTCTACGAACTACTCCGGTGCCTCCCTGAAGGAGAACTCGGGCGGTTCCAGAAGGCTGCCGAATCCGCTCTGTACCGCATGGGGGTGACCTTCACTGTCTACGGAGACGCCCTTGGACTCGAAAAAATCCTGCCCTTCGACGTCATTCCCCGCGTTATCGGCGCCCGGGAGTGGTCCATGATCGAGAAAGGTCTTAAACAACGGATTCTTGCCCTGAATCTCTTTCTTGACGATCTCTATTCCGGGCAGAAAATTCTCCATGACAAGGTCGTCCCGAAGGAACTGATCTTGTCAGCACCGGCTTATCGGCCCCAGTGTCTGGGGCTCAAAGTTCCTCAAGGCATCTGGTGTCACGTCACCGGATCGGACCTGATCCGGGACCAGACGGGTGAATTTTTCGTCCTGGAGGACAACCTCCGATGCCCATCGGGGGTCTCGTATGTTCTAGAGAACCGCCATGTCCTGAAACGAACCTTCGCGAAGGTCTTCGAAACCTCCCGGATCCGGTCGGTCGACGACTACCCGAACCGGCTACTCGAAACACTGGAATACCTGGCGCCACCAGGGATCGAATCCCCGACGGTCGTCCTCCTGACCCCCGGAGTTCACAATTCGGCCTATTTCGAGCACTCCTTTCTCGCCCAGCAAATGGGAGTTGAGCTGGTGGAAGGATCCGACCTGGCCGTCCTCGACGGACAGGTCGTCATGAGAACAACTCAGGGTCTGAAACGAGTCGATGTGATCTACCGAAGAATCGACGACGATTTTCTCGACCCCGGCGCCTTCAGGCACGACTCCCTCCTCGGAATCCCGGGAATCATGGAGGTCTACCGCTCGGGCCGGGTGGCTTTCGCCAATGCCCCCGGAACCGGAGTCGCCGATGACAAGGCCGTCTACGCCTACATTCCGAAGATCATCGACTACTACCTCAAGGAAGAACCCATCATTAAAAATGTTCCGACATGGCTCTGTTCCGATGACAGGGACCGCAAATACGTTCTCGAAAACCTGTCCCGCCTTGTCGTCAAGACTACAAATGAGTCGGGAGGGTACGGGATGCTGATCGGCCCCCAGTCCTCGAAGGACGAACAGGACTCCTTCCGAGAGCGTATCCGGAAAAATCCCAGAAACTACATCGCCCAGAACACTCTCTCCCTTTCACGCTCTCCCGTCCTTGTTCAGGATCACCTCGAAGGACGCCATGTCGATCTCAGGCCCTACAACCTTTACGGGAAAGAGATCTATGTCATGCCTGGAGGGCTGACCCGCGTCGCCCTCCGTAAAAACTCCTTGGTCGTAAACTCGTCCCAGGGAGGAGGAACAAAGGATACCTGGGTTCTGAAGGACTGACTTTCAATGCCCACTCGTGTTCGACTCTCAAAGGAGACCCATGTTAAGCCGCGTCGCAAACTCGATCTATTGGATGAGTCGAACCCTGGAAAGGGCCGAAAACGTTGCCCGGTTCATCGATGTCAACCTGAATCTCATGCTCGACACGGAGGTTCTGGGCAACAACCAGTGGGAACCACTGGTCATCACGAGCGGCGACAGCACTCTTTTCGAAAAGCTCTACGGAACGGCAACAAAAGAGTCGGTCATGCGCTTCCTGACCTTCGACAGAAACAATCCCAATTCGATTTTGTCCTGCGTCTGGGCAGCCCGAGAAAATGCCCGCTCCATCCGTGAGATTATCTCGTCGGAGATGTGGGAGCAGGCCAACCGTTTTTATCTCCTCGTCAGGGATGCGGCCGCAACCGAAACGATCTTCCGAAATCCCCACGAATTCTACACCGACGTGAAGATGGCAAGCCATCTCTTCGACGGGATCGCCGATGCCACCCTGTCGCACAATGAACCATGGCATTTTCTCCGCATGGGAGAGATGCTCGAACGGGCGGACAAGACATCCCGGATTCTCGACGTGAAATACTACTTTCTTCTTCCGACCCTTCAGGGGGTCGGAAGCACCATCGATGGAGTGCAATGGGCGGCGCTACTCCGGTCGGCCAGTTCCTTTGAAATGTACCGGAAACGCCATCGCCGGATCACCCCTGAACGGGTGGCAGATTTTCTGATCCTGGACCGGTATTTTCCCCGGTCGATCGCCTTCTGCATCGCCCGGTCGGAAGAAAGCCTTCGATCAATCACCGGAACCCATCACAATTTTTTCAGCAATGCGGCGGAGCAGAGGATGGGGCAGCTTTCCGCCAGTTTGAATTATTCGAAGATTGAAGAGATAATGACCAGTGGACTCCACGAGTTTCTCGACTCCATCCAGATCCGCCTGAACCAGGTCGATGATGCCGTTTACGAAACCTTTTTCTCATTGCCGCGCATGAATACAGCAGCGAAACAGACCTTCCCCGGAACTCAACATCAGTAAAGGCCAGTCGGCCGGAAAAGGATAAGATGACATTTTGCGTTTCCATCAAGATAAAGGACGGGCTGGTAGGCATCGCCGACACCCGGATCACGTCCGGGCTTGAGCAGACAACCGCGCGGAAGGTCACGATCCACAAGCTTGGGGAACGATCCCTTTTTCTCATGACTTCGGGACTCCGATCGGTCCGTGACAAAGCCATGACCTATTTTGAAGAGATTCTGGAAGAAGAGGATTCTGGATATGACAAGCTCTACCAGGTGGTCAACCTTTTTGCGACCCAGGTCCGCCGGGTCGCCGCCGAAGACCGGCAGTCCCTGAGGGAAAGCGGTCTCGAGTTCAATCTCTTCTCGATCGTCGGAGGCCAGCTCGAAAAGGACAAGGAGCACAAACTCTACCTCCTCTATCCTGAAGGAAACTGGGTTGAGGTCAGCGAATCCACTCCCTATTTTCTGATCGGGGAATCGACCTACGGGAAACCGATTCTCGACCGGGTTCTCCGATACCATTCCAAGATGGAATTGGCCCTGAAGCTCGCCTACCTTGCCTTCGACTCGACCCGGATCAGCGCTGTCGATGTCGACTTTCCCATCGATGTCGTCCTTTACTGCCAAAGCACCCGGGAACTGGCTCATCACCGCTACCACCGAAAGGATCTGCAACACCTGCCCCAATGGTGGCAGGACCGTCTCAAGGCCTCCGTAGAGGCACTGCCCAGGGAATGGGTACACGAGGTCCTGTCAAAGCTGTCCCAGTCGGGCTGACCCTCATGATTTTCGAAATTTCCCATCGGATGGATTTCGTGTTTTCCGGACCGGCTTTCTTCGAACCCATGACAGTGCGCCTTCATCCACGATCAGACGCCACCCAGGTCCTTGAATTTTACCGTCTCGATGTTGTCCCGGCACCGGTTCAGACCACCCGAAATACCGGCCTGGACGGCAATATCGAGGATACACTCTGGTTTTCCGGACTCCACCCGACCCTGTCTCTGACCGCTTCGTCCCGAGTCCGGACCTTTCGGACGAACCCGTTCGACTTCCTGCTGTCCGACTCCCGGTTCAGGACCCTGCCCTTTTCCTACGGTCCGGTCCTCTCCCCCCTTCTCGCTCCCTATCTCGCACAGAGCGCCGAATTAAACAAAAGCTCTTTATTCAGGAGCTTCATCGAGACAGTCCGCTACTCCTCGAAGATGGAAACGATTCCCTTCCTGACAGGACTTGCACAAAAAATCAGGGAGTCCTTTTCCTACGCGGTCAGGGAAGAAGGGGACCCCCATTCGCCCCAGCAAACACTCGAGAACGGAGGAGGAACCTGCAGGGACTTTGCGCTGCTGGCCATGGAGATCTGCCGGTTTTTCGGACTCGCCTCCCGTTTCACAGGCGGCTACCACGTCCCAACAGGAACACAAGAAGAACCGTCCCTTCATGCCTGGATCGAGGTTTACCTCCCGGGAGCCGGCTGGCGAGGACTCGATCCAAGCGAGGGACTGATGGCGGCGGACCACCACATTACCCTGGCTTCCTCCCCCCTTCCCTCCCTGACCCTGCCCACGGAAGGACACTTCCGGGGAGAGGGCTCCTCGACTCTGGCAACCCGGATCACTATCAACAGATCCTCGGGTTAGAAGGAGGACCCATTTCTCATGTCCGCCTCCAAAAACTAATGATGACCGGGTTTTTCCGTTCGACCTACGAACACAACCGAAGTGGATTTACCGAAAAGTAAGGGCTTCTTTTCCGGAATAGTTTCCGGTTATCAGAAGCGATCACGGGAAAGGAGCGGCCCAGGATGATTCTAAAAATACCCGGACGATCGACAAACACACCGAAACACCCAGTCGCCCACTTCCGACAGAAATCGACCGGAACAGGGCCTTCAGTCTCTTCCGGGGATTTTCCCGTTCCTCAACCTGTCGATTATCTTTCGGGCCACTCCAGTCAGGGCAAGGGAGGCGGACTCTTCAATGGAAACCCATTGTCCGGTCTCTCTCTCATTTTCGGAGAAGGAAAGGGAGACCCCCATCTTCTTCCTTTTTCTTCCCGACGGAGCGATCAGAGTGACGTAGACCACTTCCTGAAAGTGGGAATAGGTCTGACGGACAGTAAAAAGGGCCTCAACGACACGAGCTCCACGAAAGGAACCTGAGACAATCACTGTTCCTGGAGCAGGCGCCGATGAGGAAAATCCCGGGAAATCCATCAATCCTTCCAGCAGGCGGCCCTCGTTTCTGGGTTCGAGAAGAAGGGGGCCGGATTCGGGGATCAACGCCACCCTCTCCCGGATCGGCTTCTCCTGGGTCTCCCCCTTCCCTTTTTTTCCGCGGAATCCTTCCTCCTTGGCTCCAAATCCCGGACCTCTCGTCCGGCATTGCAGGAAGACCGGACAGCGAGAGCAGTCCGGTCCGGAAGGCAAACAGACAACGGCGCCCAGTTCCATCAGGGCCTGGTTTGTATCCCCGGGCCGCCCATTGTCTCTTCCCCAGAGGTTCGAACCTTCCCATAGAAGTTTTTCCCGGGCCCGGACATCCGGAGGGATTGAATAAAAACGCTCCATGACCCGACGGACATTGGCATCGAGAATGGGGGCCCAGGTATCGGTCGAAATCGAGAGAATGGCTCCGGCGGTGGATCGGCCAATCCCAGGCAGGACCATCCATTCCGAAACGGTCCGGGGCCAATCCGGGCCATCGGGGCCAACGGGAATCATTCCGGCGGCACGGTGGAGATTTCGGGCCCTCTGGTAATACCCCAGTCCCTCCCAAAGCTTCAGGACCTCGGACAGCGATGCATTCGAAAGATTTTCAAGGGTGGAAAACCGTTTGATGAACCGGTCAAAATATCGGAGGACTGTCGAGACGGTCGTCTGCTGGAGCATGATTTCGGAAACCCAGATCCGGTAGGGATCCCTTGTTTTTCTCCACGGGAGGTCCCGGCGATTCCGATCATACCACCCGACCAGGGACCCCGGCGCTCCGGAATCAAGCTTTAAAGGCCAGGACTCAGGGGTCGATGCCCCTTCAGAAGGAGACATACCAGGAAAACCCTTCATATCCTCCCCAGCCTGTCGACACAGAGGATCTGAGCAGCCCCCCGTCGAGTGTCAGGTAGGAGTGAATTTTTTGCAGAGAGAAACCCAAAGCCACTCCTCCCTGTCCTGCATTGTAGGTATTGTTTCCCTGTCCGATCAGCTCCGGCCCCAGATAAAACGAGACCGACTTTGCCTTTGTCTGCCAAGCGGGCGCCATGTATCGCGCCTGAACATAGATATATTGGATATACCCGACATAGTTGGCAAAAAGATCAATCGCCCCTGTACCCAGCGCGCGATAGTATTCCGTCTGCAGATAGACCCCGATCATGCTCACAATCGGCGTGAGAGTCTGATAGGCTTGCGCCAGAGCGATGCCCGCATCCCCTTCCCAGAATCCGTCTGGAAAAGGGATGCGGATTCCAAAAGCCGGATTGATTCCGTTGTAGGCGTTGACGGTGGTCATGGGAGGGCCTGGGGTTTCATAGGCAAAGTAAAATGCCATGACAAACAGGTGAAGGGTTGGAAGATCGGTCGGGGCTGTTCCGACATCAGGATGTTCGGAGGAACTGGCCTGTGACTGCGGGGTCTTGAAAAGGTTGTCTAGGGTGATGAAATCCCCGACCTGGGCAAAGTAATACTGGCTGTTCTGGGAGAAGACTGTCTCACCCCCATCGATCTCGAAGGTCTGGCCCCAGGCATTGGACAGAACACAAAACAGCACCCATCCCACCACGAGGAAAGAGATCGTGACCTGCCAAGGGGAAATCCCTTTCCCCGAAGCTTTGGACCAAATCCTTCCCTCAATCTTCCCCGAAGGTGCCCCGAAATCATTTTTCAAAACAAAGAAAACAAAAAGGTTCCCAAAAACCGTCCCCTGCTCCAAAGTAAAGTTTGTGCCGAACACACAAAGTTCCAAATCCAAGCGAGGACACCTGTCCCGACAAGACTGCCACACAACGGACCACCAACTCAAGAGCCTCCCTGAACCGCATCATTTCGCTTGTCGCATGAATTTAATGAAGCTGCCCACCGGGCCATACATCCCGAAATCCCCGGATCAGGGAACAAATCGTCGATGCCGGGCCTCGGCAAGAAGCTGGAGCAGGACAGGCCGAAATGCCAGGCGAGGATGGGGAAGAACAAGGTCCTTCCGAGGTGATTGAGGGCCATTGTAGAGCAGGAAATCCACATCGAGCGTCCGGGGGTAGCATTTTCCCTTTCCCCGGCGAATCTCCTGACGTTCCATTCGGAGCAACAGATTCCAGAGACCGGGAGCACCGACATGCGAATATCCGCAAACGACCTTGTTGATAAAGGCCGGAGAGGTGATTTCCCAAGGAGCGGTCCGAAGGGTCCGCGAGGCTCCGGTCAGACGTATGTTCCGGTTTCTTGCCAGTGTCCGGAGAGCTCGATCAAAGGCTCTCCGGGTATTTTTCAGGTTACCTCCGAGAGAAATCACAAAAAAATTGTCCACGACCCGTTCTCCTTCAGGGCCTCCGGATCAGACTCCGAAGAGTCGATGCTCCCGTATGCGGGCTGTTGCCTCGTTCAGGCGATCGACGCCAACGGTGAGGGCAAACCGGACATAGCCTTCCCCCGACGGGCCAAACCCGTTCCCCGGAGTCGCGACAATGCCAGCCCGGTCAAGCAGGGCAAGGGTGGCTTCTTCAGAACTAATCCCCTTGGGGAGTCCGGCCCAGAGATAAAAAGAGGCTCCGGGAGAAAAAACACGAAGTCCGGCGCTGTTGAGTCCCGAAACGAGAGTGTCCCGACGTTTCTGGTAAAAATTCCGCAGGGTGTCCAGCGTCGATTCCGGAAGAGACAGGGCGGTGATGGACGCTTCCTGCAGGGCCTGAAAGATTCCCGAATCCATATTGCTCTTGACCTTGAGCAATCCCGAAAGAACCTGGGCATTCCCGACCGCAAAACCGACCCTCCAACCCGTCATATTGTATGTCTTTGAAAGGCTGTGAAATTCGATCCCGACCTCCTTGGCCCCCGGATAGGACAAGAAGCTTTTTGGGGGTTTTCCGTCATAGTAGATTTCCGAATAGGCTGCGTCATGGGCCACGATGATATTGTGGCGAGTCGCAATTTCGATGACTTTCCGGAAGAATTCGTCCGTGGCAGTCGCCCCGGTCGGATTGTTGGGATAGTTGATGAAGAGAATCTTCGCCCTCTTCAGGACAGACTCGGGAATTCGGTCGAGATCCGGCATAAATCCGTTCGATTCGAGAATCGGCATGAAATAGCTCTCGCCACCGGCAAAAAGGGTACCCGCATGGTAGACCGGATACCCCGGTTCCGGAATCAGCACCACATCTCCCGATTCGATGAAAGCCAATGGCAGGTGGCCGATCCCCTCCTTGGATCCAATCAGCCCCACAACCTCGGTGGCTGGATCGAGACTCACGGAAAATCGTCTCGAATACCAGTCGGCGATAGCTTTCCGAAAAGACAGCATACCTTCGTAGGACGGGTACTGGTGATGCTCCGGCTTGGTCAGAGCCTTCTGGCCCGCCGCAACAATCGGTTCGAAAGTCGGACTGTCCGGATCTCCGATTCCCAGGTTGATCAGGTCCACCCCCTTCTTGAGGGCCTCCCTTTTCTTTTCATCGATACGGGCAAACAGGTAGGGAGGAAGCGCGGTTATTCTACGGGCAAACATGTTCGTTACATCCATATGGACGATCTCCTCAAACGGTTCGTTTTTGTGACCGGACACCACTTTCCGGTCACTTAGGCATCAGGTCCGGATTTTTTCCAGACATGATAAAGAGCGGGATAAGGATCGGGAACGATCCGGCTGATCAGGGGGGGGAGTCCCTCCACTTCGACCTCCACCTTGTCTCCGACCGCAAGGGGCCCCACTCCCCGATAGGTTCCCGTCAGGACAACATCTCCCGGCTCAAGGGGCATCATATGGCTGATGTAGCTGAGCAGGGATTCCCACCGGAAGATTTGGTCGGTTTCCCGTCCATCCTGCCGGAGATCTCCGTTGACGCGTGTTCTGACGTAACGTCCATCAGGAACCTCTCCGACTAAAATGGCAGGACCCAAGGGACAGAATCCGGTAAAGGATTTGGCCCGCGTATACTGCACATCGCGCATCTGAAGATCCCGGGCGGTCATGTCATTGGCCGCAGTGATCCCGTAGAGGAACTGCCGGGCATCGGAGGGGCCAACGTGATCGGCCCTTTTTCCAATGACAAGGGCGATTTCTCCTTCAAAATCAACACGAGACGATACAGCTGGATAGGGAACCGGATTCATGTGCGCGCCGATGGAGGAAATCGATTTGAGAAAAAGGAGCGGTTCATCGGGGAGCGCCTTTCCCATCTCCAGAGCATGACCCCGGTCATTCAGGCCAACAGCCACAATCTTTCCGGGAAGAACTGGCGGAAGCCAGACAAGATCCTCCTTCCGTTCCATTGTCCCGCCGACCGAACGAACGTCTCCTCCGGAGAGAAGCAGTCCCCACTGGATGCTACCGTCGGGACGAAGGTATCGGACCAGACGGTCTCCAGCGACTAACCCGGAAGGAAACGGGGAGTTCACCGATCCCCGGGCCCGGATGCCAGCAATACATCGGCCATGGTGTAGAAGCCGTTCGGACGACCGAGAAGAAACTGCGC
This sequence comes from Nitrospirota bacterium, assembly GCA_035873205.1. GTDB lineage: Bacteria > Nitrospirota > Leptospirillia > Leptospirillales > Leptospirillaceae > UBA4572. Next base: position 30,537 of record JAYWMN010000031.1, read on the forward strand.
GGCACGGACGGCTCCCCGGGCAAAGACCTCACGGCTCTCTGCCCGATGAGTCAACTCGAGTCTCTCCCCGGCCCCCAAAAAGAAGACCGTATGATCTCCCGGAACATCTCCCCCCCGAAGCGCCATGACTCCGATCGAGCCCTCCGGACGGTCTCCCGTCAAACCATGACGAACAAAGACGCCGGACTGGGAGAGAGTGGAATTTCTGCCTGCTGAAACCGCCTCCCCCAAAAAAAGGGCCGTGCCACTGGGAGCATCCTTTTTGTGCCGGTGATGAATTTCTAGAATTTCGGCATCAAACCCTTCCAGGGCCCGGGACGCCTGTTCTGCCAGGATCGCCAGGAGGTTGACCCCAAGGCTCATGTTCGGCGACCACAGGATCGGAATGGCAGAGCCCGTTTCACGGACGAAATCCCTGTCCGACAGGGAAAGGCCGGTGGTTCCGATCACCAGGGGCTTGCCTGCATCGACAAAGGCCCCAACCGAGTATCTCAGATTCTCCGGGCTCGAGAAATCGATGCCTACATCGCATCGAAGAGCCGCCTCCTTGATATCGGAGTCGAAGCTGAGATCGGGAAAATCGGGGACAGACAGGCCGACATAGGGTCCATCGATCGACTCAACGGCCGACCCGAGCCCCAGGAGCGGATCGGTCAGAAGGACATTCGCAATTTCGCGGCCCATTCGACCTCCCGCCCCGATCAGCGATACCATCCTTCGGCTAGAAATCACTGGACCGTCTCCTTTTCAAGTCCCATCGACCGGATGACAGCGGCAAGCCTGGTTTTATTGGATTCATCCATGGGAACCAGAGGAAGACGCATCTCTCCCCCGATCATCCCGGCAAGAGCCATGGCAGTCTTGATCGGAATCGGATTGGTCTCGAAACCCAGGGCCCGGTGAAGGGGGATGAGGCTGTTATGAACGGCCAAAGCCTCCCTGAAATTTCCGGAAAGGGCCAAATCACAGAGGTCGGCCATCTTCCTGGGAACAAGGTTCGCAGAAACGGAGATGGTCCCGTGTCCCCCCAACGTCAGGATGGAATAGGTCAGCAGATCGTCCCCCGAATAGACTGCCATCTGATTTTCGAGACGGTTGAAGAGATCGACGATCTGACCCATGTTCCCGGAGGCTTCCTTGACTCCCACATACTCGGGGATGGAGGCAAGCCTCGCGATCGTCTCCGGAAGCATGTTGACACCAGTCCGGACAGGAACATTGTATATGACCATGGGGAATTCGACCTTCATGGCCAGGGTTTCGTAATGCCGGAAAAGCCCTTCCTGAGTCGGGCGATTGTAATACGGAGTAATCACGAGAGCTCCGTCTGCCCCTATTTCGCGGGCAGCCCGAGTCAGGGCCACGGCTTCCTCGGTGCTGTTCGAGCCTGTCCCCGCCAGGACTCGCACACGCTTGGCAGCCTGGTCGACGACGATCCGGATGACCTGTTCATGCTCCTCATGGGTCAGAGTCGCCGACTCCCCTGTTGTCCCCACAGGGACAATCGCTCTTGTTCCTTCCCGCACATGGAAATCGACCAGCCGTCGAAGAGCCCGTTCGTCGATTCTCCCATTTTTGTCACCCTGACCGTTCTGAAAAGGTGTTACCAGAGCCACCATCGAACCGGAAAACAACGCGCGCACCCCTCAAAAATATTGTGAACCCGGTTGACCTTCCCCGGCTGGCAAAATCTCCAGAGAAAAACCTATCTCCCGGGATTTTTCCTGATCTTAATATGGTATTGTTGCATGACCTCATGGGCATGTCCAACGACCAGATGCAGGACTTCCGGACGCACCGCCCCGGGATAGGAGAGCATTCCCTTGAGCTCCGCGGACAGATTAACGACATCCCTTCCGGGAATCTTTCCACCGTTTCCCGCATCGTAAAATGAATCGAGAATATCCAGATCCTTGCGGAACTCCTCCAGGCTTATTTCCGGCGGCTTACGGGTTGAAAGCCCACGGTCGACAGCGAAATACCGCATGTAAACGTAGGTGAGATAATTCCCTCCGAGGAAAGTCAGAAGAAAAAATACCACAGGGATCGCCGATAGAACGATCAGGACGAGAAAACATCCCTTCCCTTCTTTCCGGGGAGGGTCCAGTGGAATCTCTCCCGATTCGATCTCCTCGATTTCCCCGGAAGGACCGTCCTGGATCATACCCTTTCACCACGGATCATGTCCTCGAAGGTTTCCCGCTCCCGGATGACCGTGTAGTGATCGCCGTCAACCAGTACTTCCGCCGGTCTCGGACGGGCATTGTAGTTTGACGCCATCGAAAATCCATACGCTCCGGCCGACATGACCGCGATCAGGTCGCCCGCATCGAACTCCGGCATTTCCCGGTCTGTCGCAAGAAAGTCCCCCGTTTCGCAGATGGGGCCTACCAGATCTCCTTTAACGAGAGTCCGATTTTTGTCGACGACGGGAAGCAGGTCATGATGGGCTCCATAGAGCGAGGGACGAAGAAGGTCGTTCATCCCGGCATCGGCAATGAAAAATGTCTTGACGGCCGTCTGCTTCCGGTAAAGAACCCGGGTCACCAGAATTCCGGCATTTCCAACAATGGAGCGTCCCGGTTCCAGCACGACGGTCACATCGAGATCCTTGATCCGGGGGAGAACCAGATCGGCCAGATCCTTTGGGGTTGGGGGAGCTTCATTGCGATAGCGGATGCCCAACCCTCCGCCCAGATCGAGGTGAGTCACCCTGATCCCGGCCTTACCCAGCTCTTCATAGAAAGCCAGAAGACGATCGAAGGCGTCACGGAAAGGGGCGATTTCTGTCAGCTGCGATCCAATATGCTGGTGAATCCCGACGATGTTTATTCCGGGCAGTGTCGCGGCCCTCTGGTATTCCGCGACCGCAAGTTCCACCGGAATGCCGAACTTGGATTTCTTCATTCCCGTCGATATGTAGGGATGCGTCTTCGGATCGACATCCGGATTGACGCGAAGGGCCACTGGCGCCTTCGTCCCAAGGCGAACGGCCACGGCACTGATGTGGTCCAGCTCTGCCTGGCTCTCGACGTTGAACATCAGGATTTTCTCTTTCAAAGCAAAGGCGATCTCTTCCTCCGTTTTTCCCACCCCGGCAAAAACAATCCGGTCTCCTGGAATACCGGCCTTGCGCGCCCTGAAAAGCTCCCCCCCCGATACAACATCGATGCCGGCTCCCAGTTCTCCCAGGAGAGACAGGATCCCCAGATTGCCGTTCGCCTTCATCGCGTAGGCCACCAGTGTCCGGTGCCCCCTGAAGGCCTCCTGGTAGGTGGTGATGCGCTCAACAAGGGCCTGCCGACTGTAAATATAGAGGGGAGAACCCTCTTTTTCGACGATATCCTCCACCCGCATCTTTTCAACCATCAGTCTGTTGTTTTCATATTGAAATGTGTTCAAGGCCCATTCTCCCGAAGGTTATCACTCCGATTCCACTGAATTTCCTGCTTGGCGGCTGCGCCCGGGCGCAGCCCGAATCGTCAGACAGATCGTCGAATCGATCTCGCATAAATATTGACAATCTTATCATATTAAAGCGATCCCCTCTTGAATTCAACGGAGACAACGGGTCGTCCCTCCGCCCGGGCCAACCGGATCCAATAAGAACATTGGGGAAGGAATACACAGGGAAACACGTCCAGAGATTACTCGGGGGAGAATGTAAGTATTGGGGCAGATCGTGACCTTCGGCGATTCCGGGTCATTACAGGGAGGCATTAAGCGGGATAAGCGGAAGATCTAGGGCGAGTCCTCTCCCTGCCCGTCGTCATCCCCCCCGGAACCCTCTTCCTCGCTGGGCCCTCCTGGACTACCGTTCATTTTATCGGCTCCGACTCCGGCCTTCCCGACTCCGAGGCCCTGACCTTTCCCGGAATTGGAGGTCGGACCCACGGCATCTTTTTTCGAAGAAGAGCCGGGAAGCGTCGTTGATTCCACCGGAGTTTCAGGAGGAACATTTTCCGGTGGAATCGGCATTCCCTGAATGCCACACGAGGCCAGCAGGGCAAGAAAAAAACAAAACGCCATGTTCTTTGTCCAGACTGTGATCCCAGAGGTCATAAATTGTTCCTCAAGGGAGCGGATCCCGAAAAAATTCCCGCCAGAGTTCGTGAATCCTCTTCTCCACCGTGTCGGGAGCAGGCCCGCCGATATGGCAGCGTCGCTCCACCGAACCACGAATGGAAAGCGTCTTAGAATATTCCGGGGGGAATTTGTCAGAAAAGAGCCGAAGATCCTCGTCGGACAGTCGATCGAGGTCCTTCCCTTTTTCCGCCGCAAAGGCCACAATTCCTCCGACGACGGCATGGGCCTCCCGAAAGGGAACCCCGTAACGGACCAGATCTTCGGCAATATCGGTGGCCAAAAGCTCTGTCCCCCTCAGAATCCCGGCGATCCGGTCCTCGTTGAATACCATGCCCTCGACGGCAACGGTCATCAGAGAAAGACAGGAAAGGGTCGTATCAAGGGCATCGAAAAGCTTCTCCTTGTCTTCCTGAAGATCCCGGTTATAGGAGAGAGGGAGCCCTTTCAGAAGGATCATGAGACCGGTATAGTCGGAAAAAACCCGTGCAGCCTTTCCCCTGATCAATTCGAGAATATCCGGATTCTTTTTCTGGGGCATCATGGAAGACCCGGTCAACAGACGGTCGGGAAGAGAAATCATCCCGAACTCCCTGGTGGACCACAACACCCATTCCTCGGCCCACCCGGACAGATGGACCATGACAAGCGAAAGGGTATGAAGAAAGTCGGCCAAAAAATCCCGGTCGCTCACCGCATCAAGTCCATTTCTGGTTACTCCGGACATTCCGAGATCCCGAGCGACCGACTCGCGGTCGATAGGCAAGGTTGTTCCGGCCAGGGCCCCCGAGCCCAGGGGAGAGATATCCGCCTTTTCAAAAACCTCGGACAGCCGTTTCTGGTCCCGGTAGAAACGTTCGGCATAGGCCGAAAAATAATACCCTCCAGAAATGGGTTGAGCTTGCTGGGTATGCGTATACCCTGGAAGCAGGAGATTCCGATAGCGTGTCGCTTTCAAAAGAATCTGCCTTAACAGGCCAAGAAGCGCCTCCTGAAGGCTCCGGCATTCCCTCCTGACGAAGAGCCGGAGATCGAGAGCCACCTGATCATTCCGGCTGCGGGCCGTATGAATTTTGAGACCCGCAGGACCGGCATGATGCACAAGCCTTTTTTCTATGTGCATATGGATGTCTTCCCAGTCGATCCGAAATGGCGAGGTCCCGTTTTCGAACTCCTCGGAAACCTTGTCGAATCCCACCAGAATAGCATCCAGCTCGCCCTGCGTCAGAAGGCCGATACGACAAAGCATTCTGGCATGGGCCCGCGAACCTTCAATGTCCTCCCGCCAAAGCCTCTTGTCAAAGGAGATCGACTCTGTAAACCGTTCGACCTCCCGATCGGTAGATTCGACAAACCTCCCCCCCCAAGGTTTCCCGGGAAGTCCGGACCCGGATCCGGATGATGCTTCGTTCACAGGGACGTTCCTTCCTGATCGGAATATAGCTTGAGTCTCAAGGCCTGGATCCGGATGAAGCCGTCGGCATCGAATTGTCTGTACACATTGTCTGTTTCGAAGGTCGCCAGGTCTTTCCGGTACAAAGAGTAAGGAGAACGCCTTCCTGTAATCCGCAATCCTCCCTTGAACAAGATCAGACGAACATCGCCCGTTACCCGGTGCTGCGTTGAGGTCACAAGATCGGCAAGAGCCAGGCGTTCCGGAGAGAACCAGAACCCGTTGTAGATCAACTGGGCGTATTTCGGCATGATCTGAGCCTTGAGCGCCAACACCTCCCTGTCGAGAGTCAGGGTTTCCAAGGCTCGGTGGGCCGCATGCAGAATGGTTCCACCAGGAGTTTCATAAACCCCGCGGGACTTCATTCCCACAAAACGGCTTTCCACCAGGTCGATGCGGCCGATCCCATGGTTTGCCCCCAATGAATTGACTCTTTCCATGAGCGGGAGGGGGTCAAGAAGAGTTCCGTTGATCGCGATCGGAATCCCCTTCTCGAAAGAAAGAGTAATTTCCTCGGGTTCTTCGGGAGCGGTCTTCGGACTACAGGTCATCTGAAAGATTTCTTCTGGCGGAGCGACCCAAGGGTCTTCGAGAATGCCTCCCTCATAGCTTGTATGAAACAGATTCTTGTCGACGCTGTAGGGCTTCTCAAGTGTTGCCGTAACAGGAATGTGGTGTTTCTTAGAGTAATGGATGAGCTCGGAGCGGCTGGAGAAATCCCAGAGGCGCCACGGGGCAAGAATCCTGATCTTCGGGTTAAAATAGTAGTAGGCGAGTTCGAAACGGACCTGATCGTTTCCCTTGCCGGTCGCCCCATGCGCCACCGAGTCCGCCCCTCTCTCACGGGCGATCTCCATCTGGACCTTTGCAATGAGAGGACGGGCAATCGAGGTCCCGAGCAAATATCCATCCTCGTAGACCGCCCCGGCCTGGATCATCGGAAAAACATAGTCCTTCACAAATGTTTCCCGAAGGTCGACGACAACGACATCCGAGGCCCCGGTTTTTCTGGCTTTTTCCGAAACGGCCTCCAGGTCTTCCCCCTGCCCTAGGTCGGCACAGTAGCAGACCACGTCGCATCCGAAGGTCTCCTTGAGCCAGACAATCGCAACAGAGGTATCAAGGCCCCCCGAATAGGCAAGAATCACCCTGGACGGTTTCGACGTTTCAATCCCCCCCTTTTGACTACCCATTTCTCAGGACTCCTTTCCCAGACAAAATATCATGATGGCTTTCTGAAGCGGCAATCTGGCCGCTGCCTGTTCGAACACCCTGGACCTTGGTCCATCAAGGACTTCGGCGGTGATTTCCTTACCCCGGTAAGCCGGAAGACAATGCATGACAATGGCGTCGGAGGCTGCGACCTCCAGCATGTTCCGGTCGATGCAGTACCCCCTGAAAACCTTTTCCCGAATAGTCGACTCCGTCTCTTGACCCATACTTGTCCAGACGTCGGTGTACAGGGCCCTTGCCCCACGGGCAGCCTCCATCGGGTCGGACAGGACCCGAATCGATCCTCCATGCTTTTTTGCGATCCTGTCGAGTTCGGCCACTTCCTTTTCCGGCAGGGCGTAATCGACGGGAGAAGCCAGGGTCAGATGGACACCCAGAAGGGCGGCCCCCTCTGCAAGCGACCGGGCCATGTTGTTTCCGTCCCCTACATAGGTCACAGCCAGACCGTCAAGCCCTCCGAAAACCTTCTCCAGATAATAATAGTCGGAAAGCGCTTGGCAGGGATGGTGTCCGTCGGTCAGACCATTGATGACAGGAATGGAGGCAGCGGAGTCAAAGTCCGAGAGACGTTCATGGGCAAATGTCCGGACAATCACCATATCAAGGTAGGAGCTCATCACCCTGGCCGTGTCTTCGAGGGACTCCCCCCTGAACAACTGGATGTCCGCCCCCAGAAAAAGGCTGCCTCCCCCCATTTGCCGAATTCCCGACTCAAAGGAAAGACGGGTTCTTGTCGAAGATTTCTCAAAGAGAAGGCCCACAGTCTTCCATTCAAGGACAGTCCGGAAATCCTCCGGAGACGTTTCAACCCGACCGGCCAAATCGAGGATCGACCGAAGATCCCGGGATGTATGGGAAAGAAGGTTCAAAAACGAATGATTATCCTTTATTTTCAAGTTTTTTTCCTCCCGGGGCGCCCATTGACGCAAAAACGCGGTCCGCAGACTCGAAAAATGACGAGATTTCATCCAGAGAAAGGTTGACCGGGGGAAGAAGTCTGATGACATTCGGGCCGGTGGCATTGACCAGAACCTTTTCCTTGAGAAACCGGTCCTTGACCTCCACCGCTCTTTCGGGAAGAACAAGCCCGATCATCATTCCCATTCCACGAATTTCCAGTATCCATTCAGGGTAGAGCTCGGCAAGTTCAGAAAGCTCCTGCCAGAGTACCTCCGAGATTCTTGCGACACCGTCCGGAAGATAGCCTTCCTCGTAGAGCGTTTCAAGAACGGCAAGTCCAGCCGCGCAGGCCACAGGATTCCCTCCGAATGTTGAGCCATGAGAGCCGGGAGGCAAAAAGGAACCCAGGGATTCGGTCGTAAGAAGGGCTCCAAGGGGCAACCCTCCCCCCAAAGCCTTGGCCGACAGGAGGATATCCGGCACGACATCGCAGGATTCATAGGCAAAGAGGGTTCCGGTCCGACCGATTCCCGTCTGGATCTCGTCGAAGACGAGGAGAATATCTTTTTCCCGTGAAAAATCCCGAAGTTTTTTCAGAAACTCAGAGGTCGCCGGGATGACTCCCCCCTCTCCCTGAATCGGCTCCACAAAGATAGCGACCGTTTCAGGAGTCACATGCGAAACAACAGCCTCAAAATCATTAAAGGGAGCCCAGTCAAAACCGGGAGGAAGCGGCCCGATTCCTTCCCGGATTTTTTTTTGCCCCGTAAGAGTCAGTGACCCCAATGTCCGTCCGTGAAAACTTCCTTCCATTGCCAAAAGCTGGTATCTTCCCGACTTGGCTCCATACCGCCTGGCAAGCTTGATCGCCGCCTCGACCACTTCGGCCCCGGAGTTAGCAAAGAACACGCGATCGGCAAAGCTTTCCCGAACCAGCAATTCGGCCAGGAGAATCTGTGGCTCGTGATAATAGAGATTGGAGGTATGCAAAAGCCTCTGTGCCTGTTTCTGGACAGCCACAGTCACGCGCGGGTGGCAATGGCCAAGAACATGGATGGCCACCCCTCCGATAAAGTCGAGGTAGGCATGGCCGTCGATATCGTAAAGGTAGGCTCCCCGTCCTTTCCTGAAAACGAGCTCATCCCTTTTCACATTGCCAAGAAGAACCCTGCTTCCTCTGGCGATCCACTCGGATTCACCGCCTGAAGGCGCAGATGATGATCCATTCGGATTCGTTTTCATTTTTTCCGATCTCCTGGCAATATCACGAATGCATGCCTCCCTGGTTCCTGTACATCAGATCTTTGATACGTTGAATCTCATCCCGGGCTCCAATGACAACGACTTGATCCTGAGAGCGCAGCACGGTGTCAGCCGTAGGCAATGTAAAGTTTTTTCCTCCGGCAGGCCGGATAGCAATAATATGGGACCTAAATTCATATTTTTTTGCAATTTCAGCGATCGATTTATCCGAAAAATGCGAAAGGGTCGGAATCACAAGTTCCTCGAAGGAGAGGCCCATGCCGTCCTTGGTACTGACGATGTCCATGACGTCAAGAAGGGTGGGCTGGGTCAGGGCCATGACCATCCTGTGGCTTCCAAGAACAAACGGAGAAATGATCTTGTTTGCCCCGGCCCTCAACAGCTTAGCTTCCGTACGGGAATCATTGGCCATGGCGATAATCGACAGCTTGGGATGATCGATTCGGCTGCTCATGACAATATAGGCCGCATCAGCCACCCGAGTTGAAAGCGTTACGAGAAGGGCCTGAGCGCGACCAATCCCGACTTTTTCCAGTACTCCTTCTTCCGTCGCATTGCCGAGAACAGCCAGATAATTTTTTCCGATCGCTTCCTTGACAACCTCAGGACTCTCATCGATCACGACGAACGGAATCTTCCGTTCATAAAGGGTTGTCGCCGTCAGGGACCCAATTTTTCCAAACCCGCAAACAATAACATGGTCCGACAGCTTTTCGATCATTCTTTCCATCTTCCGCCCCCCCCAGAAACTCTGCAGATGACCCTCAAGAATGATCTCAGAAAGAGTGGCAATGGCGTAACCCACCGTCCCGACACCGACAATGATCAGGGCCATGGTAAAATACATTCCCGCATTGTCGAGAGGATGGACCGTCTGGTATCCGACAGTGGACAGGGTGATGACTGTCATGAACAGGGCATCTGACCATCCCCACCCCTCGATTTCCACGTAACCGAACGCCCCTCCTCCGACAAGGAGCAGCATGGTAAGCAAAGAGAGACGGAATCGCTGAAGGGGTGTCACAAAAACCTTTCTGGACACTCAAACTTCGAGAAGGCCCGTCAACTTCCTCTCGAGGTCTTCCGGAGTAATCCGGTCCTTAAGATACTTGATCCATAAAATCCGTTCCGACTCACGATAGCGACAATCCACAACGCCGGCCATGTCCCCCATCTGTCGAACCAGGGGAAGAGGGTCGGAAAGTTCCCGGGTTACCGGCAATTCGAATGTCTCGAGAAGATTTGGATCTGTTAGACCCAAAGCAGCAAAAATCCAGATAACAGAAAGGATCAGCATTCCAATAAACAGGGCCTCATTGGAAATGGAAACGAGTGCTCCTCCAAGAGCCCCTCCCACAAAGGCTCCCAAAAACTGGCTCATACTGAAAACTCCCGAAGAGGTCCCCCTTGTCCTGGTGCGGACGAAACGTGTCATAATCGAGGGCATCAAGGGCTCAAGCAGGTTGAATCCTACAAAAAACACGCTGAGTCCTGCAATGAGACCAAACTCGCTCCGGTAACCGAGGAGGAAGATGACAAAGCTGGCCACGATGAAAAGGATAGCGATCATGAAAGCAATTTTCAGCTTCTTTTTCTTCTCGGCAATAATCATTCCGGGAACCATGAGGAACATGCCTCCAAGAATGACAGGGAGATAGACCTTCCACATACTTTCGGCCGGCATGTACTGGTGAAGAAGAACAGGAAAGCTGACAAAGACTGCAGTCAGAAAAAGGTGCAGAAGAAAGACCGACAGGTCGATCCTGGCGAGAGCGGGATTCTTGAGAACATAAGCCAGCTGGGATACAGAAAGTTCCATCTCGTTTTTGTGAACCGCTCCCTCAGGATTCGGGACAACCAAGAGCAAAATCGCTATTCCGACAAGCGAAAGGACGGTAGTTAGCCAGAAAAGGGAGGCCACACCGTAACGAGCGCCCAAGATCGGTCCGACAACCATTCCCACGGCAAAGGAGAGACCGATGGAAATCCCGATTCCTGCCATGGCCCGGGTTCGATACTCCTCTCTGGTCAGATCCGCCATCAGTGCGATTACCACCGCGGCAATGGCCCCCGAACCCTGAAGGAGCCGTCCGATAAAGAGACTCAGGACAGAGTGTGCCGAGGCAGCAAAGATGGAACCAGCAGCAAAAATGAGCAGGCCGATAACAATGATGGGCTTTCTTCCAAAACGATCAGACAGCATCCCGAAAGGAATCTGGAAGATCGCCTGGGACAGGCCGTATCCCCCGAGAGCGAGCCCGAGCCAAAGGGGATTGGCCCCGGGAAGGGTTCGCGCATAGAGACTGATGACAGGAAGTACGATAAAAAGCCCGAACATTCTTATTGCAAAAATCATGCTGAGACCTGCGAGGGTCTTCTTTTCCAATACTGTCAGACCTTCTCCATTTGCCACAATACTATCCTTTCCCGAACATCACGATTCGACATCGATCCGTTTAACTTGTTGACATCCCTATCACCCAGGCTTTCATCATACCCCTCATATTCTGATGAAAATACAATACATCCCTTCAGATTAACCGTTACTAAGGAGAAAATTCAACTGTATCTGGAGAACAAAAGAGTTCCAAATAAATAACACCAACGAACAAAGGAGATTTCAGAGGAGAAAACGGACCTGATTTGAAAGAGATTCAGCGAGAGGGCTGGACAGTAGAAGGGGGAGGCTGCCGGGAATAATCCTTAAAGGAATCCTTCCCCAGCAACCCCCACATCATGGAACCAAATAGCAGGAGGAAAAGACCGATGACCCCGGCCAAAATAAAAAAAATCGGCCGGGCATCGAACCACATTTTCTTGATTTCGGAAATGACACCCATCAGGACGCGAAATCTGAAACAATTGTCACCGATCAGCGTCTACTTGGGATCGGAGTAAATGGAGGATATGGCCATGAACCATCCGAAAATGATCGCGCACGCGAGCCCGATCGGGATCACCCACTCCAATGCAGTCCAGTTACCAACGGTTTGAATGGCAGTCATTCTGGAACCTCCAGTTAAGATAATGTAAAAGTTCAACCGGCATTCTCTGGCAACGCCGCTCTTTCCCAAGGATACCCAAAGAAATCAAAAATCGCAAGCATCAGGAACATCAGGACCTTCAGAATATCAAAGTCCAAGTCTCCGTTAGGTCGAGCTAACGTCCATATCGACCGACGAGAACCCCCTTGCCGATTGTGGAAAAGTGCACCTGATAACCGATCTGGGCCGGAGAAGCACCCGGTCCGACATTAAGCTTTTGCGTCTTCAAGGCATAGACAGTGACGATGTAATGGTGCGGACGATCCCCCTTGGGAGGACAGGGACCTCCGTATCCGCTCGTCCCAAAATCTGTGGCGCCCTGAACGGCACCTGCAGGAAGATTTTTTCCATCCGCGGTTCCCGCCCCTTCCTGGATCTCATGGACGGAGGGAGGAATATTGTAGACGATCCAATGCCACCACCCCGATCCTGTGGGAGCATCCGGATCATAGAGGGTCAGCGCCACACTCTTTGTTCCCTTTGGAAGACGTCCCCACCGGATTTCCGGAGAAATATTCTTACCCGAGCATCCAAAACCCGAAAAAACATATTCATTGGAAATATGTCCGCCATTTCGAAACCCTGTACTGGTTACCCGGATCTTTGTCATTGCAAAAACACCGGAGACCCCTGGGACTATCATGAGACCCAGAATCAGGACAGCCAGAGCACCCTTGGTAAACTTCGACATTTGACCCTCCCAGATTGTTTCATGTGGTGAATGGACTAAAAAACCTCACTCTAGACAAGAACCGGAGCCGACATCCAAAACCCCGCCAGAATCAAAACTCCCAATGCCACATGTGACCGAAAAAGCTGAAGCGGCTCACCTCCGGTCATTCCCCGTCGAATCCGAGCCGATTGTCCCAGGATCACGAGAAGAAACAGAACAAGCGAAAGGAAAAGCCATCCGGGCTGAGGAAGGAGTTGCCCAGCCAAAAAAAGCAGGACAGTCGACAAAACGGAGAAAACAAAAAACACAATCCAGAGGTATTGCCCGAAAGTGACAGCTCCAGACCGGATCCCGGCCTTCCGGTCATCTGGAAGATCCGCAACCGCATAGATCAGATCGTATGCCGTCGCCCAAAACAGTCCGGCCCCCGCAATCTCCACACCCTGAAGCGAGATTCCTCCGGTAATCTGGACCCAGGCCATCATCGGTGCTGTGGCCCCAAAGGGAATCCCCATAAAGAGCTGGGGAAGGGGAAAGAAACGTTTCATCAGAGGGTAAATCACGGCGCTTCCATAGCCAATGACAGCCACAAGAATCGCTTCTTTTGAAAAAAAGAAAAGGAGAGAGGCCGAAAGTGCCGTCAGGACGAGAAAAACGCCAACAGCCCAAAAGACGGTCAGTCTTCCGTCAGCCAATGGGCGATGTTTCGTCCGCTCCACAAGACGGTCCAGATTCCGGTCGAACAGGTCATTGATGACGCATCCGGCCGAACGGGTCAGGAAAGATCCGAACAAAAAGACCGCGAGCCAGAACCAGAGGGGATTTCCAGGCCGTGCCGCCAGAATGGCCCATCCGGATGGGAGAAAGAGCAGGATCCATCCGACCGGCCTGTCAAACCGGATCAGATCGAGAATTGCACCGAACCTTCCGGGCGCCGAGGCGCTCATTCTCCTCCCGCCATTCGGAGAAGGGCCGGCAAAAAAAACTCTTCGATCCGCAACCTGATTCCACCCGAGGTACTCATCCTGTAGGACCTCGCCCATGTCACACCGGATTCCACCGGACAATCGGGATCTATTTTCCCGGACAGGGAAAAAATTGAAAATTCATCCTTCAGGAGCGGTCCGTAATGCGCTTCCATCGACTGGCCTATCGCACTTTCTCCCTTCATGATCTCTCCGATCCGGGGATCTTTGTGACTTTCGATGGAAGGAAGAAGCTGCGTCCTTGCAAAAACAAGACGCCCCCTCTCTCTGACGGAAAGGAAAACTTTCCGGACCCCCCTCGGAGAAACAGGAAAAGAGACGGGCTCAACTGTGACCGGAGAACCGGAAAGGAAGGTCAGGGAGCGGGTCAGGGTCCCGTCGAGTCCAAGAAGCATCCGGAAACATCCCGGTAGGTTCTCAAAATTGTCCGGGACAAGAATGTCGAAGGAACTCCGCTCCCCGCGTACCGAAGACTTCATGAGGCCCTGGCAACCTTGGAATCCTCGGTGGACAGGGACGAAAAACCGAGCGATTTCTTGATCTCCCGCATGACTACACGCCCCATCGCCATGGGCTCAATATCCCATGCGACAAGACAGGCTTTTGCAATCAGCTCTCCCAGTGGCCCGGGGTTATAGAGAAGCTTCCGAATCGTCCAAGGGTTCAGGGCGATGGGGTCGTAGTTCTCGTCAAGATACCCTTCCCTCATCAACCGTTTCTCAAAGCTTGTGTGAGGCTGGACGGCAAGGAAAAAAACCATGGGATAGACCTTCTCCTCGCCGAAAATATTGCAGATGGCCTCGTAGCTTTCTATGGCCTCGGCTAGGGTTTCCTTCGTCTCTCCAGGGGCATTCAGGGAGTAGTTTAAAATAATTTTCCCCGAATATCCGGCCTCCTTAAGGTTTCGGCAACCTTCCAAAAGGCTTTCCAGCCTGAAGCCCATCTTGAGGGAGTCAAGGATTTCCTGTGAGCCGGAGGTGATGGCAACTTCCAGGTCTCCCATGCCGGACTCCACCATCAGCTTTGCCATTTCCGGGGAAATGAGGCTGGTCCTGATATATCCGCTCCAGCTAATACCAAGACCGCTATCCCTCAGGGCCTTCAAGAGGGAAATCGCCTCGGGAACAGCCTTCACCCCCGGAATGAACTGGGCGTCGGCAAACCAGAACTCCCGGATCCCCCATTTATCCCGGTACTGCCGTATTTCGTCGATAACATCTTCTGGATCACGATAATAGACGCGTTTTCCTTCAATGTAGGTATAAAGACAGAAGGAACACCCGTAGGGGCAGCCGCGTTTTGTCTGGATACCAACAGGTTTTCCGTGGTAGATCTCATGTCCCGGAAAGACTGATTCCAGATAATCAAGATCGAAGGGAGCCCGCCGGATCTGAACAGCGCCCGCCTTCTTCCCCAAAACAATTCTGGAACCATCGCGGAAAATCACTCTTTCATCGTCGATGGAGCGCCCTTCCAAAATTTTGATCATGGCGTCTTCCCCTTCTCCGATGACTCCGATCACCCCTTCCGGAAGAAGACGGATGATCTGCTCGGCAAATACGGAAAAAGCCCCCCCTCCGACCATGACTCTGGCTTTGGGTGCCCTTCGGGCTCCTTCTTTGATGAAGCAAAGTTTCTTGTGGAATTCCGACCGGTACTTCCACACCATTCTCACCCCGTCCAAGGCGGCATAGGCCCGGGTAAGCAGATTCGGGGAATAATAGAATTCGAAAGCCCTTCGGAGGGAGTTGTCCCCCTCGTGAGGGGCGAAAATCTGGACGTCCCGCCAGGAATAAGCCAGAAGGTCGGGCGAAAACTCGTCGATCTTCTTCCTGAGAGCGGTCATCTGCTCCCCTTCTTCAAACCGGGTCAGGTCAAGGATCTCGATGGAGACTTCCGGGTGCTCACGGTGAATCCAGTTGACGAGATATCCTATTCCGACAGGAAAGATGGGCCGAACCGGCAACCAGACAAAGAGCACTCTCCTGTAAAGACTGGGCCCTGACTTTAATGGAGTCTCAGTCAGGGAAATCGTGGACTCGAGCATTATTTTTCTCCCAAATGGATCGCAACGATCCCCCCCGAAAGATTCCGGTAGCTCACATTTGAAAACCCGGCGTTCCGAATGATCGATCGAAAAGTTTCCTGGTTCGGAAACCGGGCGATCGAAGCGGGGAGGTATTCGTAGATCCCTGTATTATCCTTGGATATCCATTGACCGATTTTAGGCAGAATAAAAAACGAATAGAAACGGTACAACCCCTCCCAGAGGGCGTTGACCGGGTGGGAGAACTCAAGACAGGCAAAACGTCCGCCAGGCTTGAGAATGCGATGTATTTCCGCCAGAGCCTTGTCGAGGTTGGTGACATTTCTAAGACCGAATCCCACAATCAGTCGGTCAACCGATCCGTCGGGCAGGGGAATGTTTTCCGCATTCGCCTGTATCATGACCGGACGGGCCCTTTTCTTTCTTTCCTTGAGGCCATCGATCAGACGTCCCCGGGCCTTCGAAAGACCGACCTGAAGCATGGCCATGTTGAGATCAACGGTCATTACGAGCCCCGTCCCTTCCGCTTTTTCAGCCGCAAGAAGAGAAAGGTCGGCCGTTCCGCCACACAGATCGACGACCACATGGCCGCTTCCGACTCCGACAAGGTCGATTGTTAGCCTTTTCCAACGGTGGTGCTGTCCCAGGCTCAGCACAGAGTTGTTGAGATCATAGGCAGACGCTGCCGAGGTGAACATATTCTGGACAACCTCTTCCTTGCGTTCCCTGGACGGGAGGGAAAAGTCGGACATTCCGTTCCTTTCGAATGGATTCCATGATGTCTTGACGGGACACCCACTGCGGGTTATCCGGAGTGGGAAGATTTGCAAAGATGAATTCCCATTATAGCGCAAGAAATTTCAGGATCAATAAACTAGGGCCGTTCATCGGAACTCTTGGAAGAAACATCACCCTGTGGCACAATGGGCTCATGAGCCTTGAAAAAATTGCCATCATTGATATCGGGTCGAATTCAATGCGCCTTGAAATCGTGTCGGTCCGGGGGGACGACTTCTGGACTGTCGCCCGGTACAAGGCCGCCGCCCGTATCGCATCCGGAATGTATCCGGGACTTGTCATCACACCCGAAGCGATCGACAGGGGGTGCAGGGCCCTGAGATATTTCAGCCGGTGGATCGCACTCCACCAAGCGGACAGTGTACGGTGCGTCGCCACTTCAGCCGTCCGTGACGCGCTCAATCAACAGGAGGTCGTGTCCCGACTGACCGAAGCCTTGGGTCGGCCGATCGAAATTCTCCACGGAGACCGCGAAGGCTGGTACAGCTACTTCGGAGTCCGGAACGGTTTTGATGAACCGGAAGCGCTCATCTTTGACATCGGGGGAGGAAGCGCTGAGCTGATCGATGTCCACAAGGGAAAACCCCAAAAAATTCTGACCCTTCCCCTCGGGGCCGTTCGCCTTTCCGAAATGTTTTTCTCCAACCGGTCCCGCCCCACGGCTTCAGAGTGGAAGAAAATGGAATCCTTCATCCTGAAGAATCTGGAAGATTCCGGTTTGTTTGACAAGGACTACCCCACTCTGATCGGAGTTGGAGGGACCACAAGGCAGCTCGCCCGCATGTCCCAGAAAATCCGGAAATATCCTTTTTACCCGGACATTCATCACTACGAAATTGCCATCCGGGATCTTTCGAAACTGTTCAAGAGGGTGGGAAGACGGCTCACCGCCGAACAGGCCCGGACTTTCAATATCGGAGCCGACAGGGCGGACATTCTTCCTGCCGGACTCGCCGTGGTGGCAGCCATTGCCCATCTTTCCCGGGCCCCCGGGCTGACCTTTTCCCACTATGGCCTCAGACAAGGTCTCTTCATGGAATATTTTCTGAAAAAAAAAGAAAACGAGGCCGGACACAAAGCCGAAGAGAGCATCCGCAGGATTGCCCGCAGATATGGTCGCTACCGGGATTCGCGGCTTTTGCGCCAGATGATCCGCAATCTGGTCGCCCTACTTCTTCCGGCCCAGTTTCAAAACCGTAGAATTTCCGTTCTTTCTGAGGCAATCGGAGCTTTTGCCTTTCTTCCGGTCTCCTTCAGCTCCTTCCCCAACACCAGGGAAATGTGGTCCCTTCTCCTGCATGGCGAGCTCCCAGGCTTCTCTCAAAAAGACCGGCTTATCACGGGACTCGTTCTGACGCTCAGGGAAGATGGAACGAACAAGGCAAAAAAACGGTCCCATCCCTACCTCCGTCATCTGGGAAATGAAGACCTGAAGATTTTGAAGATTCTGTCGCAGGTCTCCTCCCTTGCAGTCGAGATTGTCTGCGAGTCAGAGGGCCAGGGAGCTTCCTTTTCCTACAGGACGCCGGTCCTGCATATTGTCTGCCCCTCATCGGACCTTCCTGAGGAGCATTTTTCCCTGACCAGAACGGAAGAGAGAGACCTCGGACTGGGTCATCCCGTTTCCATCCAGTGGTTCCATGAGCAAAAAGAGTCGACCGGGGAGGAAGACTCCGGACATGAACGCAATCATTCGAGCCTGCCTTGATTGACTTTGCAAGGAGTCATTGCTAGCTTCATAGGGATGTCTCCCGCGAAACGGGGGATCCCTTGAAACAACCCCTGAGGATTGCCGGAATTGGAACGAACCACCCAGTATCCAGGTCTCTTGATCGCCATCGAAGGAACGGACGGGTCAGGAAAAACGACTCAGGCCGAACTTCTGAAGCACTACTACCTGGCGCGGGGAGTCGGAGTCGTCGTCTCGGCCTGCAATACCGTAGAGCTTATCCGAGGAGCGATTTCCAACCTAAAGCAGCAGAATTTTCTCGACCCTGTAACTTTCAGCTTCCTCTATGCCGCCGACTTCGTCGACCGTTTCGAGCACCAGATCATTCCCGCCCTGGAAGCCGGTCAACTCGTTATTGCAGAACAATATGTCTATACGGTCTTCGGGAGAGCCATCCTGAGGGGGATCGCCCCCGAATGGATTGCCAACATATTTGACTTTGCACTGGTCCCCGCCAAGACATTCTATCTCGACCTCCCTGTGGAAGCCCTCCTGGAAAGAGTCCACTGGAAAACCCGGCAGGAGCGCTTCTTCGACTATTACGAAGCTGGAATGGACCTGAACCTTTCGAACCGAAAAAAAGACTCCTTTGTCATTTACCAACGCCGCCTGATCGACATGTATCGGGAAATGGCCCGGACCTATACGATGGAAACGATCGACGCCATGCAGCCCATCGTCCGTCAGCAGAAAACCTTAAGGGCAAAGATCGATAATCTTCTTTCCGCCCACAGGAAGGGAATCGGGCAGTCGGGAGGAGACCTTTGAGCCATACTCCACCCCATCAGTATCCGGGACGCCTGGTTGTCGTGGAAGGAATCGACGGATCCGGAAAGTCGACTCAGATGGACCTTCTGTCGGACTATCTGCAATCCAAGGGGTTCGGGGTGCTTAAAAGTGCGTGGAATTCAAGTCCGGACATTTCCCCCATCATCAGAAAAGCGAAAAAAAAGCAGATCCTGACTCCCTACGCCTTCAGCCTCCTCCATGCGGCTGATTTCAGCTTTCGGTACACCTACGAAATCCTTCCGGCCATGGAAGCGGGAATGGTCGTCCTATCGGACCGATATATCTATACGGCCATTGCCCGGGATTGCGCCCGAGGAATTCCGAAAAAATGGCTACTTTCAAATTTCCGGTTTGCCATTGTCCCTGATGTGACCTTTTTCTTCCGGGTCGACCCTGAAATTTCATACCAGAGGATTACTCGCACGAGGCCGATCAAATTTTACGAAGCGGGAATGGACTTGAACCTGTCAGCAAACCCCAGAGAATCCTATATTCTTTTCCAGTCGAAAGTTCTATCGGAATATGAAGCCATGAAGAACGAAAATGGATTTCACATCGTCGATGCCACAATGAGCCTTGAAAAAACCCAGGCATCAATGCGACGTATTCTGGCCCCGATCATACGTTCCATTTCCTGATACCCTGAAAATAGAGCCCTCAGGGAGAGGTCCGGAGACATCCTCTCGTATGCACCCGAACGAGCAGTCCCCCCTTTGACACCTTTGTCCCGTCGGAGCTGTAAATTCGAATCAGGTACTGCGTGCAGGGGAGAAGTCCCTTGATTGTCGTCCGGTTCTTCGGGACATCCTGAATCAGGCGGTTTCCGTTGTAAACCAGATAGTCCGTTACATTGTCGACCCGTCTCCACTGAAGATAGATCCCATCTCCCTCAGGAAAAGGAATCACGTGGGAAAATGTCGGGGGTTCCAGATGCCCTCCAAAGCTGGACTGGGAAGTTGACGTTGAGGCCGACTGTGTGAGGGGAAGTCGGGAGGAAGTCCCCGAGGGTGGGGAAGACGGACTTGAGGATGAAAAAAGGCCTCCCAGAAGGCCATGGGGATTGTTCCAGGCCGATGAAGAGCAAGACACCAGGGAAACAGTAAAAAATCCCGCCATCGTAATCCGGAAGGCATTCTTCCACAAGATCCCGTCTCTCAATCCACCCCCCTTTGAATGTTGCCGGAACAGGTCGCTTCTGGCTCTCTTTGATGCTATAATTCTATTCGACTCTCAGGGCTTTGTCACTCAAATATGACGGCCTTTCCTGATCATATTCTAATGTGAATGGGTGCGAACATCGATGGCATCAGAAAGCATAACGAAAACGCAATTTTTTTTCGGATCCGACCATGCAGGACGTGAACTGAAAGATAACTTGTTGACCTATGCCAAGTCTCAGGGATTTCGAGTGACCGATATGGGTGCCGATTCCGACGAGTCCGTCGATTATCCGGACTATGCGAGAAAGGTCGGGCTCGCCGTTATCGGACACCCTGGTTCCATCGGAATTCTTGTCTGCGGTACCGGAATCGGAATGTCCATCGCCGCCAACAAGATTCATGGGATCCGGGCCGCGCTCCTTTATAACGAAGAAACCGCCAGACTGGCCAGGCAGCATAACAATGCCAACATCATCGTCATGGGCGGAAGGGAAATCTCGTCCCCCCAGGCTATCCGGTGGTTTGACATTTTTGTGGCATCGGCATTCGAAGGCGGGCGTCATAGCCGACGCGTTGAAAAAATCGCCCATCTCGAAACTCTGGAATCCAGTCCATAATCCATGAGGACGGAAAAGATCCCGTCCCTCCCACCAGCGTCTACATTGAGAGAGGATTCACACCCCATGTTCTGGCTTGAGCAGAAAGACCCCGAAACATTTCAGGCAATCACAAACGAAGTGCGGAGGGAACAGGAGCGGCTGATCCTGATCGCTTCAGAAAACTATGTCAGCCCCTCCATCCTTGAGGCGGTCGGGTCGGTCATGACCAACAAATACGCCGAAGGCTATCCCGGGCGCCGCTACTACGCTGGGTGCGAAGCCGTAGACATCGTTGAAGAGCTCGCCATTTCCCGGGCCAAAACCCTGTTCGGCGCCGAGCACGTCAACGTTCAACCCCATTCCGGATCCCAAGCCAACATGGCGGTCTATCTCGCCTCCATCAAGCCAGGAGACACCATTCTGGGAATGAATCTGGCTCATGGAGGCCATCTCACCCATGGGTCTCAGGTCTCATTTTCCGGCCACTACTACCGGTCCGTCTTCTACGGGGTTGATCAAAAAACCGGTCTGATCGACTACAACCAGCTTCGCGAACAGGCCTTGGCCCATCATCCCAGCATCATCATTGCCGGAGCGAGCTCCTATCCCAGAACCATCGACTTTGCCCCCTTCCGGGCAATTGCAGACGAGATCGGAGCTGTCCTGCTGGTCGACATGGCGCATATCGCAGGGTTGGTTGCCACGGGACTTCATCCCTCCCCATTTCCTGTTGCCGATTTTGTCACAACATCGACTCACAAAACCCTTCGGGGTCCCCGCGGTGGAATGGCCTTTTCCAGGGAACCTTTCGGAAAGGCTCTCGACAAGGCGGTCTTTCCCATGATGCAGGGTGGGCCACTCATGCATGTCGTTGCAGGGAAGGCCGTCATGCTGTCCGAAGCCATGTCCGGTTCTTTCAAGGACTATATGCGTCGTGTCGTCGACAACTCCCGAACCCTTGCGGAAACCCTTTCCGGCTTCGGTTTCAATCTTCTGACCGGAGGTACGGACAACCATCTCCTGCTGATCGATCTCAGAGTTCAGGGCATTACGGGGAAGGATGCCGAGCACTACCTGTCCCAGGCAGGTATATTCGTCAACAAAAATGCCGTTCCATTCGATGACAAGCCCCCCACCGTCACAAGCGGCATCCGTATAGGGACTCCTGCCGCCACAACCCGTGGCCTCGGCATTGAAGAAATGAAGCAGATCGGCCTCTGGGTCAGGGATGTTCTCGAAAGCCGCGGCAAGGAAGATGTCCTGGCTCGCGTCCAAGGGGAGGTCCGGGACCTCTTGGGGCGCTTTCCCATCTATGAGGAAATCAGAAAGACTTCTCCTCACTCCCGTTCATGAATTGTCCCTACTGTAGAACCCCGGATTCCAAGGTGATCGATTCACGCCTTACATCCGACGGGAAGGGGATTCGCAGACGGAGGGAGTGCTCCTCCTGCCGCAACCGTTTTACGACCTACGAATGGGTTCAGGAGTCCACCCCCGTTGTTGTCAAAAAAGACGGGCGGAGAGAGCCTTTCGACAGAAAAAAGCTTCATGAAGGACTGAAACGGGCCTTTCAGAAAAGGCCCGTTTCTACCGGTACCGTGGACGGGCTCGTGGGAGAGATCGAACGGATCCTCTCCGAGATCCCCTCATCCGAGATCCCCTCCCAGCGGATCGGAGAACTCGTCATGGACCAGCTGGCCCGAATCGACCATGTCGCCTATGTCCGATTCGCATCTGTCTATAAAAACTTCAGGGATCCGGAAGAGTTCGCCCTTGAGATCATGCGGCTAAAAAATGGACCCGACCTTCACACGCTCTGAACAGACGCTAACCGTCCTTCCTCTTGAACCACTCGACTCTCCTTTTCTGACATACCGTCTTCCCGATGGCTTGAACGCCCCGGAGATCGGCACACGCGTCCTGATTCCACTAGGAAAATCCAAGACCACGGGGATCGTCTGGGAAAATATCCCGTCCTCCTATTCCGGAGAGACAAGAGTCCTGACGGGAATGCCCGACGATTTTCCTGTACTTCCCTCCTTTCTTCATCCACTTCTTCAGTTCGGATCTTGGTTCTACAGGATTCCTCTCGGATCTCTTGCCCGGTTCGCCCTTCCCCCGTCCTTCGCGGCACCAAAAAAACTTACCGCCCGGTTCTGGAAGGAATTTCAGGCTGTCAGAGCGATTCCCCCCCTCCCCCCTCAATCTGCCCTCCCTCCCCTCTCCTCCGATCAGACCGAGGTCTATGAAAAATGGCTCGAGACAAGAAAGGAGCGGACCTTTATCCCCTTTCTTCTCGAGGGTATCACTGGTTCAGGGAAAACCCGTCTCTATCAGGAAATGGCCAGAACCGTCATATCAGAAGGGATGAATGTTCTTGTCCTCACCCCGGAGATCGGGCTTGTTGCCCCTCTTCTTTCGGCGATGGAACGGGTGTCCGCACAGACCTTGTCCATTCACAGTCACCAGACGATTGCACAGAGAAGCACCGTCTGGGCGTGCATCCTTTCAGGATCGGTCCGGATCATCGTTGGTCCCCGTTCGGCTGTCTTTGCCCCCCTTCAGTCTCTGGGACTCGTCATCGTCGATGAAGAACATGATTCCTCCTACCAGTCCTATGAGGGACTTTCCTTCAATGCCCGTAATATGGCAATAAAACGGGCCCAGCTCGCCTCTATTCCCGTTGTTCTCGGTTCGGCCACTCCTTTGACCGACTCCATCTACCATGTGGCTAAAGGAACTTATCACCACTTGAAGCTTCGGCGGAGGATCGGGGGATTTCCGCTCCCGCCTATCGATTTCCTCCCTCCTGCCAAAGGGCCAGAACCGTTATCCGACAAGGTTGCCGAAGCAATTGAGACGACGCTTAAAAAAGGGGAACAGGCTGTCATTCTTTTGAACAGGAGAGGGTATGTCCCAACGCTTGCCTGCCGGTCCTGCAATGCCGAGGTAACTTGTCCTTCGTGCTCTGTCAGACTGGTCTACCACAAAGTTCCCGATAAGAAGATGATATGCCATTTCTGCGCTGGAGCCTTTCCAGTCCCGGCCTTCTGTCCCTCCTGCAGGAACCGGGAGATGGAATTTCGGGGGTTGGCGACCCAGAAGCTCGAGGAAAGACTCACCGAACTGTTCCCTTCGATACGAATATCGCGTCTGGACCTGGACCAGAAGGAGAGTGCAGAGGATGTTTTAGCCCGGTTCAGGATGGGGGACGGAGATCTTCTGATCGGAACACAGGTTGTGGCTAAAGGACACGATCTTCCCAATGTTACCTGCGGGATTGTTCTCGACGCAGATGCCATGCTGGGTTTTCCGGATTACCGTGCGAGCGAAAGAGCCTTTGGGCTTTGGGTTCAGCTGGCAGGAAGAGTGGGACGCCACCTCCATGGGGGGCGAGTCATCGTTGTCACAAAAGAACCCGAAAAACCTATTTTCCAATGGCTCCGGAAATATGATCTCGCGTCTTTCTATACCCATCTTCTTGAGGAGAGACAATTGCTGGGGTATCCCCCAAGCTGCAGAATCGCCTCCATTATTCTTTCCTCTTCGAGGGAAGAACCGATCCGGGACCTTCTTGAAGAGCGATCCCCATTTGGTCTCTTTCCTCGGGGAAACGGAATCTATGGACCTATTCCCGGCCTTCCGCCAAAGCTCAGGAATCGCTACCGCGCTCAGATTCTTGTCAAGGCTCCAACGATCGAGGAGATTCATAAACGTCTGTTTTGTGTCCGTGACTATTACCGGGCAAAGAAACGAATTCAGGTGGAGTGGCAGATTGATCCGGTCGATTTGACATAGGAGGAAGCGACTGTTCGACATAGGATACAGCCATCCCCGACCTCATCAGGCGGTCAAGTCTCAGCCATCCGATGAGACGGCTGTTCCTAAGGACAGGCGCGCCTCCGCCCTGTCTCTGACCCAGAACCTCCAGAATTCGGCTGGGATTATCCAGAAGGTCAATCACCGGACCCGGATGTATTTTCTCGAAATCAGACACCCGTACCCCTTCCCAGCGGGCAAAAGATCTCATGCGTAGGTCATCCCACGAAATCTCCCCCTTGTAGGTTCCATCCTTGGCAGAGACCACCGGAACGAGATCACCCTCTCCCCTGCAAAAGGGTCCCAAGATCACCTCCTGAACCCACATGTCATCACGGACAACGGCCTTGACCGGCTCCAGGTGCGATTCGATCCCGTCCTCATCCAGTATCCGGGCAACCTGGTTTCTTTCCCTGAAATCCATAAGAATACTAAGGACAAGATATCCAAGAACCATTCCCCCGAATCCGGTCACAATCAGCCCCCTGGCGACAAAAAACAACCCCAGAAGGGACACCGCAAATCCTCCGAGCCAGCCGATCTTTTCTGGAAGACTTCCCTCTCCCGGACGACTCCTTCCGGACGCCCGACAAAACACAAGGGAAATCACCACTCCCATATCGAAAGGAAGGCCCGGGAATAAATTAAGAATGGCGATCATGGCATTTAAATTGGCAAAAACATTGAGAAGGTAGGCGATTTCCGGAAAAAAAACCGTCCAGCTACCCTCCCCGAAGGAAAGGGCCGATTCGCTCAGTTGCCAGATCAGGATGTTCATGGCGGGACCTGCCAACCTGACGACAAGGGACGATGGGACCGGAGGACCAAAGTCGACGGCGTCTTTCGGAAATCCCCCCCAAAAAGAAAGTCTGCTTCCATCGTAGGGAACATGGAGAACACGAGACATAAAACGATGGCCAAATTCATGAAGAAGAGCAGACAGGAAGCCCAGAGAAACGGTGGCGACACCAAGAACAACCGACCCATAAAGTCCCCGAGACGGGACTCCTGAAGAGAATCCGGCAGCCCAGAACAGATAAACCCCATAGAAGGCCCAGGATCGGTCCAGCCTTATCCTGGCTCCTCCAGAAAGGAAAGATGGACCCTTTTTCCTCGAAAAAACTTTCTGTACGATACTCATAGAGCCCGGCCATTGACAGGCCGCCGGCCTGGCAAAATCATCCGGATGGCCCGACCAATGATTTCTCTGGAAAATGACCGGTAATCGTGCTCTCCCGTCAATATCGACGCATAGAGGTCAAGAAGTCCAGGATAGCGCCCTGTGAGACTGAAGAACACCCCGGGAAACCGGTAAATGGCCTGAGCCAGCCTCGATCCCTGTCTGAAGTCTGGCCAGATTGAGCTGTCAAGCCAGCGGGAATAGGTATTCGATCCCAGTCCCTGGGTTTTGGAGTTTTCTCCCGAGTGAGCACGACTTGAAAGATAGGATTCGGCAGCCTTGGTTCCGGAAAGAACAGCATAGTAGATCCCCTCCCCAAGAAATGGATCCACAATCCCTCCCGCATCTCCCACAAGAAACAGACCGGGAATGCGCCCATGGCGCACCGATCTGTAATTCGGAAGGGGCCAGGCTATCGGGCCTCCCGACCCAAGTTCGGCATGGCGACTTGAAAGATATTTCCTGAACTCGGACTTTGGGTCGACCAGGGGAGTCAGAAAACCAGCCACTCCAAGTCCCCATAACGAATCCTTCTTCGGGAAGGACCAGGCGTACCCCCCCTTGACCGACCCCAGATCGATGGCAACCAGACTTGAATCAATCGGTTGTCTGAGTTTTGCCCATCCCTCGGCCGAAGTCCACGGACGATAAGCCAGCCTGTCCCTGCCCGCTTGCGGATCAAGATCTCTCATAACCTTGCTTGTGGCTCCATCGGCCGCGATAATAGCCCTGGACTGAATTGTCGTTTTTCCGACCTTGACGATAAACAACGTTCCGGAGCGGGTGACCCTTCCCAAAGAGACTCCTGTCCACACGCTGGCCCCTGTTGAAATAGCCTCGCCCAGAAGCGCTTCGTCGAACTGGTCCCGTCTCACCTGATAGGCAATCGAACGACCGAAATACTGAACCCGTTCGGATTGTCCCCGATAGGTGAGAGAGATTCCCTGGGTTGGTTGATGAGGAAGTCTGTCGATCAGTCCTGAAGGCAGGTAGGGAAGGGTTCTGGCAGATACCCCTCCCCCGCAGGGTTTGTCTCTGGGGAACATTGCCCGATCAACGCCGAGCACCGACACACCAGATGAGGCGAGAATCCTGAGAGCGGTACTTCCCGAGGGACCCAAGCCAACGACCAGAACGTCGACAGAAAGTAAGGACGGGCGTGATCCTCCTGTCACGTTCATACGTTTAGAGGGGGGGATCATCCCGACATCCAACTAAAGGTTTGGCGTCCAGCCAATATGATGCTGTGTCAGAAAGGCTGAAAGAATGGTAAAAGCATTGGTAAAGATCAAAACTCCCATCACAACGAGAAACCCTCCCGATATCCGGGTGATCCAGGGCATCCATTGTCGAACCGATCGCATGCTTCCCAGAAAAAGATTTAAAAGGGAAGAGGCCAAAATAAATGGGATCGCCAGCCCAAGCGAGTAGAACGAGAGCAGAAGAACGCCTTTCATCACGGTGCCCTGACTTCCGGCGTAAAACAGAATGGCTCCAAGTATCGGACCGACGCATGGAGTCCATCCCGCCGCAAATCCGATCCCTACCAGGAAGGAGCCGGACAAAGTCGCCTTCTTTCCAAAAAAAGGCATATGGATTTCTCGGCTCAGAAAGGGGATGCGCAACCAGCCCGCAATCAGAAGGCCGAAAAGAATGATCAGGATTGCCCCCAGTTTCCTGATGACATCCTGATAGGTAAGAAGAACCTCTCCCAAAAACGAGGCCGATGCCCCAAACCCTATGAAAAGGGTGGAGAATCCGAGGCTGAACACCAGGGAATGCAGAAGGGATTCCCTGAGGATTGTTTTCCTGGAAATAACCTGGGACTGACCTGTCAGTTCCTCGAAGGAAAGGCCAGTAATGTAGGAAACGTACGAAGGAACGATTGGAAGAACGCACGGAGATACAAAGGAAACGAGTCCCGCAAGAAACGCCAGCGCCCAGGAAATAGGCTGATGTGCCATCAGAATCCTGCCTTCGAAGGAATGAAGCTCTTCAGATAATCAATGACCTTTGGATCGGTCCATCTGACCGCACCGGACACCTTGCTGACGATCCGGCCCCTTGAATCGACAATAAAACTTGTCGGCAACGCAACAACATGAAGAGCCGAAGAGAGTTTCATATCCGGATCCTTGAGCAATTGAAATTCTCCATGGTATTTTTTGAGAAGAGAAATGATTTTCCCGGACTCTGAACCACCCTCCAGAATCCCTGTCACTCTCACATGCCCCCTTGAGATCCTGACTAATTGAAGAAGAGACGGGATTTCATCCATGCAAGGCGCGCACCAAGTGGCAAGAACATTGATCACCAGAAGTGGGTGCCCCTCCAATTGGGAAATCATGACCGGAGTTCCCGAAAGATCCGAAAGAAACAGCTTTGGCAGAGCAGGCGGCTGGAGACCGGAATCTGCATTCTTGAGTGTCCCTGCTCCGTGTGAGAGGACCGACAAAGGATTCGCGAAAGCCACCGTCAACATGGGTCTGGAAACGGATGCCACGCATAAAACCAAAAGTGAAAAACCGACTAAGAATCTTGTTGAAAATAATTGTTTCAAAAGAAATCCGTCAATCCGGAAAAGGCCATCGAGAAAACCAGTCAGTAGCCGGAATCTGAAGAATTCTTTGCTGAAAGGTAAGCCGAAGGGGGCTTTGGCCCATGATCGAGCAAACCATGGACGGTAACGAGACTGTCTTTCATTCTCCAGTCTCTCGGTCCAATGACATGCTCAGCAACGATACCCTTCTGATCAATCACAAACGTTTCCGGAACACCGGTGATTTTGTAAAGATGATCGAGCTTCCCCATGGGATCGAGCGGAACAGTGAAGTCGATCCCGAATTTCTGCAGAAAAGGCTTGACCTTGCCCTGATAAAACATATTGTTCTCATTAACCGCGATCAGGTCAAACCGGTCTCCGGAGACGGATTTAAATCCATGGTACATTTCTTCCATTGATGGCATCTCCTGACGACACGGCTTGCACCATGTCGCCCAGAAGTTGAGCATGACAACTTTTCCGCGCAGGTCCGAGAGATGGACTGTCCGTCCGTCAACGGTCGAAAGAGTGAAATCCGGAGCAACCATGCCAACCGTGACGGGTGTAATATTGGCTGTCTTGAACACATATCCAACGACAAAAATAACAACCACAACTGCAGCGAGATACGGCCACTTATCTTTAAGACCATTCATATGACACTCGATTTTTTCTAGGCTGCGTAAGCATGCAGACCAGGAATGATAAAGCTGACACCCCAGTACAAGAAGATAACCGCCACAAATCCCAAGATAGAAAAGTAGGCGCTTGGGGCTCCACGCAGCCCACGGGTCATTCTGGCATGAAGATAGGCCGCATAAACGAACCAGGTGATCAGGGACCAAGTTTCCTTCGGATCCCAGGACCAGTAACCGCCCCATGCCTCATATGCCCACATCGCACCGAAAATAACCCCCAGAGTCAGAAGAGGAAATCCCACCAGAACCGATTTATAGGTCAGGTCGTCGAGATCTTCGGAAGAGGGAAATTCCTGCAGAATCCAGCCAACGGATCCCTTTCTTTCGGCCCGGCGTTTGGCAAGATAGATAATTGCCAGGGCTGCCGAAATTCCGAAGGCGGCATAAGAAAGAAACATGGTGAAAACATGGATTTTCAGCCAATAGGAGTTGAGGGCAGGGTTGAGCGGCTCAACCATCTGGTAGCGATAGGGGAGCATTCTAGCCGCACCAACGGCAAACATGACCAAGGTAAGAACAAAAGCCCCGGCTACGCGAACCTTGTATTTGAACTCCATGACCATATAACCAAGAACAGAGGCCCAGGAAAACAGGAACAATGTTTCATAGAGATTGGACCAGGGGGCATGATGGTCGGCAAGACCACGACCGACCAGAGCGGCCGTGTTCACTATCCAGCCCGAAAAAGTCACTGTTGTCGCTATCTTTCCAACTTCCTTCTTATGGGAAATAAGAAACAGGAAGTAGGCGATTGTTCCTGCCAAATATAGGACGATCACTGTATTATAAAGAATAAAGGACGATCCGACAGTATTTACAAGAGACATAACCAGACTCCTTGCTCAATGTGCGATATGTTTTGCTTCCGAAAAAAGTGTCCGAAAGACACATCTTCCGGGGATCCGGTTTTCCTTAATGCCCCCTCATCCATTCGACAAAGAAGGCCTTTGTGCCACAGCATCGGAGATTTTCTCCGACGATGCGAGATCAGGACGGGAAAGAGCTGTCCTGACATCTGCAACAATCGCTTCGAATTCACGCTCAAAGCCAATTTTGTCCTTATGTCCGAATCCTCCGACAGCAAGTGAGAGTCCTTCTCCCTGTGAGCGAACCCGAAACCAGATCTTCCTGTGATAAATGTAGGAGGACAGGAACAGTCCGCCGACAAGAAGGAAGGATCCGGTCCAAACAATCGGAACTCCAGGATCCTTCGCAAGCTCCAGACCCGTGTAGAAGGGAGCATGGTATCCACCGAAAATAAAATAATCGGGGACATTTTTCAAGACTTGCACCTGCGGAAATTTGTAGAAAAGCCAAGGACTGCCGAGCACTTTTCCATCCTGGGAAATCTCGAGCTGAACCGCGGGATTTTTCGGTTTTTCTGACTGGGTGAAGACCGACCCTGTCTTAGGATCAAAGGCAAAGTCGGAAACATACCGGACGACCCTGAGAGTATAGGGGGTTCCCGGGACAGGCGTGGCCTTGTTCCAGTCAAGGGAAAATCTTCCAACAAATTTCCTGTGCTCCTTGTCAACGACAAGAATATCCGCCTTGTTGAGCCTGTCTGGCGCTTCTCCGAAGCTCGCCTGATAAAACCTGAGGCCACCATAGGAAAGGGGGTGGTTGACCTGAATGACCTTGTGCTTCAGGACCTTGCCCTCTTTGACGATATCGACATCGCTGAAATAGGATTTGACCATTCCGTTCTTGTAGTGAGTGATCCAGAATTTGTTGATGCGAAGATCCCATCCACCTTGGGGAATAAAGGTGGTCGAATTGACATAAAAAGTTCCGAAAAGTCGAAACCCTGTCAAGCTTCCTAGCAATCCCCCGGCAAGTATAACGATCACCGATAGATGGGCCACGTGAGAACCGATACGTCCAAGAACGCCCTTGTGGGCAAAAATCGTAACCTCTTTGCCGTCTGTCGCCGACTGGACCTTGTAACGCCGGGTTGATAACGCCCCGGTAATTACCGAGAGCGCAGAAGAGGCGGGAACACTCGAATGAGCAATTTCTATTTCCCTGAATTCCCTCTGCTTTTTCAGGAAATCCCGGCTGACTGTAACCCGCTCCCGGAATAGGGACCGGATCGTCACCGGAAAGCGTCGGTAGACACAGGACAACGCATTGATGCACAAGAGAGACAACAGGGATACGTAATACCAACTGTGATAAATATTATCGACTTTGAGGGTGACGATCCAAGGTCCCCATTTCGGCCCATAGGCCGTTGTGTAGAAGGAAGGATCCCGGCCCTGCTCTATGAATGTTCCGAAGATGGTCAAAAAGGCAAGGCTCATAAACAGGGTAATAGCGAGAGCGAGGGAGGAAAGAATACGGATAAACAGATGATCTCTTACATGAGCAACAGGCATTTTTCCTGAACCAGAGCCCTGATGGGAGGCCTGGCCAGAATCAACCCCGGACGCTCCTGCCCACTCAAGAGCCTGTTGCTCTTCGGGATTATATCTTTCGGCCATGGAGTATCCTTAAAATTAACGCAAACATGATCCCTCTCCGTTTGTCCAAGTTGGCCGATCAAACGGAATCATTACTATCCCAAAAACCTTCGAGAGTCTTTTCACTGTTCAATCAGAATACCGATACCGTAGCCCTTCGTCAAATCTCCGGACTTCCTCCCGGGTGATCGACGTCGTGATGGAAGGACTCCTTTCCTCTGGAGCCCAACCCCTACCCTCCTTCCTTGACCGGATCGACCCGCTTCCCTCCTGCAAAACCGGCGTTATACACCCTTTTGGGATGGCTGTCCCCGATGATCCGGGACGGTCAGGGAAGATGTCCCGCAATAAGATACTTGAGAGTGGTGTCATTGATGATCACTCCTCCTCCGATAAGAGGGGAAGCCACCGATGCGTTCAACGCATTATAGTAGCCGGCATTGAACCAGATGTGGTTCCAGAGCGTATAGGTCAGAAAAAGACGGGAATAGGGATTGGGTGTCATCGGGTCGTAAGTACCGATATTGTAAAGAGTAAAGGTCAAAAAAAGATTCTTGAGTATCTGATAGTCTGCGCCAACTCCGAAACTGTTTTGGATCAACCCCGCACGAACGTCAAAATCCCCGAACTTCTCCCCGAATTCCACACTGAACTTGATTCCCTGTGTCGTACCGGTCACCTGTGTCGGACCCGCTACATAGGTTCCATTGATCTGTGTGTAGGGAGTCGTCTGGGTAAAATACGGGTTGGTGGTGCTGACGACCTGGATGCGGTAAAACTTGTCCGACCTGGGGTACAGATCGAGAGTGAAAAATCCCTCCGACGTTCCGTCGCGAGGCATATAGAATCCCCTCATCCAGACGTTCAATTCCATCCGGTCGGCATTGTTCGTCGCCCCGGAAAGCTTTTTGAGGGTTTTGGAAAGATTGTCGTAAACATCTGGATTATTGACAAGCTTTCCGACCGTCCCCTGCCCTTCGTCGATCTTTTTCAAAATGCTGTTCAGGTGGGCCAGCGACTGATCGGCATTTTCGTAGACATCGTTTTTATTCACCAAGGAACCAATCGTTCCTACTCCGTTGTCGATCTTGTTTGCAATCGAATTAATCTTGTTCAGGATGCCAGGTGAGGTCTTTTTAAGAGAAACTGTGAAATCTTTCAGGTTGGCTGTCAATTCATCGAGATGTTTCAGCGTTCTTTTGAGTTCTTCCTTTCCCTCTGCGGTCCCGACCGATCCCTTGAGGGATTGTGTCACCGCTTGGATATCATTAGCGATTTTGGTGAGTTTTTTCACCAGACGGTTGACACTTACTGTTGTTCCTGAAGACGGGAGGGTGGCGCCGGGAGGCAGTGCGTCTGATGATCCGGATGCCGCCTGGGCTGGCATCGGGAGAGGGGAGGAAGACGAGGTGGCGGGAGCCTCGTCGGCAAAGGCAAGGGCCGGTTCCAGCAGAGCATGGATCGTTGAAGGCCTGTTCCATTCTTTTCGAAAATGAGAGGGTATCAAATGCGGACGAATCCCGGACGGACCCGGTTCGAGCTCGATATACATTTTTCCCAGAAAACCGTTGGAAAAAATAATTGCCCTGACATCGGCAGGAAGCCGCAGATTTTTGCTGACCAACATCTTCACTCTGGCCCGACCCATCGCGCTCAGGGTGATGTCTTCGACCTCCCCGACCTTGACTCCGGCCACCTCAACATCGGTCCCTTTTTCAAGTCCGTCCACCGAATTGAACTCTGCATAAAATATGGAGGAGTTTTCCGGTTTCATCTTGTGGTGCCCCAGTCGAAGCGAAAGGAAGGCGATCACACCGATTCCAACAAGCACAAAAAGCCCCAGCCTGGTTTCGGCAGGCGTCTTCATGAAGAAGCTCCTTTATCCAAATAAAAAATTTTAAACAATAACGGGTTCAAGAAGTTTTTTCCTCGATGATGACTGGGATGGGACCAACGG
The DNA here is from genome assembly GCA_035873205.1 of Nitrospirota bacterium. Lineage (GTDB taxonomy): Bacteria > Nitrospirota > Leptospirillia > Leptospirillales > Leptospirillaceae > UBA4572. The sequence continues at coordinate 63,952 of JAYWMN010000031.1, forward strand.
TTTCCCCCCGAATAAACTGCCCAAGAACCGGATCAGTTGTATTTTTTACCTCATCGACCGTTCCGGAAAAGTGAATCTTACCTTCGTACAGAAAGAGAATTCTGTCCGCAATACGAAACGCACTGCTCATGTCATGGGTGATAACAATACTCGTTACCCCCATGTTTGCACGCATTTTCAGGATTAATTCATCGATAGAGGAAGCAAGCACAGGATCCAGGCCGGTGGTCGGCTCGTCATAAAGGAGAATTTCTGGCTCAAGAGCGATCGCCCGTGCGATACCCACCCTTTTTTTCATGCCCCCCGATATTTCCGAGGGAAATTTTTGCTCTACCCTGGAAAGCCCAACCTGACGCAGTTTTTCCCTCGCAAGTTCGGAAATTTTTCCGCTCGAGAGATCATTCCTGTGCATTGTAAGACCAAAAGCCACGTTCTCCAGGCAAGTCAGGGAATCAAAAAGTGCCGCTTCCTGAAAAACCATTCCCATTTTCTTTCTCACCCGGTCCAGAGCCTCCCCCGAAAGCCCCATGATGGATTCGCCATCAATCCTGATATCTCCTGAATCCGCCGTGAGAAGACGCATGACATGTTTGAGAAGAACGGATTTTCCCTGACCGGATCCCCCTATGACACAATAGGTCTTTCCTCTTGGTACATCGAAAGACACCCCTTTCAAAACCTCCTGAAGCCCAAACTTTTTTTTAAGGGAATCGATACTGATAGCGAAATCAGCGCCCATCAAAAAAGCCAAGCCGTCAGGAAGTAGTCGAAGATCAGGATGGTCATGGATGCACTCACAACCGCCCGGGTCACTGCTCTTCCGACCCCCGCCGCTCCGCCGGATGCGATAAATCCTGTCCGGCAAGCCCATATGGACAAGATTCCGCCAAAAACAACCGCCTTAATGATTCCGGAAACAAAATCATGGACCTCTACATAATGCCGCACTTCCTGGAAATAGAGGTGGGGAGAGAGCCTCAGGAGATAGACCGACACAAAATAGCCGCCTCCGATACCAATGAGGTCAGCCATGGCCGTCAGGAGGGGAAGGGCGATCAGTGCGGCATAGAAGCGGGGGGTCACAAGATAGTCCACCGGATTCACCGCAAGAGATTCGAGGGCATCAATCTGTTCAGTGACCCGCATGCTTCCAAGTTCAGCAGCCATGGCCGAACCGGATCGTCCGGTCACCATCAGGCTCGTAATCACTGGACCGAGTTCCCGGGTCATCGACAGGGTGACGATGGCTCCGACCAGACTTTCAGCATTGAATTTTCTGAATCCGATCCAGGACTGGAGAGCAAGGACCATTCCGGTAAAAAAGGCTGTCACGGCCACAACTGCCGTGGAGTCCGCCCCGATTTTCAGAAGCTGCTCAAGAAAATTTCGAACAAGAAAGGACGGCCTCACCACGCCGATTATTCCACGAATCCCCATCAGGGCAAGCGATCCTGTGGCATTCAGAATATCTATAGTTTTCTCAGAGATTCCCTTGATAAGTCGGGATCGCGCCAGCAATATATTTCCTTTCCGAGCGATGCCCTATGAGGCAAAGGATCTCATAGGCAATGGTGTCCAGCCATCCGGCGAGAAGATCGACCGACATGGACTCCGGAGAGTCAGGATCGATAATCGAAACCCAATCTCCCGAAGAAAGTCCTTCGGGAACATCTGTCAGATCCACCGCGACCATATCCATGCAGACTCGCCCCAGAAACGGAGCCTTTACTCCGGAGATTGTGGCCCAGCCTTGTCCGGACACCCCACGAGGCAATCCGTCGGCATATCCCATCCCGATTATACCTATCCTGCTGTTCCTTGAAAGAGTCACGGTCCGTCCATAGGAAATGGTGCTCCCCTTTGGAAGGGACCGGACAGACACCAGGCGCGCATCGACCTTCATGATCGGCCGAATTTTTGTCCATTCCTCCCGAACCCCTTCAATGGGGAAATAGCCATACAGGAGGAGACCGGGGCGGGCCCAGAAAGATGGCCTGACCGCATTCCCCCCGACCCTGACGGATTCCGGCCACTCAGAGAACCCGTTCAAAACGGCCGCACTGTTTGCCATGTGAATCACTTCAAGGTGTTTCAGGGCCGGATGACCGCTGACAGAAGAAAGGGCCTCTTGAAACAGACGGACACACCCCTCGGTGTCTTTCCGGTTCTCGGACAGGGGAAAATGGGTCATCCCCCCCCTTATCTGTACATGATTCAATACGGCAATCCGGTCAAGAATTCCTGGTAGCTCGTCAGGAAGAAAACCAAGCCTCCCCATTCCCGAATCTATTTTGATATGAACGTTCAGGACCCCGTCTGAAGACAGGGACTCAAGACAGGCAATCTGGTCCGGATGATGAAGAACGGGAGTGAAGTTGTATTTCAGGCAATAAGCCAGTTCCAGTTCATCGAACCCTCCGAGAAGGACGATTGTCTCGTCGTACCCTCCTTGTCGAATCTGGCAGGCTTCATCAAATCCCATGACAGCCACCTGAACAATGCCAATCCTCTGCAGGGAGGAAACGATGGGCAACAGCCCATGCCCGTATGCATTGGCCTTGATGACGGGCAACAATTTCACTCCCATCGGCAAAAGGGAGAGCGTCCGGCGAACATTCTCTTCAAAACGACCAAGGTCTATCGTTACGCGGGTTCGACATCCCTTCTTGTCAGAGGGAGGCCATTTCGACCGCTCTCTCTCCGGATCATCTGGTTGAGAGAAGGAAAGATCCATGGATTCAAATGATCCTATGTGGTGAGGATCTCTTGCTCCTTCTTCCGGGCATGCTCATCGACCTTGCCTCCAGACGCATCCACCAGTTTTTGAACGTCCTCCTGGAGCCGTTTGACGCGATCGTCCTGAAGAAGGCCCTCCTTGTTCTTTTTCTTAAGATCTTCATTCGCGTCACGACGGATATTTCTGAGAACAACTTTGGCATCCTCGGCCATTTTTTTCAAAAGCTTCACCATCTGTTTCCGACGATCCTCTGTCATAGGAGGGACAACGATCCGGACGACTTTTCCGTCGTTCTGCGGGGTGAGTCCAAGATTGGCCGCCATAATGGCCTTCTCTATATCCCCCATAATCTTCGTCTCCCATGGAGTGATCGTGATCATCCGGTTGTCGACGATATTCAATGCCGCCACCTTGTCCAGAGAGACAAGATTACCGTAGTAATCGACCCGGATATGCTCGATTAGGGAGAGTGAGGGACGTCCTGTCCTGAGGGACTGGATTTCCTTGCGGAAATGTTCGACAGCGTGATCCATTTTCTCCGAAAAACCCTTGATGTCCGAATCCATTCAACCCTCCCCTGCATCTTGGATGCAACACTTCCGATCATCCAGTCTCAATCCCTGCAATCAACGCACGAGAGTTCCTATCGGTTCTCCGTTCACTACCCTGACGATGTTGTGATCACCGGTGAGATCAAAGACGATAATGGGCAATTCATTGTCCATGCAGAGAGAAACCGCGGTTGAATCCATCACCTTCAGTTTCTTCTCAAGCACTTCGATATAGGTGAGCTCAACATAGCGTTCGGCGTTCAGATTTTTTCTGGGATCATCACTATAAATTCCATCGACCTTAGTGGCTTTCAGGACCACTTCCGCTCCGATCTCCATGGCCCGGAGAGCCGCCGCAGTGTCGGTCGTAAAATATGGGTTTCCTGTTCCACCGGCAAAGATGATGACCCGCCCCTTTTCCAGGTGGCGCATCGCTCTCCTCCGGATATACGGCTCGGCCAACGCCCTCATTTCAAGAGCGGTCAGGACGCGGGTGGAAACCCCTTTTTTCTCGAGAACCGACTGAAGAGCCAATGCGTTCAGAATTGTCGAGAGCATGCCCATGTAATCGGCAGATGCCCGATCAATTCCCTGGCTGATTCCTGACATTCCCCGAAAAAAATTCCCGCCACCAATTACGACGCCCAGCTCAACGCCGTTATTGACAACGGCCTGGATTTCAAGAGCAATCCTGTCAAGAACGGAGGGATCGATTCCAAAGGACAGATCCCCCATCAGTGCTTCCCCGGACAACTTGAGCAACACCCTTTTGTATTTGGGCATCAGCCCTTCCTCTCTCCGATCTGAAATCTTGAAAAGCGATTGACAGAAATATTTTCGCCCATCTTGGCGATTTCACCGGCAATCAGATCCCGAATGACAACACCCGGATCCTTGACATAGGGCTGGTCAAGCAGACAGGATTCCTGAAAGAATTTTTCCAGTTTCCCTTCCACGATCGATCCCCGCACTTTTTCCGGCTTGTCCTGCACTTCATCTAGAAAGGCTTTTTTCATCCGGTTGACATCTTCTTCCGGGATCGCATTTCTATCGACATAGATCGGGGCTGCCGCGGCGATATGCATGGCAAGATTTCGGACGAGGTCCTTGAAGTTGTCAGTTCTCGCCACAAAATCTGTTTCGCAATTGACCTCGACCAAGACTCCGATCTTGTTCCCCGCGTGGATATAGGATCCCACGACCCCTTCGGCCGTTTCCCGGTCGGACTTCTTGTGGGCCTTGAGAACTCCGCTTTTCTTCAAAATTTCGAAGGCTTTTTCAGCATCGCCTCCCGCTTCCACAAGCGCCTTCCTGCAGTCCATAAAGCCTGCCTGAGTACGCTCACGAAGTTCTTTGACCAGATTTGCTGCGATTTCCATCTATTCGATTCCTCCGGCGATTGAGCAATTGACAACTGTATAGCGACAACGATTGAAGTTTACTCTAAGAAAATGGCGGCCCGGAAGCCGCCACAGGGAGATCGTGCTTGAACACACCCAAATACGGGTTTCAGGAAAACTCTTTCCCTGACCTACTAAACCTCTTGAGCCTTTGGCGCCACTACCTCCTGAATCTCAGTTGCGACATTGGCCATTTGCACCGCCTGACCATGCGATTTTCTGGACACGCCCCCCTCTATCACCGCATCGGCAATTCCTTCTGCCATGAGACGGATCGAACGGATCGCATCATCGTTGGCCGGTATGGGGTAGTCGATAAGATCCGGATCGCAATTGGTGTCAACCATAGCGACCACTGGAATTCCCAGACGGTTCGCTTCATGGATGGCAATATGCTCTTTCTTCGGGTCCACAACGAAAATAGCCCCCGGCAACTGGTTCATGCCCCGGATTCCGGAAAGAATGAGACGCAGCTTTGACTCTTCCTTCTCAATCTGGGCCACTTCCTTCTTCGGAAGTCTCGCCCACTGATCGCCTTCCTTCATGGCCTCGATCTTCTTCAAACGGTCAACCGATTTACGGATGGTCTGATGGTTGGTGAGCATTCCACCCAACCATCGCTGCGTTATGTGAAACATCCCGCAGCGCTCTGCTTCTTCCTGTATGATCGTCTGCGCCTGCTTCTTGGTTGCAATGAAAAGGACAGACTTTCCATCTGCCACCACATTCCGGATGAATCGGGTCGCCTGACGGTACCGACGGGTCGTCTGCTGAAGATCAATGATATAGATTCCGTTTCTTTCCCCATAAATGAATCTTTTCATTTTTGGGTTCCAACGCTTTGTCTGATGGCCAAAATGCACACCAGCATCGAGCAGATCCTTGATTGTCACAGAAGCCATTTTGTCTCCCTGTTTTTTGGGTTTTTCCTTGCGAACCGATCTCGCCGCATTGACGAGGCGATTGTCCCTGACGGTTGACAATCAATGCGGACCCGTGAGACTTCGGAGTTCTCCGCGGTTCGCTGCAGATTTTTTAAATGCCTTATGACCTGACCTATTGCAGGACCTTAAGACAACGCATACAAAGAGGGGCGGTTTCGCCTTTGTCCACCCCAAGGAAATAGTATCTTATACCATAAACAAACAGATCTTACAATTTATCAGGTTCTTCCCTTGTACCCGGCGTTGATTCGCACATAGTCGCAAGAGATGTCCGTCGTCCAGTACTCCGCCTCCATTGGCCCAAGTCCTAATACCACACGCAATGTGATTTCCTGTCTTTTCATTACCTCGAGGGCCTTCTCTTCCTGAAGGCTCCCCAATCCAATTCCCCTGTGTACCAAGGCGACGTCCCCCATGTAGATATCGACCCGGCTTTCCTGAATTCTGACTCCGGAGTTTCCGATCGCAACCATGATTCGTCCCCAGTTCACGTCCTCGCCAAAAAAAGCTGTCTTGACAAGCAGGGACCGGGAAATGGATTGGGCCACCTTGCGAGCATCTCCTTTTGTCTTGGCTCCCATTACCTGAATACGAATAATCTTCGTAGCCCCTTCACCATCCCGGATAAGCTGATCCCGCAACGATTCACACACATTTAGGATGAGGCCGGAGAGTTCCTGGAATTCCCTGCTGTTCCTCGATACCCTCGGATTTTCCGCCTTTCCGCTTGCCAGAATGATGGCTGTATCATTGGTGCTAGTATCACCGTCAACACTCAGGGCATTGAAAGTCCTGTCAGAAACCTGAGACAGGATGGACTTCAATGCCTCTTTTTCAATCCTGGCATCGGTTGTCAGAAATACCAGAAGAGTCGCCATTTGAGGATGGATCATTCCGACTCCCTTGGCAATTCCTCCCACCCGGACGTTTTTTCCTCCAACGAGCCCTTCCGCGTGTGCCGATTTTGATCTTGTATCCGTTGTCATGATCGCTCTTGCACACTCCTCATGCCCAAAACGGCTTGCATCCCCCACAAGTTTCTGGATCGAGGGAAGAATCACCTCCATGTTCAGGGGTCTTCCGATGACTCCTGTCGAAGCCATCAGTATTTTTTTCGGATCGCAACCCAGATGCCCCGAAAGCTTCTCTGCAATCTGGAGGGCATCCCGGGCTCCAGCTTCTCCTGTACAGGCATTCGCATTCCCGCTGTTGATGATGATCGCCCGAATGGCCGAACCCCTCACTCTTCTCTGGGAGATCACTACACAGGGAGCCTTGATCTGATTTGTCGTAAAAATTCCTGCGGCAAGACAATCCTCATCCGATACGATCAGGGCAAGATCGGGCTTCCCGTTTTTTTTGATACCGGAAAAAATTCCGCTCGCTTTAAATCCGAGAGGAAAGGTGATCCCACTTTCCGTGTTCTTTTTCGCCATTCACCTACCCCTGATAGGGGTCCCTGAATTTCAGAGACTATTCATGGAAAAAGGGCTTGCTGGTTCAAACCCTCTGTTTCATTCAGGCCCAGAATAAGGTTCATTGCCTGGATGGCCTGACCGGCTGCCCCTTTTACCATATTGTCGATTGCGGTAATCACGACGAGCCTGCTTCCTTCTACCCTTGCAAATATCTGCACATTGTTCGTGCCCCTGACATGCATGAGATTGGGTGGATCAAAAACCCTCCGGACAAACGGCTCATCCCGGTAGCATGTTTCTAGAAGGCGATCCACCTCTTCCTGTGTTCTTTCTTCTTTCAGGGAAAGGTAAATTGTCGAAAGAAGCCCCCGGTTGAGCGGAACAAGATGGGGAACAAAGGTCAGCTGTGAAGGGCCGAAAACAGAAAGGGCCTGTTCAATCTCGGGAACATGCCGATGATCGAAGACCTTGTAGGCCAGTAATCCTTCGGCGATTTCCGGGAAGTGTGTCTGAAGGGAGAGCCCTCTTCCGGCACCGGTTACCCCCGATTTCCCATCGACAATGATCCGGTCGGAATTAATCCATTGTGCCCTGTGAAAGGGCAGCAGTCCCATCAAGGCCCCCGTCGGAAAACATCCGGGACAGGACACGAGCCGGGCCTCCCGGAGCTTATCTCTAGCCCATTCGACAAGACCGTAGACCGCCAGGCCAAGAGCTTCCGGAAATCCATGGTCAACCTTATACCATTTCCGGTACAGACCAGAATCCGAAAGCCGGTAATCGGGTCCTAGATCTATAACAAGGTTCCCGTTTTCAATATATTTTTTCGCGAGATCAAAGCTTTGTCCCGCCGGCAGGGCAAAAAAAACGACATCGACATCGGTCCATACAGCTTGGTCCGAAATTTTTTCAAGAACCTTATCGGAATCTATATTGGGAAAAAGGTCCCGTATTCTGGACCCGGATTTCGTCTCTCCCGCAAGCCGGGTAATAACAACTCCTGGGTGACACGCAAGGAGACGAACAAGCTCTCCCCCCGCATATCCTGATGCCCCGACGATTCCGACCCGTATCATATTCTGGACCGTTCCTTCCCGCGTATTGGATTCTTATTCCAGATTCTTTCCGAAAAAAAGGGGAGACCGAAGCCTCCCCTTTCAAACAGGACAGAAACGCATCACCGGAAAGATTAACGTTTTGAGAACTGGAAGCGTTTGCGAGCGCCTTTCTGGCCAAATTTCTTGCGTTCCTTAATCCTTGCATCACGAGTCAGAAATCCCTCTTTTTTCAGGGACTCCCTGAATTCCGGATTGATCTCCAAGAGAGCGCGGGAAATTCCATGACGAATCGCCTCGGCCTGACCTGTCAATCCTCCGCCAGAAACCTTTACAAAAACATCGAGTTTTCCCGTCATGTTCGTCAGTTCAATCGGGGCTTTAACCTGAGTTGTCCAGAGTGTTCTCGGAAAATATTCCTCGAGGGGCCGATCATTGACTTCAATCAGTCCTGTTCCGCTCTGAACACGAACCCTTGCGATCGCCGTCTTTCTCTTCCCTGTCCCGGAACCACGTCCATCTTCATTCGGCTCTCGCTCCATCAACGACCTCCTATGGAAAGCACTTCAGGATTCTGGGCCTCGTGGGGATGCGATGCCTCTGAATAAACCTTCAAGCGGCTCAAGAACTGATTCGACAACTTGTTTTTCGGAAGCATCCCCTTGACTGCGTGGATTACCAGATGCTCCGGATTCCGACTCCTGACTTCTTTTGCCGTCGCGGACTTGAAGCCTCCCGGGTATCCGCTATGACGATAATACATTTTCTGTGTCCACTTCTTTCCAGTCAATGCGATTTTGGACGCATTGACCACAATGACAAAATCTCCGGCATCCTGATGAGGAGTGAAAAAGACCTTCCCTTTTCCTCTCAAAAGAAGCGCCACTGTCGTCGACAGTCTTCCGACAGTCTGGCCATCGGCATCCACGACATACCACTTCTTCTGTGCCAGCTCTTCCGGCGTTGCAATTCTTGTCACCTTTTCCATCGATCAAAAATCTCCTTCATAAATCAGGCATTCATCCTCAGGACGAAATTTGCACCATGACAGGCTTCGGCTCTTCCATTCCGGATGCCGAAGGAGTTTTAATCCTGGCAATCGTCTCCTTGTACGCCTGATGAACCCTGTCCAGGTCCTGTGTAAAAAATGCTCCCAACTGAGCCAATGAGGAGTAGAGAGAGCCGTCTTGCTTGTCCAAGAACAAGGAAACAGCCGTAGGAGCCAACTGCTTGTGCTGGGTCAACCATTTCTTGACTGCCTCTACCTTCTGGTAAAACTCCTCTTCTCCCTGTCGTGCCCGTTCCATGACCGGAAGCACGATGCAGTCAACCTTTCCGCGAATCCTCGAGAGCGCGGTCGGATCATCCAGGCCGTCTGTCGATGACTCGGAAAAGGGAATAACAGAACTCCCCAGTCTTGCAAAAAAATCAACAAGGCCGGATCCAAGCTCCGAGTCCAGAATAAACCTCGGAACCCCCACACGATTCATGCGAGGATTGCTTGAGGAGGATTCCTTTCCCTCCTCCGCTTTTTCAAAGACCGTTGATCGGAGATCATCGAGGAATCCTTGGTTCTCCTTTCGCCAGTTCTTCAAAAGATTCTTTGCTCCAAACTGAATCAGGGTCGAATAGTAGTCCCGCCTGAGCGCGCTTCTGCCAATATTTCGCCATGAATAAAAGTTCTCCATAGCGGCGATGGCTGCGTCATTCAATTCGTATGCCGTCATGTTTTTAGGACGATATACGGCGTGGTGTCCATCATAGAGGCTCCAGTCATTGTACAGGAGCTCTCTGTTACCCGTCGCATAGAAGTGATCGAAGTCCGGAGAACCTGGCAACGGCGTCAGGATCATGAGCTGAATTGATTGGAGCTCCCATTCGCTGGCCAATCGGGCTGTTTCGAAAATGGTTTCCTTGTCGTCGGTATCAGCCCCGACAACAAACATTCCATGAACCCGAATTCCGTATTTCTTGAATGCTTCAACAGAACGAACAATCTTCTCATAGGTCTGCCTCTTGTTGAAGAGGTCGAGGGTCTGAGGGTTGATGGACTCGAATCCAATAAATACATTGAAACAATTGCTTGCCTTCATCAGCTCAAGCAATTCCGGGTCAAAGGCTGTTTCGGTCCGAATCTGTGCTCCCCATTCGGGAGTCAGTCCCTCCTCGATCATTCTCTTGAGCAAGTCTTTTGTACGTTTTCTGTTTGCCGTAAAGAGATCATCGGCAAAAAAAACATACTTCGGATTATTGACCCTGATCTCTTCGATAACCCGTTCGATCGAGTGCATCCGGAAGCCATGCCCGTACATTCCAGGAACCGAACAAAAAGTGCATGTAAACGGGCATCCCCGGGAGGTGGCTATGGAAATAAGCCCTCGTTTCTGGGTGTTCCATCCTTCCACAATGCTATAATCCGGAATCGGATTGCTGTCTAGGTCTTCCTTTAACGGCCGGTCCGGATTATGACCCTTTTTTCCGTTTTTCCAGTAGGAAAGACCGAGTATCTTCCCAAAGTCATGACGGCCTTCCATGGCATCGAGAAGCTCGAAGAGCGTTTCCTCCCCCTCTCCCCGCACAACATAATCGGCATGATCAAGGGCTTCATCCGGAAGAAAGGTAACATGGGTTCCACCTATAACCACGGGAATCCCGGCCTGACGGACAGCATCTGCCAGACGATAGGATTGAGGGGCTGTCGATGTAAGAGTCGAAATACCGACAATATCTGCCGAAAGCACTTCCTTCATGTCAACCGGTGCCACATCCTCGATATATACGCGGACATCCCAGCCCCGATCCCGCAACATAGTTCCGAGAAGAATGACTCCGAGCCTCGGAATCGTGAACGCGCTGTAAACGTGCAAATGAGTCGATTTCGGCTCAACCAGGACAAACTTCTTAGACATTTGCTGACCCCTTTCGGGGAACTCCCTCTCCCATTCCAGAGAGAGGGTACCCCTTATCCGTTCGGATGTATTCGATCTTTTTTCGCAAGAAGCTGCTCTTTTGTTTCCACGACGTTAGGATCGGGAATACAACATTCATCAATTGGACAGACCGCAGCACACTGTGGTTCATCATGAAAACCTATACACTCCGTGCAGAGGTCCGGATCGATCACGTAAATAGGATCCCCCTCGCTGATCGCATCATTCGGACATTCAGGCAAACACGCCCCGCAGGAGATACAGTTATCGGCAATCAATATAGACATCCAGGCCTCCTTAAACATTCCTTCAAATCAATACAAATCCCACGCAAAACTCGTGGAACTATCCTTTCCCGCCCTCATACAGGTATTGCGGGACCATCCCATAGACATTCCTCTTGAAAATTGAGGCTGGCCTGATTACAAGGATCTTCATTCTATCGACTTTTCTCCGGATAAATCAACTGATTTCTTTATATTTGCCCAGTTAATCACCCAAGGACTCCTAAACCCGGTCTTTCATTCCTAAACCAGAATTCCAAGATTTAAAAACAAGAATCGGGAAAAGGCTTCCCCGAATAAAATCATGAGAAGGGCCACATACAGAAGTCCCGTCGCCGCCTGGGTCGAATGCATTTTTACCGTTCTGAAGGCCAGTATAGAAATGACGAGACCTCCTATGACCCCGATAAGGAGTCGTCCCCAGAGGTACAGTCCCTGAAAAGACTCAAGAAGGAGCCCCTCAGAAAATCCCGCGTTCCCCTGCCAGTTGACGTACGTCATCACTCCGCTGATCGCGGCCGTTGCCAGCATGAAGCCCAGAAGCCCCCGGGTCAGGAAGGCCAGTGGCTCGATCGGAAGGGTGGGATTGGTCAGATAGAAATGCCCCCAGTTCATCGCCAAAAGAACTGCCCCCAAAAGGAAGGATGAAACGAACATGGAGATGAGAAGCACCGATCCGGCAAAGGTCAGAGAGAGGGAGGCGTTGAGAATAAGTGTCGCTGTCCCAGTCGCTCCAAGGAGGACCAATGCGGAAATCACCAAGATCGGACGGCTGAGCATGCGCGCCTTTGTCCAGGGAACAAAATTGATCAGGAGGTTATAAATCACCATCCCTGCTGTACCAGCAAGCATAAGGAACACAGAAAACTGGTCGAGGTTGCCAAATCCCAGGGGAAATATGTTCATTTTCGACGGCCCAAGCGCAAACAGGCCTCCCCCCGAGAATAGGAGAAAAATCAACCCGTGAAGTCTGTAAAATGACCGATTGATCGAAGGAAATCGATACAGAAAGGTCATAAGGAATGTTCCGCCGGCAGTTGTCTGAAGCAAAAGCAGTCCAAAGACGTTGGGATGAAAATTCATGATATCCTTCCCATTAGATTGGCATTTGTCCGGATTTTCTCCCAGGACATTCTGTCCTGCTCGACCGTCACCCCGACCCGTTCGATGTCAAGGGGAACAGGGCAGGGATCCTTCCAGAGAGCGAGAGTGACATTTGAAATTTCCGGAAAGAGATCCATCATGTGATCGATGATATGCTCCGCCAGCCTCTCGAGGAGGCAGAATTCCGATTGCCCTGAAATGGAAGCAATTTCATGGACAAGCCGGTTATAGTCCAGAGTTTTTACAATGGAATCATTTCCCCACGGGATTTCTTCAAGACGAACCGTTCCCGAGGACAGGACTCGTTGGGGAACCCTCCGCTCATCTTCCCCCGTTCCAATACGGGCCTTAAGGGAGAGCCGATCAAAAAAAATTGCCTGTGACATCGGCTAGTGCTCCGGCTGCCGGAGAGGCAGTTCTTTCCCTACCACGAGACTGACCGGCGGGCCTCCCACGGTTCCGTCGACAGGGGACACTGCTCCATATTCCCCGCTGGCGACCAAAGAGCTTCCGGATTCGAGGGAAAGTCGGGCCACGAGACGCACATTACCTTCGAGATTTATCCCTGTAAGGCGAACATCCTTCTGTGAAATCACAAAAGGAACCGGAAACGTGGGATGAATGAAAACCGCCTGGGCGACCGGAAGATAGTCGGGAGAGGTGGGACCCTTCATCAGAACGACCACGGTCAATGTGCCATGTGTCATCCAAAGGGGGACATGGGAATCAAGACTGACTGTCCCCCTGACCTCTCCAGATGGAACTGTCACCTGGCTTCCTGTGCATCCCGCAACAAGGAACACTCCCATCAATGCTCCTGACAACAACCAGTTGAACAGCATCGAGGATAAAGCCCTCTTCATAAATTCACCGACCCTTTCATCTTGTTGGCCCCTCAGGGAGAAACGATGACGAATTCCTCGATATGATAAAGCGGATCGCTCTTGACGATCACCTTTCTTCGAATCATCTGCTGTACAGCATCCAGGAAAAGCTTTTCCGAACCGAGCTCGACCTCGATATCAGGATGGACATAAAGAATAACCCGACGATCCCGTCCCCCCCTGTTATTGGGAAGTTTTCGAAGCTCCTCGAAGATTTCATAAATGATCGTCCGGACAGACTTGACGTATCCTTTCCCGTCGCAATAGGCGCATGTCTCGCCCAAAAGATGGACCAAGTCTTCACGGACCCGTTTTCTGGACATCTCCACAAGTCCGAGGTCAGAAATCTTGAGAGCGTTTGTCCGGGCTTTGTCGCGTGTCAACAGTTCCTGCAGCCCCTGAAATACCCTTTCCCGATTCTTTTCTTTCTCCATATCGATAAAATCGAGGATGATGATTCCACCAATATTCCTTAACCGCAACTGATGAGTAATCTCGTCGACCGCCTCCAGATTGGTTTTCAGGATGGTTTCCTCCGGATCGTTTTCTCCCACAAATCGGCCTGTGTTCACATCGACCACGGTCAGGGCCTCGGCACGATCAATCACCAGATATCCTCCGGACTTAAGCCACACTTTCTTTTCAAGGGCCCTGGCGACCTGCTGGTCGACAGAATATTCCTGAAAAAGAGGGGTCTTCTTGTTCCAAAGCTGAATCTTTTCCGTATAGGCAGGCAAGTAGGTCTTAACAAAATCCAGAACCCGCTGGAACTCTTTCTGATTGTCAAGCACAAGGCGCGTCACATCGCTGGTCAGATAGTCGCGAATCGTCCGGAACACGACATCTAGGTCAACCCGAACGAGGGCCGGGGCCTTCGCTCCTTCCTTCTTAGATTTGATGTCTTCCCAGAGAAGATCAAGGAAGACCATGTCCATCCGGGCTTCATCTTCTGTCATGCCCTCTGCGACGGTACGGATGATATACCCGCCCTTGTGGGTTCTGAGTCCGGAAACGATCTCCTTGAGTCTCTGACGTTCTGGCTCGTTGGTAATTCTCCTCGATACCCCGATGTGATTGACCTGAGGCATGTAGACCAGATAACGCCCGGGAAGACTGATGTATGTAGTGGCCCTAGGGCCCTTTGTGCTGATCGGATCCTTGGTTGTCTGGATCAGAAGCTCCTGACCATCATTGATTATTTCTTCTATAGGCTTTCTTCCAGGTCTTTTCGCCGGTTCCGCAGCAGACTCTTCCAGTTGTTTTGTTGCGGAGGAGCTTTCATCCGGTCCAGCCGGCAAGGCATCGTCCCGAAGGGCATCCGGAAGAATTTCTGTCCCTTCGACAAAGATATCGTCGACATACAGGAAAGCCGCCTTTTCAAGACCGATATCCACAAAGGCTGCCTGCATCCCAGGAAGGACCTTGCTGACCTTTCCCTTGTATATGTTTCCGACAATTCCCTGGGACTGCTTCCTGTCAAAAAAATACTCGACAAGCCGGTCGTCTTCGATGATTGCAACTTTTGTTTCTTCTTCTGTTACATGAATTAAAATTTCTGAACCCATACCGCATCCTCCGATTGCTCATATCTCACTACCCCAAAAAACGGAAAGAAAATGTCTCCACTTCCCTTACAACGAATACCCGAACAGAATTTCCGTCCTCAACGTTCCGGAGAGCGACCAGATCATCCACTCCCGTCGGGCAGGAACAGTCCTTATCATTTTTTTGAATAAAGCCGCACGTTCATTAGAAGGGCCAGCGAAGCCAGCGAAACGATCATTGCCGAGCCCCCGTAACTCATAAGGGGCATGGGAACCCCGACAACAGGCAAGATTCCAAGAACCATCAGCGCATTGATAAGGAAACTGAACAAAAGGAACCCCGTGACCCCCGAAGCGAGATAGAATCCTTGAAGGTCGCGGCATTCCAGTGCGGTTTGAAATCCAAACCAGATCAGATAGGAGATGAGTCCCAAAAAAAACAGGGCGCCGATAAACCCCCACTCCTCGGTAAAGACGGCAAAAACAAAATCAGTATGGGCTCCCGGAAGGAATCGGTAACGGACCTGAGTGGCCCCCGAAAGTCCCTGTCCCAACCAACCTCCGGACCCGACGGCGACAATCGACTGGATCGTATGGTAACCAAGCCCTGAAGGATCGGAAGATGGATCGATGAATGCCCTGATCCGGTCTTTCTGGAACTCGTGAAGATGGTTCCAGAAAAGTTGCCAGCCGACAGGAAAGAAAGCAACCGCCCCAAGAAGGGTGATCGTCACGATCTTGGACGGAATTCCCTTCAGGAATATCATGACAGAGAAAATGATCATCAGTTCGAAGGCCGTTCCAAGATCCGGCTGTTTTGCGATCAGGAGAGCCGGAATAGCCGTCGCAATCAGTCCTCCAATAAATACTTTCATGGTGAGAGGGTCGTATTTTTTCCGCGGACACACGAGCCATGTCAGAAAAAGGACCAAAGCCAGGATCATGAACTCCGAAGGCTGAACCTGAAACGATCCGACACCGATCCATCGGCGCGCACCATGACTGACGTGACCGACAAGAAAAACAACGGCCAGCAGCGCCAGGACAAAGCCGTAGACCCACCGGGCATTCTTCAGCAGAAGGGGATAGGGCACAAGCAGGACCCCCCAACTGACAAAAAGGCCGATGACCTGCCACATTCCCTGCTTCAGGGCCAGATAGGGAGCCACCGAGTATAATGTCACCAGGTCCACCGCCAGAATGGAACAAAGGACAATGATCAGGACTGGATGCAGTTTGGTAATATAGAAATATAACTGCGATCCAACCATTACAACCCTTTCTAGGAGGCGATGCCTCGGGAACCTGTCTTTCCCTGGGTCAGATGGGTGATGTAGTACATCCGAAAGACTTCCCGTGCCACCGGTCCCGCCACATCCCCTCCGTCTCCACCATTCTCGATCAGGACGGCCACAACAATCTTGGGGTTATCAAAAGGCCCGAATCCCACAAACCACGAGTCTGCCTTCGGACGTTTGACATTCTTCATCTTTCCTCTGTTGCTCACAACTTGTGCCGTCCCTGTTTTTCCTGCAATCTCAAAAAATGCGAGATTGACGGGATGCCCTGTCCCATGAGGTGCTGCCACCACGTCCCTGAGACCTTTTTTCACGATTGCAAAATTCTCCTCAGGTATAGGGATGTCAGGAGCCTGTTGACTCTTTGGTCGGACATACCCCATCGACTTGTCGTTCATGACCAGATGAGGAACAGCCATATGCCCGTTCATTGCAACAGCTCCCATCAATCTCGCCATTTCTATTGGTGTCACGGTCAGGAATCCCTGTCCGATCGCCATAGGAGGGGTTTCCCCCGGGTACCAGGGAGCGTGCAGGAATTTTTTCTTCCAGGCCCTGTCCGGAACAGTCCCGGACAATTCTGCCGGCAGATCGATGCCTGTGCGGGATCCCAGGCCGAAGAGCCGTGCATAATGGGCGATGGGTTCGGGACCAAGCTTCATGCCGAGGGTATAAAAGTAAATGTCGCAGGACTGCTCGATGGCTCTGTGCAGATGCAGCTCTCCATGCCCTCCCCTTTTCCAGTCATGGAAAACCACCGAACCGACCCGGAATGTCCCTCCACAGCTGAAGGGCTTGTCGGGATCCAGCTTATGCTCCATCAGCCCGGCCATCGTCGTGACAATTTTAAAGACGGAGCCGGGGGGGTAAAGTCCCTGGATTGCCCGATTCGTGAGGGGATGCTCCGGAGCGTGAATCAACTGGTTCCAGCGGTCGGATTTCATAGCCTGTGAAAGCTCCCCGGAGTCGTAGGACGGATGGCTCACCAAGGCCAGCACCTCCCCGTTTTCCGGATCCAGGGCAACGACAGCTCCCCGTCGGTCGCCCAGAAATCGCTCCGCCGTCATCTGAAGACGCACATCGATCGTCAGGCGGAGGGACCGGCCTTCCTTGGGAGGATCGTTTTTCAGGCTTTTTATCATCCGGCCATGGGAATCGACCAGATGGCGGATGGATCCCGGAACCCCCTGCAGGACGGAGTCGTATTCCTTTTCGATTCCGGATTTTCCAATTCCTGTTCCAGGAGGAAGATGGCGGTAGAACGAACCCTTCAGATCGGCGGGGGTGAATGAACCGACATAACCCAGAAGATGGGAGCCAAGTCCATCAGGAGGATAAATACGCTTGGGCATGACCTGAATGAAAAAACCCGGGAGCCGGTAGAGATCCATGTTGACGCGTCCGACTTGCGCCATGGACAAATCTGTTTTCAGAGGGACCGGCACATGGGGGGGAAGAACTCCCTCCAGACGGTTGAGGGAATTCCGGAGTATTTTCTCGGGAATTCCAAGATCTTCAGAAAGCCAGGCCAGTTCCCTCCTCGGATCCTTGACCTCATAAGGGGTCTCGAAAACGGCAAAATCCGGCCCGTTATGGACAAGAACCACACCGTTCCTGTCGGTAATCTCTCCCCGGAGCGGAGGGATCGGGACAACCTTCTCCACATTGTCCTGAGCCAAAGCAAGGTAGCGGTGGTATTTGATCACCTGAACATCATAAAGCCTGACGATCACCACCACCAAACCGAGCCAGGAAAGCAGGAACAAGACTTGAAGTCGCGCCCTCGATGAACCGAAGAAACCCTTTTTACGAGAATGGAATTCCAATGCCATGACGTTTTGGAGGACGAGCCACACCGGCATTTCCCAGATACTGACTCATCGAAAGAATCAGTGTACCGCATCCGCCGACCATGCCGTCCATCACCAGCCAATCTTTTAATAGTTGTGTCTGCAAAGGGTAATCAAGAACCATCCGGAGCAGCAGTCCGGCCCCGAAGTCCACCCCCATAACCACCCATATCAGTAATAATTGTGCCGAAGCCTGTCGGGGCCAATTCCGGAGAAGTCTTCCAAAAATCCATGCTTCGGCAAAATACTGCAATATCCAGACAGCTCCCGGACCAGACGACAGGAAGCTGGCACAAACTCCAGCAATGCCTCCCAAAAGCAGGGCATCGAGATCACTTTCCTTGTCGACAAAAAAGAAAAGGAGTAACGGAATGATATTCACACCCTGGGATACAGGAAGTATCAAACGTATGCCGGATATCGCCAGAAGAAGGATTCCGAGAAACAGGGCGATCCTGGAAACCGTCTTCACGATCCCTGCCTTCCCAAAAGCATTTTTTCTGTCCAGTCATGAGGCGGGACCAGAACAAAAACAACCCACAGAGAATCAAGCCTCTCAGCACTTTCAAGTCGGATTGTCCTGAACATCTGATGCTTGCTGTCTGCGCTTCGCACAACCCTTCCGATCGGTTCATCCGGGGGGAAAAACCCATCCTCGCCCGTTGTCACAACACCTGACCCCTTGTCGACAGGAACAAGTGCCGCCACGTACTGGAGCTTAAGCGCGTGCCCGCTTCCTCTTCCCCGAACGAGTCCTTTTTGCCCTGCTTCCTGCAAACGCCCTTCGAGGGCAAACATCGGATCTTCGATCCAGAGAACCTGAGAAAACTCGGAAAAAACACGGACCACAAATCCCACGACACCCCGGGTTCCGATCACTCCATCCCGGACTTTTACCCCTTCGTTCGATCCACAATCAAGAAGAAGGGTGCGTGGAGCGTTCGTTGGATTGTCTGCCATGACATGACAGGTTATTTCCTTTTGTGACAAACGGCTCTTCAAATCCAGAAGAGCCATCAGCCTTCTGTTCTGGACCCCCATGGACTTGTACTTGTCCAAAGAACGCTCAAGCCCGTCGACCTTCCTGCGAAGACTGTCGTTTTCCTTCTGGACATTGACCAAGGCAACGTAATGACCCCAAAGGCCAGTCGAACCACGAAACGCTGCGGACACGGTCGTTAAAACAACCCGGATCCCTTTCAACGGAGGGTCAATGATCCACGCTTCGAAAAACTTCGGATAAAATCCCAAGACCACAAGGCAAGCCAAGACACCAATTGCTATTGGAAGGGCTTTGCCGGTCCGGGACCATTTAAGGGGGTCTTTCAATCTAACCTAGTCTCCGATCGACACCTTCCTCAGCACATCAAGTTCTTCAAGAGTTTTTCCTGTTCCCATCACAACCGTTGTCAATGGATCGTCCACAGTGATGATCGGAAGACGGATCTCGTCCCGAATCCTGACATCCAGCCCTCGAAGCATTGATCCACCCCCCGTAAGGACAATTCCTCGGTCAATAATATCGGCAGAAAGTTCGGGCGGCGTATTCTCCAGTGTCTTCTGAATGATGGATATGATAGAGTTAATCGTATCAGAAAGAGCGTTCCGTATCTCCTCTTCAGTAATTTTCAGGGTCTTCGGCAAGCCGGTTATAAGATCCCGACCCTTGATGATCATTACATGATTTTCTTTCTGAGGACAGGCCGAACCCACTTCCATCTTGATTCTTTCGGCCATCGAATCGCCTATCAGCAGGTTGTGGTTCTTCTTGATGTAGCCGATGATATCTTCGTCCATCTTGTCACCAGCGACCTTGATGGATTCACTGTAAACCGTCCCCCCGAGAGAGATCACCGCTACATCGGTCGTTCCACCACCTATATCGATGACCATATTGCCCGAAGGCTCCATGATCGGAAGTCCGGCCCCTATGGCCGCTGCCAGAGGCTCTTCAATAAGATAAATCTCCCGGGCGCCGGCCATCCGTGCCGACTCCTTGACTGCCCTTTGCGCCACCATGGAAATTCTCGACGGAATGCAGATCACCATCCGGGGGCGAACAAATGTCGACCGGCGGTGAACCTTGTTGATGAAGTAAGAAAGCATCTGCTGGGCAATGTCCGGATTGTCGATTACTCCGTTGCGTACTGGCCGGATCGCAACAATATTCCCGGGTGTTCGACCCAGCATTTTCTTGGCCTCTCGTCCGATCGCCAAAATGGAGCCGGACTTTTGATCGATCGCAACGATAGACGGCTCATTGATGACGATCCCCTGATCCCGGACATAGACAAGGGTATTGGCGGTACCAAGATCAATGGCGAGATCCTGGGAAAGAAATCCAAAAAGATTTGCTATAAGACCCAATCGTTCTTCCTTCTTTATAAAGTCGTCGACTCTGTTGTACTTTCCGATGATTCGGTCGGCAAGTCAATTTTCCCCGAATTTTTTTCCGCGCCCTTACGAACAATCGTACTGACCAAATCGTCGCCAAATCTGCGATCCGAACGCATTCCTATGAGGAGAAGCGACTCGAAGCCGATGATTGCTCCTCCGAAAATCGGTCCAACCCATGGAATCTGATCGAGGATGTAGGCAAGGCCGATGGGCGCATTGCGTAGGGTCGACTCATAAAAACTGCAGGGTCTTCCCTTGCTCCCGCTCACCCACACACCTGTCAGGATCTTTCCGAGGCTCTTTCCGCCGGGAAGCCCATCTGCCACAAGAAGATAGGTCATTGCCGCCAAACGTGCCAACCAGGCACTTCCCAGAAGGAAGCCGGCATGTTCGAGAGACAGGGCCAGAAGATAATCGACAAACTTGGCGAGAAAGCGGTCGAACAGGTAGGAGAATCGGTCAGACGGCTCCCGTATGTTCATCCCCTTCCTCCACAAACTATCCGATTCGAATCCTTAAATTCTTCATCTCACAAAAC
The DNA here is from genome assembly GCA_035873205.1 of Nitrospirota bacterium. Classification (GTDB taxonomy): domain Bacteria; phylum Nitrospirota; class Leptospirillia; order Leptospirillales; family Leptospirillaceae; genus UBA4572. The sequence goes on from JAYWMN010000031.1 coordinate 84,886, forward strand.
TTACCTTGCGCGCATTAAAAATGCAACACGAAACTTCCCGGACATGGCGACAAAGGTGTTCCACTCGACCGGAGGGTCAGAAAGGAGTCTTAATGGGAGGAGTCAACTAAGATAGTGGTGAGACCCGGTCCAAAGAATTGTCCGGCCCGAATCCCCAAATGCCCGAACCATTCAGGTTCTGGTCCCGGACCGGGGGGTCGGCGCCGAATGAGTCAGGCGTTCCCTTATTTCCCTGAACACTGCCTCGCAAGGATCCTTGCCAAAAATCGCCGATCCCATGACAATCGTATCGGCTCCGCACTCGACAACCGCCCCGATATTCGAAGGCTTGATCCCTCCATCCACCTCGAGACGAATATGGGCGACACCGGCACGGTCCAGCAGGGATCTCATCCGGGCAATCTTTAGCAAAGAATGGGGGATGAACGCCTGTCCCCCGAAGCCGGGATTCACGGTCATGACAAGAACCATATCGATCATGTTCAGGACATCCTCGACAAATTCGACGGGAGTCGCGGGGGAAAGGGCTACCCCTGCCTTCATTCCCAGTCCCTGTATCCGGCCCAAGACGTAGTGCAAATGGGAGGAGGCTTCCCAGTGGACAATCACCCGGTGGACACCATAGCCTGCCAACTCTTCGAGATAGATCTCTGGATGTTCCACCATAAGGTGAGCCTCGAGAGGAATATCAGTCACTGTCTTCAGGCCTTCGATAACGGGGGGCCCAAAGGTCAGGTTCGGAACAAAATGTCCGTCCATCATATCGAGATGCAGGATATCCGCCCCAGCCGCAACTGCCTCACGAACTTCCTCTCCCAGCCTCAGAAAATCAGCAGAGAGAATGGAAGGCGCGATCAAAACCTCCGAACCATTGTAGGATTTGATCATGGCCTAAAACGCATGCTGGGATAAAGAGGGCCGCTGTCCCGCTAAGTGCTCGAGTCTCCTGATCCGTTCCTCGGTCGGTGGGTGGGTCGAAAAAAGTGACATCAGTCCTCCGGCATGAAAGGGTTCAAGAATGAACATGTGAGAGGTGGAAGGATTGGCGTTCAGGGGAACAGCGTCGATTCCCCGCTCAAGTTTTGCAAGGGCTCTGGCAAGGAACAGGGGATTTCCGCAGAGTTTCGCCCCCCCGTCGTCGGCCGCAAACTCCCGGGACCGGGAAATGGCCATCTGGACAAGCATGCCGGCAATCGGAGCGAGGATGATCATCAGGATATCTCCCAGACCGCCCCCTTCCCGATCCTCCCTTTCCCTGCCCCCAAATATCGCGGCCCACTGAGCCATGCTGGCCAGCATAGTCACAGCTCCGGCGATGGAGGCAGCAACGGTGGAAATAAGAGTGTCCCTGTTGATCACATGGGTCAGTTCATGGCCAAGAACCCCGGAGAGTTCTTCGGGTGTCATCAGGTCCATGATCCCAGTTGTCACCGCCACAGCCGAATGGGAAGGGTCACGGCCAGTGGCGAAGGCATTGGGCGACGGGTCATCGATGACATACAGCTTCGGCACCGGCACTCCTCCCCTCCGGGCCAGTCCTTCCAGAACTTTTCTGATTTCCAGGATTTTGGGGTAGGTCGCATCCGGGGTCACTTCGTGGGCGCGATACATCGACAGGACGATCTTGTCCGAAAACCACCAGGAAAAGATATTCATCCCCAGAGAAAACACCAGGGCGATCATCATCCCGGAATTTCCACCAAAATGCCTTCCGATCATTAGAAGGAATCCGGTCAGAAGCCCCAATAGAATGACGGTCTTGAACGAGTTGAACATTTTTACGCACTCCAATACTGATCAAAGACTATGTTACGGAAGGGCTCTTCAAGGCCTTGTCCGGCAAATCTCCCAGGATCTCGTCCTTCCCGAATCGATAGCCTGCCAGAAAATCGCCGGCTCCGATCATTTTTCCACCCTCTCTCTGGAGGGTCAATATACGGTAGGAGCCGACTCCACAAGCGACATCGATCCCCGACCGGCCCATTGCGAGGAGCTTTCCTGGAATTCCTGCAACTGACGACTCCTCAAGGACCTGACCTGACCCGACCCGGATCATCCCAAGCGACGAGCCAAAAAAGGCCCCCGGCCAAGGATTCATGGCACGTACGTGCGCATCAACCACCCGGGAAGACGTCTCAAACGGAATCCGTCCATCCTCCTTCCTGAGGATCGGAGCCAGAGTTCCTCCTCCCCTCTGGGGAACCGGAGCGACGGAACCCGAGAGATATTTCAGCAGCCCGTCGACAAGGAATCCCGGACCGACATCGATCATTTTGCGGGTCAGGGATGGAACAGTCTCCTGTGGGTCCAGCAAGATTCTTGTCTGCTCCAGAACCGGCCCAGTATCCATCCCCCGATCGAGGACCATAAGAGACAGACCCGACACCGTCTCGCCGTTCCGAATGGCCCAGACAATGGGAGAAGCCCCTCGCAGCTTAGGAAGCAGGGAGGCATGGACATTGATGCATCCCCATTTCGGAAAACCCAACACTTCCTCAGGAAGTATTTTACCATAGGCGACCACCACAATCAGGTCAGGCGTCCACTCCTTTAAAAATCCCCGTCCTTCCTCTGATCTCAGAGAATTCGGAGAAACAACGGGAAGATGTCTCGAGAGAGCCCAGTCCTTGACGGGCGATGAAGCCAGCGTCTGCCCCCGCCCCTTCGGACGGTCCGGCTGGGTCACGACCCCCACCACATCGAAGACGCTATCGACCAGCGCAGCCAGAAAGGGGACGGCAAATTCGGGTGTTCCCATAAAAACCGTCCGAACCGGTGATTGAACCAGATTCATGAATTCCTCTTTCTCATCGATCTTTCCCAAGTCCATCGCCGCCACAGGGAGATCAGGCGCCCCCATGAGGTTTGCCGGTCCAAAAGGAGAACCCCATCGAGATGATCCATTTCATGCTCGATCATGCGGGCAAACAGCCCTTCGCCGGAGTAGACAACCCTTTCCCCGGCCTCGTTCAGCCCGGAAACAGTCACCCTTTCCGGGCGAACAATCGAAAGGTCCAGATCCGGAAAAGACAAACAGCCCTCCACAACCGTAATCGTCCCTTCACGATGCATGATTTCGGGGTTGATCAGAACTCCTCTTACCGGAGCCTGATTTCCTTTCACGGAAGAACGCTTCAGATCGTAGACAAAGAGCCGGAAAGGAAGTCCAATCTGGGGAGCCGCCATGGCCAACCCTCGTTTTGTGCCCAATGTATCCCACAGATCCCTGATCGCCTCCCGAACCTCCCGGTCGAAGGGATCGACAGGCCGGGAAGGCTCCCTGAGGGTCTTCTCCCTGAAGTCGACAAGAGGCCGGACCGCCATCAGCTAATCTTTCTCTCCGGGCCATGACCTTCTTTTCAAGACACCCATCAGGATTTTTCTCCACCGGAAGGACAGGTCCTGATGGAGGATCCCTCATGAATTTCGACAGACACGAATCTTTCATCGGTCCGGACTATCTGGTCAGGACCCGCGAGCTCGTACCCCAAAAGGTGCTTCCCGGGGGGCAAGTGGTCGATACAAATCGTCAGGATTTTGCCGGGCCTGACAGTACGTCCAAGGAGGCGGGCATGATCGATAGAAAGATGGAAAAATGGATCGGCAAGCTTCTTCGGGATGGCGAACGCCACGACCACCATGGACCCCTGAATGGACACGGAGGCGACAACCGGGCCCCCAGTTTCCGGCGTGGCAGACGCCTCTCTGGCCCCTGTGAAGAAGAATATTCCCAGAACAATCGTCCGGACAAAAAGGTGGAAGACCCGTGGTCCCATCACTTCCTTCACCAGATCATTGTGATCGTTTTGAAAAAAGCATTTTCTCCGAAAATACCGACCCTATTCTGAATACTTTATCGATGTCGGACAACGAATCCCATCAAAGGGTCCCATGTGTCTCCCGGATTTATTGCGATCCGGTCCCGGAAGAGGAGATGATTCCCGAGAGCCATTCTCCGATCTCTTCGATCTCGGCGAGACAGACCGAATGACCCATCGGATACTCCCTCCATTCCCGGAACCTTCCCGAACCAAGGGACCTTAGAAAGTCGAAGGACTTTTTTCCCAGTATGGCCGGAATCACCCCGTCTTCCGTCCCGTGAACCATCAGAAGGGGAGTCGGATTATCCGTGAAAGGGACAAGCGGCCGGTCTCCGGAGAGGGGAATGTAGGTCGAGAGCGCGAGAACACCCCCCCACTTTTCGGGACCCGTAAAGACGGAGAGAAGGGCGATTACCCCTCCCTGGGAAAATCCTGCCAGAATGATCCGGTCTCTGGGAGTCCCGCGCTCCACTTCCTTTTCTGCAAGCGCCCGTATGTATCCGACAGAACGGTTCATCCCCTCAAGATCCGGAGATCGCGACAGGTCGGCCACCGAGACATCGTACCATGCCCGCATGGGGGCCCCGCCGTTGATCCGGACCCTCATGACCGGAGCGTGAGGGAGGACAAAGCGAACACTCACGGAAGGGGGCAGGGAGAGCTCGGGAACGATCGACGCAAAATCATGTCCATCAGCCCCGAGGCCATGCAGCCAGATCACCGACCATTCCACCCTGGCACCATCCGGTCCCGTGACAAGCTCAACCGCGTCAAGCATTCGGCCCCCTACCACCGCCCGAAGAGAAGGCGGCACGGAGCGTCGAAAGAAAGCGTTCCCGATCATTTTCCACGGGTTCCAGACATCCGAAAGTCCCGCAAATATAGGCCCGGGTCGACCCCTCAGGGCCCCCGGGTTTCAAAAGTGCCTCCGGAAGTTTTTCCATACCCTCCGCATCAAGGACAATTGACCAGGAATGAAGGCCTTCGGTGGAAGCCGCCCTCTGCCATTCTTTGGCGCCGGGCCCCTTCAGAATGACGGACGGAACTCCCGAAAGCCAGTCGGAAAGCCCGCCAAGCAGCGTGTCATACCCTTCGGGACGACTGTTGAAGACGGAGGCGAAGAGAGCCAGAGTTCTTTCTGCGGACCCGAGAAGCTCCGTGTCTCCGAGCAGGGTTCCCAGCTTCATGAAGCAGCGGACGACGACTCCGTTCCCGTTGGGGAGGGACTGGTCATGGCCAGTCTTGATGCGGTGAATCAGGGCTTCGTGATCGTGGGACGTAAAGAAGAATCCCCCCGCATCCCGGTCTTCAAACTGCTGACACAGAATCCTTGCAATATTCAAGGCCCAATCCAGAGCTTCCTGTGAAAAACGGATCGACAGTCCGACGAGAATTGCATCGAGAAGAAACGCATAGTCGTCAAGATAGGCCGGAAGTTTTGAGCCGCCTTGGGCATAAACTGCAAAAAGGCGCCCGTCATGCCACAGCGAGGACCGGATTGCCGAAAGCCCTGCCAGTCCTTCATCGACCCATTCCGGTTTTTCAAAAATCTGTCCGGCCTCTAAAAGTCCCTTGAGATACAGGGCGTTCCAGGAGGTCAGAACCTTTTCGTCCCGGCCCGGACGAATTCTTGTCTCACGAACGGACAAAAGTTTTTTCTTTGACTCCTTGAGGATCTCATTCGCTTTTTCCAGGGGGATTCCCTCTTCGTCTGCCATTTCTTCCGGAGTTTTTGCGAGAATAAAATGCCAGAACTGGTGTTCGAAATTTGGCGTCCGGTCAAGCCCAAAGGACCGTGTTACAAACCGGAACTCCTCTTCCGTAAGTGCTTGGGAGACCTCTTCCCGGGTCCATCGGTAGAACTTCCCTTCCTCCCCCTCGGAATCGGCATCCAGAGAGGAATAGTAGAGGCCCATGGGAGAACGCATTTCCCGAAAGGCCCAATCGACAGTCTCTTCCGTTATCCTTTTGAAAAACGGATCCCTTGTCCGGCCCCAGGCATGGGCATAAAGGCTCAGAAGGGGGCCATTGTCGTAGAGCATCTTTTCGAAATGCGGAATTTCCCAGCGATCATCGACACTGTAACGGGAAAATCCTCCTCCGATCTGGTCGAATAGACCTCCCCTGGCCATCTTTCGGAGGGTAAAGTACACCATGTCCCGATCCTGGGCGTTTCCCACCTCCAGCAACAGGGAGAGGCCTTGGGAATGAGGGAATTTCGGAGCACCACCGAAACCGCCGTCCTTGGCATCGAAAACCGACCGGAGATGCTCGAGAAACCCCTCGATGGGAACCCGGGTCAAAAGGGTCCCCTCCTGTTTTTTCGGATTCATGAGACCCAGAGTATCGATCACAGAACGGTTTTCCGGGCTTTCAAGCTCTTCCCTGTGTTCGGTGTAGAACTGACGAATGCGGGAAAGGACCTCCGTAAATCCGGGGAGTCCGTACCGACCAGTCTTCGGAAAATAGGTACCGGCCGCGAAGGGTACCATCCGTCCCGTCAGGAAAACAGTTAAAGGCCACCCTCCTCCGCGGCGGGCCAGAAGCTGGTGAGCCGTCTGATATATATGGTCGAGATCGGGACGCTCCTCCCTGTCGACCTTGATGTTGATGAAATTTTCATTCATCAACCTCGCCGTTTCGGGATCCTCGAACGATTCGTGTGCCATGACATGGCACCAGTGACAGGACGAGTATCCAATCGACAGTATGACGGGCTTTCCTGAGAGCCGGGCCTTGTTCCAAGCCTCCTCCCCCCAGGGATACCAGTCCACCGGATTGTCCGAATGCTGAAGCAGGTAGGGACTGATCTCCCCTCCCAGACGATTTGACATGAATGCCTCATTTCCCTGATATATTGTGTTCAGCCCCAGTGCGGTCGATCATCGAAAAATCTAAGATGGTCCTTCATTGTATCGGCGAGATGATTCCCTGTTCAATCCCGGAGGGAAATTTGGAGGCGCGGTTGCATTTTGTCTCATATTTGCCCATCCAGCAAAAAGCGTTTTGTACAGAACGCGTTTGGGCCCCACAGACGAATGGAGAACGAGCCACTCCTGTCCCGGTCCTTTATGCCCCTCAAAGGAATTTCCCTCTGACAGCCCAGGGAAGCCTCCTTGCACCATCATTTTTCTGGAGACGCTGCAGGATTAGGAGTCGGAACCATGAGCTCTGACGAGATCTGGATTCAACAGAGTGTCCTTTACGAAATCTATATCCGAACATTCTTCGACCATTCGGGGGATGGGATTGGAGATTTCCGGGGGATATCGGACAAAATGGACTATATCGCCCGGCTTGGAGTCAAGGGAATTCTCCTGAATTGTCCCTTTCAGTCCTTTGCCGGCAATTCCCGCCATCCTTTGATAGACTGGATGCGCCTGGATCCAGTCATGGGAACCCTGTCCGATTTTCTTATGGTGATTGAAAAGGCTCATTCCCTGGATATCCGGGTCCTTCTCTCTCTTCCGGTCAATGCCACAAGCGACAAACATCTCTGGTTCCTCGAATCAAGGAACAGAAGCTCCCGGTCCCTCAGAAAGAGCTACTTCTGGTCGGAGCGGCTCAAGGTTGCGGCCTCCCCGAGCCAGGATATCCCGGAAGTTGCCAACTGGGCCGAAGATGAAGAAACAGGGCAGTACTACTGGTATCAGGACCACAAGGACGAACCCGCGATCAATTACGGGGATCTTGAAATTCAGGAGGAAATCCGGCGGGTTTTTGAGCACTGGCTCACCCTCGAAGTCGACGGCTTCAGGCTCGCAGGATCCGGGCGGCTCCATCGGCTTAACAAGAACAAAATCGAGATCGTAAGCGATCCGTTCCACCAATTCCGGGCAATTCTGAACCCACTGAAAAACAGCTACCCCGACAAGATCTTCCTGTTCGAGTCCGGAATCGCCCCCCGCAATCAGTACCTGAACGATTCCCGTCTCTATTTCCATTTCAACGGATTTTTTCCTTCGGTCATCAACTCCATCAGAAACGAAAACAGAGACCCCCTCTCCCAGGCATTCGGAACGGGGGACAGGGAAATACATTCAAAAAAGGACATACCCATTCGATGGACCCTCGATCTCCGGGAACGGTCCGAGGAAACTTTTGAAAAATTTCAGGAGGAAAACGGGGAAGACTCGCTTTTTCCAATTGATCTTTGGAATTCCCAGGAACGTCCGGTTCTCAGCCGGGTCGCCCGCTTGATGGACAACGGGCGCAGAAGGCTCCAGCTTGCTATCAGTCTTTTCCTGACCTCTCCAGGAATACCCGTCCTCTATTACGGCGACGAAATCGGCATGGGAGACCATCCCCATCTGTGGGGCCGGAATCCGATCCGGACTCCGATGCAATGGTCCTCCGACCGGAATGCCGGTTTTTCGAAGGCCGACCCGGAAGAGCTCTATAACCCTGTGATCGATGATCCCCTTTACAGCTATACGATGGTAAACGTAGAAAGTCAGGAGAGATTTTCAGACTCCCATCTCTGGAATGTTCGCCGGATGATCGAAATCCGGAACAAACAGGCTGCCTTTGCCAGCAAAGGCCAGTTTGGCGTAATCGAGAGCGGGCATCCATCGATTTTTTCCTTTTACAGGAAATCCGGCGGGGAAATCTGCCTGCTAATCCACAATCTTTCCAAAACATCCGTTTGCGGCGACCTTCAACTTTCAATGTTTTCGGGCCTTGTTCCTCATGAACTTTTTGGAGGAGCAGTTTTTCCAAAAATCCCCCGACACCCCTACCTGATCACGATGACCCCCTATTCCTTCATCTGGTTTTCTCTTCTGGATCCGGAGGATGGGAAGAAGCACCGAAGGGGGGAGAAATCATGACCGATTTGACGGGATCATCCGACTGGTACAAGGACATCATCATCTACGAGATTTCCCTTAAATCCTTCTACGACTCCAACGGGGACGGGATCGGAGATTTTCCCGGGCTGATCTCCAGACTCGACTACCTCGAAAAACTGGGGATCACCGCCCTCTGGATCATCCCCTTCACCGACTCTCCCCTGAGGGACGACGGGTACGACATCCGGGACTACTACAGCGTTTACCCCCCTTACGGAACAATAGGAGATTTTCAGAAGCTTCTGGAAGAAGCCCACAAACGGGGGATCAGGATTATTACCGAGCTCGTCCTGAACCACACCTCAAATACCCACCCCTGGTTCATTTCCGCCAGTTCGTCCCGCTCCTCACCCTTTCGGGACTACTATGTCTGGAGTGATTCACCCGACCAGTACAAGGGGACACGTATCATTTTCAGCGACACTGAAAAGTCGAATTGGTCTTGGGAACCCCGAACCCGCCAGTATTACTGGCATCGGTTTTTTCACCATCAACCCGACCTGAACTTCGAGAATCCCAGGGTTCAGGAAGAGCTGTTCAATGTGGTCAAGTTCTGGTTTTCCCTGGGAGTTGACGGTCTTCGGTGCGACGCGGTTCCCTACTTGTTCGAACGGGAAGGGACGAACTGTGAGAACCTTCCGGAAACCCACGCCTTCATGAAACGTCTGCGAAAGGAAATTGACCTCGAGTTTCCCGGGCGAATGCTTTTGGCTGAAGCTAATCAGTGGCCTCAGGACGTTCTTCCCTATTTTGGCCAGGGAGACGAATTCCATATGGCATACCATTTCCCCCTCATGCCCCGCCTTTTCATCGCCGTTGCACAAGGGGACAGGACTCCGATCCTCGATATTCTGGACCGGACTCCAGAGATCCCCGAATCCTGCCAGTGGGCCATCTTTCTTCGAAACCATGACGAACTGACCCTGGAGATGGTGACCGATCAGGAAAGGGACTACCTCTGGTCCACCTATGCCCAGGATCCCCGCATGCGCCTGAACATCGGCATCCGTCGACGACTCTCTCCCCTCATGCAGAACGATCGTCGCAAGATCGACCTGATGTACAGCCTGCTCCTGACCCTTCCCGGCACCCCTATTCTTTATTACGGCGATGAGATCGGCATGGGGGACAATGTCCACCTCGGAGACCGGAATGGAGTGAGAACCCCGATGCAGTGGTCCTCGGACCGGAACGGAGGGTTCTCAAGAGCTAATCCGTCCGAACTGTATTCCCCTGTCATTCAGAACCCCATCTACGGATACCAGGTCGTCAATGTGGAGAATCAACTGAGCTATCCTACCAGCCCGCTCAATGTCCTCCGGCAGATGATTCAGGTACGACAATCCGCAAGACTGTTCGGACGGAGCAAACTGACCGTCCTCAATCCCAAAAACAACCGGATTTTCGCCTATCTCCGGGAAATCGGAGTGGATGTGGTCCTTGTCCTGAACAACTTGTCCGACCGGACCGAATCGGTCACGATCGACCTGTCCCGCTTTATCGGGTACACTCCCGTCGAACTTTTCAACCAGACCCGATTCCCTCAGATCAGGAGGAGAAGATTTCATTTTACTATAAGCCCTTATGGATTCTTCTGGCTCCAGCTGATTCCCTCGGGTGAAATGACACCCGATAAAGCTTTCGGGGGATCGACAGACGGGGGATCCCACCATCCCTTCAGACGGCTGGATGATCGTGATCATACGATATGAATTGGAATCTCCGGCAATGGCGCCATGCTGGGAAACCTTTTTCTTTAGGAGATCCCTTGCGGAGTTATGACGGTCAACGACTCCCGATAACGGGGCGTTCCCACTGAAAAATATATCCGGATTCCATGACCTCTCTGGAACCCGCAACAGGCTCCCGTCGGATTCTTTACAGAGACTCTCCTGCTTGCCAGATCCAGCGAATCAGCAACAATCGCGCTCAAGAAACGGCCACAAGAAGCTCCTCTTCCGTCAGGCGAAAGGTCGCAGATTCTTAGAAAATTGAATCGAATAATCAGCGCCACCCAATCTCTGCTTCCCAGACAATCGGCTCCTTTATAAGTCTAATCCGAAGGATCGGAAAGCTTTGTGGAGGGTTCCGAAGGAACCTGGATCTCTTGATGGTACCGGGAATGATAGAGTGTTTCAATTTTCTGGAACGCGATTTTCTTCAGGCATTCCTTGGACAGGACCGCTCCGGATTTCTGTCTTTTCCCGCACTCCGAACGGGAGGAAATATGAAACAGTGCATCCCGGTCGTCGATCGTCATCCAGAAACTGCCCTTTTCCCCGGAGGAAAGCCCGTAAGGGCTGCCGTTCCTGAAGGGTAAAAGACGGACATCAAAGCATCCCTCCGGACACGATGGTCCGACAGTAAAAAAACCGGCATGGGGATATTCTCCCCCGGTCGCCAGAAAAACCCCTCCCGAAGGAAGGGGGGAAAGACGGACAATCTTTCCCGAAGTCGGTTCGATCGACTGCATATAAAGACTTTGGCGGGAGTGTGCAAGATCGACCCATCCGATCGCGCTCCCTTTTTTCAGAACAAGATAAAGCCGGTCCGAAGAGGAGGAGATCACCGGACCTTCCGGATCCAGTCCTGATATTGTCGCCGGAAAAAGCACGCTGCAGGAAAGCTTCTGACAGTGAGCCGGAATTTTGAGAAGAGCGCCTGTTCGGTAAAACGTCACCCAGAGATCGCCTCTCTTGCTGTCATAGGCGATCCCCGACGGCTGGCCATGTTTTGTCAGGGAAATCCTAGACAGACAATGAACGTCAACGCATCCTTCCGGAATGAAGACGATCTTCTCCGAAAGCCGATCCAGAACGGCCAGCGCATTCTTCTGGTCATCGTACACCGCCCGAAAAGGATAGGCAGGACGTTCAGGCAGAGTCAGGGTCTGAAGACAAGTTTCGGAGAAGCAATGAGGGGGAAGATAATCGACGCGGTCCCCCAGGCGAAGCAGAAGATAGGCCCCTCCCCGTCGAGGATCCGCCACCACCTCTCCCGGAAGGCCCAAGGAAGGCTTCAGGGAAATCGGGGTGGCACAGGATTCATTCCGGCATCCGGGAGGGAGGACATAAATCCGGTCTCCCAGGGAGGATGAGACAAAGAGGGATCCGTTCTTGTCCTGGGCAATCCCCCTGAAACCAAAATTGCTGACGGGAAGCTCAAGGGTTGAATACTGTGTGACAGGAGAGAGGTCATCGGCAAAAGCTGTGACAGGCGGCCCACATTCACCAAGGATCAGCAGGGAGATCCCACCGGTAACCAGAAAAAGAACAATCGCAAAAAAACGGTCAGACCGGAGGGTGAATGGCATTTTCATCTCCAATCGCGTGATAAAGATTCAGGATATAATTGCGGTTTGCTCCAAGATCGGGAATCTTCGAAAGAGATCGGGAGACGACATCCATCCGGAGGCCTCCCGAAACCGGGACAAGGAAAATTTCTATCCGGGAAGGACGGTGCCAGAAAGAGGAAGATACAAGAACATCCAGATCTCTGACCTCTTCCTTCTGGATCTTCCACCCGGAAAACCCCCGAATGGAGGTCAGAATATTGCTCCGAAGCTTTTCTCCGTTCCCGTAAAAAACTTGGGAAGTAACTTCCGGAAGAGGGTATCCCCCGGTAGTCCAGGCCCGGTTCAGCGTTAAGTAGATCCGGAGCCGGTCCATCGGACCTGGGGTATTGATGAAGGCCGCATTGTTCGCGATCAGATCTCCGGCAAGGTAAAGGATGCCGAGAAAAACGAAAAGCCCTAAAAATTTCAGAAATTTCAAAAAACTCACCCCTTTTCGATGCCGGAATCTTCAATGTACCGCTCGGCGTCAATCGCCGCCATGCACCCTGTTCCTGCCGCTGAGATGGCCTGCCTGTAGATCGGGTCTGCTACGTCTCCCGCGGCGAAAAGGCCGGGAAAGCTCGTCTTTGATCCGGAAACGGTTTTCAGATAGCCCACCGCATCGGTTTCAGCCAGCCCATGGAGAAAGGCTGTATTCGGAACATGGCCGATCGCCACGAAAACCCCTGAACAGGGATAAATCATCTCCTCTCCCGTCCTGCTGTCGCGAAGGCGGACTCCGGTCACCTGTTGTTTGCTTACATCGAGGATTTCAAGAATTTCCTTATTCCAGAGGAAGGAAATCTTTGGATTTTCATGGGCCTTTTCCTGCATGATTTTCGAAGCCCGAAGGGTGTCACGTCTGTGGATGACGGTGACCTTTTTCGCAAATCGGGTGAGAAAAAGGGCCTCTTCAAGAGCCGTATCCCCTCCGCCCACGATCACAACCTCCTTCTCGCGGAAGAAAAAACCGTCGCAAGTCGCGCAGGCCGACACTCCTGATCCCATCAGAAGCTTTTCCGACGGGAGTCCCAGAAACTTGGCAGAAGCCCCGGTCGCCACGATGACTGTCCATGCGGAAAGGGTCTTTCCCTCGTTGGTGGTCACCAGGAAACCACCACCCTCCCGTTTCTCGACACGCTCAATGATCGCTGTCTCAAATCGCGCTCCGAAGCGAACCACTTGAGCCCGCATTTTCTCGATCAGCTCGGGGCCGGTGATTCCGTCGGGAAACCCCGGAAAATTTTCCACTTCCGTCGTAATGGTCAGCTGCCCGCCCGCCTGAGGTCCTTCCAGAACCAGCGGTGACAAAAAAGCCCGGGCGGTATAGAGAGCGGCCGTCAAACCAGCCGGTCCCGTACCCAAAATGATTACTTTTTCCAATATTTCCCCTCCTTATTTCGTTCTGCCTTCGTTTCCGATTTCTTTCCAACAATGTCCTTACCAACAATACCAAGGCACACAAAACCCGGTCAACCGACCCCGGCCAGACTGAAGGCTACTCCTTCATCTCATCTTTTCCCACAATTTTCTCTCGAGCCTCCGGGACAAATTTGAGATAATCCACCCCTTCTGCGAATCGCAGGGTGGCATGATCGGCCTGATACCTGTATTCATAGGTCGCCAGGCTGGCTTCGGTGTCCAGAAGATAGACCTCCGCAAGGGTAAGATCCACGATCGAGATCAGGTTGGCCGAATAGCGCTTTGTGGCCAGCAAAAGAGCGAGCCTCGCCTCTTTGACCGCCTCAGTGTAGGCCAGGATATTGGCAGTGTCGGACATGACCCGGTCATGCGCCCGGATGATCTGGAAGCGAATATTGTGAGACCAGTCCGAAATCCCGTATTTTCTTTCCTCGGATTTTTCTTTCGCGCGCTCGGTGAGTCCCCGGATCATTCCTCCGGTGTAGATCGGGACTGTAAGGGATCCCCCGCCGGACCACCATCCCGGAGAATAGCTCTGGTTGGACACGAGATTGCCCATGAAACCGTAGCTACCGAAGGCAGAAATGAGGGGATAATGCTGGGCACGTTCATACTTCATTCCTTCCCGGTCCTGCTTGTAGAGATGCCGGTAGGCATTTATTTCGGGACGATAGGTCAACCCCCGCGAGATTGCGTCATTGACGGAGACCAGAACATGCCCTCCCTTGAGTGGATCGGTAAGGATGTAATCCTGTCTCCCCGCCTGCCCCATGCCCATAACATTGTTGAGATGGGCGATCTGGGTCAGGAGATCGTTCTCCTCCGTTTCCAGAAGGGCCCTGGCCTTTTCGTAGTCCACCTTCGCAAAGTCGTAGTCGAGACGAGACTTGTAATCCGACTGATAGAGCGATTGGGTCAGATCCCGGACCAATTTCCTCTGCTCGAGGTTTTTACTGTAGACATCAACAAGCTTCCGGTCGAGAAGAACATGATAATAGGCCTCCTTGACCTGAAGGATCACCCAGGCGTCCTGACTGTAGAGCCAGAACTCCGAGGCGTGTTTTCCGGCCAGACGCTGTTTGACCCGATGTTCGAACTTCCCGAAATCCAGAAGGAGCTGGTTCACGCCAAGGGAAACAACGCCCAGAGGCTCATTTGGAGCGGAGAGGGGGCCCATCTTGGCATAGTCCATCGGGAAGATGGGAGTGATAAAATTCATATTGTTGAACGACTGGTTTCCGAGACCAGGATTGCTCTCACCGTAAAGGGCCCCGACTCCGACATGCGGGTAGAAATGGGACTTCGAGACCTTGACTCTTGCCCCCTGTTTTGCAACCCCATGCCTGAACCAGAAGAGCTTCGGATGATGGGTCAATCCAAACTGAACCGCCTGATCCACCGAAAGTCGGTCGGGAGGGACCTCGGTATCGCCAATAGCAGTCGTATTTTCCGCAAAAACCCGATCAGCGGAAGGTCCGGCAAGAAGGAACGCTCCTCCTCCGAAGGACAGAAGAACTCCGGCCCAGAATCCTCCCCGAACCGCTCCTCCTGATATCATTGACCGGCGCCATCGCCCGATTTTACGAAGAAACAATATTATTTTCTTTGCCCTGCACATTTTTTCGGTCCTTCCAAAAACGGATTTCCTGCAATCCGGCGGGTTAAGCCCAAATCTTCAGAGCTGACGGGCCGGTCTGAATGGAACGGGCTTCATCGGAACGGCGTGCACTGTTTCCCCCGAATGAACATGCCATTTTCCTGCAACGATCACCCTGTCTCCCGCAGATAGTCCGGTAAGAATCTGGACCCATTTGGCATTGTCGATTCCTGTCGTGACCGGAACCTCCAGGGCCTTCCCGTTTCTTACGATCATCACAGAGTAGGGCATGTCCCGACGAGCCATGATCGCCATGCCGGGAATAATGACGGAATTCGGGTACCGTCGAAGATAGAACGTGAACTTCCCATACATTCCCGGATGGATCAAAAAGCCCGGATTGGAAAGGTCCACTTCGGTTCTCATTGTCCGGGTCCTCTGATCTTCGGCAAAGTCATACCGGGTCACCCGGCCGGTAAAGGTCTGGCCCGGGAGCCCGGAAAAGTGTACCCGCACTTTTTGCCCCCGCTTGATCTGCGGCGCTATATCGGCCGGGACCCATACAAAGGCTCTGAGCGTGTCGACCTGTTCGAGCGTCACGATGGGCTGGGCCGTGGTTGTCGCATTGGTCCCTTCGGAAATCAGCTTTCCCGGGTCCACAAACCGTTGGGTGATCATCCCGTCGAACGGTGCCGAAATGGTCTTGTAGGAAAGAAGGGCCTCTTCATGGCGCATCTCGGCGACCGCCTTGAGGTAGGCAGCAAGCTTCTGCTGGACTCTTTCCTTCGAGATCAGGGTCGGATGGTCAAGCCAGACCCCCTTGATCCGGTGATAGGTCAGGTCAGAAATTCGCACCCGGGCGACGGTCCGCTGATAGGTCTGGTAGAGTTCGGGATCCTGAATATAGGCCAGAACCTGACCCTTGTGAACAAAATCCCCCTTGTCCACATTCAGGTACTTCAGGTAGCCGGGAACATGGGCGTAAAGGATGGCCTTCCGAAAGGATTCGATCCCTGCCGGAACGGTCACCTTGTGGTGAAGGGTCCGGAGACGGACAGGCATCACCTGGACGGTCGGGAGCGGGATGATCGGAGGTTTGACTGGAAAGAACCAGTGGTAGACAAATAAAATGACCGGTCCCACGATCAGGATGCCGAATACCCCCAGAATGATCCATCGTACCTTGGGAGGAAGGTGGACATCGGTCAGACTGACCTCGGTTTTCCACTCCGGACGAAAGGACTCGTGGTCCTGATCCGGCGCGTGTGGTATGGGGGTTTCGCCTGAAGGAGGGTTCTCCCCATCGCTCATCTCAGACCCCTCCTGAATATGTTTTTTCTCTTATTCATTGACACCGCTCGATTCCTCTTCTTAAGATCAACGGATGGATTCGTTTTGGATTTGCTCAATTGCTGGATCAATCTTGCACCCGGGAACTCTTCATGAAGGGTTCCTGGAAGGGAGTAACCGTTCATGTCACCAAACCCCATCGACACCCGCACAGCCCACCGAAAGTCCGGGCTTTATCTCCACACCGATACCCGTCCGGTCATTTCCGTTTCGGGCGCAGACCGCGCCACATTCCTTCAGGGGCTTCTCTGTCAGGATGTGGCATCCCAGGAAATTGGAACGATTCGCTATGGATTTTTTCTGAATCCAAAAGCCCGCATGCTCTTTGACGCATGGATCGCCGCCCTCCCGGACTCCTTTGTGCTCTCACCCTCCGGAGGATCCGAAGAGGATCTGATAGCCCATCTCAAAAAATATCTCTTCTTCCGGACTCAGGCAACCATCGCTTCTCTCACGAGCCAATACCGTTCCGCGACACTGGTGGGGGCAGACGCCCCTTCGCTGGCCACTCCGCTATTTGCCAGCGAACCCTCCTCTGATGGCTACCGTGTCCTTTCGGAGGGTGGATTTGCCTTCCTTCATCCCCACAATCTCGTCTTCGGAAAGAATGTAGGCCCCTGGATCGACCTCTGGATTCCCCGGGCCTCCTTTGAAAAAACCATGGAACGCCTGATCTACAAAGTCACCTCATCCGGAGGGATGCTGTTCGACGATCCAGGGATGGACACCTACCGGATAGAGCAGGGGATCCCCCTCCCGCCATGGGAACTCAATGCCGATCACTTTCCCGCCGAAGCCGGACTTGACGATATCGCCATTTCCTACAACAAGGGATGCTATGTCGGACAGGAGCCCGTGACCCGTCTCAAATTCCAGGGGCACCTCAGCCGCCGCCTGTCAGGAGTCACTTCCCAGTCCCGTTCATCGACTCCCGGAACTCTTCCCCGCCCTCTTTTTTCCTCTGAAGACGGCTCGGAGGTAGGAACTCTCACCAGCGAGACATTTTCTTCCTGGGCTGGTCAAACCATCGGTCTTGCCTATGTCAAGAGAACCCACTGGGATCCGGGAACCAGTCTCATAGATGGCGCCGGACAAACCTTCCTCGTCTCCGATCTGCCATTTCCTTCCACCGAATAATCAGCAGAGCTTGCAAACCGGGCCGGATAGTCCTTACCGGACCGGGCCGGTCCTGGTCTTCCACCGCTCCTCCCACGTATGCAGAATCACATAGAAAATCGGAACCTGAACCAATGTCAGGATAGTCATGACCATCAATCCTCCGATGACAGCCCGGGCCAGCGGCTCCTCGGCACCCGATCCCACGCCCATGCCGATCGCCGTTGGAATCATAGCCAGAATTGTCCCGATCGCCGTCATCAGGATAGGGCGAAGACGGGTCGCGCCGGCCTCGACAACGGCCCGGTAAAGCGGCGCTCCCTGTTCCCTCAGCCTGATGGCAAACTCAACAAGAAGAACCGAGTTGGACACTCCGATCCCGATGTCCATAATCACCCCGATCAGGGATTCCACATTGATCCCCGTCCCAGTGGCGTAAAGCATGGAAAAGACCCCAATCAGTCCAAAAGGAACGGACATCATGATAATAAAGGGATCGAGAAAGGACTGGAACTGTGCAACGAGCGCGAGGTAGACAAGAGCCATCGCCAGCATGACGGCAAGCCCCATCGACCCGAAAGAGCGATGCATCGAAGCCAGCATTCCGGACTCCCTCCAGGAATATCCTTCGGGCATGGAGAAATGAGCCAGATAATCGTCGATCCTGTTGCCGACTCCGCCGAGAGAAACTCCGGGATCATGAGTTACATTGACCAGAATGTCGACGACCCGCTGGACATTGTAATGGAAGATTGCCGGAGGAATCGTAATTCGCTTGATCGTGGCGATGTCCCGTAGATAGATCGGGGGGTCGACCGAGCCTGACTGGGCAAAATCGCTCCCTTTAAACTGCCGCACAAGGATGTTGGAAAGGGCGTCCATCGAATTGATCTTGTCTTCAGGGTACTGGGCTGTTAGAAAATAGGGATTTCCCGTGGTCTGGTCGACCCAGAAATTTTCGCCGATGGCGACGTTTGTCACAAGGCTTGTGATGACATTCCGTTCCACATCAAGTTCCGACACTCCCAAAAACTGGGCCTTGCTCCGGTCGACGTCGATGTACATCGACGGATAGTGAATGTTCTGCTTGACACGGACATCGGTCGTCCCGGGAAGTGTCCTGATGTGGTCGACGATTTTGTGGGCCAGCGTTCCCAGGGTCCGGTATGACGGACCCAATAGCTGAATATCGATCGGTGCCTCTCCCGATCCCGACAGAATCTGGGTTATGATCGACGATGATGCGAAATAAAATTCGACATTGGGAAAATGGGACACCAGATAAGGGCGCAGGTCGTGCTCGAAGTCCCACATCGAACGGTTCCGTTTGTCCGACGGAACAAGCTGTACAAGAGCAAAGGCTTCATACGCCCAGAGGTTGGTCGTGTACATCGCATCCCACCCCGGTCGAACCCCTTCATTGATGACCACATGGACAATATCCTTCGCAGGAATGATCCGGCGAATGGCCGCGTCAACGCGAGCGCTGATGGCATCGGTCTTTTCGATCCGGCTGCCGACCGGCAACCTCAGCTGGATGATGAAAGCCCCCGTATCATCGGGCGGAAAATACTCCGAACCAATCTGGGAAAAAAGGAAAAAAGAGCCAACGAAGGCCAGGAAAATGAGGAGCGAAACAGGCAACCGGTGGTGAAGAGCGATTTTCAGATAAGTCCGGTAAAGATTTCTGAATCGGTCGAAAAAACGGTTGAAGGCCTCCACCCCCCGACGAAACAGGGAGCGACTTTGCCGGTAATATGATTCGGGCTTCAGAAACCAGGAGGAGAGCACCGGAACAAGTGTCATGGAAACAAAGTAGGAAGCAAGCATGGAATAGGCTACGGCCGCCGCCAAGGGTGTGAAAAGATATTTCCCCTTACCCAGCAGGAATAGCACCGGAGAGAAAACGATCATCGTTGCGATCGTCGAGGCCAGCACGGGCATAGCCACCTCGCCAGCCCCGTCAAGGGCCGCCTGCGCGGGGGATTTTCCCATTTCAAGATGCCGGTTGGTATTTTCCAGAACCACGATCGCATCGTCGACTAGACGGCCGATCGCCAGGGCCAGACCTCCCAAGGTCATGATATTGATCGTCTGGCCGGTGGCGTTCAGCATCACGAATCCCACCAGAAGAGACAGGGGGATGGAGGTCGTGATGATGAGCGTCGACCGGACATTGCCAAGGAACAAAAGGATCATCGCTGCCGTCAGAAGGATGCCTATTAGACCTTCGCGTTCAAGACTGGACACCGAATCCCGGATATAGACCGACTGGTCGAATACAAGGGAGATGTCGAGGCTCTTCGGCAATCCGTAGAAGGTCTTGATTGCGTTTTGGGTGGCGTTGATCACCTTGACAGTGTTAGCCCCCTCCTGCTTCAGGACAGGAATGTAAACGGACTTGCGTCCATCGACCCGAACGGGATTGGTCTGGATCCGGTAGGAGTCCCGGGCCTTGGCCACATCCTTGATAAAAACAGGTTGACCATGCTCAACCTTGATCGGAACATCCCCGATCGTCTTGACTGGACCCAAAAGAGCATTGACGAACACGTTGTAGGACATATCACCGATCTTGGCAAAACCCGCCGGCCAGATGATATTCTGCCGGTTCAAGGCGTTGACCACGTCCCAGATCGTGAGTCCCCTCGCCAGCAAGGCGGTATTGTTGGTGAATACCTGGATCTGCCGGGAGAGCCCTCCGAAAACCGGGGGAGCCGCAACCCCCGGAACCGTTCCCATCTGGGAACGTACATTGAAAAATCCCAGGTCGAACATCTGCATCTGGGTCAGCTCTTTCGATGAGAGCACAAGATCGGCGATAGGGATAGCCGAAATTCCGAAGGGAATGATAATTGGAGGAAAGATCCCCGGAGGCAGATATTTGAGAGAGGAATAAACCAGGGAGGTGACCATCGAGACCCCGGCGGAGAGAGAATAGCTTGACCGGAAACGAATCTGTATCATGCTGATTCCAACAAGACTCTCCGATTTTACCGACCGGATGTAGGGGGCCTGGAGAATAATACGCTCCATCTGCTCGGTAATGTCCATTTCGGTGTTGTAGACATTCATCCCGGGAAAAACGGTCAGAACCTCGACCACCGGAAGAGGAATCCGCGGAAGAATCGACACGTTCATGGAGGAGAGGCTCTGGGCTCCCATCAGAACAATGGCAAGGGCCATGGCGATAATTGTATAGGGGCTTTTGAGCGACATCTTGACTAAAAACATGAACAGGTCCCTCTTCCCTTGGCAGCATAATGATCTGCCTGAAATTCATATTCAGAAAACTGTCTTGTGCAGTTTCACCAAAACTGTTTCGTTCCCAGTCAACCCCTGAAGGATTTCCGTATACTCCCCGTTCCGTATACCTACCACCACAGGAATTTTCCGTTTGCGATTGTTCTTGAGAATGTATATGAAATTTCCGTGGCGTTCCTCGATGACAGCCATATGATGAACAGAAAGAACCTGCGGATAGACATGGAGGCGGATTCGGGCCTTGACATACATCCCCGGCTGGAGAAGATGCTGGAGATTCCTGACATCGATCTCGGTCCGCATCGTCCGGGTGTCCGGATTCAGCCGGAAGGCGTACCGGGTAACACGAGCGGAAAATGTTTTTCCAGGCAACCCCTGGGCCACAAGCTCTGCCGGCAACCCGCGATTGACAAACCTGACAAAATGCTCCGGAACGCCGACGTAGAGCCGCATCTGGTCCACATCTTCTATTTTGATGATCGGAAGGGCCGGGGTGGTCCCTCCCGTCCCTGTCGATACAAGATTCCAGGGGTCGACAAACCGGTGCGTGACAATGCCCGAAAAGGGGGCCACGATGGTCTTGTAGCGGACAAGAGAACGGTAATAGAGAGCCTTTGCTTCTTTCTCTTTCCAGGTCGCCTCCATCATCTGGACACGCTGTAGGGAGATGACCCGGTGGTCTTCTGTCCAAACCCGATATTTCCGAAGAAAGGTGATATGGGCGATCGCCGCTTCGGCCAATGCCCGTTGATAACTCTGATAGAGCTCGGGATCGTAAATATAGCCTACGACCTGTCCCCGGCGGACAAAATCCCCCTTGTCCACATTCAGGAATTTCAAATACCCCGGAACATGGCCGTACACGATGGTCTTCCGGAATCCGTGAATTACCCCGGGGATTTCGGTCCAGAGTTCGAAATGTCGGATCTTGACGTGACCGATGCGAAAGCGGGTGGGATCAAAGGGGGGGGCAGACAAGGCCGCTACATGTTCCGTAGCATCCTTGGGGGAACGCAAAATGTGGCGGAAATAAAAAATTAGAAGAGGAACAAATAGGAGACCTAGAACCCCAAAGGTGATTTTTTTTCTGGAAAATGTCAATGTTATCGTTAGCCCCTCGGGAGCTTTCATAGCCTATGAAATATTTCATGACTCATGAAAGCTTTCATAACCTATGAAAAATAAGAATTCAAAGACTCCAAGATGAAAGTCCGCCAATAGTAGATGAACCAGTAATCCACCACCTCTAATTAACTGTCGACCAAACGGGCCTCAAAAAAGGCACTAAGATCATCCCGATCAGCATAAAGAATCCAGAAAAACAAAATCCTCAAGAAATTCATAGGAGGCCACTAAAACGCCACCAAGAATAATATTTCTTCTTAAAATGCGATGTTTTTCATTCGGAGAGCAATTTAGCACAACCGTCCAGCAATGTCCACCAAGCAAAAGTGGGAAGAGAAATTTCTTCAAGAAAAACCGCATGCTCCGGATGAACGGAAGAATTCTGAAACACTCAGGCAGTGTTTGAAAGGCTGGCCGAATTAACCGGACATGGGGCGAAAAACGGAAAGATCCAGATCGGGAAACAGAGAGTCCTTCCCTCGGATCTCGAGAAAAACATCCTCCTGAAAACGCCCTCCGACAACCATTTCCCTCAACACCCAGAATCGGTGAAGATGGTTTTTTAGGCGACTTATCGCATAATCCACCATTGTTTTTGTCGTCATAATGAATGGCCAGTCCGAACTCTGTGCAAGAAGCAGCTCCCGGCCCATCTGGTTCAAGACCTCCCTTTCATGGCCTGTCACCGCACCGGAGACCTCCGCGAGGCGAGTCATCTCCCTAGCCGCTTCGAAAAGAGGAGAATAGATCCAGTCATTGGTCGAATTCAGCCAAAACTCGTAATACCCTTTTTCTCCCCAAGAGGAAGGCTCTGGTTCTCCCCAGGAAGCAGGAATGCCCATTCTCACAAGTTCCACTGGCGTATGGACGGCAACGATCTTTTGGCGAGCGACCTCCCGAAAGATCTCTTCAAGAAAGGAGACCCCCTCAAACCACCAATGACCAAATAATTCGGCATCATAGGGACAGACAATTGTCGGAGAGAGTCCCAGAACATTTGACAATCCCCGGATCTGGGCCTGCCTTTTCTCCACAAAATCCCGCGCATGATCCCGAACTTTCCAGGAGGCCTGGAGCGGATCGTAGATCTCCTTCTGGTCGGTTGGCCCGGTAATACGGTGGTACTTAAGCCCGGTCATTCCACGCGGACCATCGGTGTGCAGATAGGGCCGGATGTAGTCGTATTCGAGATCGTACCCGATGTCCCGATAGAAATCCCGATAGGAGAAATCCCCGGGGTAGCCTTCTTTCGAGCTCCAGACTTGTTTCGAAGATTCCGGATCGCGTCCGAAGGCAAAAAGTCCTTCCGGGGTCACCAGGGGCGCGTATACGCCTGCGGGGGGCTGGGGATCAGCATAGAGAAGGCCATGGGCTTCCATAAAGAAAAACCTGATCCCTTCCTGATTCAGGATCCGGTCGACACCTTCATAATAGGCACACTCCGGCAGCCAGATTCCCTTTGGAGCCCGGCCGAAGACTCGCCGAAAGGTGGACACCCCCACGCGTATCTGAGCCTCCGGAGACCCTGGAACCTCCTGAAGAAAGGGGAGAAAACCATGGGTTGCCCCACATGTAATCCCTTCGAGAGACCCTGAATCCATATGACGACGGAAAGCTGTCAGTAGATTTCGGCCGAGATCGTCGACATAGACCTTGTGAAGAAAATCAAGATGATCCCGATAATAGCGGGTCACATTTTCATAAGGTGTGCCCCGGGTCCGGTCGACCTCCTTGCCGGACAGTTCGCGAAGCCGGTCAAGCCGCTCTTCGAAACGGCCCATCAGCAGGGGATCTTCCATCATCGACACCAGGGTCGGGGAAAGGGTCATCGTGAGACGCCAGTTGACTCCGTCCCTGTTCAGTCGATCGAACATCGACAGAAGCGGAAGATAGGTCTCTATAATTCCTTCAAAAAACCAGTTCTCTTCAAGAAAGATCTCATGTTCGGGATGTCGCACATAGGGAAGATGGGCATGCAGCACAAATACCAGATTTCCTCGGGTCTCGGACATGAAAGCCTTCCCTTCTCTTTTTCAGAACTCTTTGTCTCCTGAACTTCAGGAAAGGGAAAAAAGATCGATCCCCTTTGGATGATAGGATGATTCAGCTCTAAAAACAAACCATCCTTCCGGGAACAAGGAATTCCTTCATGGAAGGAAGGCAACGCCTGTCCTGATCCTCAAAGGCCAGGGAGAGACTTTCCATAATTTTTTGGATTCCGTCCCGGGGGGGGAGTGAGACAACCTCCATGCAGGCACTGTGAACCCATCCTCCAGATGCATCCGTCTCTTGGGTCCACTGTCGACGGCAAAGGGAAAGCCGGCAATGGTGTCAACCCACTCCGATACTACCGGGAGTCCTGGGCCGCCATCCTTTCTAGAAATACCGGCCTAGAAGATCCTGTGTTCCCGAAAGACCCAGTTTTTTGAAGATCATCACAAATCGTTCCTCAAGATCGTCCATGATCGTCTCGAGAGTCCGGTCAGGCAAGGAGACGAGTTTCTTTTTGAAGGGTCCGTAAACCCGTTTTCGATTCTTGTAGAAAAACTGCTCCTCGGTCTCCCCTGCCTTTCTCTCTCCCGAAAATTCATTTTTCATAAACTCTTCCATTTCCTTTTTCAGCTCGGAAGGGAAGGAAGGGTGGTCGAACACGGCGTTCTGAAAACCCGTGGCCAGATGGATCTCAAGAGTTCCGACCTTCGGGAAATGGTCGAAGAGATCGTCGGGAAGGGTCGAGGCCCCATGCTGCACAGCCCCTCCCATATGGTACTGGCTTCGAGCCCGTTCTCCCAGAGCCTGAAGGGTCTTGAAATCCAGACTCACCGGGGCGATCCGGCCATCCGGAAGTGGCACGCCACCGTGAGAAGTTCCTGTCTGGACACTGATCTTGCTGATGGGAAGGTCCCGGGAATCGAGGCGAGAAAGCTCTTTGGTGTAAACTGCCATGAATGCATCGAGTTCTTCGGGAGTCGAATTCTCCTTGCCCACCTCCCCGATTTCGCCGCCAACAGACACGGGAAAGCGGGTTCCGTCCGGAGTAATCTGTCGGATAAAATGAGTCAGAAGAGCGGTCATTTTTCCATTGTCCATTTGCTGGTCCTCGAGGGCGGAAGGCTCGAGAGTCACAAGAGTCGATGCATCGATATCGATATTGCGGTATCCTGCCTCGATTGATTCCTGGATAAGCTTCTTGAGCCCTTCGATCTCAGCGTTGGGATCCTTCGCATAGGATTTGGCATTGAACTGGTAGTGATCACCCTGGACAAAAACTGGCCCTGAATGCCCTTCGGCAATGGCCCCAGCCATGACCAGACCCGCATATTCCATCGGGCGCTGAAAGGAATACCCGATTTCGCTTTTTGCCAGTTCAAAAAGGACGGGTCCTCCATTGATCCGTGCCATGGCCCGGAAAACCCTTCTCACCGTAAGATAGGTCAATCCCCGAATATTGATGGCCGGAACCGTAAATCCTGCCACCTCACCCCGGCCGATTGCCCGATAGAGGGGCTCAATTGAGGAAAGCATCCCTCCCGACCGGACAAATGCTGCCCGTATCAGCCGGAAAGCTTGGGTCCTGATCTGGGGATCGTTCTGGAACATGAGATCCTCGGCCAGCGATTCAAGATAGTCCTTTTTGAGTCGGACAAGATCGGTTACTTCGGGAGCGCCATTTGAGAAATCGGCCACATAACGGTATTTCTTCTGCCAATCCGGCAGGCTTTCCTGTGATCCTTCCTGTGTCATGATTCCTCTCCTCCCTTGTCGATGAACTATCATTACCAATGGTTCGGCTTATCCGTCCCCTCTCAGGGAATTGTGATCTCTCTCAGAAACTGGGCCGCTTCTTCCGGAGGGGTCGGGTTGATATAGAAGCCAGTCCCCCACTCGAACCCCGCGACTTGAGTCAGTGTCGGCATGATCTCGAAATGCCAGTGATAATAATCCTCCTCTGCCTTGTCCTGCAGGGGTGCGGTATGGAGGATGAAGTTGTAGGGCGGATTCATGAGCGCCTTGTTGATGCGTCTGAGCACATCGAGAAAAATCTTCGCCAAAGCCTCATACTGTGATTTCTGCCCCTCCTGAAAGGAAGAGGCATGACGTTTCGGAAGAATCCAGACTTCGAAGGGAAATCGGGAAGCGAAGGGGGTGATGGCCAGAAACTCCTGATTTTCGGACACCAGACGGGATCCGTCCATCAGTTCTTGGCGGATTATGTCGCAGAAGATGCACCGCTCCTTTTCCTCGTAATGGGTCTTGGCGCCAACCATTTCCTCGATCACCACGGTCGGGATGACGGGAAGGGCAATTAGCTGACTGTGACTATGCTCGAGAGAAGCTCCGGCTGGTTCTCCGTAATTCTTGAAAATCATGATGTAACGGAACCGGGAATCCTTTTTCAGGTCGAGGATACGATCCCGGTATGCCCAAAGGACATCTTCGAATTCTTTTTCTGAAAAGCTCACCAGCGCTTTCCTGTGTTCAGGGGTCTCGATGATCACTTCATGGGCCCCAACACCATTCATCTTGTCGTAGATCCCCACACCTTCCCGGTCAAGAGTGCCTTCGACCATGAGAGCCGGAAATTTGTTGGGAACAACCCGGAGCGTCCATCCGGGAGAGTTCGGAAGTAGTCCTTGGGCGCGATACGCCAGAACTTCGGGAGGAGTCTTGTCCTCTTGGCCTGCGCAAAGGGGGCACACCTGATAACGGTACTCGGTCTTGAATGTCTTGTAGTCGACAGGCCGACGGCTTCGGGCAGTTGAGATGATGACCCAACGGCCGACGATCGGATCTTTTCTGAGATCAGGCATGGGTTGAAATCCTCGATTCTATCCCTTGACTTACCGAAATCGATGCCTCCCCGTGAAGAACACGCTCGAGAGGAAAAAGATGAATAAAAAGAGCTCCTTGAAATGTTTTCTCAAGACCGGACTCCGAAAGGGAGACTGTCTCCAACGGACGATGCAGCACCCGGGCAACCCCCGAAAGATCGATGACAAAGGAGGTCTTCGACCATTCATCCGCCCCCGAATATCCCCGAATCTCTCCATACTCTTCCAAAGCATCCCAGAAGTCCCTTTTTTCCATACCCCTGACAGAAATCAGACGTCCCGAATCGTGTCCAGCCAGAAGAGTCAGGGGGATCTCCACATACAGGGAAAGTCCGGACCAGCTTCCAGGAAAAACGCCAGAGCCCTCGGATTCGATCCGGTAGGAAACCTCGAACCTCTCGTCGAAGAACCGGTAGGTCTTCCGAAGCATGAACGCATGGCCCAGAAGAATTCCTCCAGAAGAAAGAGAGATTTCATCGATAGTCCCGGAATGAACGGTGTAAGAGGTCCGTCCCAGATCGAGGTCCGGTCCTGCTCCATCGAAAAGCCTGTCGGAAGGAGTATCGGTCCGGACGAAGCCGTCGGAAAAAGCTCTTCGTGGACGCGGGTCATA
This sequence comes from Nitrospirota bacterium, assembly GCA_035873205.1. Taxonomy (GTDB): domain Bacteria; phylum Nitrospirota; class Leptospirillia; order Leptospirillales; family Leptospirillaceae; genus UBA4572. The sequence continues at coordinate 112,210 of JAYWMN010000031.1, forward strand.
AATGATCCCGTGAAGAAGATTGACGGACTCCCCCAATTTTTTTTCATGAATCGAGGGAATCCCTTCTCCCTGACTCTCTCCCCCCCCATGGTTTGTCCCCGACGAATGCTCCTCTTCCCTGTAACGTATGTGGTAGGCCTCTTCATGCCGGGTAGCGGTATTCGTCAGATGGAAACAGGTCGTCCGGTCGTCCCATTCCAGCACGCTTCCTCCATACCGGGGGGTCACCCATAGATTGTACCGTTCTCTCCGGACAAAAAAATCCGGAACGCCGTCGGAGTCAAAATCATCGGAAAGAAATGCAGGGACAACCAGTTTTCCTTCCTTCTCCAGCGCCTTTTCTGCTGTGAGAAGATTGGAAAAGGCTTCATGACGCAGATTCGACAGGTAGATTCCTCCGAAAAGGCCATGCCAGTAGACATCATTTCCCTGAGCCTTCAGATAGGGGAGAAGAACCGATCCAGGAGGATCCGAATGCCCATAGGCCTCATGAATAAAAGCGCCTGTCAGAAGCATCCGATGGTAGAGCCTGTGCACATCCGGATATTTGATCAGAAAATTTTCAAAGATTCCACCCCGGAATAACAGACGAAGATCCTCATCCCCTCCTTCACGCTCCCATTTTTCGGCCCATCGGTGGTAGATGTTGCTCACCCTTGCCGGAAGCGCCCACTCCATCATCTCGGTATAGGAGGCATTGGGAAGAACGGCTATCCCCGTCGCTTCCCGGGTCTGCACCACCTCACCCATGGAACAGACCCGAAGCCAAGAGGACTGTTGGGAGAGCATTGTGAAGAGGTGTTCCAGATACCCTTCTTCCCAGACCCAGCGATAGGTCGCGGGCCAGACACCAAACTTCTCTCCATCATCGGCATAGGTCAGTACCTTCCCGCCCCGGGCATTTCTGTCGAGAAAAGACAGAAGTTGGTCCGGGGGCCGAAATGGAATCAGATACCGAAGTTCCTTGGAAATCGGAAAAATCTTGAGGGGCCTTCCTTCCCAGGACACGGTGTAGTAACCGTGCAGGTCCCTGTTCCCGATTCCCGCCAGATGGAAATGATGATCGTCCAGGGGCGCATAGGACAATCCCAGAGGAGAAAGTCTGGCAGGCAGATCGGTCTCCCAGACCCGCTCGGCCAGCCAGAACCCTTCTCCATTCGACCCCAGTCGCCCTTCCAGGTAAGAGCGCATGAGTTCGATCTGGCGTTTCTGATCCTCAGACCTCAACCAACAAAAAATCGGCTCATAGAAGCCCCCTCCCAGGACCTCAACCTGTCCCCGTTCCACCATCTTGCGGAGAAGATCAAGAAAGGAGGGCTCATGGTCTTCAATCCATTCAAGGAGAGGGCCGGTATAATGGAGGGAAGCATGAAGATTTTCATATTTGAAGAGAAGCTCGAGAGTCGGCCGATAGCATCGGTCGAAAGACTCCCTAAATACATGGTCAAAATTTCCTGCGGGCTGGTGATTATGCAGAACGAAGACCATGGTCGAAATGGACTTGTCTGGAAAAACCATTGTTTGATCTTCCATTAAAGCCTCCAGATTGATTTGACAAATTGATCATCGGGAATGTGGACTGAAAGGGTATGCCCTCTGGGGCACTGATCCACCATTGTCTCCCCCTCGTACAGCTCGAAAACCACTCCGATCCAGTCCCCCGGAGTCAGGTTGAGCGCTTTGTAAGGGAGAGAAATCTCAGACACCTTCCTGTATCCACACTGGACCGTGACAGGGGGACCTTCCCCTCGTTCAAGAAGGACATTTCCAGTTCCTGTCACAAGAGGAACCCGGGCTCTCGATTCCTTGTGATCCAGGAATCGAATGTTCAGCCGGGCCCGATCATGCTCTACCGCCCGGTAGGCTTCGTCAAAATCCACCCTGAGATAGAGATTCTCCTCGTCAAACCCGTAGTAAACCATGGCGATCGGAGAATCTTTCAGATACATCGACCCCTGCAGTTTGTGGTTGTCGAATATCCCCGATCCGGTCCATTCGAAATAATGGGTCACCTCCCCGTCTATCACCGGATGAATAAAATCAACGGGAAAGGAAAAATTGGTTTCGGGACCCGACTCCCGAATCGGCTCGCTCAGGAGCACAGGAACAGGAAGACCGAGAATGCGGTAGACATTCTGCTGGTGGATGCGGAAGAGCCGGTCGAATTCGGCGGATTGTAAACTCTGGAAATCATCTCCATACCACCAGAACCAGTCCGACCCCTCGGCTGCAAAAAGCTCTCTTCTTGCCCGCTCCAGAACTTCCGGAAGAATTTTTCCTTCCTTCATGACCTTTTCAAAGGCCATTCTCGTTTCCCGCAGGAAGCTCCATGCCTTGTTGTCTTCCGGGTGACCGATCCAGATGCGAAAGTCATGATTGATCCAGGACCCGGTGGCAAGGCGTCCGAGAGGTCTCGCCGGGACTTTTGCCAAGGCGCCGGAAACGGTACTGGCCTTGAGAAAGGAATGGGAAGAGAGCTTTTCGAACAGTGTTTTCAGAAAGTGAAATCCCCCGTCGCTGTATGCTTCCCAAGGATTCTCGCCATCTAGAATGATGGAAATGACCGCATTGCGCCCATGGTCCGACTCCCTTTTCGAGATCTGTTCCATATGGGTGACAAGATCGGCCGCTGCCTCTGTCCCGTTGTAGCGGGCATAGGAAAATCCGATCCGGTCGGAGAGGTTCCGGTCTCGGAAAATCATACGGATCTTCGAGCCTTCAATATCGACCTCATAGGGTTCGGCGAGGCTGCCTTCTGAAAGATGATCCATGTCCCGGGAGATATTCAGGATCTCCTCGTCTGACGCCATCCATTCGATTCCGAGGCGGGATGCAATCTGGACAATTTCCGGAGAGACCGACCCTTCGGACGGCCACATCCCTTTCGGACGAATTCCAAAGATCTCCTCATGCCGTTTGAGCCCGTATTCGATCTGAAGCGCTGCGTCTTCCGGAAAGGCAAAGTCTTCCGGGATCGAGAGGTTCGGGTGGGCCCTTCTGGCAGTCCTCGTGGAAACGAGAAGAGGAAGGATCGGATGAAAGTAAGGAGAGGTCGTAATCTCGATCTTTCCTTGCCGGGCCAATTCCCCGTAAAGGGGAATGAGCTCTTTTAGAATTTGTTTCTGAATATCAAAAAGCTCCTTCTTGTCGGACTCGGTAAACTGGCTCCCTTTCTGGATCCATCCCTCGACTTCCGGAAACTTTGCCCGGGCTCCGTACCCGAACCATGTCAAATTGAACCACATCTGAAGGTCCAAAAAATCCTGGTTGTTCATCTGGGAAACTATGCGGGTATAGTCGGCATCGGAACCGGGCTGCCTGGACTGGATCTTCTGCCAGAGGAAGAGATAACGGGGATAAGGCTTGACCATCGTTTCATAGACACAGGAAAAGAAATTCCTGGCCATGAAGATCTTGTCCACCGTATCGAGTTCGGAGGCCGGTTTTAGTGAGAGCTCCTGATAGGAATCAACCACCGTTCCTTCAGCCAGTGCAATGATCTGATCGAGCAAAACGGGAACGAGATTGACCGTCTGTCCGATTTCAGGAAAGAGTGCCGCCATATAGGGAATATCATAATAGCCTCTGACCCCGTGAAGCCTGACCCATGGAAGCACCATTTCATTGGTCAATGGATCGAGATAGGAGGGCTGATGCATGTGCCAGACAAAAAGTACTTGAGAGTTCAAAGCAGTCCCTTCACTTCAAAATTGCCCTTACTGATTTTTCTGACTCCACCTGTTAATCCCCTCCTGGTTCACGACAACGATTCCTCCGGCCGAGATATGGAATGATTTTCTGTCCTCCTCCTGGTCAAACCCGATTCTGGCATCCGGAGGAACACGGATTCCTTTTTCGACAATGCACCGGTGGATCTTTGCATACCGGCCGATATCGACACCGTCGAAGAGCACCGATTCTGAAACTTGGGCATAGCTGTTGACCCGAACGGTGTGGGACAGGATGGATCGGTCGATCTGACCTCCGGAAATAATGGATCCCCCACAGACGATGGAATCGGTGGCCACTCCGATGCGGCGGTTTTTTTCATCCGCAAATACGAATTTTGCCGGAGGAACCTGGGGACGGTAAGTACGTATCGTCCAGTAGGGGTTATAGAGATTAAACGAAGGGGTCACGGCGACTAGGTCCATGTTGGCTTGCCAGTAGGCATCTATATTTCCGATATCGCGCCAGTATCCTTTCTCCGTTTCTGTCATTCCAGGAATTGTGTTCTGGCTGAAATCGTAAACATGAGCCCGTCCTTCGGAAGCCAGTCTGGGAAGGATATTGTGTCCGAAATCATGTTTTGAGGAGGCTGTCTCGGCATCTTCCCGAAGAATCTCGATCAAATCTCTGGTCCGAAAAATATAATTTCCCATGCTGGCCAGAGCCGTATGTCCCCCGGGCACCGTCGGTAAAGGGTGGGCAGGTTTTTCGTGAAAAGCCTCGATAATCCCGTCTCTTGCCTGTATGACCCCGAATTCCCGGGCTTCGCCAAGGGAAACCGGGATCGCCGCTACAGTGACCGTGGCATCCCGTGAGATATGGCTCTCGACCATCTGGCGTATATTCATCTTGAAAATATGATCCCCTCCGAAGATGCAGACATGGTCCGGCATTTCGTCCAGAATCAGGTTCAGGTTCTGGAAAACGGCGTCCGCAGTCCCCTGAAACCAGTGGGGGCCGGTCCTCATCTGGGCTGGAACCGGATCGATATACTGGTCTAGGAGCGGGGACAGCCTCCATCCTCGAGAGAGATGGGTGTTCAGTGAGTGGGATTTGTACTGGGTCAGAACCTTTATTTTATAAAACCCGGAGTTGACAAAATTGCTCAGAACAAAATCGATGATGCGGTATGCTCCCCCAAAGGGAACAGCTGATTTTACGCGATCCGTCGTCAGGGGAAAAAGGCGTTTTCCTTCCCCGCCTGCAAGAATAATGGTCAAAAAATTATCCCTGTCACGATTTTGCACATCGGCTCCCTGTTCTTGAGGTTTTCAGGAATTTCCGAGAAAAGTTCGATTCAACAGGTGGAGTATGTCGTCTCTAACAGGGGAAAGGGAAAACAGTCCCCAGAAAAAAAGAAGAAGGGAAGAAAAAAGATAGGTCAGCCATTTTTCCCGGCGTTCGTGTTTCAAGAGCAGAACGATGGAATAGACCGCCCCAAATCCACCTACAATAAGAAATACCACGTCATAAACCATGAATCCCCAGCCCCCCAAGCTCTTTTTTATGGTAACAGATCCTTCAGAAAAGGCCAATCAGAAGCCCAGGTACCACCCCGGCTCCCTGTCATTCCTGTCCGCAAACTATTCGATTATGGGATTATGGCGAAATTCCCCATAGGCGTCTTTTCCGTGTTAAAAACAAACGTGCTGCCGGATGCCCTCTGATTTTCCAGCTCTCATGAAGAAAGGACCTTCTTCCATGAGTCCCTTGTTTTCCTTTTGGACTCTTCTTCTCATGAAGATCTCCAAGGGCACTCTTCGGTTCGACCCTCCAGCGAGAATTTCTCCGGTCACGAGGATGATCATCAAGGATATTCCTGGATCTTCTGTGCCGATGATCGGTTTCGTCGTTTCCGGCGGAGGCCGAACAGACAGATCGGACTCCTATCGTCTTTATACCTGCCTCCTGTCTGATATGTCCGAGGCGACCAATGGTGGATCGGCCAATCCGACTATGATCGGGAGATTCATTCACGCTCCTCCGGAGCTCTCCAGAACAAAGATTGCCCCCATAAAAATTCATCCACTCCCGCCAACACCGAAGAATGGAAGATCCTGAACTATACCGCATACATCCGGCGTCTGCCCGAAATGAACTAAAAAAATGCCGACTGGGAGGAAGAGTCCGTACTATCTGCCAAACACCTCACCGGCAGGGAAGCCCGGAAGGGGTCCTGAGTATCTCCCTTAAGGCCCGTTTTCGACAAATTCTCACCGGAAAGGACCCCTGATTTGGGAAAAAGGATAGAATTAGGAGGTTTTTCAGAAAAAAGGCCAAATCAGCCTTTACAGAGAGATCGGGTGATCAACTTCTCATGAATTAGTGAAAGATGGGCAGGAAGTCTTTATTTTGAATATTTCTGTCCCAACATTACCTGTCAACGCAGTTTCCGATAAGAAAACGTGATCAATCTGAGCCTTGAAATATTTATCCTGGTGTTTGGAGATCTGGTCCTTTCGGGTCCTGAGAGAGTATGAAAGGGGATTCGTTTTTGTTCTGGGCTGCTTCTCCAAGGTCTAGGGACCTGGGCTTGTCCTTCTGCTTCCGATCATCCAGCAATTTGGTGTCGACCGGACACCAAAGCGTTGTCATGGATGTTTCGATCCAGAACGCGATTTCAAAGGACAATGTTTCGATAAAGGTCCGCGTCATTGTCTACTTCCGGGTCCTTGATCCAAAACTTGCGATCATTGCTGTCCCGGTCTAGGCTCGACCAGAATGATCTCGACGAAATGCTATCGGCCCGGAACCATCGCAATGCCGATATTCAGGCAATTTTTGACGAGCATACCGATCCCTGTGGAATAAAGGCCAGAAATGTCAAGAACAAGCGTACAGAGCTCGATGAAAGAAAGATTCGGGCTATCGCGCAGTAGGGGGGATGCCGAGAGGGAGAGAAGAGAAAAGGTAATCTGTTCAGACGCGAGCTTCAGGCATCTGGAAAATTCTGGAAACGGCCCAGGTCCTTTCTTCGTTTCCCGAAGCGATGCAGTTGCGATATCTTCAAACATTAAGCCAAATTGCGACCGACAAGACCTCCACCAGCGTCTTTCCGTTCCCCCCATCGACTGGATCCAGGAATTTCAGAAAAAAATATCCCGGAAAAATGACAAAAAAAATCCGGATTGCCTCCAAGAGACAATCCGGCTCGATTCAGAATCCTAGTCTTCCGTAATCTGACCGGGGTGTTTCGGAGACTGACGGCGCCTCGCAATGGAAAGTCGAATATTTTCACGCTTGAGTTCAAGAAGGAAGGTCCGCTTTTCAAGCTCCGTAATTGGGCGTTTCAGGGCTTCCTCGGCATTGTTCCGCGCTGTCTGTGCCAACTGAGAATCAATCTCCTCCGCCCGTTCAACTGTATTGGCAAGAACAATAACCGAACCGGGAAGAACCTCGGCAACGCCCCCGCTTACATAGTAGGAGTAAACAGCCTCTCCCTTCCGGACAACCATCTCCCCCGGATCAAGCAGTGTAATAAAGGGAGTATGACCGGTCAGGACACCGAATTCACCGTCCACCCCTTTGGCCTTCACAAAGTCCACCTCTTCGGTGACTAATTCCCGTTCCTGAGTAACAAGGGACAGCATGAAAGACATGGTTAGGATTTTCCTTTCAGCTTCTCCGCCTTTTCCAAAGCTTCTTCAATCGTACCAACCATATAGAAAGCTTGCTCGGGCAGGTGGTCGTATTTTCCTTCAACAATCCCCTTGAACCCATTGACCGTATCCTTCAGCGATACATATTTCCCAGGAGAGCCCGTGAAGACTTCCGCCACAAAGAACGGTTGAGAGAGGAAGCGCTGGATCTTTCTCGCCCGCGCCACTACTTGCTTGTCCTCTTCGGAAAGCTCATCCATACCCAGAATCGCGATGATATCCTGCAGATCCTTGTACTTTTGGAGGGTCTTCTGAACCGATCGGGCCACCTGGTAGTGTTCTTCCCCAATAATCATCGGATCAAGAATACGGGAGGTCGAATCCAGTGGATCGACGGCCGGATAGATTCCGAGCTCGGCGATCTGACGGGAAAGAACGACCGTTGCGTCGAGATGGGTAAAAGTAGTAGCCGGAGCCGGGTCGGTCAAGTCATCGGCCGGCACATAGACGGCCTGAACAGAGGTGATCGACCCCTTCTTTGTCGAGGTAATCCGTTCCTGGAGTTGTCCCATTTCAACGGCCAACGTGGGCTGGTACCCCACGGCGGAGGGCATGCGCCCAAGAAGGGCTGAAACTTCGGCGCCTGCCAGAGTGAACCGGAAAATATTATCGACAAAGAAAAGGACGTCGCGGTTCTCTTCATCCCTGAAAAATTCGGCCTGGGCCAGACCGGTCAAGGCGACACGAAGACGGACCCCCGGGGGTTCGTTCATCTGTCCATAGACAAGACTGGTCTTGTCTATGACCTTCGATTCATTCATTTCGTTCCAGAGATCATTTCCTTCGCGGGTTCTTTCCCCGACACCCGCAAAGACGGAAAAACCTCCGTGTTCCATGGCGATATTTCGGATCAGCTCCATGATAATGACTGTCTTTCCGACACCCGCCCCTCCAAAAAGGCCGGTCTTTCCTCCTTTGGCGAAAGGGGCGATTAGATCGACAACTTTGATTCCGGTCTCGAATATTTCTGTCGCCGAAGCCAGATCGTCGAATTTGGGAGGATCGACGTGAATGGGCCGCATATGTTCGTTGGAAACAGGGCCACCTTCATCGATCGGTTGTCCAAGGACATCCATCATTCGTCCGAGGACCTTCTGTCCCACGGGCACCATGATCGGCTTCCCTGTACTGGTCACTTTCGTCCCTCTCACAAGGCCATCGGTCGTGCCCATGGCGATGGTCCTCACCACATCTTCTCCAAGTTGTTGCTGAGTTTCAAGAATCAGACCCGATCCTTCGACCACCAGGGCCACATAGGTTCCGGGAAGTTCTCCCTCAAAATACACATCCACAACCGGTCCGATAACCTGAAGAATTTCACCCGTTTGCATTCGCCGCCACTCCTCATTTTTCCTGAAATCCACCCATCAGACGTTGTCCGGACTCCATACCCGGTCCGGAGGATCTATCCTGTCTGCTCCTTACACACTATCCCTGCTTGACTGCATCGGCACCGGACGCGATTTCCGAAATTTCCCTCGTGATGGCGGCCTGCCTCAACTTGTTGTAAATCAGGGTCATCTGGTAGATGACCTCTTTGGCATTTGAAGTCGCATTTCTCATCGCCATCATTCGTGCACTGTATTCACTGGCAAAATTTTCCATGATCCTCTGAAAAACAACGGACTCGAAATACCGTGGTATCAAGACATCGAGAATGTCCTGAGTATCCGGTTCGTAAAGATACTCTCCCAAAAAGGGTGAGGCGCTCATCGGAGCATTCTCTGCAATATCAGGACCGATCGGAAGGATTTTCTCCATCTTGGGTTTCTGGGAAAGGGTCGACACAAATTCGGTGTAGAATAACCAGACCTCATCCCACCGACCGTTCTTAAATTCGTCGAGGGCCACATTGGTTGCAGGAAGGATTTCTTCAATTTGTCCGCGGTCCTTGACACCCGAGATCGCACCGACAGCTTTTAGACTGCTTCGCCGAACGAAATCCTGTCCTTTTTTCCCGACGACAACAAATTCAAACCGGACTCCAGGTCGTTCTGCCATGAACCTGTTGACCTGGCGAAACACGTTGAAATTGATCGGGCCGCACAACCCCCGGTCGGTCGACACGAGAATGATCCCGATCGTGGTGACAGGTCGAGCATTAAAAAAAAGATTGGGCCGATGGGATTCTATCGCGGAAAGCCTGACCATCAATTCCTTGATTTTTTCGGCATACGGCCTTGTTTCCCGAACCCGCATCTGGGCTTTACGCATCTTTGCCGAAGCTACCATTTCCATGGCTTTGGTAATCTGTCGGGTATTTTTGACCGACTTGATGCGGCCACGAATCGATCGTAGTGAGGGCATGGTCTTATCCGTTAAAAATCGCAGTGAATTCAGTCAAAGCGGATTTAAGCTCCGCCGTTGTCGCTTCTGAAAGCGCCTTTTCTTCCCTGATCTTTCGCAAAATTTCCGTATGACGGCTATCCATATAGAGAGAAAACTCCTTCTCGAACGCACCGATACGGTTCGGTTTCACCCCGTCTAGGAACCCATTGGTCACCGCAAAGATGATTCCGATCTGCTTTTCAACCGGGACGGGCGCATAATGGCCCTGTTTGAGAATTTCCGTCAGACGAAGACCTCGCTCAATCTGGTCCCGGGTCGTCTTGTCGAGATCGGAAGCAAACTGGGCAAAGGCTGCAAGTTCCCTGAACTGCGCCATCTCCAGACGCATTTTTCCGGCGACCTGCTTCATCGCCTTTATCTGTGCCGCTCCGCCGACCCTGGATACGGATATTCCCGGATTAATGGCCGGTCGTATTCCCGAGTAAAAAAGGTCTGTTTCAAGATAAATCTGACCGTCCGTGATCGAAATGACGTTGGTTGGTACGAATGCAGAAACGTCACCGGCCTGAGTTTCGATAATGGGGAGGGCCGTCAGGGATCCACCTCCATGGTGTTCGTTTAGACGAGCGGCTCTTTCAAGGAGACGGGAATGGAGATAAAAAACATCACCCGGATAGGCTTCGCGGCCCGGCGGTCTTCTCAGGAGAAGAGACATCTGCCGGTAGGCCCAGGCATGCTTTGTCAGGTCATCGTATACGATCAAGGCATCCATCCCGCGATCTCTGAAATATTCTCCCATGGCGCAACCAGCGTATGGAGCAATATACTGAAGGGCGGCTGACTCTGCAGCCGATGCGGAGACGACGATGGTGTATTCCAGGGCTCCGTGCTTTTCAAGGGTTCTCACCACATTGACAACGCTCGATGCTTTCTGGCCGATCGCAACATAGATACAGACAACATTGTTGCCCTTCTGGTTGATGATGGTATCAAGGGCGATAGTTGTCTTTCCCGTTTGGCGATCTCCGATGATGAGCTCACGCTGTCCACGACCGATGGGGATCATGGCGTCAATCGCCTTGATCCCGGTCTGTAGGGGAACGGAGACGGACTTTCTCGACGAAACTCCAGGAGCAATCTTTTCGATAGGGGAATACATTTCTGCCTTGATTGGACCCTTTCCATCAAGGGGCTCTCCGATCGGATTAACCACCCGACCTACGAGATCCGGCCCGACCGGAACCTCCATAATCTTCCCGGTCACACGAACCTCGTCGCCGACGACGGCATTCTCTCCGCCGGCCAGGATGACGGCGCCAATCTCGTTTTCTTCGAGATTCAGGACCAGAGCGCTCCCTCCCTTGATAATCTCCAGCTTCTCCCCGTACATGGCTGAATCCAATCCGGAGATCCGCAGAATATCATCCCCTGATGCTAGAATGGTCCCCCGATCGGAGGTTTCCACTCCTCCTTTGAACGCACCCAGATTTTTCATCAAGTTTTCTGTAATATCTGAACTCTTCAAGGCTCCCTCGTATCGATTAAATTTCTCTCAGTCAGCGGATCTCACCGACACACCTTCGAAACTCCACAAATCTAGACCTGGACAAGGAGCGCGCGTTCAAGCTCTCTCAGCCTGGCGGCCAGACTACTATCCCAGACACGGGACCCGATTCTCACCTCAAGTCCTGCAATGAGTGATCGATTTGTTTTCCATACAGGCCTGACCTTCAGGGTCTGAGCCTTCGGAACCGACTTCGAAATTCCTGCCGCTGCACTCTCTTCAGAATTGATCATGACTTCCAGGCCCTGAAGAATCTTCTCCCGAATATCAGATGGCAACTCTCCAGGAGAGGAAATTTCGACTACAACCTGCCCGGCCCTTTCATCGAACCGGCGAACAACCATCTCCTTGAGGGAAGGAAGATTCTTCCACAAATCCCCTTCGAGCAGCGGCACAAGCAAATGATCTACCTTGTCCGGCAGCGGTTTCCCGAGGGTTTGCCCAATCACATTGCGAAAAAACGATAGCTTGTCATCGAGACTGGTTCGCCCGTCCAAAGCAAAGCTTCTTGCAGATCGAACCTTCCTGATAGCCAGCAGGATATCCACGATACCGACCCAGAGATCGAGCTGGACCTCATCTGTCCCGATCAGGCCCGAGAGCGAGTTCTCCCAATTATTCAGGAATCTGTTTTCCGTGACTCCCCGCATCAAACAGCCTTCCGGTCAGCCAAGGTTTTCAGTGCCTTGTTGATGTAGAGCATCTTCTGCGTCTCGGACAGATTTTCCTCAAGCAACGCTTCAAGGCTTCGAACAATAAGCGAGACGGTTTCCGTTCGGAGATCATTCTTTATTTTTTCCCGGTCCGCTGAGATCTGCGCCGCCGCTTTGTCCAATTCGGCCTTCACCGAAAGCGCGAGCTCCCGTTCCTTCTCTTCACGCAAGGTCCGCGCCATTTCTTCCGCCTGCTTGAGCATCGAATCCGCCTGCTGTCTGGCTTTTTCGAGAAGCTCTTTCTGTTCTCTCAGCAACCTCTCGGATTCTTCGCGATTAGCCTTGGCAGATTCAAGGTCGGAGGAGACTTTCTTCCGACGCTCCTCAAGAATCCGGACCAAGGAGGGATAAAGGTATTTTCCGACAATCAAAAGCATGAGCGTAAACGATACCACCGACCAGAAAACGAGTGATGGGAAAAATTTTGCATCAAACTGAGGCATGGCCCAATCCTTTGATTCCTTGATGACGGTCCACTTTATCTATCCCGCGATGAACTACTTCCTGAGCCCCATGATGATGAAGGCGATAACGAGTGCATAAAGCGCCACGGCTTCGGAAAGCGCAAAACCCAGCCACATATACTTGGAGACACGCCCTTCAATTTCCGGCTGCCTGGCAACGGCCTCGATCATCTTTCCGAAAATATAACCGATCCCGGCTCCTGATCCAGCGACACCAATAGCGGCCGCACCCATACCAATCAAAGCTGCTGCATGAACATCCATGAAAAAGATCCTCCTGATGATTACCGAGATTCGGTCATTAGTGATTCAACTTCATCGCCTGTCCCAGATACACTGCGGAAAGGACAGCGAAGATATAGGCCTGGATAAAGGCAACCAGGACTTCCAAAAGGTAGAGGACGACTGAAATGGAAAATGGCAACCACTTGAGGTAGATCGCCAGGGAGGTCGTCAGCGTAAAAAGGACAAAAAGGATCGTGTGTCCCGCCGTCATGTTGGCAAAAAGACGAACTGCCAGAGAAAGGGGACGGGCCAACTGGGAGATGATCTCGATCGGAATAACAAGGGGCATCATCCAGCCAGGAACGCCTTCGGGGACCAAGATGGAAAGAAACTTGATCCCGTGCTTCGCAAATCCGATCAGAAGGCTGGCCAGATACACGGTCAACGCAAGAACTCCCGTAACAACGATCTGGGAGGTAATCGTGTAAATTCCGGGAATGAGGCCGAGAAAATTACTGAGAAAAACAAACAGGAAAAGAGTGAACACAGGAAGGAGGAATTTCTTTCTGTTTTCAGGCCCGACGTTCTCATCGACAACCCGGACCAAGGTGTCAAACAGCATTTCCACAGACGTCTGGAAACGACCCGGAACAAGGGCGGCAACACGAACAAAATAAAGACTCAACAGAGCCGTGATCCCGACCATAAGCCACAAGGAAACAACCCCTTGCGTTACGGATAGGTCATACCCCAGAAGATTCAGCTTTATGATTGGATGAAGAAAAAACTCTTCAAGAGGATTGCCTTGCAACCATGCCTCCCAGCAAACGATTCACTTCCGGGAAAAATCCCGATTTACCTTCCGTCCTCATCTTTTTTCTCCGGAATATGGCCGTCGCCATCATCCTCATTGATCAGACGGGTCATCTCCCTGAACACAAGCCAGAACCCCGAGCCCCCGCCGACGACCAACCCCGTCAGCGACATGGCGGGAAATATTTTCATCCTGAAAACGGAGTCCAGATAATATCCAACGGCCGAACACGCAAAGGTTATGGCCACCAGCTCAAACCCGACCCGGGCAATAAACCAACCGCCCCTGCTTTTCTGACCCATGATCAAACCTTAGGTTATGGGGTCGCCTCTCAGGCAAGAGTTCCCGAACATTTCTTGCGGGAGCGAGAGAGATAGATGCGGATATTTCAAAATCAATTCGGCATATCTTTTTTATTATATTCTTATTTTCATAAATACTCAATACAGCCAAGGAACATTCCCGAGGAATACTTGCGTTGTTCCTGACATCGATTTTGCAATTGCCATTCCCGATCTGTAATCTCCCTAGGAAAGGGACAGGTTTTGTCTGGCAGACAATCCTATTCAACACTCCCCTCAAATTATCCCAAATCAATCTTTCAAGGACGACTTCAATGATCCCTCGAATTCTATGGCTCTTCTATGGGTATATTCTGGTCTTTCTTACCGGGGGAACCCTCATCATGACACTCTTTGTCGCACCCGCCCTTTTTGCCCATCTGGGCCCTCAAAAAGCGGGGGAAGCGGTCAGTACGCTTTTTCCGGGATATTTTCATCTGCTGTTTACCGGCGCCATGATCGAATCCGTTCTCCTCCTGATTCTCTCCAGGATTTCCTCACTGATACCGAAACCTCTTCTCTATGGCTGGTTTTCCGGTCTTTTTCTTTCGGGATTGCTGGCCCTTTATCTTGGGCCCCACGCCCTATATCTGAAAATCCTTCACGATCGATCGCCGAATGATCTTTCATTGTCATCGGCGTTCAACTCCGCTCACCGCATGACCTTTCTCATCAATCTGGCCCTCCTGATTGGCCTTCTTGGAGCGACACTTAACCTTCTCTCGAAAACAATCACCCCCCCTCCCCAAAAAGTTCTTCGGGAGAAGTGACCAGGTAGTCGGGACTGAAAAGGGGATTCTCAGTCGGGTCTCCGAATCCCCAAAGTACCCCGCACACCCTCGTCCCTGCCCGTAAACCCGCCTCGATGTCGACTACGCTGTCTCCCACCATCAGGACCCGGTTGGGAGGGACACCCTGGCTCTTCATCACATGGAGCAGAGGAGCGGGATGGGGCTTTCGGTCCTCGCAGGTGTCTCCGCCGACGACAGAGCAAAACAGGTAATCGCTCTGGAGCCGGGAGAGGAGGGAGCGACACAATTCTTCCCTCTTGTTCGAAACGACAGCGGAAAGAACAGGAAGCGCCCTGATTCCTTCGAGCATTCCTCCATAGAAACGGGTATTGTCGGAAAGATGTTTTCTGTACCAGTCCAGAAAGATTTCTATCGCCTTCTCGACGACCGGAGGAGACACCTCGTCTGGAAGAGCCTCCGTCACCAGGTGGCGGACCCCTTTACCCACCATTTTTGAAAATCGGTCGAACGGGACAAGCGGAAATCCCATCGTCCGCATGGCAACATTCGTCGCATCCACAAGATCCTGTCGTGAATCGACAAGTGTCCCGTCGAGATCCCAAAGAATCAGATCAAAATCCTTCAGGTTAATCTGTTTACGACCCATAAGGCCTCCTTCATCGCTCATTATTTTTTTTGAAAACTCCATTTTCTGTTGCTTCCCGCAGAACATCGCCCAGACGATTGAAGAGAATGACCAACAGGACGATGAGACCACCGGAGGTCAAAAGCCACGGTGCGGTTGTCATCGTTTCGAGTGATTGGCTTTCTGACAGAATATTGCCGAGGCTCGGATGAGGCTCCGAAAGGCCCAGTCCCAGAAAGGACAATCCGGCCTCTCCAACAATGAACGCGGGAATCGAAAGAGTCACACTGACGAGGAGATAGTAACGCATGTTTGGCAGAAGGTGACGAAATATGATCCGTACCGGACTCGCCCCCGAAGCGACGGCTGCCATGATGAAATCCCGTTGAGACAAGGACAGGACCAAGCCGCGGACAATTCGGGACAAGGACGCCCACCCGATCAGGCTGAGTGAAGCGGTGATGATCAGCGTGATCGATTCGCTCGACAGGCCATAGGGCACGATGGACCGAAGTCCCATCAAAAGATAGAGCGCGGGAACGGCCATGACGATTTCGGACAGCCTCATCAGAACCCTGTCGGTCCAGCCCCCGGCATATCCAGCCACCAAACCGACAATCGTCCCGATCGAGAAAGAAATTGTCACTCCCAGTAAAGAAAGGAGGAAAGAGAACCTCATGCCATAGAGAAGACGGGAAAATACGTCCCTTCCGAAAAGGTCGCCCCCGAGAAGGAGGAGGCGCCCCGGGTTCTTGGCGCAGACTAGATGGCGGGACGAATGGATGAATCCCCACATCGTGTAGCGGTCGCCCTTGCAGAAAAACTCGAGAGGAACGAAGACTCCCTTCGATTTCACGTATTTACGGCCAACGGGATCGACGAGGGTGAGTACGGGAACAACCAGATGGCCCCCATCCACCGTGGGCCAGACAACAGGCGCGTAGGGAAGGTCAAAGCGGACAGAGTCGTACCGGTAGGGCGCGAGAAATTCGGCAAAAAGACTGGAGGTCCCGAGAAGAAGCAGAATGATCCCCGATGCCCCCACTCCTTTCAGGAATTTTATCAGCCGGGATCTCACTTGTTCTCCCGAACGCGCGGGTCGAGAAAATAAAGGAGCAGATCGGAAATCAGATTTCCCAGCAATAGAAGAATTGATCCCATCAGGAGTCCTCCCATGACCAGATAGAGGTCGCGGGTCATGACGGCGTGAAGCATGAGGCGGCCCATTCCCGGCCAACCAAAGATCATTTCAGTAAAAGCCGCTCCCGAAAGCAGTCCCCCTAGTTCCATGCCGAACAGAGTGACTAGGGGATTGATCGAATTTCTGAAGAGATACCTCCAGAACAACAGTCGCTTCAGGAGTCCCCGGCTCCGTGCAGCCACCATGAACGGCTGCGAAAGAACCTCCATGACCGAGGAACGCATCAACCGGTAGAGAACCCCAAAGCTACCCAGAGCCAGGGTTAGGGCAGGAAGGATCAGGTGGTGCAGAAGATCAAGGAAATGTGCCCCGTTTTCGGAGGCCGATCCGGCCGACTGGGCCCCTCCGATCGGGAACCACCCGGTTTTCTCTGCCAGCAGAAGGCCCAGAAGAGCGAGAAAAAAAGATGGAACCGAAATGGAAAGGTATGAAAAAGACAGAAGGGAGCGATCCAGCCAGTTTCCCGCATTCCTGGCTCCTGTCACGGCAAGGGGAAGAGCCGCTCCCCAGGAGAGAAGAACCGCGCTGATTGTCAGAAGAAGCGTCATGGGAACCCTTTGGGCGATCAGGTCCGATACGGGAACATGATAAGAGAAAGAGTAACCAAGATCCCCATGGAGCAAAGCCTGAACCCATCGTCCGAACTGGGAGAAGAACGGAAGACCAAGACCATACTGTTTCTTCAGCGCCTCAATAACCTGCGGAGAAATCTGGGGGTTCATGGCCATCTGGGAAAGAAAATTTCCCGGAGCAAAATCCATCATCAGAAATGAGAGAAAGACGATGCCCAGAATGACCAGTCCCATATGAATCAGCCGAAAAATTGCCGCGCGTATCAATTCATCACCAGTCGGGCTTGCTGAGTCACGAGGGAAATATGGGGAATGACACCTCCAAGGGGAGTCGGATGAATTCCTCCGAGGGTTTTCCTGACCGCTGTGATCTCGTCCGGACTGACGAGATCGATCATGGGAACCTCCCATGTCGCGATCTCTTGCCATTTATCATAAATCTTTTTCCTTTTTTCCGGGTCAATCGTGATCACCCCTTCATCGAACAGCCGATCCACTTCCTTCTCCCAGGGGGAAGAGGGATTTTTTTCTCCGGGATTCCAGAGATGCAGGAAGCCCGACGAGCGCCATACCGTCGCACTACCGTGTGGATCAAGAACTCCGGTAAGCCCGAAAAGCAGCATTTCCCATTGATGGCTTGTCAGAACCATTGTGGACAGCATATTGAACTGAAGGGGGACCACCCGGATCTTGATTCCGACAGGCTTCAGCATCGCCTGAATCATTTGGGCCATTGCGAGGCGTTCGGGGGATTCCGTATTTGTCATCAAAAGAATGGTCACCTTGTGTCCCGAACCATCGTAGAGACGATTCTTTCTGAACACAAAACCCGCCTCCCTGAGCAGGGCCCTGGAACGAACAAGGTCGTGATGATAGAGATGAACCCCCGTATAGAAAAAAGCCCGGTTCACAGGACTGATGGGTCCGGGGATTGGAGCCCCAAGCCCATTATAGATCACGTTTATCAGGGCTTTCCGGTCGATGGCCCAGGCGACGGCCTGGCGGAACCTCCGATCCCTGAACCAGGCGACTTTGTAAGAATGGATCGGAGCCCGGGAATTCTGGTTAAAGGTCAGAAAAAGCTCGGATTGTGAAGGGCCTCTCCTGAGAAGATGAAACGCACGGGATTTCTCGGCATCTCTCAGAACCGCAACCTGGGAGGGACTGACCGGAATCAGGTCGCTCTTTCCCGAGAGGAAGCGTAGAAGGGCGCTGTTCTGGTTGGGAATGATCCGAAGCAGGACATGGTCGAGATAGGGAAGGTCGGGGCCTAGAGGTTTTTTGAGCCCTGCTGGAGCCATGTATCGGGGATTTCTGGTCATGAGGACATACTGCCCCGGAACGTACCGGTCAAGCCTGAAGGGCCCCGTTCCGACAATTTGCGCGGGGGGGGTTCGAACTGACCAGTCTGTATTGAACTTGTTTGCCTTTACGGAAGAGGCCAGAAGATGCTCGGGAAGGATCTCGACCCCCAACTCCTCAAGGAGCGGAGCAAAGGGTCTCGCTGTTTCAAAGACAACCGTCCGGTCGTCCTGAGCCCAGACCCTGAAAGGCTTTCCGTCGACAGTCAGGATATCTCGGATCGGAGCCGCAACAGCCGGATTGTAATAGACCGAATTGAAGGTGAAAACAACATCATTCGCGGTCAGCGGAACTCCGTCCGACCAGAGGAGCCCCTTCATCAGCGTAAAGGTCACCTTCAATCCGGAAGGATCGATTGTCCAATGGTCGGCCAAGTCAGGTTTGACCGTTCCATCATATGGAGACAGGCGGGTCAGTCCTCGGAAAATGTAGCCGAGTATCTGTGTACTGGTCGTTTCCGATGCCAATGCCGGATTGAATGTCTTGGGATCTGAAAGAATATCGAAGGACATACGGCCATGAAGAGGCGAAGATCTCGGAGAAATGGTAAAGGAGCCCTCCCCTCCTTCCACTCCCTGCTTCGAACAGGTCGAAAGAAGCAGAAAAGCAAGGAGAAGGAAGGCAGGAAATTTCAAGTTCGGAATTACCCTGTCAGGGTTTTTTGGCTGGCGGAACATTTCCTTCCGGTGCGGAATTTCCGGAAGCTCCGGGCGACGGGAGTGCCTTGAGAGGCGTATTGAGCAAAATGGACGGTCCTACCGCATTTTGCTTGAGAAGAGCCAGGGAAAGTGATGTCACCATGAAGACGGTAGCCAAAACAACGGTAACTTTGGTAAGGAAAGGGGTGGCCCCTCTGGCCCCGAACATGGACTGGCTCGATCCACCAATCATGACACCGGTTTCAGCGCCCTTTCCCGACTGAAGAAGGACAGCGGCAATGATTAACAAACATGTCAAGACATGAATAACCGTAATGAAAACTCCCATTAAAACATTCCTCTCTGCTGATTCCTTTGGTCTCTCTGCGTTAGTTAATGATATTAAGTCATTAGTGTCTCAATACCCGACTCTGGGCCAGGATTGGGATGGCAGGCGGTCACTGGACCGCCTGGGACTGCTTCAAAATCTTGTCGGCTTTTTCCACAAATTCTGCGACACGCTGTGTCGGCCGCAAAGAGCCTGAGGGAGAAAATGCCTCTTCTAGACGGAGCTGTCAGGAATAACCGACAGTCCGGGAAGGGTCTTTCCCTCAAGAAGTTCAAGAGCGGCCCCTCCGCCCGTCGAAATGAAGGTCATGTTGTCCGACTCTCCGGCCCGGTAAACGGCCAAGGCAGTGTCTCCTCCGCCAACAATGGTCAGGGCGTAACAGTTCGCCACAGAATGAGCCATGGCAAAGGTTCCCCGCGAAAAAGCGTCCTCCTCGAAGACCCCCATTGGCCCATTCCAAAGAATGGTCTTGGCATTTTCCAGAACCTCCGAAAAAAGACGGACAGAGGCCGGGCCGATGTCCATCGCTGTCCATCCTGGAGGAATTTCCTGGTAGGGAACGGTCTTTGTCGGCGAATCACCGTCCGGTCGCTCCGAAACGACACAATCGACCGGAAGATAGAATTTGATATTCCTGACTCGGGATTTTTCCATCATTTCACTGGCGACCCCAACCAGATTCTCTTCGACGAGAGACTTCCCGATTTCAAGCCCCATCGCCTTGTAGAACGTAAAGGCCATTCCCCCGCCAATGATCATTTTATCAACCTTCTCGTGAAGATTGGCGATGACTCCGAGCTTGCTCGAAACCTTTCCCCCCCCCAGTACGGCCACAAAAGGACGGGTAGGGTTCGTGATCGCTCCCTTGAGATAGGAAACCTCCTTCTTCATGAGAAATCCGATGGAGAGTTCCTTCACGTAATGGGTGATCCCCACCACGGAGGCATGGCTCCGGTGGGCGGTTCCAAAAGCATCGTTCACATAGACATCGGCCAGACGGGCAAGTTTTTTCGAAAAATCGGGATCGTTGGACTCCTCACCCGAATCGAAACGAAGATTCTCGAGAAGAAAAACCTCCCCCGGAGCCATTTTTTCAATCTCCCTCTCTACGGCTGGCCCGACCAGCTCTCCGTTGTAACGAACTTCCTTGGATAGAAGACGGGAAAGCCGCTTCGCAACAGGAGCCATACTGTAGCGGGGATCTGGATGACCGTGAGGACGTCCGAGGTGGGAGGCGAGAATGACCTTCGCCCCCTCGTCGATAAGGTAGTTGATGGTGGGGAGGGCCGACCGAATGCGCCGATCATCGGTGATATGCATGTCTCCATCCAGGGGAACATTGAAATCCGCTCTCAGGAAAACCTTCTTGTTGTGCACAACGAGCTGATCAACACACTGCTTGGACCGCTCCACTATACCCCCCATTCCAAAAATGTCCGTCGAAAATAAGCCGAAATCTGTCCATTTTCAGGAAAAATGCGTGCAAATATAGGTGACGAGGTCGCAGACCCGGCAAGAATATCCCCACTCGTTGTCATACCATGCCAGGGTTTTCACGAGTCGATCCTTGACGACCCGTGTCGAGAGGCCATCGACGATCGCGGAGTGGGGATTTCCCCGGTAATCGATGGAAACCAGGGGAAGGCTGGAATAGGCCATTATTCCCTTGAGAGGACCCGATGCCGCCTCTTCCAGAACCCGGTTGACCTCGGAAACCGAGGTCGGAACACGGACTTCGCAGGTCATGTCGTTGAGAGAAACATCGGGGGTCGGAACCCGTATCGATGTCCCGTCAAGACGCCCCTCCATCTCGGGAATGACCAGACCGATCGCCCTGGCCGCGCCAGTCGTCGTTGGAATCATCGACATACCGGCGGCGCGGGCCCGTCTCATGTCCTTATGGGGAAGGTCCAGAAGTCTCTGGTCATTGGTGTAGGAATGAACGGTCGTCATGAAGCCTCGCTCGATACCAAAAGCCTCATGAAGAACCTTGACGACAGGAGCGAGGCAGTTCGACGTGCAGGAAGCATTGGAAATGATGTTGTGCCGATCAGGATCGTAGAGCTTTTCATTGACCCCCATGACGAGAGTACAATCGGCCCCTTGCGCCGGAGCTGTGATCAGAACCTTTCTGACCCCATGTTTCAGATGGCCGGACGCGCTTTCACGGTCTTCGAACCGGCCGGTGGACTCGATGACCAGGTCGACGTGGAGGTCTTCCCATGGAATCTTGGAGGGATGATTCTCCTTGAAAACCCGGATGGGACGCCCGTCGACCACGATGGAATCCCCCTCCACCGCCACATGCTGCTTCAAGGCTCCGTGGACCGAATCGTACTTGAGGAGGTGAGCAAGAGTTTCAGAGTCAGTCAGATCGTTGATGGCCACAACTTCGATGTTTCCGACCACGCAGGTCGGACAACGCTCAAGCATGGCCCTGAAAGTCAGTCTCCCGATGCGACCGAATCCGTTGATTCCGATACGAATACCCATTGATCATCCTTATAAAGACTAAATTGTTGAAGCAAGCCAGAAAATACCCGGACCGTCTGAAATGACGAATCTGAAAAGGTTTCAATTTCCTTCAATTATGAAGTTTTTTCCAAAATCATTCAAGAAGGACCTGCCGGTAGAGAGGGGAGACGGGCCTGCTGTCCAATAAAAAACGATCAGAAATCTTCTGGCCTTGAGGAAGCTTGCAGAATTCATTACGACTTCAGATAATGATTCTGATTTCATCATTGTGAGGAGAGAGTTAATGATTTTTTTATTGGGCCTCCCTGGACATGCCGAATGACCAGAAATTCCAATCAGTCTGGGGGGGCAGGCACCCATCGGCTCTTCCTTCTCCTCCCCATTGTGGCCATCATTTTCTTCCTAGGGCCCTCCAGCGACTCCCGGGCAGACGACTTGCTTTCCTGGGGCCATACCATCGCCATGGCCGGAAACGGGCTCCCCGGAAATACCGCATGTGCCGAGTGCCACCGGATCAACGGAGGAGGGATGCCGTCCGTCGGAATCCCCAGGATTGCCGGACAAACGGCGACCTATATCTACCGGGAAATCCGGGGGGTCCAGAATGGCACCCGCTACTCCCCCTACATGGATGGGGTGGTCAAAAACCTGTCCCGACGGGATATCCAAGCTGTGGCCCTCTATTACTCCAGCGTCAAAACTCCGAAATTGCCTGACCCCTCGCGATACGATCCGGACCTGACTGCGCTGGGACGGAAGATCGCTCATCGGGGCCTCTGGAATCGAAATATTCCGGCCTGTATTCTTTGCCACGGACAGGACGGACGGGGAATTCCTCCGAACTTTCCCTATATTGCAGGACAAGGCAAATCCTACCTCATGGGACAGCTTATCTCTTTCGCCGTCGTCAAGAGGAAGGACGACCCCGAAGGACTGATGCGGGGAATTGCGTCGAAACTTACCAATCGGGAAATCAAGGCCGTGGCACAATACTTTGCCAGTCTTGATCCTCCCGTCTATGGGAATCTTCCCGGAAAAAGCCGGGCGAACATGTTGCGCCTGATTCCATTCAAGGAGAACCGATGATTTCCAGAATCCTTTTATCCAGCACACTGGTTTTTCTCTGTACGCTGTTCTTTCCCCGTGCATTCTCTCTTGCGGATGACAACTTTCAGTTTTTTGCCCCTCCGGCCGAAGGAACACTCCCCAACGGACCCTTCGGAAAACTTGTCAGGGAGGGTGAGCTGATCTTCATCCAGACGGGAAAATATGCCCATCGATATGTCGGGAATGACCTGACCTGCGAAAGCTGTCATCTCGACCGGGGCATCAAGCCCTACTCCGCTCCGCTTTGGGGGGCCTTTGGAACTTACCCGCGCTATCGAAAAAAGAATCACAAGGTCAACACGCTGGAAGAACGGATTCAGGGGTGCTTCAGATTTTCCATGAACGGGACGCCTCCTCCCGTTGATGGCGAAACGATGAAGGCCCTCCTCGCATACAGCTTCTGGGTGTCAAGGGGGGCTCCGGTGGGGCTCTATCTCAAAGGTCAGGGGATTCTCCGCATGTCCCCCCCCCAGGATGCCCCCAGTCCCGTCCGGGGAAAGAAGGTCTTCCAGGCCCGATGTTCTCTCTGCCATGGCCTCGATGGACTCGGAACCCAGGCAGACAACGATCAAGTGGCCTTTCCCCCGGTGTGGGGGCCCCGATCTTTCAACAAGGGAGCAGGTTTTCATAACGTCAGGGAGCTGGCAGGATTTCTGAAGATGAACATGCCTCTCTCGAAGGGAAAAACGCTTTCGGACCAAGCGGCTTGGGACGTCGCCGCCTACATCGTCAGCAAACCCAGACCGGAAGATCCCCGGAAGCGGCGGCCTCCTGGTTAGAGACCGGCCTTTTTCCGGGCCTTCAGGTCGTCATCGAAATTATCGAACGGCTTGAGGTAATTTTCCAGAAAAAGGCGGTCCTTCGTGGACATCCGATCCCGAACTCCCAAATACCAAAGGCCCACGAAGTAGGTGTACCGGTCCTTTGGGCTCATTTGGGCTGGAAGAGCGGTTTGTTCTTTCCCGACCCCTCCATGAGACACGGTGGTTTCAGGAATGTTCCGTACGAAGGTCACAAATCCCAGAATCAGAAGGAGGCCGAGGAGAGCCCCCGCTCCACCGATCACCCCCCACTCCTTCCTGTCCGGTTTCATTGATTTCAGCAGGCTTTCATAGGCGATGCGATTTTTTTCATTGACTTCTTCTAGGTTCTCTTTCAGTTCAGAAAAAATCTGGTCATTCTTCGCCAGAATTTTTTTGACCTCGACCATGAGCGGCTCGAGGCGGCCCCCCCCCTGAAAGGTCCTGAACCAGTGCGAGAGAGATGTACTCTTCCTCGCTCACCTTTAGAGAATGCGCCTTTTCAAGAATCTGACGACGGAGAACCGGCGAAACTCGCAGAGTCAGCGATGGCCCGTCCTCTCCCTTGTCCTCAGGCTTATCCGGAAGGTCCCTTATTTCACTCATGATTCGGGTTCCCCCTCTACTGATTGTCCCCTGAATCCTGCTTATTAAAGGAAAAAAACCGGCACTTTATCCGCAAATTTCGATGGGGTCGGGTCCGACAATTCCTCCCGAAATTTTAGCAATAATCGGACATTCTTGCGACAGCGTCGGAACAGGGTCCGTCAGGGAGCCCCGTTGAGATTATAAAGGCCTGCCTCGGGGATAGGGCCTTCTGCAGAGGATTCCGTCGGGGGAAGGTCCCCCTTCTTGTATTCTTCAACTACGAATTTCTGGGCTGTCAGCGGGACCCGCAGTCCTGTATCCGGATCGATCCGGACATCCACAATATCATCCGGAATTTCAAAGGACTGGTTGGGCGGGTAAAGAGGAAGGGCTCCCTTCATGACATCTATCCAGACCGGAAGGGCGGCCTTGGCCCCGAATTCTCCATGCCCCATCGAGCGGTGGTCGTCCATTCCGACATAAACTCCAACAACGATACTGGGCGAAAACCCGATGAACCAGGCATCCCGGAAATTGTTCGTCGTCCCGGTTTTACCGGCAAGGAGCACCCCCAGAGACAGCGCTTCCCTTCCCGTTCCCTCCTTGATGACACTCTGCATCATCGAGGTCAGCAGGTAACTGTAGGCCGGATCGTAGACCGCCTGGGGAGCGGGATTATATTTGTAGATCGTCGTCTTGTGGTAATCGAACACCCGGTCGATCGAATGAACCTGTTCCCGGATCCCCCCGTTTGCGATCACTGAAACAGCCCCCGTGATTTCGATCGGCCTGACCGTCGCCGAGCCCAATGCCAGCGTCAGGTCATGAGGGAGAGGTGTGGTAATACCAAGTCTCCGGGCAAAGTTTATTACTGGAACGACACCGACCTTTCTCACGAGCCTGATTGTCGCAAGGTTGATCGACTCGGCCAGAGCCTTTCTCATGGGAACTGGTCCGAGGAAATTGGCTTCGAAATCCTTGGGTCTCCAGACACGACGATGGATCCTGTCCAGAAACACGAGAGGAGAGTCGTTCAGAATGGTGCCGGGAGCGAACCCTTTTTCCAGGGCGGCCCCGTAGTCGATCACCTTGAAGACGGAGCCCGGCTGACGAAGGGCCTGCACCGCCCGATTGAACTTGCTCCGCTTAAAGCTGTACCCTCCCACCATCGCAAGGATGCCGCCCGATTTCGGATCAAGGGCCACCACAGCCCCTTGGACCGCAGGGACCTGGTCAAGGGCTCCCTCCAGAATCCATCCGGATTTTTCACGGGTCTGGGAAAGAATATGGGCCATGACCACATATCCTGGCTTCAAGATGCGCCCGAGTGAAAAGGGAGTGAGAATCTCTTTGTTCCGGTCAATATTCGGACCCTTCAGAATCTTCTGGGCCCATTTGGCATTCTCCTCGGAAATCCTTCCAAGATGGCCTTTCAGGGAAAACCAGGCGAAGGACTTTCCGACCCGAAGGATGGTCACTTCCTGCCTCTGGCCGCGCAGATCCTCCCCGGACTGAGGGTCCTTGTCCGGCTTCGCTTCACGGAGAAGCTTCGCAAGAATTGGTCGGGGAACCTTCCGGATAGCTCCACGAAACCCCTGTCTTCGGTCGATCGCTCTCAACCCCTTTCGAAGCGCTTGGACCGCCACGAGCTGGACCCTGAGGTCCAGGGTCGTGAAAATTCTGAGACCTCCTCCAAAAAGTTTTTTGGCAGGCATCTCCAGTTCGAGCTTTTGGCGGACATATT
This sequence comes from Nitrospirota bacterium, assembly GCA_035873205.1. Taxonomy (GTDB): domain Bacteria; phylum Nitrospirota; class Leptospirillia; order Leptospirillales; family Leptospirillaceae; genus UBA4572. The sequence continues at coordinate 138,221 of JAYWMN010000031.1, forward strand.
CGAGAAAATAGGCGCTCGGGCTGGCCGAATGGGTCGGAGGAAGCAACTCGATGGGAGCGGCGTAAGCCTTCTTCTTGTCCTCTTCGGAAATGAAATGGACACGTTCCATTCTTTCAAGCACGATAAGCTGTCGCCTCTTGCTGGCCTCAGGATGCAGAAAGGGGGAAAACTCGATGGGAGACCTGATCATCCCGGCAATCATGGCCGTTTCTGCCAGGGTCAGCTCTGAAAGGGACTTTCCGAAATAGGTTTTGGCCGCTGCAGAGACTCCGTAAGCCCCCTCTCCAAAATAAATCTGGTTCAGATAGAGTTCGAGGATCTCGTCCTTGTTGAGAACCCTTTCTATCCGATAGGAAAGGATCGCCTCACGAAGCTTCCGGATAAAAGTTTTCCGATGGGTAAGAAAGATATTTCGGGCGAGCTGCTGGGTGATCGTGCTCGCGCCCTCCCGGAGATACCCTGCCAGAGCATCGGAAATAGCCGCCCGAATGATGGAACCGTAGGCAAGAGCTCCATGGTTGTAAAAATGAACATCTTCAACCGCAAGCACGCTGTGAACAATCAGGGGGGGAATCTTTGTGAGAGGAAGGTACTCCCGTCGTTCCTTGTAAAAGGATCCTATTCTCTGGCCATTTCGGTCATAAATGTGGGAGGTTGTTACAGGAACATAATTCCGGAGAAAGTCGACAGAAGGGACTCCTGCGATAACGCGCTGCATGAAGTAATATCCGGAGACTCCGGCAATGCTTCCGGCAACAATAAGAAAAATCAGAAATGAGATGAAGAATCGCTTCAATGTAGTAAGGGCTTCTGCAGAACCGTCAGAGAACGGAAAGGCGGGATCCTCGAACTCTTGAAGACCCCGCCCTTCGTGATTGACAGGAATGTATATCTCACGATAATGCCATCATATGAAAAATTGCATAAAAGAACCTTGCTTCCGTGGCTCCGGTGCCAGCCTAGGAAGCCATGAAACTTGCCTCGCACCCGTCTAGCGAACACAAGGATCGAAGACGGACACTTTTCTACTTCTCGAAAGTCTTCATAATGGTAAAGGCTGTCAAAAGGGCAACCCCGGTCAAAACAATAAAAACAACGGACAAGGTCACACTGGCCGGAATTCCATCGTTCGGATTGAACGATCCCAATTTGTACATCTGCATGAACTTCCCTCCCAATCTTAAAAGTCACGATTTCCGTCCACGACTCAGGACGGACCCGATCCGAACAGATCCTTCTCCACCACCCTCCGGCGTTGAAGGTCACCGACAAAGGCTTTATCCAAGCCCCAGGTCTTCTCGACAAAAAACACTATACCTTAGAGTTGTCGACCGGTCAACTCTCCACGGAGTTTCTGTCAAAGCTGGATGATAATGTCCTTCAGCAAGCTCATCAGAAATATCCGGTTTTCCTCTCGACCTTTCCGAACGTAACCGCTTCAGAGCCTATTGTTAGGATTCTGATTCCGAGATAGAAGGTCAGGATACAAATGAGCCGCTTTCCCTGTTGGATTTTGTTTGAGGTAGAGTCTCACCCAGCAAACAAAAACCCTAACGGAGAAAGAGGACGAAATCGGGATGTGAAATCGATCCTGTATCGGAATCGGGGTATCAGAAAAGATTTGACATTCGGGGGAAACGCAATCGGATAGGCACGAGAACCGGTCCACTCCTCAGTGAATGGACCGTAAACCAAAAACTAATAAGGTGTCGGTGTGAAATCGTAGGCCCTGACATTTCGGTCATAGGCCAGGAATTCAGAGAGGGTGAAAAATGCGGAAAACGGAATTCCCCGTTCGACAAATCTGTCTCGCCCCCCTTCTTCCCTGTCGACAAGGGCGATCACCCTGAGAACCTCGTACCCGTTCAATCGGCAGATATCGACCGCCTTGAGACCGGACGCCCCCGTCGTCACAACATCCTCCACAACAATGATGCGGGCTCCGGGGACAAGATCCCCCTCGATCGGATTTTTTGTTCCATGCTCTTTGGCTTCCTTCCGGACCACAAAGGCGGGAATCGGCCTTCGGTAAAGTCCACTCACAAGGGAGGTGGCCACACCGATGGGATCGGCCCCAAGAGTGAGTCCCCCGATGCCTTCCGGATCGAGGGCGGCGACTAGGTGGTATATCAGGTGTCCGATCAGGTACTGGGCCCGGGAATGTCCAAGCGTCGTCTTTTTGCAATCGACATAAATCGGGCTTTTTTTCCCTGAGGACAGGAGAAAGGGGTTGTCGGGACGGTAGAGGAAGGATCGTTCGTAAAGTGTCCGGAAAAGCTCCTCTCGGTCGGCGGCAAGTCTCGACTCCCAATCATCGGGAGGTACCGGCTGTACATGGGTCAGAAGTTCAAACAAGGTTTGCCTGCGAGAAAGAGGAAAAAGGCCTCAGAAGCCATAAACGAAGGCTCTGGGGAACCTGAAAATCTGTTGCTTTCTGAAAGAAGGGATTCTCCAAAACCGGAGTTTCAACCATGGAAGTCCCAATATGTTTTTTTAGCATTACGCACGATTCATTTTCGAAATGAGACCTTCAGATCTTAAGGATCCGGTAAGGGAAAAATGGTGCCGAAGGCGGGACTTGAACCCGCACGGGTTTCCCCACACGCCCCTCAAACGTGCGTGTCTACCATTCCACCACTTCGGCACGATCGACATTTCCTGATTCCGGGCGAAAAACTTCTTGATTCTAATGCGTTCCTCTTCCGAAATCAACAATGGTTCCTTCAGCCCACGAGCACGTCATCGTCGAATTTTCTGGCAAAGGAATTGATTCGTGACAAAAGCGTCTTTTCTTTGCCAGAAAAAGCGTCTGCAACCCGGGAGCAGGTGGGATTCTTAAGGACGGTATAAGTAAAAAATCCCATGAAGGCCCGGCGCGAAGACAGAGATTTCTTTCACGGACTCGGGAAGGGGTTGGAAAACACCACAATCTCCGCAGGAAAACCTCCCCGGGTCCCAACCGGATCTCCCTGTTAAACACGGACCTCGAATCTGTTTTTCCTCGACCCCGTCCTCCCAACTTCCATTCCACCAAGGAAAGCCGGCATCCCGCCAGGGCGACCCAGGAAGAGCATCAGGAGGGTTCTGTCGATCCCAGATAATCCAGAAGATGTTCGGAAAGAAGCTGGGAGAGGGTCGCTCCGGCCGAAGTCATCGCACCGGCAAGCGCCAGGAGGAAATTGAATCGTCCTTGGATTTTGGCCATTTCCCCCACACGCCTGCCATAATAAAGGGCAACCATCGGCGAAAATGGCGTCCGGGCCTTCCTCTTCCGTTTTCGGTCACGGACCCTCCATCATCACGGAAAAGTCCTTCCCCTCCCACTGGCCTGTTCCGCTCCAGAAGAAGGTGAAGGAGACTGGAGCCATCTGGTTTTCCGGAATGAGAAGGTCAGCATAACCGCATCCAATCGACTCAAGGTAGACCGCTTCTTGATCGAGGACGCTTCTCCACCCGTCCAAGGAATACCTGAGCCGGAACGGCGAAAGTCCCAGAATCCGAAGCGTCTGGTTCGGTCGCATGCACCGGATCTGACGGTTGAATTTCCAGATCTCGAGATCCTTCCGGCCCCGACTGCCTTTATAGCGTTCGGCGACCGGAGGAAGCCGGTCAAATACCGTACCGTCACGACGAGATCTAAGAAGCCGGATATATTCGGCATGGGCCCACACCAGAGGGTTGGCCGCTCCTGTCGCTCTCCCCGGATGACAATTCCCGACGGAACCCTCTTCATCCCACACTTGTTCGGGGATCAGACCCCCGCAACTTGCAAACCCTTCCATGGCTTTAAGACAGGGCATGACATCCCGCCCGGCGGCCATCTCGTAATGACCCCGCTCCCCTGTCAGGAGAGGCCAAGCCCTTCCACGACCCCAGCCCAGAAATGGGCCTCCATCATCGCGCTGTCCGTACCCATCTCTATTATAACGCCTCCAACAGGGGCCATGCGGCGTCTCGACCCTGAGAAGCGCGTCGATGACACGAACTGAATCACAAATGACCGGATCGAGGGCCTCACGGATCCCGTAACGCACCAGATCCAGAAACCCTCCATCGACGATCTCCTTCGCAGGAAATCGGACCGGTTCTCCCGGCGGCTGGTTGGCCAGATCGAAAAAAAGCTGATCCGGATCCTCTACCGGCGAAGGGTCTCCCGCGATCGTCGGAAGAATTCTGACATAGTGTTTAGAGATTCCGGAAACCAGGGAGCCGGTCCGCGTCATGGTCCACACCTCAAGATGGGACTCAAGAAAGTCGGCATAATCGAAAAAAAAACGACAAAGGTCCGCCTCTCCCCTGCCTTCCGCCCAGAGGGCGGCGCAGATCAGGGCCGAAATCATTGCGGCGAAGGTTGAGGGCGAATACCCTCGTGCCTCCTCCCATCGATCCTGCTGGGTTGATGGACCATGGCGGATGAGATAGGAGGCGGCTTTCAAAACCATAGGATAGGGGTCGAAGGCCTGGAGGGCATTTTCCCGAAAAAGACGCCAGGCAAGAATCACGGGGTGGGCGACCCCGTCTAGCTGAACCCCTCGCCAGTAGGGCCTGCCATCGACCCAGAAATTCTGGTGGAATCCGCCGTCCTGGAGCTGACTTGCGGCCAGATAAATCAACGCCCTGTAGGGACTTTCCGAGTCTCCGCAGGCCAAGAGTCCCAAGGCGCTGTGGCAAAGATCCCGAGTCCAGACCAGGTGGTATCCACCCAATCCGGCTTCGTCGTCGTGAAAGTCACCCCAGGGAATACTCTGGGAAGCGATGATAGCTCCCGGATAGATCTTGTCTTCATGTGCCCGGATCACATTGTGGCTGATCCGGTAGAGCCTCCCCCCGTCCCCCGCGTAGTCGCCCAATGGGAGGATTTTTGAGCTGACACGTCTCCACTGCTCCTGGAACCGGCCTCGCTGCAGGATATAGGGAATCCCGAGAGACTGGAACAGGGTTGTCACTGCCCCGTGCTGCCCCGATCCAAAGGCCAGCCCGAGAGTAAATTCCTGGCCATCGTGAACATCAATCTCTCCGATGGCAGCAACATTTCCTTCAAGTGCGCAATCAAAGTCCCAGGTGAGTTCACCGTGACGCATAAGATCTGTCCACCCGTCAGAAGCGCCGACAAATCCGCAGGACAGATGGCGGAAAGGCACTGTCGCACCCATGGCAAGCCAGACATTGTTTTTCCAGCCCAGAATCCCTGTTTTTCCTGAGATTCCGAATCTCCGGAGGCTGTTTCCCCATCCCCCCACATCAAGATGCGGCGCCAGAAGAACGTAAAGACGAAGTTTTGAAAGAAGGGAGGGGTCGGCCTCAAGCCTTGCCCGAAGAAGGAGGCAGGGAAGGTGGGGATCCCCCATCACCTCTTTTACCAGGCGGTAACGACCCCCGGGCTCTTCTGAAATAATTTCGAATCCCGGAGCCTCTTCGTTGTCGAAATAGGAGAGACGATGTACAAGATCCCTTCTTTCTTCGTGAACAAAATGGCCGTCGGAAACAAGAAACTGAAGGTCCCGGATCTGGGGCCGGTCGACCGTTGGATAATAGATCTCGTTCACAATCCCGTGAGAAAGGGTATACCAGATGTTGCTGGAGGTGTTGTAAGCCGTCCCGATTCCGTCTTTCCGGCTCGAGGTCCACCTCGGAGGAAGTCCCGGTCTCCCGAAAGCCTCCTTGCCCTGCGATGATTCGACCATCATACCCCCTCCCCCGGACTCCCTGTCCGGGCAGGACTCTGTCCCATTCAGGAGAAAATTTACTTTCTTTCAGCTTAACATCACGGGGCCATGGGAGGAACCTCGTTCAACTCCTCCATGTACTCGACAATTTCCTGGTCAGGAACGGTGAATCGGAGCGCCAGACGGAGAATTGCAAGGCTTCCCAATGCGACAAGACCCATGTCGGTGAAGAATGGAATCTCTCCACTCCCTCCCAGACTTTTGGGCCCCAGATAACTCAAAGACCACAGTCCTCCGAAATAGGGCAGGACCCACCAGGAGTGAACCAGTCCCAGCTTCCTCTCCCACGACCCCTTCTCCTTTTCACGGAATCGGAATAATGAAAAGGACCGGAGGAACAAAAAGACGACAAGAAGAATTGCCAGGCTTACAAAGAGGAACGTCAAAGTTCCAAGACCGGACCAGAAGACGATCCAGTTGGACACGACGAAGGCCAGAGGGGCCATGATATCGGCTTTCCAGAGCCGAAACGGACGGAAAGAATCGGGCAGGGCCCGTCTTAGCTGAAGAAGAATGACAGGACCCAGACAGTAGGAAAGGACGGTCACAGAAGAAATGTACGCCACCAGCCGATGCCACGATGGAAAAGGAAAAAAGAACAGAGATCCCACCGCCCAGGAAAGAAGAAGCCCGACCCACGGCACTCCCTGACGATTGATCCGGGACAGAACACGGGGGAGGCTGCCGATCTCTCCGGTTGCCATGGCGATCCGGGCGGCCGAGGTAATATAGATAAAGGCGGTCCCTGCTGGTGACACCAGGGCATCAGCATATAGCACCGCCCCCCACCAAAGGGCTCCGACCGAAACGGCAAGAGATGCAAATGGTCCAGTGACGCCGGGGAAATCGAGTCCGGCCCACCCCCCTCGGGACAGGGCTCCCGGATCGACAGAAAGCAGAAAAGTCGCCTGAAGTCCTATATAAAGAACCCCCCCTATCAGAACCGATCCGATCACCGCAAAGGGAATATTCCTGCCGGGTGCGTTTGTCTCCCCTGCCAAGTCGATGGCCTGCCGGAATCCAAAAAAGCTGAAAATCACTCCGGCGCTTCCTACGGCGGCAAACATCCCCTCAAGATTCGAATGGGATCCGGCAATGGACAGGTTCGACGGATGGAAGGAGCGGGAGAGAAGCACCCCGATTGTGGCAAAGGGAATCAGAAGCTTCCACCAGGTGGCGGCACTGTTGATCAGAAGAACCAGACGGATCACCAGGAAGTTGAAGGCTACGACCAGACCGAGGAGAAAAATGGCCACAATAAATCCCCGGGATGTCAGAAGCCCTGTCCTTGAATGAAGAAATCCCGGAAGGTAATTGTTGGCGTACGTCAGGATCGCCATCACTTCGACCGGAGGGACCGAGACATAGGAAAAGAAGAGGATCCAGCTCCAGATGCGTCCCAGAAGGGGGCCATTTCCGATATGACTCATATGGATGATGGAGCCACTTCGGGGAACCATGGGTCCGAGCTCTGCAAACACCAGTCCCAACAGGAGAATCGAGACCGCTCCGATGATCCAGGATCCGATGGACAGGGGGCCTGCCTCCCGGGCAGCATTGAGGGGACCAAACAGCCATCCCGATCCGATGATCGCTCCAAGGCTGGCATAAAGGAGACCGATAAGGCCTCCTTCCCGACGAAGCGTGCCTTGGGTCACGTTTCCTTCCCGCCTCCTGACGATCGATCGCCCACGAGACTATCCACCGCTCACGAGTCGATAGGTGTTTCCTGGGAGAAGCTCCAGAAACCGACGTCCAAGACGCGGATCTCCGGGAACCCCGGGCAGCGGAACAAACCCGTTTCGGATCGTGTACTCCCATCCCTGTCCTTTGGTCAAATCCAAGGCAAGAAGGGATCTGTCCTTTTTCAGGGGGAGGGGGGGAGGCATATTGACGATCGGGAGCGACCCTCCGAGGCGGACAGGGACAAAAACGGTATTGCTCTTCCGCTTGGGTTTCTTCTCCGCAAAAAAGAGGCTGGACACCCCGATAGTCACATGTCCCATGACGGCCGAATTGATTCCGGCTCCGGATCCAGGCCCTGTCGCCTGGATAACTGTGACCGGGCGAATGTTCCCGTAGGCCTTGGCCCATACCCTGTTCAACGGAAGAAGCACGGAGGACCCGGAGAGAAGCCTTTCCTCAGAACTGGCCGGAGACACAGAAAGGAGGATCAGGACAACTCCCAGGACCAAATCATGACATCGCCATGCGAGGGTCAAGGGACCTCCCGTCTATTGTTTTTTCGAGGGTCTGGGATTGGAGGGCTCGATCGGGGGACGTCGCGGAGTTCCCAGACTTGAAAGAAAGTAGCCAGAATAAAAAGCCGCCAGACCAAAAAGAAAAATCTTCAAAAGGAACATCATCGTCATTGTCTGGACGAAGAAAAGGACAACATCGACAAAAGTCACCAGAATTCCGAGAAGCTGAAGAGCCCGGCCCAGCGGGTAAAAGAGATCACGCATGTCCATTACTCCATTCACGCCCAGACTCCTGTTTGTTCCGGACCGCCTCCCGGGAGACTTCCTTCACGCACAGGTCCGCAAGACGTCGGGAACGTGCGGGATCGGGAGGCTGGCAAGCGATGGCCAGAACAAATGATTCTCCGGCCCGTGTCGCCGGAACGGTGACCCGCCGAAGAGTTGTCCGCGTTGCCACATTGGTAAGGGAGGTCCGGCCCCTTTCGGCAATTCGGTTGTTGACCTCCGGAGAGTCTGTCAAGGCAAAAACGAGCCGAAACAGGCTTTCATCCCCCTCCACATAGGCCCGTGGAATCCAGACGAGTCGACGAGACTCAGCCAGAGAGAGCAGTCCGGAATGAACCCGGGGGGACACGAGGGTCACGGAAGCGCCAGCCTCGAGAAGCTTTGAGACTCTTCGGAGAGCGACCCGGCCTCCCCCCACCACAAGGACAGGCTCACCCGAAAGATCGGCAAACAGCGGAAAAAATCCCATCATATGTACCTGTGCCGTTTCCAGTAGTCGAGAAGAATCTGGGATTTGTTGGCGTACTTCGAACCCTTTGACTGTCGGATGATCGTCTTCATCACCCTGACCGCCTCGTAACGTTTTTTCTGATAAAAGAGAGAAAGCGCATAATAAAACTTGGCCTTGGAATAGATTTTCGAATCGGGATATTTCAGGAGAATGGACTGGAACCGATAGGACGCCGCCTTATAAAACTTGGTCCGATAATAATACTTTCCGATGTAGAAATCCACGTTGGACAGATGTTCGCGGCAATAGGCCACCTTTTTTTCCGCCTTATCCACATACGCCGAATCCGGATACTCGTCGATAACCTTCTGGAAATCGGCCATGGATTTTATGGTCGAAGTCGGGTCCCGGTCGACCGACATGATTTGGTAGAAATCGCACATTCCCATCCGGTACTGGGCAAAAGCCGCAAGAGGATGGGTCGGATGTAGTTCAAGAAATCGCTTGTATTCGCCACGGGCTTCGATGAAGTCTCCCTTGTAGTAGAAGCGGGAGGCCTCATCGAGAAGTGCCGACGTTCCGTACACCTTTGTCCGGAAGGAATGTGTCGGCTCGTCCTTGGGAAGAATGTTCGTGAACGGATTCCATTTTTCGAGAGTAGAGCATCCTCCAAACAAAAAAATCAGAGCTCCTCCCACAAAAACTTTTCCCGCCTGTACCAATGCAACCCGCTTCAAATCGATCCTCCCTTGACGGCCATGGTTTCTCGTTTCACAATGAGTCCAATGATGACTGAATATTTTTCGTGTGCCCAGTTACAATGATGACCCGTCCGGTCTATCTGTCAGGAATCGGTCAGGCCCTTGGATCCCGACTCCTGACAAACTCCGAACTTTCCGCTCTGACAGGTCTCAAAGAGACCGCCATCCACGACCTGACGGGAATCGACACCCGCTCGTATGCCCCTTTCGAGAATGAAATCGACCTTGCCGTCCAGGCGGCAACGGACCTTTTCTCCCGAATAGGTGGCAAAAAAACGCCAGACCTTCTTCTCCTCGCCACCACCACCCCGTCGAGCCCTGTTCCACCGACAGCCATGAAAGTTCTGGCCCGCCTGTTTCCGGGCGTGGCCCCCTCCCCTCCGGCCATGGACATCGGAGGATCCTGCGCCGCCTTCTTGACAGGGCTCTTCGTCGCAAAAGCCTACATCGGCTCCGGAGCGTTCCAGGAGATTCTCCTGATCAACACCGAAAAAAAAACCCGTCACGTTTGCCCGGAACACTCCCCTGAAACAGCTCTGCTTTTCGGCGATGCCGCCACCGCCGTCTGGCTCTCTGGCTCGGACAGCACGGAGAAGGCAGACCGGTCGAGACGGCTCCCCCTCCATGTCCGGTCTGTCCGGATCGGTGCCAATGGAACGCTGGCTCCCCTGATCACCTACGCGAAGGACAAGGTTTCGGACCGGAAGATTCTCCGGATGGACGGACCCTCCCTCTTTCGGAAGGCCGTCCTGACTCTCTCGAAAGAGATCGAAAAGGAGCTCGACCACCACTCCCTGACCATCGACAGGGTGGAGGCCTTCGTTCTCCATCAGGCCAACGGGCGCATCCTCGACGGAGTGGCCAGAAAAATCGGCGTCCCCTCCAGCCAGATTCCTCGAACTATCGATGTCCATGGTAACACGTCTTCAGCCAGTCTTGGGATAACCCTGAACCGATTTTTATCTAAAAACGGCCCCCGACCATTATCGGGGCCCCTACTGCTGGGCGCCATCGGCGGAGGAATCACATGGGGGGTAGCCCTTCTCTCCGACACACCCCCCGATGGACTCTAACCCTCCTTACCGGGAATCGCCCTTGTCCGGATTTTCGGAGCCGGAATGCCCCGGATCCTCCCAATGGCGGATTTTTCTGTGGAGGGAGGTCCTGTCGACCCCCAGACGTGCAGCCGCCCGAACCACATTTCCATCACAAGAGGACAGGACGTCGAGAATATAGGTTTTCTCGAACTGTTCCCGCGCTTCTTTTAGGGTCAGTCCCCCAGGACGGGCAAGCTCCCCCCCCAATCCGGGAAGCATTCCGGAAATATCCCTGGCCTCCACGTCGGAACCCGGAACCATAATCAGGACCCGTTCCACAAGATTTCGGAGTTCCCGGATATTTCCCGGCCAGGAATATTCTCTCATAAGGTCCAGGGCACTCTTTGAGAAAATCTTGACCTTATGTCCTGAATCCCGGCAAAGGACCCTGACAAAATGATCGATCAGAAGCGGAATGTCTTCCAGCCGGCTCCGCAGGGAGGGAACATCGATCGAGACCACATTGAGCCGATAGTACAGGTCCTCCCGAAAAAGTTTTTGGGAGATCATTTCCTGAAGATCCCTGTTGGAAGCCGCTATGACGCGCACATCAAGGGGAATGGGCCGTACTCCCCCCACACGCACTAGGGAACGCTCTGCAAGCACACGGAGAACCTTGGCCTGTGTGGCAAGGGTCATATCTCCGATTTCGTCCAGAAACAGGGTTCCTCCCGTTGCCAGCTCGAACTTCCCCTTTTTCATGGCATGGGCTCCGGAATAGGCCCCACGTTCGTAGCCGAAGAGCTCGCTTTCAATCAGTGTTTCCGGAATGGCGGCGCAATTGACATCGACAAAAGGCCCTGCGGATCTTTGGCTGATCTGGTGAATCTGACGAGCCACAAGCTCCTTGCCTGTCCCGTTTTCGCCGGTGATGAGAACCCAGCCTTGGGTGGGTCCAACCCGGTCGACCAGACTCCGGAGATATTCCAGAGCAGAGGATCTCCCGACCATGTCGAAGTGTCCTTCCACCTGCTCCTTCAGCAGGCGATTTTCCTGTTCCAGAGCGCGCTGGCGCAACGCATTGGCCACAACGGTCAAAACCTTTTCAAGAGAAAAGGGCTTCTCGATATAGTCAAAAGCCCCGACTTTAAGGGCCCGGACCGCGGTTTCGATCGTCCCATGGCCGCTCATGACAATGACTACGGGGGAATCCGAAGCCCTCTTGACCTCTTCGAGGAAAGCCAGGCCATCCTCCTCTCCCAGCCAGACATCAAGAAGGAGCAGGTCGGGAGGATCTTCCTGAAGGAACCGGTTGGCCTCGTCCCTCGATCCGGCTTTCGACACCCGATACCCTTCATCTTCGAGAACGGACGACAGAGTTTTCTGGATACTTGGTTCGTCGTCGACGATAAGAATATGGGAACAAGTCCTCATCTTTCCTCCCCGGCTGCCGGAATATCGGCCGAAACAGTGAGATCGGGAACAGGAAGCTCGATCGTAAACCGGGATCCGGAAGGCTGTCTGGCCATATAGGAAATCCCCCCCCGATGCTCGCTGACAATGCGCTGGACTATGGCGAGACCCAACCCCATTCCGGCATCACGGGTCGAAAAATAAGGCATAAAAATCTTGTCGACCGCTTCCGGCGGAATTCCCGGACCATCGTCCTCGACTATGATCCGAAGACTTCCATGGAGCGGGGAGGACCCCACGCTGACCCAGATCGTTCCCCGTTCTTTCATGGCATTGATCGCATTTTCAAACAGATTGGAAAAAATACGCCGGAAAGCCTGGGGATCGATCCACAGATCCGGCAGATTCGGCTCCAGGTCCAGGACAAATTCGACCTCCCGATGGGCGGAACGGTAGAGAACGACACTTTCAAGAAGTACGGGCTCGACGGAAGAGAGGGAGGGCCGGCTTTCCGGAAGTCTGGCAAAGGTCGTAAACTCGTCGACCAGATGTTTTATTCCCTGCACTTCCGAGATAATCGTTTTGATTGATTCGTCGAAGATTCGGGAGAAGTCGGGGGCTCTTTCCGCAAATTTTCTTTTGAGTCGCTCGGCAGACAGCTGGATCGGCGTCAGGGGGTTCTTGATCTCATGGGCGATCCTCTGGGCTACTTCCCGCCAGGCCAAGGCTTTCTGGGCGTTGACCAGGGTCGTGACATCATCGAAAACAACGACTGCCCCGGCGTCAGGATCTTCGAAACGGTTGTAGCGCATCCGGAAGGTTTGGGAGGTCTCCGAATTGACCACTACCTCCTCCTCCACATGCAGGTTCGAGGAACAGATCACCCTTTCGACCCAACTGTCGAACACATGAAATGCCGGGTGAGCTACCTCGCCCAGCGGCCTTCCCAGAACGAACGATCGGGGGATTCCCAAAATCTCTTCCGCCGAACGATTGAAGGTCGTCACGATTTTGCTCCTGTTCAGAGAAAACACGCCCGTTCCGATATGCTCGAGGACCTTTTCCATGTATTCCCGGCGATGGGAAAGCTCAATATTGGTATTGGTCAGGGTCTCGTTTGAAAGGGCCAGATCGGAAGTCATCTGGTTGAAGGACTCGACCAACACCCCAAACTCCTCTTCTCCCGTTACCGGGATACGCACAGCCAGGTTTCCCTTGGCGACCTCCTCCGTGGCCTTCTCGAGCGCCAGAAGAGGCCGGGTGATTCTTCGGGCCAGATAAAGACCGAACCATATGGCACCGAAGATGATCATGATCGTGATCATGAAAAATACCAGCAGGTAGGACTGGCGAATGGGGTTTCTGAACTGACGAAGCTCCTCATAGTCGGAAAAGGCATGGGTCATCTTCTTGAGTTTCCGCGAAATATCCTCGGGAATAAATGCATCGACGACCACTGCCGCCCGAATCATATTTCTTTGGTCCCCATACGCAAACGAGAGCGGAACAAATGCTCTCACCAGATCCCCGACACCTGTCGGATAGACCTTGCTCATGGGGCCTTTTGAGACCACGAGGGCAAGGTCGGTTTTTGGGATGTCGAGGAGCCGGACATTCAGATCGACAGACCGGGCCAAAAGGAGAGGTTTTCCTCCTCCGGATCTTCGGGTCATCGATCCATTGCCAAACGTGTAGATTTCGATTCCGGAGACCTTTAAGGCCTTCTTTTTTTCCAGAAGAAAATTCATCAGGGCCTTCCGCCCGTCAGTCGCATCTCCACCGGATTTCAGGGAATCGGCCAATCCAAGCGCTGTACGACTCATATCCTGGCCGACTTGCCTGTAGTATTCCCGGGAAATGGAGGCGGATGCCTGAAGGGAGTCCGACACTGGAAAACTGAACCAGCGCTGGACCGAGTTCGTCAAGAATCCGGAGGCAACAATGAAGAGGAGGAGGGAGGGTATCAGAACCATCAGGAGAAAGGAGCCGATCAGACGGGCCTGAAAACCTGATCCGAATCCGGATCTCTTCCTGTTCCAGTAGATTTTGACAATATTTCGAAGAAGCACAAAAAGGAGAAGGACCGAGAGCACGACATCGATGTTGAAAAGAAAAATGACGATGATTCTTACCAGGAGTTGCGAGCCGGAGGGGCGCGAGGCATGCTGGAACTCTATTCCGGTCAAAAGCAGGACCATGAGCAATAATCCCCCCACGATCAGGACCGGAGAGGAGAGAAGGGTTCGTTCCGATCTTCTGGAAATCAGATCATTATCCTTTTTTTCTGTAAGGTCGGATCTTTCCATGGGTCCCCCTACGATACCCTGGCCAGCCGTTTTAGGCTGGCCAAAAAGGCTTCCCAGCCCTCAGGGCGGGAGGGAAGAGGAATGGTCCCGGAAGCGGAAAGTCCAAAGGTTCCCATCAGCCCTCCTTTCCCTTTCTCGTTCACTTCGACGAAGGCCACAGGATGATTTCCCGCCAGGTCGGCGCGGATCCGTCCGTCAATTTTGGTCCCGTTGAGGGTTAGCCGCACCGGGCGGGCAAGAAGTTCTCCGGGTCGCCAGGAAAGAATCATCCGCAAGTCAGTCATATGGATCGAGCCCACCCGCAGGGAGGAGGAGGAAAAAACGGCACGGGCCTTGAGGTGATTCATTCGTCCATGAAGATAGCTCTGAAATTCGAGGGATCCCTCGGGAGGAGCGTAATCGGATCCCGAAGTCGACCTCATCAATTCTCCAGCCATCGCAAGAGGAAGCGAACCGTGCGCGAAAAGGCTGACCACCGGCTCTGTATCAAAGGAGAGGACCTGCCCCTGCAGTTCCAGGAATCCCGACTTCAGGCGGGCCAGGATGTCCAGATCCGGGACCCCTCCCTGAGCGAAGGATGCGCTCGCCCGAAGAAATGAAGAGGTCACAACATGGCCACGTATCTTTCCCGAAAGAGATCCCGAAGGGATCGTGAGCCGAAACCGGTTCATGAACAGGTTGGGCTTCAGGGCTCCAGACACGGCATGAAGGGTGACCTCGATGCCCTGGTCGGCAAAATTGAGGGAAAGGTCGGTATCACTGATCGAAATCGTTCGAATCGTGGCCGCTCCGGAAAGAGCCGGATGAGCCCCCGAGATCCATCGGTCCAAGAAGGCCCGGTAGTTGTCTCCGGTCCCGGTCGACAGGGCGGTGACACGTCCTCCTTCGACCTTGAGGGATTCGAGAGCCACGACGCGGTTCAAAAGGGAAAAAAGATCAAAACGGGCTTCGAGACGACGGACAAAGACAAGGGGTTTCGGTGAAGCCGGAGCGAACAATTTCAACATTCTCCTCCCTCCTTCCTCCTTTCTTGCCATGGGGCAGAGAAGGGAGAGGCCTTCGACTTCGAGGGTCCGGCTGGTCCAGTGAATCGCCAGTTTTCCTGCCCGGGCTTCGCAACCGAAGGTCTGATTCAGGGCCGACTCAAGATGAGTCCTGAGCGACCTTTCGAGAATGCGCGTCCCCACAAGTCCCGAGATGAGAACAATCAGCAGAACTGCCAGAAGCCCAAGACGAAATCCTGTCAAGGAGTCGGACCTGCCGGGCGGGCAATATCCTTCTGCCGGACAAAGAACATTTTGGTCTGGTAGAGAATATCCTTCATGTAGTTTCTGTCCTCCTCGGTCATGGCATCGGCGACGGTGTTCGAAACGAAATCAAGAAGATCGATATAGAGACGGGCCGCATCGAGATTCGCCGTTCCTCCAGACCGGCCGGTCGCCGGATCCACGCCGAGAGCATGGACGGCCATCGCTCCAAGGATTGCGGGAATATGACCCAGCCTTGGCGGTTCCTTCTCCCCAGCATCGCCGTTTCCGGTCGAGTGTGCAAACACCCCATTCTTCTCACGGGACTGGGCATACAGCGAGATCAGGTCCAGGTAAAAGCGCGCCTCCTCGGGATTGAAGCGTTCGTCGGGGAGACCCGTCGCCGGATCGACGAAAAGATGGGAGGCGGTCATACCCGAAAGAAGGGCCAGAAGACGTCCTTCCCTTGCCTCCTCCGTCTTCTCCCGTAGGGAGTGTTCCTGGGCTTTTTCCTCTTCTTCCCGACGTCTTTTTTCTTCGTTGGAAGACGCTTCCGAAGAAGGTTCCGCCACCGATGATTCTTCATCGAACCGCATGCGTCGATCGTTTATAATGAGTGCGGGTTCTTCAGAGTCGGAATTTAGGGATCGGTTCGCATCCATTCGATCATCCTTTCAAAAGGGCAAGGCCCCATGCATACATTCTGGAAGGTATTTCTCCCCTTGTTCGTCGCCATCGACCCGCCGGGAGTGCTGTCAATTTTCTTCAGTTTAACACAAGGTATGGATACGCCCCAAAAAAGACGTACCGCCCGGTCGGCCGTTCTGACCGCTTTTCTGACCGTACTCTTCTTCGATGTCTTCGGGACCTCCCTTTTGGAGTTTCTCGGGCTTTCCCTATGGGATTTCACTCTGGCCGGCGGCATTCTCCTGCTGGTGCTCTCCATATCGGACCTTCTGAAGCACCAGGACCTGAAAGAATCACAGGGCCTTCCCCGGCAGGGATCGATCGGGGCCGTTCCTCTCGGCATCCCCCTGATCGCCGGTCCAGCGACGCTGACGACCTCCCTCATTGTTTCGAAAAGCTATTCCGTTCCCTGGGCTCTTGCAGGACTGGCGGTGAACATGATTCTTCTCTTTGGGATTCTCCTTATGGCGGACCGAATCACAAAGGCGATCGGACAGACCATGTCATCGGCGATCGGAAAGATCTTTTCACTTGTTCTGGCAGCGATCGCAATTCACCTGATTCATCAGGGGATCACCGGCCTTCTAAACTTGACCGGTCGATAGGGGGAGGGTGAGGAGAGGGTTTTCCCGGGAGGTGAACTTTTTAATATGGAAAAATGAAGAAGATATCCGCAGGAGCCGCCAACGACCCCCTCCGGGATCCGGGAGACTTTCAGGGGTGTTTTGAATGTGATCCGGAGATTCCTTCAATTTTTTGGCCGACCCATTTCTCCCCGTTTCGAAAGGCCTTGGACGCCCCGTCGACCACTCTTCCTACGGTCTTGTGAAAGGAGTCGCTTTTCAGATAGGCTCCCGTCTGCTCGGCGGTGTCTTTCAGGGACTTGCCGATCGAATCCGCCTTATTTGACAGATCCCCGTCGGCATGGGCCGTCCCTGCGAGTCCCGACACGACCATGCCTGCCAGCAACCCCAGGGTCATTCCTGTCATCCTTAGAGATTTCATCATGATGGTGTTATCCTTTCGCTCATTCTTCTCACAGAACAAGCATGGCATCCCCGTAGCTCAGGAACATGAAACCTTCTTCAAGAGCCTTTTCATAAACCGTTCTCCACCGATTTTCCCCCAGAAAGGCGTCAACCAGAACGAGAAGGGTGGAACGGGGAGTGTGGAAATTTGTCAGGAGACCGTCGACAGGTCCAAAGGAATGCCCTGGACGAATGAAGAGATCGGTCCATCCCGACCCGGACAGGACCCTTTTCTCCTTCTCTTCCTGACCCAAAATCATCGATGACTGGAGCGCCCGGAGGGAAGTCGTTCCGACCGCAATAACGCGACCCCCGTTCCGCTTCGTTCCGGCAATCCCCCGGGCCGTCTCTTCCGACACATAATACCATTCGGAATGCATACGGTGCTGGTCGAGATCGCCGTCGGCCAGGGGGCGAAAGGTCCCAATCCCCACGTGGAGGGTCACCGTCGAGAGCTCAATCCCCTTTTCTCCCAACTTCCTTAGCAGGTCTTCTCCCAGATGGAGCCCGGCGGTTGGCGCCGCCACAGAACCGGGAACACGGGAATAGACGGTCTGGTACCGATCACGGTCTGAGGGATCGGCCTTGCGTTTCTTGGCAATATAGGGAGGAAGGGGCATCTCTCCCTCCGTCTCAAGCTCAGACGAAAGGGGGCGCTCTCCCCGATATTCCCCGACAAAGCACCCGTCCTCTTCGCTGTATCCCGAGACCCAAACCTCGGAACGTCCGGAAAAAAACCGGAGAAGCGCTCCCGGGCGAATTCCCCGTCCGAGGAATCGGACTGTCCCGGACAAGGAATCTCCAAAGGGACCCAGGAAAAGAATGTCGACGGACCGCTGACTTTTGGTCACTCCCTTGGCCTGGGCCGGTATAACCCGGGAATCGTTCACGACCAGATGGTCTCCGGGCATGAGGAGTGAGGGAAGATCGGCAACGGTCCGGACCATGGGCTCCGTCCGTGCGGAATAGACTCTGGGAACGACCAGAAGGCGGCTGTCCCCCCGACGAGGAGGAGGGACCAGACGAACACGATCCTCCGGAAGGTCGTAGTCGTATTCAGAAAGGTCCTTGCGCTCCCTCCGCACCATTCGATCCGGACCTAGCGACGGTACAGGGCTAAAAGGACGGAAATCAACAGGGAAAGGAGAATGGATACAAGAAGCCCCGACGCCAGAGGAAAGAAAAAAACAAAGCCGGGCTTCCTGATGACAATATCACCCGGTAGATGGCCCAGGCGAGACAATAACCCCTTTCCTCCCGACCTCTCAAGTAAAAAGACCAATCCGGCGGCCATCAAGAAAACGAACCCGATCAGGGCCAGAGTACGTGCCATGGAAACTATCCGATCTCCAGCATCCGGTCCAGAGCCAATCGGGCACCTGCGATTAC
Organism: Nitrospirota bacterium; assembly: GCA_035873205.1. Taxonomy (GTDB): domain Bacteria; phylum Nitrospirota; class Leptospirillia; order Leptospirillales; family Leptospirillaceae; genus UBA4572. The sequence continues at coordinate 156,752 of JAYWMN010000031.1, forward strand.
CGAGCCCGGGAGTTCGATCTCCGGAGAAAGATCTTCCAGGGACCAGAGAATCTTTTCGAGCGAGTTAACCTTCATATTGGCGCAGTCGCAGCTCTGACAGGCGGGAACAAAAGTCTTTTCGGGATTTTCCTTTTGCAGGCGATGGATCATGCCAAGCTCTGTTCCAACAATGATCGTCATCAGATCAGAATCGTGAACCTCCTTTGCCATGCGGCTGGTACTCGCCACTACATCGGCACATTCGACCACCGGAGGCGGGCATTCCGGATGAGCAATGACCAGCGCACCGGGATGGCGCTCCCTTTCCCGGGCGACATCCGAGGCCATGATGCGCACGTGGGTCGGACAGAACCCGGAATAAAGAATCAATGACCGTCCGGTCTTTCTCTCCACATACCGCCCAAGGTACTGGTCCGGCAGGAAGAGAATCGGACGATCTTTCTGAATGGATTCGACAATCCGGACCGCATTGGCGGAGGTACAGCAGATATCTGACACCGCCTTGACGGCGGCGGAAGAATTGACATAGGTCACGACAACTGCGTCCGGATGCTCGTTCCGGAGTCTCTGGACCTCCTCCGGAGTGATCATGTCGGACATGGGACACCCGGCATGCAGGTCCGGAACGATGACCCTTCGGCTGGGATTCACGACCTTCGCCGTTTCCGCCATAAAGTGAACCCCGCAGAACAGGATCACTTCGTGGGTTGTCGTGGATGCATAACGGGACAGCTCAAGGGAATCTCCCACAAAATCGGCCACATCCTGAACCTCTCCGATCTGGTAGTTGTGAGCCAGAATAATCGCATCCTTTTCCTTCTTGAGTGCCTCGATGCGCTCCACTAGCGTTCGCGCTCCCTTGCTGGGCGGGGAGGGAAGGATTACCGATCGCGGACTGCTCATCTGAGCCCGCCTTTTTCAAGAAGGATTTCCGCAATCTGAATGGCGTTGGTCGCCGCCCCTTTCCTGAGATTGTCTCCGCATAACCAGAGGTTCAGTCCATGGAGGACCGATTCGTCCTTGCGGATTCGGCCGACAAACACTTCATCCCGTCCCGCCACGCTTCTGGGAACCGGGTAGAGGTCGTGGGCAGGATCGTCAATCACCCGGACTCCCGGAGCCGAAGACAGACATTCCCGTGCCGCCTCCGGAGAGACAGGCCGGGAAAAAGCCAGATTGACCGATTCCGAATGTCCCACCATGACCGGGACGCGCACGCAGGTCGCAGACACCCTGAGGTCGGGGATCTCCAGAATTTTCCGGCTTTCCTTCACCATCTTCTCCTCCTCCTTGGTCGATCCGTCTGGCAGGAACTGGTCGATTCTGGGAAGACAGTTGAAGGCAATCTGGTAGGGAGCATAGACTTCCGGCCGGATGCTGTCCGCATCCCCATTAAGTATCTGGGCCAACTGCCTTGCCAGTTCGTCCATCGCGTCCCTTCCAGTTCCCGACACCGACTGAAAGGTCGTCACTACCATTCGCTCAAGAGGAGACAGTCCCAGGAGCGGTTTTACAACGGCCAGAAGGATAATCGTGGCGCAATTGGGGTTGGCGATCAGACACGGAGTCCGTCCCGAGGGAATCCTGTGGGGGTTGACCTCTGGAACGACCAGGGGGATCTCGGGGACCATGCGAAAGGCCGAACTGTTGTCGATCACCGAGGTCCCCTGGGCAACCAGCTCTGGTGATATTTTCCGGCTGGTCTCGGCCCCGGCTGAAAAGAGGGCCAGAGGAATTCCCTTGAGCTGGGAGGGGTTTTCAAGCCGTTTGACCGGCAGATCCCGGCCCTGGAAAGAAATCCGTTCTCCCGCAGACCGTTCGGACGCGAACAGGAAAAGCTCGTCGACCGGAAACTTCCTTTCCTCGAGAATTGCAACCATTTCGCGGCCCACCGCACCGGTGGCGCCTACGACCGCAACCTTCACCTTGACGGTACTCCCTGCTTGAGAAGCGACCAGAATTGCTCCGTAATCCGTGCTCCCATCTCGACACAACCGACGACCTGGCTATCCTTTTCGGCAATGTCCCGGGTCCGGATCCCCAGCCCGAGTACGGTCTCGACAGATTGTTCGATCGTACGGGCCAGGACCTCCTCTCCCAAGGAATAGCTCAGAAGCATTGCGAGGGAAAGAAACATGGCCGAAGGATTGGCCATGTCCTTCCCGGCGATATCGGGTGCGCTTCCATGGATCGGTTCGTAAAGGCCAGTCCGGCCCCCGATCGAGGCCGAGGCCAGCATTCCTATGGATCCTGTAAGCTGGGACGCTTCGTCACTGAGAATATCTCCAAAAATGTTCCCGGTCACGATGACATCAAACTGCCCGGGGTTCCGGACAAGCTGCATCGCCGCGTTGTCCACATACATATGGTCGAGCGCCACATCCGGATAATCAAGATGGACCCGCTTGACGACCTCCCGCCAGAGAACGGAGGATTCCAGAACGTTGGCCTTGTCGACAGAGGTAAGTTTCTTTCTGCGTCCACGGGCCACATCAAACGCCACTCTGGCAATTCTCTCGATTTCCGGTTCGGAATAACGTTCGGTATTGATGCCGACCCGCACACCATTTTCGGTGACGATGCCCCGGGGAGATCCAAAATAGATTCCTCCCGTCAGCTCCCGGACGACCAGAAGGTCCAGACCCGAGATCACCTCCGGCTTCAGGGTCGAGGCATTGGCCAACTGGGAAAAGAGACGGGCAGGCCGGAGATTGGCAAATGCGCCCAGCTTTTCCCTGATCCCCAGCAGGGCCCTTTCCGGGCGATGTTCGTAGGGAAGTGTGTCATATCGGGGCCCTCCTACGGCGGCCAGAAGGACCGCATCCGAATCCAGGGCCAGACTGACCGTCTCCGGCGGCAATGGATGCCCGGTCCTGTCGTAGGCCACACCTCCGATGTGTGCTTCCCGGACCTCAACGGAAAGGACGCCCCGCTCCGCCATCTCCGACAGAAGACCGGACACCGGTTTCATGACCTCGGGCCCGATTCCGTCCCCGGGCAACAGAAGGACTTTTCTGCTTTTTGCTGATTTCACGTCACAATCCTCTCGCTCTTTCACTGTGCTCAACTTTAAAATTTGAATTCAAGGTTTGAAGGGGATCCGGAATGGATCTCAGACTTTGACTTGCGAGAGTCCGGAACGCCGGTCCCGTTCCTTTTTTCTCTCAAGCCGGTTCAGCGCCTCGATATAAGCCCGGGCCGAGGCCACCAGAATATCGGTGTCGGCACCATGGCCAGCGGCCACCCGTCCTTCGTTTTCGAGTCGAACTGTCACTTCACCCAGCGCATCGCTCCCTCCGGTAATTCCCTTGACCGTGTAGGAGAGAAGGCGAGAGGTTGTATCGGTAAGTTTTGACAGGGTTCGATAGATGGCGTCAACTGGACCGGAGCCGAGTCCGGCCATCTGGCGCTCTTCCCTGTCCACGGAAAGAACGATGGTCGCGGTTGGAGGGACCAGAGTTCCTCCGCTCACCTGGAGTCTCAGGAGTTCGAAGCGGTATGTCCCGTCCGATGTTCCTTCGAAAAGAAGCGTCTCGAGATCTTCATCGTAGATCTCCTTCTTCTGGTCCGCAAGCCTCTTAAAACGGGCGAAAGCCGAGGACAGGTCCTCCTCAGACAGGTGATACCCAAGCGTCTCCAGCCTGGAACGGAAGGCGTGCCGCCCCGAATGCTTTCCCAGGACCAGACTTCCCTCGGACAGCCCCACCTGTTCAGGACCCATGATTTCATAGGTTCGCTTGTCCTTGAGCAATCCATCCTGATGAATGCCGGCTTCGTGGGCAAAGGCATTGGCCCCGACAATGGCCTTGTTCGGTTGGACCAGCATGCCCGTGATCGTCTGGACCATGCGGCTGGCGCGAATGAATTCTTCCGTACGAATCACGGTGTCGAGACCAAAAAAGGCACGTCTTACCTTGAGCGCCATCACAACCTCTTCCATCGCGGCATTGCCGGCGCGCTCCCCAATTCCGTTAATCGTGCACTCTATCTGGCGGGCCCCTCCCTCGACCGCCGCCAGGGAGTTGGCTACGGCAAGTCCCAAGTCGTTGTGACAGTGGGCCGAAAAGACGACCTGGTCAGCACCTGGAACAGTCCTGATGAGAAAGGCCACCAGATCGTGAAATTCCGACGGAAGGGCGTATCCCACCGTATCGGGAATGTTGATCGTCCGAGCCCCTGCAGAGATGGCCGTCCCGACAGCCCTGGCAAGAAAATCCTTTTCGCTCCTCGTCGCGTCCTCTGCAGAAAACTCTACCTCACCGACAAGACTGACTGCCAGTCTCACGGACCGGTCGATGCTTTCGAGAACAGCTTCAGGTGACAGACCCAGCTTCTTTTCCATATGAATGGGCGATGTGGCGATGAAGGTGTGAATCCGTGGAAAACGCGCCTTTTCCAGAGCCTTGGCGGCTGATCTGAGATCGTCTTCCCGACACCGGGCCAGGGCACAGATCGATGGACCTCCGACAATCTCCGAGGCAATCGCGGAAACCGCAGAAAAATCGTCGGGTGAGGCCACAGGAAATCCGGCCTCTATTACATCGACTCCCATTTTTTCAAGCTGACGGGCAATCTGAAGCTTCTCCTCCCGCTGCATGGAGGCCCCCGGGCTCTGCTCTCCGTCCCGGAGAGTCGTATCGAAAATCCTAACCATTTCCTTACCCATGGCGTTCCTCCTTACCCCTTCTTCCCAGATCAATGACTTTTCGGACCTCTCGGACCTCTGAACCGGATCACCTTGGAGCGTTTCTTTACCGTTCCTCCCATCCATCCCAAAATAGGATCGGCGGGATCTCCCACCGGCTTTTTAAGTATCAGCCGGTAGAGGACATACTCCAGTGGACCCAGAAGAAGATATAAAAGAATGACCGAAAAAAAGCTGGAACTCGGGTAGAGAAGAAAAGACAGAGCGATGATCATCACCGTGACAAACGTTGGCAGAGGCTTTTTCAGAAGGCGGACTTCCTTGAAACTTCGGTAACGGATGGGGCTCACCATCAGGATTGAGACAAGATAGGTGATCAGAAGAAAAAATCCCGAAGGAAAGGAAAAAAAATGTGAAAGCGGTCCTTGCCGAGTCAGTTCGGCGGACACAAGAACAAGGGCCCCGGCCGGAATCGGGAGTCCGAGAAAATACTTAGATGAAATCTTCGTAGTCATGACATTGAACCGCGCGAGTCTGAGAGCCCCGCATGCAAGAAAGAGAAAGGCGGCTGCCATTCCCAGCCGGTGGTACTGAAAAAGATCCGAATTATAGACAAGAAAAGCCGGCGCCGCCCCGAAGGAAATCAGATCGGCGAGGCTGTCAAACTCCACCCCGAAGGCACTGGTCGCCTGAGCGAGACGCGCGACCTTGCCGTCAAGGTTGTCGAAGATTGCCGCAATCAAAATGGCAATGGAAGCTTCTTTCCAATGATGCTGGAATCCGGCAAGAATCGAATAGAATCCGAAAAAAAGATTGCCGGCAGTAAAGAGATTGGGCAGTATGTAGATCCCCTTCCCCCGATTTTTTTCCGGAGAAAAAGGATTGCTTTCATTCTGGAAGGGTTCCAAGGACTGTCTCTCCTCCTTTGACCAACTCACCCATGCGGACCGCCAGTATTGAACCGACCGGAAGGTCTAGGTCAACTCTGGAACCGAACCGGATGAGACCGAAGATCGTTCCCGCAGGAAAAAAATCCCCTTCTTCCGCATAACAGAGGATGCGACGGGCGATCAATCCCGCCACTTGTACCATTATAACGCTCAAACCTTTTTCAGTGCGAATCTCGACAAGATTACGTTCGTTTTTTTCCGAGGCCTTGTCGAAGGACGCATTGAGAAAAACTCCCGGAAAGTAGGTCACTTTCATGACTTTCCCCGACACCGGAATCCTGTTCAGATGCACATTGAACACATTCATGAAGATGGATACCTTCACCCGTCCCGATCCCGGATCGGTTTCCGCCTTGACGATCTTCCCGTCCGCGGGAGAAATAATCCGGTTGGGGGAGCCATCCGGACAGGATCTCTTCGGATTTCTGAAAAAATTGATCACAAAAGCAACCAGAAGAAGCGACAGCCATCCCAGTGGAGAAAAAATCCAGAAACAGAGAACTGATAAAAAAATGGCGATCAGGATGAAAGGGACCCCCTCCCGGGCAACGGGGGTCCCGAAGTGATTTGACCCGACCTTCACTTTTTTTTCACCAGGTCACTCAATTTTTTGAACGGTCGACGATGCGGGACTGTTTCATCCAGGGCATCATCGACCGGATTTCTTCCCCGACCTTTTCGATCTGATGCTCCCTGCCCTGTCGCTCCAGAGCCTGGAAGACGGGTTTTCCCGCCTTGTTTTCAAGGACAAACTCCCTCGCAAAAACGCCAGAGCGGATCTCCTCCAGGATTTTCCTCATCTCGGTCCGGACAGAATCTCCGACGATTCTCTTGCCCCGTGTCAGATCGCCGTAGCGAGCAGTCGTACTGATCGAATACCGCATGTTTGAGATACCGCCCTCGTAAATCAGGTCGACGATGAGTTTGACCTCGTGAAGGCATTCGAAATAAGCCATTTCCGGAGCGTATCCCGCTTCGACAAGGGTTTCAAAGCCCGCGGTGATAAGAGCGGAAAGTCCTCCGCAAAGAACAGCCTGTTCGCCAAAAAGATCGGTTTCGGTCTCTTCCTTGAAGGAGGTTTCGAAGATTCCGGCTCTCCCTCCACCAATGGCTCCGGCATAAGAAAGGGCCACTTCCTTCGCCGACCCCGTGGCATCCTGATGAACGGCGATCAGGCAAGGAACGCCAGATCCTTTCTGGTATTCGGAACGAACCAGATGTCCCGGCCCTTTCGGAGCGATCAGAATGACATCCACATCGGATGGAGGAGCGATTTGACCGAAATGAATGTTGAACCCGTGTCCGAAAGCGAGAGTCATCCCGGGTCTCAGATGGGGTGCGATTTCATTCGCATAGACTTCGGCCTGACGTTCGTCCGGAAGAAGGATCATGACCAGATCGGACTGCTTGACCGCATCAGGAACGGAAAGAGGTTCAAATCCGAAGCCAGCGGCTTTTTTCATGGAGCTTCCGGATCGAATGCCGATCACGACATTGACGCCGCTCTCCCTCAGGTTGAGGGCGTGGGCATGGCCCTGGCTTCCGAATCCGATGATGGCCACCTTTTTTGACCGGATTCTTTCAAGATTCGTATCGGCTTCATAATAGATCGAAGGCTTCAATGAAAACTCCATTCTTGTTTTTAAGGGCTCCATTATAGTGAGGGGTTAAAGGGAAGCAATCCTCGCCGTTAACCCAGTAACAGGCAAAATTCAGGCAGGCATCTCTCCTTCATGTCTTGTATGCCGCATGGATGGTTTGGCATCCTCCCGCGCAATCGCGACCATTCCCGAGCGAACGATCTCCTTTATTCCCAGAGGTCTCAGAAGATTGACCATCGCATCGATCTTCTCTTCTTCTCCTGTCACCATGAGGGTATATGTGGAAGGGGAGGTGTCGACGATGTGGGCCCTGAAGATTTCCGCAATACGAAAGGCTTCCTGGCGATCATCCGGCCGGGTGGTGGTGTTGACCTTGACCAGGACCGTTTCTCTTGAAACAAAGGAGGATTCGGAGAGGTCGACAACCTTGATCACATCGACGAGCTTGTTTAGCTGTTTGGTGATCTGCTCGACGACGCGGTCGTCCCCCGCTGTCACGATCGTCATCTGAGCTACGGAAGGATCGACTCCCTGGCCGACGGAAAGACTCTCGATATTGTATCCCCTGGCGCTGAAGAGTCCGGATACTCTTGAAAGAACGCCAAATCGGTTCTCGACCAGAATCTGGATGTAGTGTTTTTTATGACCCTGCTCTCCGCTCATGCCGTCAACACCGAATCCTTGTCCTTCTTGCCAGAGGACTTCCCGGATTTTTCAACCGGTTTCGGAGCTTCGAAAATCATTTCGATGTTGGAGCCTCCCGCTGGAACCATGGGAAACACATTCTCCTCCGGATCGACCATGAATTCCATAAGGACCGGACCCTTTGTCGAAAATCCCTTAAGGAGGACCTCTTCGACTTCGGAGGGTTTTGTGGCCCTAAACCCCGCCACACCGAAAGCCTCGGCAAGCTTGACAAAATCCGGAGATTGCCCGATGAATGAAGAAGAATACCTGCCTTCATAGAAAAATTCCTGCCACTGCCGGACCATTCCGAGATACTTGTTGTTCAGGACAACGATCTTGACGGGTATCTCAAGAGACGCCACCGTAGCCATTTCCTGAATATTCATCATAAAGCTTCCCTCGCCGGTGATGGCGATGACCCTTTTTTTCGGAAAGGCCCTCTGGGCACCAATAGCTGCCGGAAAACCGTAACCCATCGTCCCCAGGCCGCCGGATGTCAGCCACGTTCTGGGCTTCAGAAATTTGAAAAACTGGGCAGTCCACATCTGATGCTGTCCGACATCGGTGGACACGATACAGTCCCCGTTTGTCAGATCGAAGGTTTTTTCGATGACAAACTGGGGTTTGATAATCTCCGAATCCGACCGGTAGGTCAGCGGATGCTCCTCTTTCCATTCATCGACCTGATGGGTCCAGTTTTCAAAGGAAGGAAACCCTTCATCGGACTGAATCTTTCGGACATCCTCAAGAAGATCGGAGAGAATCAGCCGGGCATCTCCGACAATGGGGACATCGACCTTGAAGTTCTTTCGGATGGAGGTGGGATCGATATCGATGTGAATCACTTTGGAATGAGGAGAGAACTCGGATATTTTTCCCGTCACCCGGTCATCGAAACGGACTCCAACGGCAATGAGAAGGTCACTGTGATGAATGGCCATATTGGCAGCGTATGTTCCATGCATTCCAAGCATCCCCATGAACAGGGGGTGAGTGCCGGGAAAGGCTCCAAGCCCCATGAGGGTCAGGGTCACCGGTATTTTTGTCAGCGAGACAAGTTCCATAAGTTCTTCGTGGGATTCGGAACAGATGACCCCTCCACCCACATAAAGAACGGGTTTTTTTGATTTGGCAATCAGCTGGGCAGCTTTCTTTATCTGCCAGCGATTTCCCTGGACCGTTGGATTGTATCCGCGCAGAGAGAGTGTTTCGGGATAATGGAACTCTCCCCGGTCGACGATGACGTCCTTGGGAATATCGACCAGAACGGGACCGGGACGCCCGGATCTCGCAATATAAAACGCTTCTTTTACGATCTGCGGGAGCTCTTCGATCTTCCTGATGAGGAAATTGTGTTTGGTGCAGGAACGGCTGATTCCGACGATATCGGCCTCTTGAAAGGCGTCATTTCCGATCATCTTTGTCGGGACCTGACCGGTAAAGACCACCAGGGGAATGGAGTCCATGTTCGCATCAGCGAGCCCCGTCACGGTATTTGTGGCTCCCGGACCAGAAGTGACAAGCACCACGCCCACCTCTCCCGTCGAGCGGGCGTATCCTTCCGCCGCATGGACCGATCCCTGTTCATGACGTGTCAGAACGACGCTGAGCGAGGGGTCCTTGTACAGGGCATCGAAAATGGGGAGTACCACTCCTCCCGGATATCCAAATATTTGAGAGACGCGCTCCTTCTTTAAACATTCGAGGAGCATTTCCGCGCCGGTCATTTTCATATCAAATCTCCTTAAGGGAGGATCGTTTTAAAATTCAAAATTAAATTGTAAGGAATATCGGGAAAGCGGGTCAAGTTTTCCGTGCCAGAAGCAATCCGCCTGCTTCAGACCGGAACGTTTTTCGGGACATACATCATTGATTGAAACAGGTACTGTTTATTCTATCCTGTTTGAGGTTAAAAATTTAGAAGAACAAGTAGGGGGAAAAGGAATCTGGTGAAAATCAGGATTATCTATTTAAACCGTGTCATTGGCTTTTCTGAAACCCTGTTGAAAATCCGGGAGTGGGATTTCTAATTTGATTCCTGACCCCGTCTTTGATAGGATCAAGTTGCCCCTGAACTTCCTGTAAAAATCTCGTCCGAGTATTAATAAATCTTTTATTTTCAAAAATTTAAATATCGAGAGCCGATTCTGGCCGCGGAAATTTTTCCCTTGCCTTTTTCTTTTTATTTAAACAGGTTTTCAACAGACTGTTAAAAACTTTTCCTGATAACGTCTTCAGGGCTTTTGATCGAGAGTTTTCCTATGCAGGATCTATGGCAGAACGCCTTGAAATATATTGATGATTCCGAAGGGTCGAATGTTCTTGAGGGTGTTCGTGAAATCTATCGGGAATGCCATCTGGAGCAAGAGGGAAATCACCTCACTCTCATCGTTCCGAACGGTTTTGTCAGTCGTCTTGTGTCCGGACGCCACCAGTCTTCCATCGTCGATGCCTGTTCTTCCCTTCTTAACCGGGACGACCTTGAGTTTTCCATTCGGATTTCCGAGGAAAAAAAATCAAAAAAAAATCGGGAGTCCGGAAGGAAAGACTTACTGGAAACCCCGCTGACATCTCTTCCGATCCGGAATTCCCAGGAAGGGAAAATTCAGGAAGAGGAGTGGGCCAATCATCTTATTCCGAGATATCTCTTTGAAAATTATGTCGTGGGGGAGTCAAACCGGTTTGCCCATGCAGCGGCCTACCAGGTCTCCGAAAATCCCGGAAAATCGTATAATCCCTTCTATATCTACGGAGGGGTCGGACTTGGAAAGACCCACCTCGTCAATGCGGTCGGAAATGCCATTTTCAGAAAAAATCCTTCCAAAAAAATCCTGTACGTGACGACCGAATCCTTCCTTAACGAAATGGTGAACGCGATCAAGTTCAACAAGATGAACGAGTTTCGGGAACGCTACCGGACCATCGATATTCTGATCATGGACGACATCCAGTTTCTGTCAAAGAAGGAACGGACCCAGGAGGAGTTTTTCCATACCTTCAACACTCTATTTGAAAGCGGAAAACAGATCATTCTGACAAGCGATTGCGCGCCCAACGAGATCCTCACCCTCGAGGAGCGCCTGAAGTCCAGATTTTCATCCGGACTGATCGCCGACATACAGATTCCGGACTTCGAAACAAAGGTTGCCATCCTGACGGACAAGATGAAACAGGAAGGGATTACCCTGTCGGAGGATGTCATCTTTTTTCTGGCATCGAGTATAAAATCAAATATCCGGGAGCTGGAAGGGGCCATGATCCGGCTGGGGGCCTATCAGACCCTCATGGGTAAATCGGTCACGATCGACGTCACGCGCCGTCTCCTGTCCAACCTGATCCAGACCCAGACCACGCCGATGCACACCGACCTCATCTTGAACGAAGTCGCCGCATTCTATAAAGTTTCACCGAAAGAAATCCGGTCCAAAAAACGAAACAGGTCGATCGCCCTTGCCAGACAGGTAGCCATCTATCTCCTTCGGGACCTGACCCAGATGTCCTTTCCGGAAATCGGTCGGGAAATGGGAGGAAGGGATCATTCGACAGCGATCTATTCTTTCAAGACCGTTGATGAGAATCGGGATTCCGATTCGGTCCTCTCCCGGGATATTGAAATTTTGAAAAAAAAGCTGTTGCAGTCGATTTAAACAGTACTGAAACCTTCGCTTTCTAAGGAGCTTCATTCTTGGACTTCACGATCGAACAAACCGTTTTTCTGGAAGGGCTCGAAAAGGTTTCGGTCCTTTCCGACAGAAAGAATATCGCTCTTCTTGCCTCCCACATCCTGATCGAGGCGGGAGAGAATGAAATCATGCTGGTGTCCTTCGACCAGTCCGGGGGGGGGGCGCTGCCGGTTACCGGCTCAGGTCAGCGTTCCAGGAAAATCGACGGTTCTGGGAAAAAAACTCTTCCAGATCATCCGGGAGTTTCCGGCGGGTCCGATTCATGTTTTCAAGGATCAATCGGACAAGAAAGGTCTGACGGCCATCGAGAGGGAAAACTCTATCTTCCATCTGAAAGGGATTGATCCCCGAGACTTCTCCTCTTTCCCCGAGATCGCCCCTGAATATTCCTTCAGCGTTCCCCTTAAGGATCTCCTCCGGCTTCTTCAGAGAACCCTTCCCTTTGTGGCCGACGAAGAGAAGGACTATATGAACGGGGTTCTTTTTCACCGGGAACGCGAATCCGGAGGAGGAGTTTCCCTCAACATTGTCGGGACCGACGGAAACGGGATGCACCATGGTCGTATCCCCCTGGGTGAAGAAGGGGGGATTGACCTGACGGAGCAGACGGAAAAAAGATTTCTTCTCAAAAGACGACACATTGGTGAACTTGTCCGGATCCTCGACACCGATTCCAAGGATGAAAACCTGACAGTCGAAGTTTCCGTCAACGCCCGTTATGTCCTCTTCCGATGGATGAATTTTTTCTTTTTCGCGAGGCTTCTCGAACTCCGGTATCCCAATTTTCGGGATGTTTTTCCCGAAGAGCATACCATTACCCTCGATATGTCGAAGGACTCTTTTTCTTCCATGCTGAGAAGGGCCGGTCTGATTTCCGACAGGAATCTTGAAATCGAGCTTCTCTGGGACGACCGGACAATCACCCTGAAATCTCAGAATATCGATATCGGAGACTCGATGGAACGGGCGCCGGCCATCGTCAACGGACCTCCGAGCTATTTTTTCTTCAGCCTGAGCTCTCTCAACACGCTTCTGGGGGTGATCGGAGGCGTGACGCTCAGAATGCAGGCGACCCTTCTGAGCGATCCCCGGGAACACAATCAGGTTCCCATCATGTGGATGTCCCTCGAAGAACCCCAGTCGCGGTATGTTATTATGCCTCTGGGAGCCGAAGATTGATCAATTCCCTTGGATCAGACATTTTTCTGAACAGGTATTCCATTCGAAAGGGAGTGTGAACATTTGAATTCAACCGGTCAGGCATCCTACGGGGAACAGCAGATCCGGATTCTCGAAGGCCTCGAAGCTGTTCGGGTTCGTCCGGGCATGTATATCGGAAGCACGGGAACAGACGGACTTCATCATCTCGTTTATGAACTTGTGGACAACAGTGTCGATGAATCGCTGGCAGGATACTGCACGGCGATCCGCGTGACCATTCACTCCGATCGCTCGGTCAGTGTCAGCGACAACGGACGGGGAATTCCCACCGGAATGCATCCGGAGCAGAACCGGTCTGCCGCCGAGGTCGTTCTCACGGTCCTTCATGCCGGCGGGAAATTCGACAACAACACCTACAAGGTATCGGGTGGCCTTCACGGGGTGGGGGTTTCTGTTGTCAACGCGCTTTCGGAAACGTTGCTTCTTGAAATCGACCAGAAGGGAAAGCATTTCAAACAGACTTACCACAAGGGTGAGCCGGAGGCTCCACTTTCTATTGCGGGAGACTCGGATAAAACAGGAACGACTATCAGGTTCTACCCGGATATGTCGATCATGGAAACCGACGAGTTTTCTTTCGATGTCCTGGCGCACCGTTTTAGGGAATTGGGATATCTGAACCCCGCCCTGACCATCGTTCTGACGGAGGAGGAAACGCTTCGTGAGACCGTTTTTCACGATGAGGGCGGGATCCGTTCATTTCTTGTTTTTCTGAACGAAAACAAGCGGACTATTCACGAAACCCTTTTCTTTCGAAAGACTTTTGAGAACGGATCCATCTTTGAAGTGTCGTTCCAGTACCAGGACACCACAGACGCCGAAACCCTCCTGAGCTATGTCAACAATATCCCCACCCGCGAGGGCGGGTCCCATGTGAAAGGGTTCCGTTCGGCCCTGACCCGGGTCGTGAACCGGTTCATCCGCGACAAGAACCTGAATAAGGGGGAAGAGGTTCGGGGGGAGGATATCCGGGAGGGCCTCTCTGCCATCATCAGTATCAAGATTCCCAACCCCCAGTTTGAAGGGCAGACCAAGGCCAAACTGGGTTCGAGCTGGGTGGCCGGAGCGATGGAATCCTTTCTTGCCGAGTCGCTCGAAGATGCGTTTGAAAAGCAGGGCGCAGTCGCCCGTGCGATTGCCGACAAGGCCATACTTTCTGCCCAGGCGAGAGAAGCCGCCAGAAAGGCTCGGGAGCTGACGAAAAGAAAGAACGTTCTTGAGGGCTCGAATCTTCCGGGAAAACTGGCCGACTGCCAGGAAAACGATCCGGCCAAGTCCGAGCTCTACATCGTAGAAGGAGACTCCGCCGGTGGTTCGGCCAAACAGGGCCGGGACCGGAAGTTCCAGGCCATTCTCCCGCTGAAGGGAAAGATCCTCAATGTGGAAAAGACAAAGGGGATCGAAAAATTCATCACCCACGACGAAGTCCGGGCCCTGATCACGGCCGTCGGGTGTGGGTTGGGAGAAGAGGACTTTTCACTCAAGAACCTTCGGTACCACAAGATCATCATCATGACCGACGCCGATGTGGATGGAGCGCACATCCGGACCCTCCTCCTGACTTTTTTCTTCCGGCATATGAACCGTCTGATCGACGGGAGCTTCATCTACATTGCCCAGCCGCCTCTCTACAAAGTGGCCTACCAGAAGCAGGAGAAATACCTTCTGAACGACCAGGCCCTGGAAGCCTATGTTCTCGAAAAATCGGTCGAGAAGATCGAACTTTTCGACAATGCGGCCGGAACCTGGATTGGCGGAGACATGGCGGTCAAGAAACTTCTGGTTCTTTCCCGGTACGAGCAGGAGGTCCATTACTGGGCCAATCGGGTGGGACACGCTCCCCTGATTCGTCTTTTTGGTCTCTATCCCGCACTGTCCGGAGAAATTCTTCACCGGGAAGAGGAAGCCCACTCCTTTATCGAGTTTTGCCGAAACCGCTATGAAAGGTTTACCGAAGGAGGCTCGCTATCAGGACGCAACGAGCCGGTTGAAACCTCGGATACTCCCCTTTTCAGGCTTGTGTTCGAAACAAAGAGGCTTGGGTACGAAACGACCCTGACTCTGGATCCGCCGCTTTTTGGGGGAATGATCGGGGGTGCCCGTTCACTTCGAAGCCTAAAGTCCGACAATCTTCAGGGGCCCTACCGGATCCGCCTACGGGATTCGGGGGAGGAGACTGTTTACGAAACTCCGGACAAGGCCCTTGAAGCTGTGACTGGCCAGGTCCGGTCCAAAATTTCCCTTCAGCGGTACAAGGGGTTGGGAGAAATGAACCCCGAACAGCTTTGGGAAACGACGATGGACCCTGCAAAGCGGACCCTTCTCAAGGTCTCCATTCCCGACTACATCGAAGCTGACCGGATCTTTACCATTCTGATGGGAGACCAGGTAGCTCCCAGACGGGAATTCATCGAACAGAACGCATTGGACGTTTCGAACCTAGATATCTGATCGAAGGTGACCCAAGCACATTTTGCCGGAGGCTCTTTTTGGAACATCTGCCCTATGAATTGACGGTTTCGATCGATGAAGAGATCAAGACCGCCTATCTGAATTACTCTATGAGTGTCATTGTCGGACGTGCTCTTCCGGACACACGCGACGGGCTGAAGCCAGTCCAGCGACGGGTGCTGTACGCTATGCATGAGATGGGAGTCCGGCCCGGAACCCCGTACAGGAAATCCGCCCGTATCGTCGGCGATGTGATCGGTAAGTATCATCCCCATGGGGACACGGCGGTCTACGACACGGCCGTCCGTCTCGTCCAGCCTTTTACCCTCAGGTATCCTCTTATCGACGGGCAGGGCAACTTCGGATCTGTCGATGGCGATGCCCCGGCGGCCATGCGTTATACCGAAATCCGGCTGACCCGGCTCGCCGAAGAAATGATGACCGAGCTCGACGAAGAGACGGTCGACTGGGCTCCCAACTACGACGAATCCCTGGAAGAACCTCGTGTTCTTCCGGCCTCCCTTCCGCTCCTCCTTCTGAACGGTTCCTCGGGCATCGCCGTTGGTATGGCCACCAACATCCCTCCCCACAATCTGACTGAAATTCTGAAGGCGGTCCTCCATCTGATCGATCATCCGGATGCCACCACCGAAGACCTCATGGTCTTCGTGACCGGTCCGGACTTCCCGACTGGAGGAGTGATTTTGGGCCGCTCAGGAATAGAGTCGGCCTACAGGACGGGCCGTGGATCGATCATGATGCGCGGGGTCGTCGACGTCGAAGACAGCACTCGCGCCGACCGGCAGTGCCTTGTGATTCGCGAGATACCCTACATGGTGAACAAGGCCCGCCTCATCGAAAAAATCGCCGAGCTTGTGCGTGACAAAAAGCTCGAGCATATTTCGGATATCCGGGACGAGTCGGACCGGGACGGAATGAGGATCGTGATCGATCTGAAGAGGGAAGGGATCC
>JAYWMN010000032.1:0-3465 GCA_035873205.1 Nitrospirota bacterium
GATCTGGTTTGATCGGCTCCTGTAAAAGCCCCCTTTCGATGTCCAAACAATGCGCTTTCAAACAATGTATCAGGGCCTTCGCCCATGTTTACCGGGACAAAAGGTCCGGAGAACTGTCGTGATAGTGCATGAAGTGCCAGAACAAACATTTCTTTACCTGTTCCCGATTCACCCTCTACGACAACGGACAGGTCTGATGGCGCAAAAAGCACGAGTTCTGAAATTACTTCCTTCATGGAAATTGATTTAGAACTCATATACTGATTCAGCCTGTAGCGATCTCTTTCAGAAAGGTGTTTAAGGTCGATAGAGTTTAAATCCATTCATTTTTCCCCTGACAAGTTGAGTCCCACATAGATGGTGTGAGTTTTAATCGGTTTGCTGATTTTTGAGCGAACAGGATAAAAAAATGATATTTGCTTAAATAATTATTTACAAGATATCGTATTTAAATAACATAGTTATTAAACAATAAGGGAAAATCTATATTAATTTAAATAAATTTTCATGATTAGCTCTTCTTTTCAGTCGAGAGAAATATAACCCGCATCGACAATCCTTTTCCTGATGACCCATGAAAGCTATCCTTTCTGGTGATGGGATATTATCTTGGATCGATAATGGCTGCCATCACGGAGAGAACATGGCCAAGAATCGGGTGGAATTTCAAAAGGGGTCGGGTTTCCAGGACTTTCAAAAATCGTTCGGGACCTAGGCGCAATGCCGGGAGAACATGCTTTTCTATCGGCAGCATCAGAGGGGTATCGCTGTCCGGCTTGCGATCACAACCGGTTCTGCCAGTTGTCGGTCGGGAGGTTTCAAAACCATTCCTGACACCTTCAGTCCTCACTTGGGGCGTCCGACAACACCGCATGGCTTCTGATGTACTAGATTCTTCCCATGATGATGGAACAGGACGATAGCCGCACTTTGTTGGACGGTCGCGTCCAGAACGATGACGCCTATTGGGGCGGGGGAAAACGGGGTGGAGCTAGCGCCGACGGACAAGATGATCGATTTCTTCGAGCTTATCTAGGCCTCCAAGCCGGGCCTCGAACTTCCGGAGGACTGGAACAAGAATTTCGTTGTCTGCCGCGAATGGCTCGACACATACTCCAGAGTCGAACTCGGCGGCCGGAAGGATCAAGAAGAAACCAAATTCGATTGCAGGCTGGAAAAGGTCAAAGCCCTTCTCAGCTCGATCCGGAAAAATGAGAAGATGAATGTCCTGGACTTCGAGGTCTTGGACGAAAAAGAAAAGAAAAAAGAGCGGACGACCGGGAAAGAAGTCCAGGGGAGATCGGAGGGCCGGAGCGAGGGACCGAAAACGGGAAGAAGGAGGGGAGGGATGGAGATGGGAATGTGAAAAAGGGAGGGCGATCTCTCCCCTTTTTTTCTTCTATGATAGAGTGTTAACGTGTTAACGAAAATCTCTCGCGGCTCCTCTACATGGCCGAGAAACGGTATGAGAAGGAGATGCGGGAGGCGGCACGGAAGAGAGAAATCGAATCATGATTCAGAATAAGACAGGGAACCTCCATTATGGTGATGCCCCACTCCGGCCCCGGAGGTCTCACGAAGCCTTGGACTGGCCCTACAAGGGAATCTGGACCGGGGCCACCTCCGGAGAATTGACCCGCATCACCCCCCCTTGTCGCCGGTCATCCAGACGTCACCCCGTCATCGATTGCGATCCGCCGCGGGTGGAACCCCCTGAGCCGAAATATTGGGTGCAGGATTTCACGCAAGCTGCCCCCTCTTTTAAAATGAATTGCGGAATATCTAATCAGAAACCCCTCTCATTCGTTCCTGTTCGACGAATTTCCCTTGAGTGTCATCTCTGTGGTTCAAGGCTCCGGCGGATGTGTCTCACGGGCCACCTCTCGGGCCACCCGCACCATTTCGCTATCCTCCTCTTCCGGAAGGCTCGCAAGGAATCCACGGAGCAGCTTCCGGCCTGTCGGTTCGATCACTGCGAGGGCCATCGCGGCCTGGATCCCGTACCAGAGGGCTCCGGACCGCCGCGCCTTCCTGATGGCGTCTTCGAACAGGGCCCGGGCCTCCTCCCGGTTCTTCCGGGAATCCATCGCCAGAAGCGCCCGTCCTTCGAGGGTCAGAAGGTGGGGATCGAAGACGTGGGTCCCCGTTCGCCGGCCCTCGTCCCGTCCGAACCGCGCCAGCTCGACGGCCTTTTCCCAGAGCGCGGCCCGAAACGCGGCGCCGGCGTGGATGGCGATGTAGATCGTTCCGACTCCCGGAATCATCGCCCGAACCGCCTTTTCCGCCGCCTCGGCCTGGGCCTCCGACTCCTTCGTTCCCCGGCACCAGGCGAGCGCCAGCCGGCTTAACTCCGCCCCCATGTGCAGGTCGTGGGCATCGGCCAGAAGAACGGTCTCCCGGGCGAACATCTCCGCCTTCTCCACATCTTCCCTCATCCAGGCCATGAAGATCTTGTGGACGCCAACGTAGACCCGCGACTTTGGGAAGCGGCCGCACTCCTCCCGGCCTTCCCCCTCCGCAAGGAACGCCAGGGACTCCTTCGTCCGGCCCGCGAGCTGGCCGACGAATCCGAGGTAGGAAAAGAGGAGGACGGCGGGAGGCTCCGAGAAGGACTCGACGATCCCCTCGCCGTCCCACCGGATCGACCTGATCTGGGGAAGAAGATCCTGAAACGTGTCGTACGCCCGGGAGAGCTGCCCGTTGTAGGAGAAGGCGATTCCCCGCATGCAGGCGAGCCACAGGCGGGTTCCCCCCGATCCCCCCGCGGCCCGATCCAGGGCTTCGGGCTCCCCGAACCTCTCGATGAGGAAGGTTGGGCCCCGAATGCCGAATCTCACGGCATCGAGCAAGTGATCGAAGGTCTTCCGGCCCTCCGGCGTCCCTCTTTCGGCAAGATCCGACAGCTTTCCGAGCAGGGCGTCGATCCGTGACGACCCGTGCCCCCAGACGTAGAGGGCGATCCGGATCATCCGGCGCAGGATCCGGATCGCCGTCGCGGGAGCGTCCGGCCCTCCGTGCTCTCCGGCCAGAAGATCGAGTGCCCGCCCGTAATGGGAGAGGGCGATCTCGTAGGCCCCCACTCCTTCCGCCCGCTCGCCAGCCCGGACGAAGAGAGGAAGGGCCTCCTCCGGAACATCGGCTCCCATGAGATGCTCGGCCAGAATTTCCGGGGCGCTCTCCACCCGCTCGGAAAAATCCTCCCGAAGCGTCCGGGCAATGGACCGGTGGATCCCGCGGCGGACCGAAGCCGGAAGGGACTGGAGCACCGCCTCCCGCAGAAGATCGTGGCGGAACCGGTAGACCGGGGAGGGAGGGGGGCGGTCCAGCTCGAGGATCTCGCAGTCCACGAGTTCCCGGATCCACGCCTCGGCAGTCCTGCTGTCGGAGGCGAGCCGCGCATATCGTTCCGCGGCCCGCAGGAGGAGCGGCCCGTCGAGACTCAGCCCGAGACATGCCGCGACCTTC
>JAYWMN010000034.1:0-6892 GCA_035873205.1 Nitrospirota bacterium
GCAACCATCGAGTGGGAATAAGGATGAAAATGAAATCGGATAATGCTTCAATGAATGTCGGGGATCACTCAATAAAAGACCGCGCAGAAAGCCCGATGACGCAGGAAGACTCGTCTCTCGAGACACAGGACTGGGAAGAGAAGGACGACCAGACAAGACTTCACAAAGTCCTAGCCCACCGGGGGGTCGCCTCCCGGAGAAAAGCAGAGCAGCTCATCGCCTCTGGTCTTGTCTCGGTCAATGGGGTGATCGTGACGGAACCGGGATCGCGTGTCAATCCCGAAACCGACCACATTCTCGTCGAAGGAAAGATGCTCCCCCGGGAGCCGGAGCCCTTTCTCTTTCTTTTTTACAAGCCAAAGGCAGTCGTCTCGACTCTTCACGATCCAGAAGGACGACCGACGATCCGCGACTACTTTCCTAATATTGACCCACTCCTTCACATTGGACGTCTGGATTACCAGACGGAGGGAGTTCTTCTTCTCACAAACAACGGCGACCTTTCCCAGAGAATCCTTCATCCGAGATTCTCCATTCCCCGAACTTATCTGGTCAAAGTCCAGGGAGGAATCTCCCCTGGACATCTTGAACGCATTGCCTCAGGAGATGTGAAAATTGACGGAAGGCCGGTCGAACCGCTTGAATTCGTCCCGGAACGAAATACCGAAACCAATGCATGGTACCGGATCACCCTGACCGAAGGAAGAAACCGGGAGGTTCGACGGCTCTTCGAAACCCTCAATTACTTTGTCCTCAAACTCGTTCGAACAGCCTTCGGCCCGCTCACCTTGGCGGGACTCGACCCAGGAGAATACAGGGCAGTCACGCCCTCGGAGCTGAACGACCTCCTCGCGGGAAATACTCCGGCCGCCCAGCCCAAATCCTTCGATTCACGCTACAAGGGACAACTTCAAGGGAAACGGAAGCCGATCCGCAGAAAACAACCGACCTCATTCGACAGATCCTCAAGCTCCGATGACCGCCAGGACAGACCAGGCTCGGCTTCGGACCGCCCCGCACGCGCCGGCCGACCCTCTTCCTTCGACCGGAACAGGGGGGACTCCCGGCCTGATCGCGACTCCCGTCCTTTTCAGGACCGAAAGGATCGCCCGTCCTTTTCAAAACCCGAGCGGACTTTCCGGGACCGCTCCTCCGAAAATGACCGCCAGAACACCTTTGCTGGACGTGTAGAGCGCTCCGAGCAACCATCGCGCTCAGACAAGCCCGGAAAGGCCGACTGGACAGCCGGAAGAACTGGTCCGGACAAAAAACGTTCTGACGAAAAATCTGCGCCGTTTCGCAAAGGAGGGCCGGGCCGATCGAATAAACCTGCAGGATCCCGTTCTCCAAGGCGGCCGCCCAGGGGCTGACACTTGTCCTGACAAGGGTCTGGAGTCCGATCGGAAACCGTTTTCGAGCGATTCCGGAAACTCTTGCCGGGGTCAGCCAGCCCGACAGGCACTCCCTTTAACAGGGGTCTTCACCTATCCGGAACGTTACGTTCCCCGCACCTTCCGGACGGGCACCCCCCCTCCAAAAGAACGAGAATAGGCTGTCCACGCCCCAATCTGGTAAAATGCATCGTCGTTTTCTTGCGTACTGAATGGATTGATTTCGAACTTATCGAGAGGACCCTGCATGTACAGATCCCATTTCAATGCCGACCTTTTCAATTTTACTTCAGGCTCTCTCGTGACAGTCGCGGGATGGGTCCATACCGTTCGCGATCACGGAGGTCTTCTTTTTATCGACCTGAGGGACCGGTCGGGACGCATACAATGCGTTGTAGACACAGCGAAGGATCCGCTTCTGGGAAGTGCCGCAAAGACACTTCGGGACGAATGGGTCATCTCTGTTCACGGGGTTCTTTCCGAACGGCCGGAAGGAACTGCCAATAAGGACATTCCAGGAGGAAATCTTGAGATCCGGGTCTCATCGCTCAGAATTCTCAATTCCTCACAGACTCCTCCTTTCCCCATCGGCGACGATTCATCCGTTTCTGAAAGCCTTCGCCTGAGCTATCGGTATCTGGACATGCGATCCCCCTCCCTCATGAACGCTCTTCGCTTTCGCTCCGAACTGACGTCTGCGATCCGGAACTACCTGATCGAACACCACTTCTGGGATATTGAAACCCCCATGCTGACCCGTTCCACTCCCGAAGGAGCCCGGGATTTTCTCGTTCCCTCACGCCTCGAGAAAGGATCCTTCTATGCTCTCCCTCAATCCCCCCAGCTTTTCAAGCAGCTTCTGATGGTCGGAGGGATCGAACGGTACTTCCAGGTGGCACGGTGCTTCCGAGACGAAGACCTCCGAGCCGACCGGCAACCCGAATTCACCCAGATCGACATCGAAGCCTCCTTTCTCACACGTGATCAGTTCCTCTCCCTCATGGAAGGACTCTTTCAGGACATATTCAAAAGATTCCTCGGACTGGAGCTTTCCAAACCCTTCATGCGGCTGACCCATGCAGAGGCGATGGAAAAATACGGGAGCGACAAACCTGACCTCCGCTTTGGACTTCCCATCGTCGATCTCTCGGCCATCGCAAGATCTACCTCTTTTTCCGTGTTCAACACAGCCCTTGACCAAGGGGGGACGGTCCGGGGAATCCGCTATCCGGGAGGCGCCACTTTGAGTCGCCGCGAAATCGAGGAGCTGACATCCTGGACCCAGACCCTCGGGGCCAAGGGACTCGCATGGATCAAGGTCGAAGAATCCGGTCTTTCCAGCCCCATTCTCAAGTTTTTTCCCTCTGAGGCACAGGCCGGTCTGGTCAAGGCCATGGAGGCAGACAAGGGGGACCTCCTTCTCTTCATCGCCGACAGCCTTCCGTCGACGCTCAAGATTCTTGGACAACTCCGACTCCATGTCGCCCACAAATGTCATCTGATCGACTCAAAAACCACCTCCGTTCTCTGGGTTGTGGATTTTCCCCTCTTAGAATGGAATCCTGACGAAAAAAGACACGAGGCAGTCCATCATCCCTTTACCTCTCCCCACCCCGAAGATATGGCCATCCTCGCCGAGAACCCCGAAAAGACTCGATCCCTAGCCTATGATCTGGTTTACAACGGAACGGAAGTCGGAGGGGGTAGCATCAGAAATCATGAACTCGAGCTGCAAAGACGTATCTTTGATCTGATCGGGCTTGACGAGTCGGAAGCAAAACGCCGGTTCGGCTTCCTTCTCGACGCCCTTTCCTTTGGCGCTCCTCCCCACGGAGGTATGGCGATAGGTCTTGACCGGCTGGTCATGCTCCTTCTTGGAAGAGATTCCATCCGGGATGTGATGGCCTTTCCTAAAACACAGAAAGGTTCCTGCCTGTTGACTCAGGCTCCCGCCCCTGTCGACGGGATCCAGTTGAGGGATCTGGGACTCCGCTTGTCCTAGAAAGGGCTTAGCCAGAATCAGGGCAACTCATCCTCGATGCCGTACTTGATCATGCGGTAGCGAAGCTGTCTCGCCGTAATTCCGAGTGCCCGGGCAGCCCGGGTTTTGACAAAACCGTAACGGCGAAGTACCGTCAGGATCTGTTCCCTTTCAAGGTCCGATACCGCCCCCTTCAACCCCGTCTGGACCTGCCGTGCCATGCGGGAACCCTCATAGGCAGGGACCGGTTCCGACTCTTCTTCCCATCCCGGACGAGCCACCGGAGGCTTGCTGAATCCGGAATATTCCGGCATTCCTTCTTGGGGCTTCTTCGGATAAAGCGTCATGATTCGACCAATGTCCTCCCTAGTCACAGAGTTGTCATGAGCCATCACGACAAGACGCTCGACCATATTTTCGAGCTCCCGGACATTTCCTGGCCATTCATAATTCATGAGCGCGTCGAGAGCACTGGCATCGAGAACGACAGACCGTTCATTATCCCGATTGAACCGTTCGAGAAAGTGTTCGACGAGGAGCGGGATGTCTTCCTTCCTCTGGCGTAGAGCCGGAAGAAAGATCGGAACGACATTGAGCCGGTAATACAGATCTTCCCGAAAGGTATTTTTTCGAATCATCTCCTCCAGATTCCGGTTTGTCGCAGCAATGATCCGGACATCCACAGGGATGACCTTGTTTCCTCCGATTCGTTCGACAGAACGCTCCTGCAACACCCGAAGAAGCTTGACCTGAACCGATGGGGAGATCTCTCCGATCTCATCAAGGAAGATGGTGCCTTCATCGGCCGCTTCGAATTTTCCCGGCCGGGAAATGTGGGCGCCTGTAAAGGCTCCTTTTTCATGACCGAACAGCTGGCTTTCCAGAAGGGTTTCGGGAATCGCTGCGCAATTGATCTGGACAAAGGGATTTTTTGCCCGGGGGCTCATAAAGTGAATGGCTTTGGCAATGACTTCCTTTCCCGTCCCGCTTTCCCCCTGAATCAGGACGGTGGCACGGCTTCCCGCCACTTGATGAACCGATTCGGCGATCTGATTCATCACCTTGGAACGGCCGATCCAGCCATCGATCGCATACCGCCCCTTCAGGGCATGCTCAAGCCGGTGTGTTTCGTCAACCAGCTTCTGGTGTTCCTCCGAAAATCGTTGTCTCAAAAGAACAGCCTGAACGATGGTTGATCCGATAATTGAAAGAACGCGCTTATCCTCCTCAAGATCCCTGTCCCCTGCCGACATATCGCAGTCCGCCGACAGAACCCCCAGCTTCCGGCCCTGAAAGATCAGTGGAACAGCGATGAAGGCCATTTTCCTTCGGCCTTTTCCTCCCCTGGCCCCTGTTCTGTTCAGGAATCTGGGTTCGGCGTCAATGTCGGGAACAATGATCGGAAGTCCGGTCGAAAGAACCGCCCCGGTAATTCCCTCCCCGATCTTGAAACGGCCTTTGCTTTTTTCTTCATCGGACATTCCGAAGGCCAGTTCGGTCATCAGCTCATTCGTATCTCCCTTCAGAAGCAAAATGGCTCCCCGGTGGAAGTTAAGCTGGGAATCCATGATTGCAAGAATATGGTTGAGGGCATGGTCGAGATCCGGCGAGCTGGCAAGTTCTCGGCTGATTTCGAAAAAAGCGGTCAGTTCCCGAATAATTTTCTGTTCATGGTTCATTTTTTCACCGTCTCATAAGGAAAAAAAGGCCTGAACAAATTCCTTTGTCCAGGCCTTCTGACAATCCGAAAAGGCCCGGGCGAACAATTCATCCGCCCACGGCCCCATTGCCGAATTTCATCCATTGATTTTTCTGATACCCTCTCAGTCCTCACAATCCGACCAAAAGGTCACACACACCCCCTAGATGTCATAGTAGAGGAAAAACTCATGGGGATGAGGTCTCAGACGGACAGCATCCACTTCCTTCTTCATCTTCTCGCGAATCCAGGTTTCGATCAACTCGGCGGTAAACACCCCACCCTTCAACAAAAATTCATGATCTTTTTCAAGCGCGGAAAGAGCGGCGTCAAGGCTTCCGGGCATCTGCTTGATCTTCTTCTTTTCCCTCTCCGTGAGTTCGTAAAGATCCTTGTCAAGGGGAGCCGGAGGCTCAAGCTTTCTTTCGACTCCGTCCAGACCGGCCATCAATAGTGCGGCAAAAACGATGTACGGATTGCTGCTGGGATCCGGAGTCCGGAATTCGATCCTCTTTGCTTTCTCGCTCTTGGAGTACATGGGAATCCGGACGCAGGCCGAACGGTTCCTCTTCGAGTACATAAGGTTGATCGGAGCTTCATAACCCGGCACGAGACGACGGTAGGAATTCGTCGTGGGAGCGATGAATGCCAGAAGAGCCGGAGCGTGGTGGATCAGACCACCGATGTAATGGCGAGCCATTTCGGAAATGTCTCCGTAGCCACCTTTTTGATAGAACAGATTCTTTCCGGCCTTCCAGAGGCTCTGGTGAACATGCATTCCGGAACCGTTATCCTGAAAGAGGGGTTTTGGCATGAAGGTTGCCGTCTTTCCATACTTGAAGGCCGTATTTTTGACGACATACTTGTACTTCATGACATTGTCTGCCATTTTGGTCAGGGTATCGAATCTCATGTCGATTTCGCACTGTCCGGCGGTCGCCACCTCGTGGTGATGAACTTCGCAACGGATGCCGATCTGCTCCATCGTCAGGACCATTTCGCTTCTCAGATCCTGGAGGGAATCGGTCGGGGGCACAGGAAAATAGCCTTCCTTGTGGCGAATCTTGTAACCCAGGTTGGGATCCTCTTCCCGGCCGGTGTTCCAGGCCGCTTCGATCGAATCTACGGAGTGATGGGAAAAATTCGATCCCGACCCGTAGCGGACATCGTCGAACACGAAGAATTCGCATTCGGGTCCCCAGTAGGAGATATCAGCGACCTTTTTCAGATAGTTTTCGGCCTTCTGAGCGATAAAGCGGGGATCTTTCGCATAGGACTCACCCGTGATGGGATCCTTGATATTGGCAATGAGGGACAAGGTCGGCACCTGGGTAAACGGATCGAGAAAGGCCGTTTTTGAGTCCGGGATCAAAAGCATGTCCGATTCATTGATGCTCTGGAACCCGCGAATGCTCGAGCCGTCGAACCCCAGCCCTTCCTCGAACACGTCTTCGCTCAGCTGATGCGGAGTAATGGAAAAATGCTGCCATGTTCCAAACAGGTCGGTAAACTTGACGTCAACGATTTGCACATTGTTTTTCTTCGCATACTCCAGAACTTCTTTAGGGGTCATTCTAACTGTCTCCTTCAAGATAATTGTGTGTTGGAGCTTCTGTCCAACATGGCCGACAACCACCGGGTCAAGATTCAATCGGCATACAGTCATTGAGACACAAAAAAAGGGCGCTCTCCATGAAAAGTCATGAAGACGCCCTTGTCTTCGCATATTCCCTTTTCCACCGCATTGCGGAGGATCTTTCCGAAAAATCATGGTGGGGAGGAATAATGAACCTCTCCCAAACATCTTTAAGAAAAAAACGA
>JAYWMN010000021.1:0-76049 GCA_035873205.1 Nitrospirota bacterium
GCCGAGGAAAACCCTCAAATCTCCCTGGCCCGAAAACTTCTCCCTCACTGAAAGCATGAGGGAATATGCGAGAGGGCGTGGAATCCTTAACCCGTCTGAAGAGTTCGAGAACTTCCGGCTCAAATCCCACGCAAACGCTTACAAGTACGCCGATTGGGAAAAAGCATGGCAAGCATGGTGCCGGTCTCCTTACCAGAAGACGACACAAAAGCCGGTCAAGATAGCCCCTGAACCGTATCAGGACCCCAAGAGAGAAGCCCTGTCAAGGCTTGCATACTGATGGTTTTTAAAGGAAAACCAGAAAAAACACAAAAGGACAAAAAATACAGAGACGGAGAGATGGGAAGTCAAAATAACATTCGGGAAGGTAGGTTTTTGCCGTATAGAATCGATTTAAATATAAATTATGACCCCACCCTTAAAAGTTAAAAAATAATGTCTTAAAACCCCAAAAGAATGCGAACGAGGAGAATCAGGAGGGAAAGGTGCCAAGAGTTAAAATTTCAGACGATATCCGGGAGAAGATTCTGGCGGATTGGAGAACCGGAGAATATACCATTCGGACGCTTGCCCATCGCCACGATGTGAGCTCTGCCACCGCTGGTAAGATCGTTAAAGATGTACCCAAGGACCTCTTGGAGATTATAGACGCGGGAGTTAAGTACCGTAGTGCCATTCTCTCAGAAAAAAGACAAGTCGGAGACGCTTTGTCTCAGATCGTTGACGAAAAGACCCGGCATATCGCTTTCTTCGCCAACGCCACCGTCAAGAATGTCAGCCTGATGATGGAAAAGATTGGCGGGAGGACCACTATCGACGAACACAAGACAGCACAGGACACGCTCCTGAAAGGCCGAGAAACGGTGTTGGGCAAGTCACCCGAGACAGCGATACAGATTAATAACCAGCTACCCAAAAAGTCCCTGGAAGACTATTCCGACGAGGAATTAATTGACATCATCGAAGGAAAAAACTGAGGCCGCAAGGCTTCTCGCGATTCGGAAGCGCGCCAAGCGGAGCATCCTCGACTACGCCCGGGCCATCGATATACCCGGAAAAGCTCTGTCCGAGAATGCTGACGAAGAGTTTTTTCAGCCTATCGAGACATCCATGGCCGCGCATCATCGGCTTTTGCTTTCCGAGCTCGACCGTATCAGTCGGATTCCTCAAGGACGGCTCATGGTATTTATGCCACCCGGGTCAGCAAAATCAACCTTTGCCTCCGTCGTTTTTCCTACGTTCTTCCTTGGGACAAACCCAGGCTCAAAAATAATTCTGGCAAGTTACGGTGATGACCTGGCGAAAAAGCTCGGACGCCGATGTCGATCGATTCTTCGTCAAAAGCGGTACGAGGGCATCATGAGAACGCGCTTGAGGTCGGATACCCAGGCCGTTCAGGACTTCGCCCTCGAAAACGGGTCAGAATATATGTCCTGCGGTATTCTGTCCAGTGTCACCGGAAACCGGGCCAACGGCCTCATTATCGACGATCCGGTTAAAGGTCGCGAGCAGGCCGACAGCCAAACGTACCGGGACAAGATCTGGGAGGCTTACCAAGACGACCTCAAGACCCGACTAGTCCCTGGTGGATGGATCTGCCTTGTGCAAACCCGTTGGCACGAAGACGATCTGGCCGGGCGCATCCTTCCCGGAGAGTGGAATGGCGAATCCGGAGAAATCCTTTGCCGGGATGGAACAGTATGGACTGTCATTTGTCTCCCGGCCAAATGCGAGCGGGAAGACGACCCTATCGGGCGAAAGGTTGGAGACTATCTCTGGCCCGAATGGTTCACTCCTGAACACTGGAAACAGTTCGAATCGTACCCTCGCACTTGGAGCGCCCTTTTTCAACAACGGCCTTCCCCGCTGGAGGGGGGGCTCTTCAAGGTCGACAAGATCCTTGTCGTTGATGATATCCCCTATGGGTCACGCTTTGTCCGTGCCTGGGACCTGGCCTCTACCGAAGGAGGAGGAGACTGGACGGCGGGGGGCCTTATTGGGGAGACGAGGGATGGTCGGATCCTCATCGCTGACATGGTACGGGGCCAGTGGGACGCTTTCGGGGTGGAGTCTCGCCTTATCGAGACGGCTAATTTAGACGGGAGGCGCACTCCGATCTTTCTCCCCCAAGACCCGGGGCAGGCTGGAAAAGCCCAGATTGTCTATCTTGTCGGCAAACTCAAAGGCTATACCGTCCGGACGGCTACGATGTCTGGAGATAAGGTCACTCGGGCCGAGCCTTTCTCGTCCCAGGTCAATGCCGGGAATGTGGTGATGCTACGGGGAGGGTGGAATTATGCATTAAGAGAAGAGCTCCGGACTTTTCCGGGAGGGGCTCACGACGACCAGGTAGATGCCCAGAGCTCGGGATTTAACGATCTCACCGAACACAAAACAGACATTGGGACCTGGGAAAAACTCGGAAAATTGTAAGGAGGAGAGCGTGACGGATCCAGTTTTAAATAAAGGGAACTACGCCATGCGGTCAGACGATCCCAGATGTGAGCAGGAGTATTTTTCCTCAAACAATCCGGAATTTTGGGGGAAGACGACAGAAGGCCTTATCTCGTGGGCATATCGGCGCCAGATGCGCTCTTGGTCCGGAAAAAGCGGAATCGTCATGTCGAACGAGGCGTTGGGAGGCGAGAAAAGCGTCATCACGGACTATGCGCTCATCATCGCCGCGATCCACCGGACCCTGAAGCTCGATCATCTCATCCTGACTGTTGAGGCGTTGTACGGGGATGATCCGGATTCCCTTTTCGGGCTCGTCTCATCGCTCTCTTTCTCCACCCGATGTTCTCGGGCGACGGCGCTTGTGGACATCGAAAATTACCAGTTGTGTCGAGCTATCTCCTCGAACCATCCGAGCAGGGGCGAAATTGTGTTGAACGGCTGGCACAAAATGGCGGCAGATGTTCTGGACGCTGAGTTCAGGGAAAGGGGATGGGTGGAGTGAAACCTCTTGACACTTCGGAAATAATATGAAATAGTTTATCCGCTTAGGCGTATTGCGCCAAGAGCCCTATTGAAAAACGTCCAAGCCCCTAAAGGGGCTTTTTTTATTATATCGGCTCACCTTCAGGGGGCCTTTTTTTTGGGAGATCTATGGCGACCAAGGCGAAGGCAAAGACGACCGATGCCGCGCCCAAGTCTTCCAAAGCCCCTACCCGCGACTCCTTCCAGAACCTCCAGGCAGCCCTCGGAATCGGCTCTCAGAACCTCTTGTCGCAGTCTTTTTACGGCTTCAACCCGATCACCCGCTTTCCGCTCCAGCTTGAGTGGATGTATAGGGGCTCCTGGCTCTCAGGAATGGCAGTGGATGCGGTTGCGAAAGACATGACCCGAGCCGGGATCGAGCTCGAGACGGATCTTGACCCGGCCGAGAAGGACCTCCTCGAATCGGCCATCCTGGACCTCCGGATATGGCGACAACTCCGAGAGTGCATAAAATGGGGCCGTCTATACGGGGGAGCCCTCGGATACATCATGATCGACGGCCAGAAACCGGAAACCCCTCTCAAAATCGATTCAATCGCAAAAGACCAGTTTAAAGGCATCATGCCGCTCAATCGCTGGCAGGTCTCCCCTACGCTGATGGACGTGATTAACGACTTCGGTCCGGATTGGGGAAACCCAAAATTCTACGAGGTCGTCCAGAACCAGCCGGGCCTCCCCTGGATCCCGAAAATCCACTATTCCAGGATGATCCGCTTCATCGGGATAGATCTTCCTTTTCAGCAGAAGCTCACCGAGAACGGCTGGGGAGAATCGGTCCTCGAGCGCATCTACGATATTCTTGTTGCGCACAGCTCGACTTCGACAGGTGCGGCCCAGCTTGTCTACAAGGCCCACCTGCGGATTATGAAGATCGACGGTCTCCGGGAGATAATCGCGGCGGGAGGCCCTGCTATGGCAGGGATCACCGCCATGCTCAACAATCTCCGTCTCACGCAGTCTTCTGAAGGCCTGACCCTCCTCGACAAGGACGACGACTTCGAGACGCAGACATACACGTTTTCGGGCCTCGACACGCTCCTTTTACAGTTCGGCCAACAGATCTCGGGCGCTCTCCAAATCCCGCTCGTCCGGCTCTTCGGGCAGTCCCCCGCAGGCCTGAATTCAACAGGCGAGAGCGATCTGCGGACTTACTACGACAACGTGGCTGAGGATCAGGAAGACAAGCTCCGGCACCCACTCAACCTCATCCTCGATATCCTCTCCCGTTCGGCTCTTGAAAAACCTCTCCCTCCTGGTTTCAAGTTCCGTTTCCGTCCACTCTGGCTCGTGCGTGATACTGAAAAGGCGCAGATCGCGACACAGACGACAGATACCGTGACAAAGGCCTTCGAATCCGGACTAATCTCTCAGTCTGTAGCTCTCAAAGAGCTCAAGCAGTCGTCGCATGTCACCGGCGTTTTTAGCAACATCAGCGATGAGGATATCGAGGATGCGGACGAGAAGCCTCCGAAGGCTACCGAGATACCCTCCGATCCCGGACAGTCCGAAGGTTCTGAAGGTCAGATCTAGTCATGGCCCGAAAAACCTATGAGCCTCTCAACTTCTTCAAATCCGGCTGGATCGGGGAGAAGTACGCCCGGCAACTGCGGGACGTGGCAAGGGAAGTCGCTCGGATCATCGAGGGTCATGATCCTCTCTCAATCACGGGCGTTCAGGAGATGCAATACGCTCTCCACCGATATGCCGGGATCCTGATGCCTTGGGCGGTCAAAACGGCCGGGAAGGTCGGAGAACAGCTCGATCGCCAGGACTTCTCGATGTGGAATCGCCATTCTCAGAAGATCGGCTCAGGCCTCCGCGAGCTCGTGAGAAGGCAACCGGCCGGAGAGGTCATTCAGGACTTTCTGGCGCGTCAGGTCCACTACATCACGTCCCTACCGATCGAAGAAGGCCAGAGGGTCCACAGGCTCTCGATGGAGGCGATGACTGGCGGCAAGCGTCCGAAGGATATTGCCGAAGAGCTTCTCGATTCCGGCCAAGTGTCAAAGTCCAGGGCAACCCTGATCGCCCGGACCGAATGTGCCCGAACGGCCTCAGCTCTCACTATGACTCGAGGAAAGGGAGTGGGGGCAACGCACGCGATATGGCGCACGGCGAAGGACAAGGCGGTTAGGCCATCGCACCGGGAGATGGAGGGAAAGACGTTCGATCTTTACGACCCTCCCACATTGTCGGATGGTACCAAAACGTTTCCAGGGGGCATCTACAACTGCCGATGCATAAGCGAAATCATCATCCCGGAGATCTGATGGTCAAAGACGCCCCCATGCTGGCCAATGAGCCGATTGGTCCGAACCAGTCCCTGACTCCGGAAGGCTTCCTTCTCTGCCGGGATGTTCCTATCGCACGGACAGGCGTCATGATCTACGGCGATGGAGAGGTTCCGGTCGAGACCGGTTCGGAAGGAGTGGTCTATGTGACGCGCACCCCTGACGAAGTGTTCAAGCCGGAAGCGATGGCTTCCTTCGAAGGCAAGCCCGTCACATCCCTCCACCCTTCCGCGCTCGTCACGCCAGAGACCTGGAGGGATCATGTCGTCGGCACCGTCAATAACGTCCGGAAGGTCGACAACCTTCTCGTCGCGGATCTCCTGATCGCCGATCGGGACGCGATCAAGGCCGTGCAGGATGGTCTCCGGGAAGTGTCGTGCGGCTACGACGCCAGCTATGAACAGACTCGTCCCGGCTATGCCGTCCAGCGGGATATTGTTGGAAACCATGTGGCACTTGTCCCAAAAGGGCGATGCGGCCCAACTTGCGCCATATCGGACGCAAAAACAGAGGAGAAAAAAACCATGAAGAAAGCCAGCATTAAAGACCGCGTTTTATCGCTCTTTAAAACAAAGGACGAAGAGGGGCTCAAGAACATCCTCGACGAGCTCGAAGATCCAAAAGGCGGAGATGTGCATATTCACCTGACCGGGAAAGAGGGAAGCGATGACGAAGGGGAGATGAGCCTTCCGGAGCTGACCAAAGCCGTTCGGGAGTTGATGAAGGACAAAATATCCCGCGACAAAAAAGGGGGCGATTCCTTCGAGGAGCTCGTCAATCACCTCGTTGAAAAGGGGTACTCGAAAGAGTACGCGACAAAGATTGCCGGAAAGGTAGCCGAGGAAAAAGGCGATGATGCCGCCCACAAGGACGAGTCCGAAGAGGAGGCCAAAAAGCGTGAATCCGAAGGTGGACGAAAGGCCAACAAGGAAGAGAACGAAGAGGATCCTGACCGCGAGTCCTACTCCGGAGATTCCCTTCCCGTCCTCAAATCCCGATCGGAGATCCTCTCTCCCGGGATCAAGCTCACTTTCCCCACTGGCGACGCCAAGGCGAAGCCCTTCCGGAAGTCCATTCAGGACTGCAAGCGACAGGCCCTGAAAGCGGCCTACGCGACGGACCAGGGGCGATCCGCTGTCGACGCGATTCTATCGGGACGTTGTATCGACAATCTCTCTCCTTCCACGCTCGATGCCGTATTTATGGGTGCCTCCGCCCTGATGGGTTACCAGAACAACACGGGAACCACGAGCGGAGCCAAGCGCACCACAAAGGACTTCGGGAAACAGCCTTCTGTTGTGGACATTAACAAGGCCAATAAATCTTTCTGGGCCGAACGATCCGCGAAGTAAACAAACCGACTAAAAAAGGAGCCATCAATGAGTGGTCTAGCTTTTACCTTTCGGATGCCCTCCGGAATCCCCGGAAGCATCTCTCGCAACTCTGACTTGCCGATCGAGCCTAACACGATATCCACCACAACCCCCCCCACCGTCTACGGCAACCCCGTCGCGCTCGACGCCAGCCAGAATATGCGCCCTATCGCGGCAGGTGATACAAGTGCCAGCGTTTACGGCTTCCTGGTGCGGCCTTTTCCCACCAACTCCGGAACCCAGGGGCTTGGTGTCTCCACACCCCCCACCTCCGGCACTTGCAGTGTCTTGAAGATGGGCTATATGAACGTCGCCGTCACCAACGGAACTCCGGTAAAGGGCGGAGCTGTCTATATCCGCACTGTCGTCAATGTGGCGCTGCCCAACACATACATAGGAGACGTTGAAGCCGCCGCCGACTCCACAAACAGCTTCATTCTGACAGGTGCCTACTTCACTGGCGGAATAGACGCGAACGGCAACTCCGAGATCGCCTTCGGTATCTAATTCCGCGCTCTCTCATATACGACCATAGGGGCCATCACTGGCCCTTTTTTATTGCCCAAGGAGGGAAAAAGAAATGAAAAGAATCCGGCACTACACCAAGGACAGCGGTCTGACTTTCGACCAGGCCACGCTTGACTCGACCGGCGCTTTCCTCATCGGAGAACTCGAGCGTCTCGACAAACAGCTTCACATGCCGCTCGCCTCCGTTACCTGGAGCCGGGACATTGACCTACGCGAGGATGTCTCCATGGGGGACGAGGTAAGCTCATTTACCAACTCCACCTTTGCGGCGGCGGGCGGACTGAATCCAACGGGGAAGAACTGGATCAGCAAGGCGTCAAATGCTATCAGCCGTATATCCGTAGACATCGGAAAGACCGCTCAACCATTAACCCCGTGGGGAATGGAGCTTGCTTACACCATTCTTGAGCTCAAGAGCGCCATGCAGGTGGGGCGCCCCATCGACTCACAAAAACTTGAAGCCATCAAGCTCAAGTGGAATATGGACGTAGACCAGCAGGTTTATCAAGGCGACACCGGCTTAAACCTGAACGGACTCTGCAACAACCCTGGCGTGACGGCCACCAACGTGGTCAACGGAGGATCTGGCACTGCCTGGTCGACAAAGTCTCCCTCTCAGATTTTAACCGACATCCGCACCCTTGAAGAGAGCGTCTGGGCCAGTTCCGGCTACGCTTTCTCCCCCCGGAAGATTCTCGTGCCGCCCGTACAGTTCCAGCTCCTTCTCCAACCCCTCACCATCGGAACGGCTGTCGTTTCCGAGTCGATTTTGAATTACATCAAGAAAAACTGCCTTTCTCTCGTCATAAACGGCGCTCCTCTTGAGATCGTTCCGGTGAAGTGGCTCTACAACATGGGCGCGGGAGCAACCGCCCGAATGGTGGCATACACACAGGAGTACGACAAGGTGCGCTTTCCGCTCGTGCCCCTCATCAATACCCCAATCCAGTACGAATCGATCTTTATCAAGTCCACCTACTTCGGACTTATCGGGGAAGTCGAGGCCGTCTATCCAAACACCATCGGCTACGCGGATGGAATATAAAAGGGGGGGAGTATGTCTAAGATCACGGTCCACGTTAACAAAGCGTTCGTGCTGACACGGGAGGACAAATCCCGTGTCGCTTACTCTGTCGGCACTCACTCGATGCCGGAAGAAGATGCGGGGCACTGGTATACCAAACCCCACATCGCCAAGCCGGAGGTCCGGGAAGAGAACGTTTCCGCAGTCGACGCCGGAACGCAGGACACGGGAGACAATGCCGACAAAAAAGAGGACGACGAGTCCTCGGCCACAGAAGACATTTCCGGTCGCCGGAAGAAGTAAGTAAATGACGCTCGCTCAATTTCTGGCGATTTTTCCGGAGTTCACATCCTTCGACCAAGCCCGAATCACCTTTTGGCTTTCCGTGACCGCGAACCTCGTCGATCCCACCCGATGGGGGGCTTTGGCCCAGCAGGGACAGGCCCTACTTACGGCGCACTACCTGACGGTGGACCAACAGAACCAATCTGCTGTCAATCCAGGACAGGTCAACGGGGCGATCACATCCAAATCGGTGGCCGGGGTCTCTGTGACTAAAGACACGGCCTCGGTCGTGTACAAAAATGCCGGGGATCTCAATATGACCAATTACGGGATCCAGTTCTCCCGGCTCGCGCGCATGATGGGAGCCGGCGCCATCCAGGCGATCGGCGAGGGTTTCTCTTTTCCTGGGGCGATGATCTTCTGATGAGCGCGAAAAAGATAAAGGATAACGTCCAGAAAATGATCGCCGGTATGGAAGCCATGGCAAAAAACTCTGTCCTTGTCGGCATTCCTTCCGGAAGTCCGAAGAACCACCGGGACGACGATTCGACCATACAAAACAACGAGCTCGGGCTGATCATGGAGTTTGGTGCCCCGGAGGCCAACATCCCCCCGCGCCCCTTCCTGATTCCGGGAGTGGGATCGGTCCTTCCGGAGATCGAAAAGCGCCTGTCCCGAGGGGCGAAGCGACTTCTAACCGATCCGGGCTTCTCGCCGGAGGTCCTCTTTGAGTCGGTGGGACTCATGGCCCAGCAGGGCGTCCAGAGATATATGACGGACGCTCACTTTGCACCGCTGGCCGACTCGACGCTGGCCGCACGTCGGAACCGGGGTTTCGGGGGTGAAAAGCCCCTGATCGAAACGGGGAGCCTGCGGGGATCGATTACCTATGTCGTGGAGCATCTCCGATGATCAGCCTCTCAGAGCTAATGAGCGATCCGGATCTAACCGAATCCGTCACCCGCATTGTGCGGGTCCTGACCGTCAACACATTCGGGGAAACGACGATCACGCCCACCTCCTCGACCATTCTTGCCGTGGTCACGTCCGCCGCCAAGCCGGGGGTCATGCGTTTCGAGGATGCCCAGACCTATGCCGACGCAATCCGCGTTGTGACCTCCTCTCCGCTCAACGGGGCTGTCGTAGGTCAGATGCCGGATCATATCGTGTGGAAGGGGCAGACCTACATCGTGTCGATGGTCAACGACTATCAGTCTTTCGGCTTCTCGGACGCCATCTGCAAGCTCGTCGACCTGCAAGACCAGCCGAACGTCTAGGGGAGAGCCATGCCGAACGATTCCACGACGGGTGGGTATCTTCAGCCCACAGGGGGCAATCCTCTCGACGATCAGGCTCTCGACCGGGTTTTCCATGACCTGATCATGAACCTGACGGGATTGTCCGCCGAAAGTGTCTTGCCACGTTGGCAGGAAGAGCCCCCGAACATGCCGGCCAATGGACAGCCTTGGATCGCCCAGGGGGTTACGGACCGGAAAGACGATGCGGTTGTGTGGGAGGGGAACGACCCCGATACAGGGATCTTTACTGTGTGCCGGAATCAGTCCCTCGACAACCTCATCTCCTTTTACGGCCCCACGGCCTCGACGCTCGAAGCCCTTTTCCGTGACAACCTCGCGGTGGCCCAGAACCGGGACGTGATCGTCGGTCTTGGAATCAACCTCGTGCGCGTCGGAGATCCCCGCAATATGTCGGTTAAAATCAACGAACGCTGGCAGAAGAGGATCGATGTGACTGCGACCTTCCGACGCCTGATATGGCGCACTTACCCTGTCCTCACCATCCTCTCCGTCCCGGTCAGCATCGAGACGGACACCGGCTTTACCGTCACAGAAACCGCATAGGAAAGGATCTCTCTCATGGTGACCTCCCAGCTCCCGATCTCGCGCCTCATCAGCACCACTATCAACCTTCAGCCTTCTGCGGCGCAGGCACAGAATCTCTCGAACCTCTTGATCCTCGGATCGACCGATATCATCGATACGACCCAGCGCATGAGGACGTATAGCACCCTTGCCGAGGTTGGATCAGACTTCGGGTCTTCCGCTCCGGAGTATCTGGCGGCCTCGGCCTGGTTCGGTCAGTCTCCGCAACCAACGGCTGTCATGATCGGGCGATGGGCTCAGACGGCGACCCACGGGCGGCTTGTTGGAGGACTTCTTTCTGCGTATGATCAGCTCATCAGCCTGTGGACGGCGGTTCTAAACGGATCTTTCAGTGTGACTATCGACAGTGTTGTCCATCCGATAACCACCCTCAACTTCTCCGCCGTCACGAGCATGAACGGGGTCGCCGCGGCCCTCCAGGCCGCTCTGCCAGTAGGCGTGACGTGCATCTGGGATGCGAACTATAACCGCTTCGTCTTCAAGAGTTCGACAACCGGGGCTTCCTCTTCGGTCAGCTTCCTGACGCCGGAAGGGACCGGGACCGACATCTCCGGGATGCTCTGCGGCCTTTCGACCTCCTCAGGAGCCTATACAGTGGCCGGGATCGTGGCAGAGTCCGCCGTTTCCGCCGTCACCCTCTTCGACGCGACATTCGGACAGACGTGGTTCGGTGCCTTTGTCTGCGGAGCCGTGGATGCCGACCATCTTGCAATTGCTGCTTATATCGAGGGAGCCGCCAATCAGCACGCCTATGGAGTAAACACGCAGGAGTCCGCTGTCCTTCTGTCCACCGACACCACGAACATCGCCTATCAGCTCAAGCAACTCGGGTACAACAAGACGTGGACTCAGTACTCCTCATCCAGCCTTTATGCCGTGTGCTCCATGATGGCCAGGCTAATGACGACGAACTTCCAGGGCAACAATACCGTCATCGACCTGATGTACAAACAGGAGCCCGGTATCGCGCCGGAGAATCTGAACGACACACAAATCTCGGCCCTTGAAGGCTTCAACTGCAACGTCTTCGTCTCCTACGACAACAACACTCAGATCATCGAGCCGGGCGTCGCGGCTTCCGGTCAGTATATCGACACTGTGTACGGGACGATGGCGCTGGCGATCGATATCCAGACCAATCTCTACAATCTCCGATACACTTCTCCGACAAAGATCCCACAGACGGACGCCGGGGTGCATGTCCTTAAAACCGGAGCCGAGCAGACATGCGAGCAATATGTTCAGAATGGGCTACTCGGTCCCGGAACATGGACCAACGCGGGCTTCGGATCGCTCATCCAGGGAGGCTATCTCAAGAAAGGCTACTACGTCTATGTGGCCCCGATCTCGACCCAACCGCAGGCCTCACGCTCCGCTCGCCAGTCTCCCCCCATTCAGATCGCGGCGAAGATGGCGGGGGCTATCGAGACGGTCGATGTTCTTATCAATGTCAACAACTAAGGAGGTTTAAATGACTCAGATGACATACTCCTTCCTCGACACCAACTGCTCCATTGTGGGGCCAGGGGGCGCGTTCGACCTGACGGGGGGCGCGGCGAAAGAGGGGATCACGATCACTCCACGCGAAGACAAGTCCAGGCTCGAAATCGGGGCGGACGGCTCCGGCCTGCACCAGCTCCG
Source organism: Nitrospirota bacterium (assembly GCA_035873205.1). Classification (GTDB taxonomy): domain Bacteria; phylum Nitrospirota; class Leptospirillia; order Leptospirillales; family Leptospirillaceae; genus UBA4572. Next base: position 12,047 of record JAYWMN010000021.1, read on the forward strand.
GGCCGACAAGAGCGCGACGATAACGATCCGGCTCCTGAAGAACAGTCCGACCAACGCACTCTTGTCCGCTATGTACGACCTTCAGGAAACCACGTCGTCCTTGTGGGGGCAGAACATGATCTCGGTTAATTCGAACATCGGAGACGAGATAAGCCTGCGGTACGCCGCCTTCAAGAAACAGCCGACCGTGACCTACGCCGAAGAGGGCCCGATGAACGAATGGGAGCTTGAGGCCATCTATATGGATATGCTCCTTGCGGCCAGCATCGTTTAAGGAGGGGAACCAGTGAGAGAGTTTAAGGTCGGAGATCACGATTACCGGACAGTCCCCTTCGATGTCTTCCTGCAGATCAAGGTCGGACTAAAAGTCTCGACGGCGCTCACGAAGGCCATTCAGAAAACCGAAGGAGACGGACTTCCCCTCCAGGACATCCTGGATATCCTGGCCGGAACTCCGGGAGAGGATATCGACTTCGTTGTCCAAAGCTGTCTCGGTTGCGTCCAACGCCGGGAAGGATCGGCCTGGGCGACCATCTACAACCGGGAAGCCAAGCGGATAGCCTATGCGGACATCCTCCCTATCGATGTCTTGACGCTGACCGCCCAAGTCCTCGAAGAGTATCTGCTCCCTTTTTACGAAGGCCTCGTCAGGCTGGCCTCGGTACCGGCAAAGACGACCCCCGGATCCTGACGAGTCCGGAGGAGGATTTCATCCTGAGGCCTATCGAAGCCGGAATGTGCCGGTACGAGTCGGCCATCGACGGGACGCTTTCCCTTCTCGATTTTGCACGAATGAACGACTACCTGAATCGCCAAAATCATAACAGGAGCTTTCCAGATGGCTGAAACCCTCCAGGAATTTCTCGTCAAGCTCAAGTATCAAGCCGAGGGGCGCGAGAGCTTTTTGGCGGGGATCAAGGGGGCTGGGAGCTCCGTCATGCGGCTGGGAAAAGCTCTCGTGATGGGAGGGACCGCGCTGGGTGTCTTTTTCGGGAAGTACGCGGCCCGGATGGAGCAGGTCGAATTCGTCGCCAGACGCACAGGATCCCAAGTAAAGGAGCTCATGGCGCTCGACCAGACCGGGGCATCTCTCGGCTCTTCCGTCGAAGGGGCGAAAGACGCCCTGGAAAGTCTGGCAAAATTCATGAACACGACGCCCGGCGCGTCGAACTGGCTCTCGGCTATCGGGGTCCAGACGAAAGACGCCAAGGGACACGCGCTATCGACGGTAAGGGTCATGGAGAACCTGGGCAAGTCTTTCAGGAAGATGCCGGTCTGGAATGCGGCCAAGTTCGCCGAAACGGTGGGAATTGGCTACAACATGATGCTGGCCATGCGGGAAAAGCGCTTTTCCGGATACATCGACAAGTTTGAAAAGCCCCTGAATGGGTCACATCTCGACGAGACGGCGAAGGTCTCGAACGATGCCATGATCGCCGGGCGCGTCTTTTCGATGAAGAAAGAGGCCATAGAATCCAGGGTGGCCCTCCCCGTCCTGAAGGCCTTTGTTGCCTCCGACGCCAAGACGCAAGGTCTCTCCACGGACCTGATGGGTCTCGCAAAAGCCCTCGGGGAAGTCTCGGTCGGGGCCCTCCTTTTTAAAGGGATATTGAAAACCATGTTCGGCGCGTCTGTAGCCGAAGGGGTGGCGGGAAAGGCCGGAGCCGGACTACGCCCTTTGATGGGGAGACTTGGAATCTATGGCGCTACAGCCTATATGGGGTACGAGGCGGGAAAAGCACTCGACAAAATCCCTCTCGTCCACGAGATCTCGGGGGAAGTCGCAAAAAGCGTTCAGAAAGAGCTCAAAAGCTTCGCCCATACCCCCATTCTCGGGACGGCTCTCAGGAAGATGGACCTCATCCCCTCGGACATCGACATCGTGAGGGCGAAGACGGTCAATCCTCCTCCGTCTGCATCTCGCATGATCTCTAACCACTATCAGGACGTACACGTTGTCGTCAATATCCATGGGGTAAAGGACGCGAGCGAGACGGCCCGGAAGGTCAAAGAGGAGCTCAGAATGGCGGTTCACAACTCCAGTATGGCGACTCACTGATGCCGATCCCTGGTACCCCCACCTCTCCGCTGGCTACCGGAAATCTCGCTTTGGCGGGAGCCTCGGGATTCCTTTCGACTCCTTTCTCCCTTCGGACCATAGGGAGCATCAAGGCGGATGTGACTTTTGAGGAGCGGCACGAGGATTCGCTCACGATCACGGACCATCCGGTCGAACAGGGGGCTTCCATCACGGACCACGCCTTTCTCAACCCCGTCTCGGTCGAGATCAAGGTCGGCTTCAAACCTAAGACCGGTCTTCTCATGGCAGCGAATTTCCTGACCTCTGGGGGCGTTCCCTATCTTAATCAGGTCTATCAGAATGTTTTGAACCTCCAGAAGAGTCGGGTCTTGAATGTCGTCATGACCGGCAAGAGGCTCTACACGAATATGCTTGTCGAGAGAATTACCTGCGTCACCGATCGGGACACTGAAAACGTCCTCCGACTGACGATCTCTTGCCGGCAGGCGATCATTGTGCAGACTCAAGCCGTGACCTTCGCTCCCAATTCGAGCATGTCGGCCCCCCAGAAGACGGGATCCGTCCAGAATCTCGGACAAAAGTCTCTCGTCCCGGCCAGTTAAGATGTTCGAGATCCCGCTCAAGTCCGGAAATCAGACGTTCCTGATCACTCTCGGGACCGTCGCCTATTCCCTGACAATCCTGTGGAGAGACCCTCTCGGCTATTTCCTCGATATTGCGGACTCGGAGGGGAACCCGATTTTGCAGGGACTGGCGATGGTAACGGGGAGCGACCTTCTCGGGCAGTACGCGTACCTTGCCATCGGTGGATCTGTCGGAGCCGGTACGCTGACGGTCGTATCGGACGGGTTGGACCCTCTCGTAGATCTGACCTACGACAATCTCGGGACTTCCTCTCATCTTTACTGGACACCGGTCGTTTAGATGGCCCAGCAATTTATCCGCAAGGCGACGCTCGTCATCGGGACAGGCAACCAGGCCCTCGACCTGTCGGCGTTACAGTTCCAGTTTTCCGTAAAAGCCTCGACGATCAGGACTCCAAAAAGGGTACAGCTTCGGATCTACAACCTGAAAAAAGAGACGTCCCAGAAGGTTGTGACCATCGGAGCGAGCGTGATTCTGTCTGCGGGTTACAGTGGTAATTTTGGAACGATTTTCTCCGGGCAGATCGTGCAGGTCAGGATCGGTCGGGAGAATGCCACCGACACCTTTCTTGACATCTCCGCCGCGGACTCCGACTACACCTATAACCAAGCCATCGTCAATTTCTCGGTGTCAAAGGGATCCAGCGTCATCGGGCGGCTCGGTCAGCTTGCAAATGCGGGAGGAGTCAAGCTCGGAACCACGGCACTCCCATCAATCCCCGCACAACTCCAACGGGGGCGCGTTTACTTCGGGCTATTGCGAGATCACATGTCGTCGCTTTGCGGAACCATCGGGGCGGACTGGACGCTCAACAATGGAAAACTGGAAGTTGTAGCGCAGAACGGCTACAGGCCCGGTCAAATCCCACTCGTCACTGCGGCAACGGGGATGATCGGGGTTCCGGAACAGACGCCCGAAGGCATTCAGGTCAAAACGCTCCTGAACCCTTTTCTGGACATCAACGGACTTGTTCAGCTCGACAATGCCAGTATTCAACAATATCAGTTTCCCCTCGGGCTTTCGGAGACGGCCAAAGCCGCTCTGGTCCCCCCAATCAGCAGGGACGGAAAATACAAGGTCCTCTTCCTCGAGCACATAGGAGACACCCGAGGGCAGGAATGGTACTCGGAACTCGTCTGCTACTCCGGATTTTCCATGGGACAGCTCACTTACCTGCCGACTCAAAGGAAAGGATACTGATGCAACCGTTTGAACTGCTGGCGGATCCCGAAGAACATGCGGTACGGTCTTTTCACACAAGGCAGGCTAACATATGGACAGCCCTTCCGGGATTCATTGAGAGCTTCGACGCCGCTTCCCTGACCTGCACGGTTCAGCCGACCGTCAAGGCAGTCGTCTTTCAGAACGGCCAGGCACAGGATGTCCCGCTCCCGCTCCTTCTCGATTGCCCCGTGCAATTTCCGGCCGGTGGGGGCTACTCCCTCACCTTCCCGGTGACACACGGAGACGAGTGTCTTGTGATTTTTGCCTCCCGTTGCATCGACGCCTGGTTTGCCTCGGGAGGCGTTCAGCCTCAAGCGGAAATGCGGATGCATGACCTGTCGGACGGTTTCGTGATTTTGGGTTTTCGCTCTCTTCCCCGCGTACTGACTTCGATCAACTCCACTGGCGCGGAGTTACGGAGTGATGACGGAAGCACGAAGGTCTCCTTGGACTCAGGTCAGATCGTCAAGATTGTGGCTCCGGGAGGGTGCAACATCAATGGCTTGACTATCGATTCTCAAGGGAACCTCGTCACTCCGGGCAAGATGACAGCCACCGGAACGATTACCACTTCCGGAGACGTGTTTGCCGGGGCTGTCAGTCTCACCAACCATCTGACCACCGGAGTCACCCCCGGTACCGGCGTCTCCGGGCCTCCGCAATGATCGTCCGCGCGCTCGATCCGTACGGAGACTATCAACTCGGGATTTTCCTGACGGACACCCCCGCCGCCGTTGCCCAGGTCGTCGCTACACGGCTCGCCCTGTGGGAGGGGGACTGGTTTCTTGATACCACCTCCGGGACGCCTTACTTCCAGGACATCCTCGGTCGCAAGACGAACTACGATCTCGAAATTCAGGCGAGGATCCTCGAAACTCCGGGGGTCACCGAGATTACATCCTATTCGTCAAGCGTGTCGGCTCGCGGACTTTATGTAGATGCCGACATCGACACCATTTACGGTCCCACTAGCATGAGCGCGACACTATGAGCTATACCTATCTCGGCCCGACTATCGGAGCGACCGGAATCTCGGCCCCGTCCTACCAGACAATCCTCACATCCTTGCAGGGGATGTATCAGGCGATTTTCGGGTCGGACGTGTACCTTGGAAGCGATAGTCAGGACGGTCAATTTTTGGCCATAATCGCGCAGGCGATCTCGGATCTCAACAGTGCGGCAATCTCCGTCTACAACAATCAGAGCCCCGCCACGGCGCAGGGCGGTGGACTCTCGTCAATCGTCAAGATCAACGGCCTTCAACGTGAAATACCCTCCAACTCGACGGCTGTCTGCACTGTCGTCGGCCAGGCCGGAACAACGATCACAAACGGGCAGGCGGTCGACACGAACGGGAACATATGGCTTCTTCCATCCCCGGTAGTGATCCCTCCGGCCGGCTCCCTTTCTGTCACGACGACAGCCCAGAATGCCGGAGCGATTTCGGCAGGACCAGGCGCAATCAACGGGATCGATACACCCACCTACGGATGGCAGTCCATCACGAATCCGGCGGCAGCTACACCAGGTGCTCCGGTTGAAACTGATGGGGCGCTCAGGGCCCGGCAATCGAACTCGGTTGCCGGGCCGGCTCAAAGCATTCTCGCCGCGATCGGTGCGGCACTCGCAAACGTGCCTGGAGTGACAAATAGTTTCGTTTACGAGAACGCGACAAGTTCAACTGATTCGAATGGTGTACCGGCAGGGGCCATCTCTCCGATCGTTTTGGGGGGAACCACAACGGACATCGGGAACGCGATCCTCTCCCGGAAACCTCCCGGTGTTCCGACCTATGGGACAACTGAGGTCACGGTGTTCGATTCGAACGGAATCCCGGTGGTGCTCAATTACTTTGTGCTCGCCCAGACAGGAATCTATGCAGCCCTTACCGTGAAGGCGTTGCCCGGGTGGCTCGCCTCGACCATTCCGCTCATCCAGAACGCCATGGCTCAATTTGTCTCGAACTACTATATCGGACAGGAGTTGGGTTATTTTGATCTCCTCTCGCCGGCCAACCTTACAGGGGATGCAGCGATCGAAGCCTCGGCCCTGACCAATAATGGGATACCTCTTACGCAGACTCAGCTTGACGCGATCAAGGCGACCTACCGGGTGGAATCCCTGACGATCGGGACCGCTCCGAATCCGTCAGGAATTACTGACATCCCTATCGCCTTCAACGCAGCGGCTCAGCTCACCCCTGCCAATGTCGCGATTAACGTGAGCTAACCCATGAGCGGGATTCTTCCGTCCGACATTTCGGTCTACCTGGACCTCGTTCCCTCCGCGAACCAGAAGCCTAATTTTCTGGCCGCACTATCGGCCTGCGTCCAACCTATTTCAGACATCACCGCATTTCTCGGAACGATTAATGCCGACTTCGACATCGACAATGCCGTAGGGGTCCAGCTCGACATCCTCGGGGTTATTGTCGGAAGGACCCGGGCTCTTCTGCTTCCTGTTTCAGGAGTTTTCTTTTCATTCGATTCCGCTACCTTAGGGTTCGACGGAGGGATCTGGCAGGCCGGCTCTGTAACTGAGCTTTACGAGATTCCGGACAGCCAATACCGGACCGTGCTCAGGATGAAGATAGCGAACAACCAGTGGGATGGATCCCTTCCTTCGGCCTACACGATTCTTAACGATCTTTTTTCAGGGACTCCTTTCGTTCCGTTTATCGAGGACCATGGGAACAAGACGCTTTCGATAGGGCTCTCCGGATCCCCTCCGGATCCCCTCACGTTCGCTCTTCTGACTCAAGGCTTCTTCGATCTGAGACCGGCCGGGATGCAGATTCAGGGTTACATCACTCCGTCTGTTCCCGGTCCGATGTTCGGATTCGATCTTGAAAACACCATGTTTGCCGGATTCGACACCGGAGCATGGGCCATTCACACCCTACCCTAGCGGAGGATAAATGCCAGCACCTGAACAGGATTTTGTCCCTTTTGCGGCAGCACCCGGTGCGAATGTCTTGACTCAGGCCGAGTATCTGGCCCTTACGGCCCTGGGTCCCGGTTTCTCGTCAGGAGAGGCGTACTCGGCAAACTGTAACAAGGTGTGGAGACAGTCATCCATCATCGCCTCCGCCGTCGCCCAACTGATTGCGGATTCTACCGGAGAGACCGTGATCGATGACGGAACAATCGCCACAATAGAAGCGAATCTTGCCTCCCTCTTCCGGGGGTTGGGAAAGCTTGGCATCGATACGGGCGCGGTGAATGCCTGTAGCGTAACGCTGGCACCCCCTCCATCCGCATATGTCGAAGGGATGGATCTTACAATTATTCCCGCCGTCTCCAACACCGGCGCTTCGACGCTGAACATCAACGCCCTTGGGGCCCTTCCGATCTTGTATCCAAATAGCTCGCCGCTTAATCCCGGAGCTCTGGTTGCAGGAATCCCCGTTAAACTATCCATGAACTCCTCCAAGACGGCGTGGGTTATCGGGTCTAACCCAACCATCCCCAATGCAACAGCCAGCAACGAGCCGGTGGCTTTGGGGCAGTTTCCGTCTTCGTTGGGTACTACTTCGGGTTATAAGAAATGGGCCGACTCTAATAGCCCGAGCGGTTTTTTCATCACTCAGTGGATAAACGTGACAATTCCCCCCTCTTCCAATTCGTCCGGTTCGACGGCCTTCGTCTTTCCGATCGCGTTTCCAAATGCCTTTTTACTAGGGCTCGCTCTTCAGTCCGGAGTTAGTGTTCCGGCCAACATATCTATGTCTATTTCCGGCGCTTCGGTTACGGGCGCGTTACTCAACTGGAATGGAAGTCTTCAAGGAGGAACACAGGTAGTTGCTGAGGTTACTGGTTATTGAGGAGGATGTATGGGCCAGAAATTCGCATCATATAACACGACAGGCATAGTAACTGGATTTTACGATTCCGTTGATTCCCCGGCTCCAACCGGAGTGACTGCAATAGCTATCACGGACACGCAATGGCAGGATGCGCTTTCATGCCCTTATCCACCAATCACGGTTGAGAACGGCGTCCTTGTGATCCCGACATTGCCAACTTTGGCTCAGGCCCAGGCCGCTCAGGTGGCAACGCTCCGGACGGCCTACGGGAACGCCAACGCAACGTCAATCAGCTTCACCGACTCAGCAGGGGTTACAGATACCTATCAGTGTGATGATGTCTCGGTCCAGAACCTGAACCGATGCATCAGTGGATTCCGGTCTGGAACGGTTCCTTCCGGGTTCTACTGGCGGTCGGCAACGAACAGGAATAACAGCTTCACCTACGCGGACCTCGAAGCCCTGGGACTGGAAATCGCCAACCGGGGGTTTGCCAATTTCGAAAAAATGCAAACTCTGCTCACACAAGTGGAATCCGCTACTACGGTGAGCGCAGTCAACACAATAATCTGGTAATCGGGAGGGGAGGAAGCCACTTGGATTCTGAACTGGAAGGACTCAAGGAGTGGATCTCGAAAATCGAGCGCGACGGAATCGACAGGCACTCAGAGAACGTGGAGCGTATGGCGGTTCTTGAGCGCGATCGCGATGAACAACGCAATCGTGATGAGGAGATTTCCAGGAAGGTGGATGCAATTCTCGAAATCCTGTCTCAGGGAAGGGGGGTGCTGACGCTTCTTAAGCTCGTGGGATGGATCACCGCTCTCGTAAGCGGAATCGCTTTGATCTATGGGGCGTTTTTCAAAGGGGGAGGACACTAAGTGGGCAAAGTCTGGCTCCGGTTCGTCACCGAACCAGGCTTCACCTCTTGGGCGATCCGGAAATTCACCTGGTCCACCTGGTCGCACGTCGATTTCGTCCTCTCCAATGGCAAGTTTCTCGGGGCACGTCTCGATGGAGGCGTCCTCGTCCGGGAGCACGACTATCTCACTCCCTCCGAGTTCCGGTACGCCTTTGTCGAGGTCGAAAACGCCCGAAAGATCATGGGATGGGCCTGTTCCCAAATCGGAAAGCCCTACGACTGGAAGGCGATTGCGGGATTCCTTCCCAGGGAGGACTGGCACGATCCGGGGCACTGGTTCTGCTCGGAGCTGGTGGCGGCGGCCTTCGAGAGGATGGGACATCCCATCGTGGACCGGAGAGCTTCCCGGATTACGCCCCAGACCGCCTACGAATCGGTCTTGGTCAAGAAGATCGACGGCCTTCCGGACTTCATTTCCACGCAAGGATGGACCTTCTGATGGATTTTGCCGACAACTCCCAGCGGTGGATAGACGCCGAGGGAGCGGAGACCTTGAGGAGGGCGAGGATGGATATCGGGCGGTCCCTCGTCCGATGCGAGGACTGCTTTCAGACCATCCCGGACAAGAGGCGGAGCGCCTATCCGGGCGTCCGTAAATGCGTGTCGTGTCAGGAGGCGTCCGAAAAAGACGCCATGGAACGCTTCTAGCAGGGGGGGGGAACATGCACTTTCAGAAGGCCTTCGGGTATCTCGTGGACGATCTGGAGGGGAATTCCGGGAAACCCTCGGTCTATGGAGACACTTACGGAATCTCTCCCGAGACGTGGGAAGAATGGTGCAAGAGTCAGAATGCCTCCCTTGAGCCGATCACCAGGGAGGGGGCTTACACGTTCTACCGGGAAAGCTACTGGCTCCCGCTCGGATGCGAATCGCTCCCGGACGGTCTGGATTTCTGCGTCTTCGAATGGGCTGTGAACGGGGAAGGCCCAGGCCGGGTCGGAAAAGCCGTCCGGGACCTCCAATCCTGTCTTGGGGTGACGATAGACGGAATCATGGGACCGGAGACGATTCATGCGGCGCGGACCTGCCATGTTGTCAAGACGATGATCCTCTACCTTGCTCGACAAGTCGGATGGTACAAGATGGACGCCAAAGCCAATCCGGATGCGCCCCTCGTCGGGTGGGAGAATCGTGTCCGGAAAACGTGCAAGATCGTCGGGATCGATCCGGCGCATACGGGACTTGAAAATTGATCGACGGAGATGTCCCCATGATCGTGTCCCTTCTGGTGACGCTGTTTCTCGTGTGGCTCTTCCGTCCGAAAACCTGAAAAGGAGAAAGAAGTGACCCCAAACCGTCTGTTCTGGACGAAAGCTTCCATCGGCATCGCTTCCATCGTCATCTTCATCGCCGGGATTGCGGTCAAGGCCTTGTTCCCGAAAGAGATCGCTCCGGTGGTCTCCGACATCAACGCCCTCATGATCCTGTCTTCCGGGATCTTCGGGGGGCTTATCCGGGATGTTCTGGGCTTCAAGGTTCCCGAGGTTCCGAGCCCTTCCATTCCGGAAACCAAACCCTAACAAGGAGTAAAAACGTGAAAAGATTCCTCGACAAGATCAAATGGGCTTTCATCGCCTCCGGGCTCGCTGTTCTCGGAGCGTGTGCCACTCAGCAGACCCTTCCTCCGGGTGGACAGACCACCGAGGCCGTCATCTCCGCCTGTGACTCGTTTTCCTCGGCTCTCACTGCCGTGATTCCCTTCAAGCCGAAAATGTCGGCGGGGGATATCTCAAAGGTCAACGCGGCCATTCTTCTTGCTACGCCTATTTGCCATAACCCCTCGTCCTACAATTCCAACGGAGCCCTTTCCGCCATCGTGACCGAAACCGGAAATCTGTCCACCATCCTTAAAACCAACGGAGGCAAATAATGAGCGCAGTCACCCCATCCCCCACGCCCGAAAAATCGACTTCTTCCTCGGGGCAGATCTTGACGACCGAGATCAATACCGGGGCGGAAATTGCCGCCGGAGTCGCCGCCGCCATTCCAGGAGGACAGCCCGTTGCACTAGGGATCGGAGCCGCCGCCGCCATCGCGGATTTGGTGGTCCACATCACGAGTATGTACAGCCAAAAAGTCATCACCGCCGCGCAGTTGACGGCCATGGTCAAGATCGCCGTGTCCGGATTCGATTCCGCCGTCGCCGCGTGGGATGCCGCCGCACCGAAGAACCCTACCACTGCTTAAGGAGAAAATAATGAAAAGAATCATCGCCGGTCTTGCGATTGCCATAGCCCTCATGCTCCCGTCCAATGCCTTCACCGGGACGCCCACAACCTCGGCACTCGTCCTCGTCGGACAAGATCCCTCTCCGGGAAGCATCCTCTCCGGATCTCCGACACTTTCGGCCAATGGACTGCAGATCCTTCAAAGAGTCACCGGAGGAGTGGCGGGATGCGCCTACCTCGTGTCCTTCAAGTGCGCGACGGTGCAGGGAAACACGCTTGAGGGACAGGCGTTTTTCTATGTCGTGGCGGGGTGATCCTCCCCATAAAATCTGAACTGTGCCGTAATTGTGTCGCAAGCCGGAAACAATGACCGGAAAATATGGGAATTTTCGGGAAGCCCGGAGGCGAGAGGATCCTTCCTTATTGGCTTTCTGTGAGGAAATCAGACCATTCATGCCTCATTCTTCTAATCTGTAGGTTGACCGTTCAATTCGGTCCAGGCGCACCAATCCGCCTCTGAATGAATCCAATAAAACTGACCAAATATGCCGCGTAATCCTCTTTCACTCATGGGGTGAACGTCAGCCGGCTTGTTTTCTGATAGGGTCCTCAGGCGGTTGCTGCGCCAGAAGTTCCGATGGTGTCGGATCCGGCTTGCGAGTCACTGGACTGACAGCTATTTTAGTTTCACCGTGGGCGGGGCTCCTCTGGAAATCATCAAGCAGTACATTGAGCCGCAGAAGTATGTCTGGAAACCAGACCCCTCCTTTGTCCTGGACCTTCCCCTGTCGGCAGACGGAGGGGAAGAGCCTGGCCTTTCTGCCCGCTTCGAGGGAGCCCGGCAACTTCACAACGCCGTCCTCGGGGAGAGTGCCCGGAAGACCTTTTCAATCCCCGACAGCCCCCCCTGAATTCATTCGTTGGGAGATTCAGATGTTCCTCAAAAGAATCGCGGGACGCTACCGCTGAGTAATCATGAATGGGAGGATCGCTGAGTCCTAGGTCCGGGCAAAGGGATCAGTGAGACTGGGGGAAGGAGGCGTGGGTTTCCATGAATTTCTTTCGGCGACGGTGTTCCATTCGATATCGATGCAGTAGACATAAATTTCCCCGTCTTTTTCCACGGCCATGGACATTGTTCTGCAAATATGTGCTCCGGTGGTTGAAAGATAGGGAGATGAGATATAAGACGTTCCGACATGATGGACAGCCTCACGAAAGTAGGCTCTGTGTGACCAGTCGGCATTTTTAGTGTTCATGAGAGGGAGAAAGCGATTATCAGGAATTGTCGGGATATTCCTTTCCCAATTGTTTCCGATCTGGCACCCGTACTGGTCCAGAACGAAGTAACGCGAAACCGATGGGTAGTGTGTAAAGAGTGCCCCCAGGAGTCTGAAAATATCCTCATGCGGGGAGTACCGGGTGATCTCTTCGAATGAGGCCATAAGAGAACGGACTTCTATTGGCTCCCTCGCTCGGACGATCAAGGCCCGGCTTTTCGAAAGAATGTTGGAAAAATCCAGTAGGGGTGGTGGAAGGGGATTCTTCTCCGGCTTGGCAAAATAAAATCCCTGCACAAAGTCGATATCGGTTTCGAGAGCAAGAAGGCACTCGTCCGGAGTTTCGATGCCTTCGATCAGGCAGAGCGATCCGGAGGCCCGGACAAGGGAGACAAGCTCTGGCAGAATTCGTCGGATATCGGAGCTTTTGGAAGCCTGAACAAGGATTGTTCGGTCAAGCTTGACGATTTCAGGTTTTATGGACCATATCCGGTCGAAGTTTGAATGGCCCGCTCCGAAATCGTCAACGGCGACAAGGGACTTGTGGCTTCGATAATACTCTGCAGCAACTTCAAGATTGTTATTGGAAGAAATTGTGTTTTCGACGATTTCTACGACAAGCTGGTCCCCTCTGAAGCCAGTTCTGTGAAGAAGTTCTTCGAAATACGGACCATATTTGCGTCCGTAGATAGCCACTGTGGGGTCGACATTCAGAAAAAGCCAATAGGGGGAATCCCGATAATTTTGGAAGTTCAGAATATGGATGGCTCTCAGGAGCCGGTCAAGGAAAACAAGATCTGCCTCATTTTTCGCCATCGAAAAAAGCTTGCCGGGATAAACCAGAGTTCCGTCGGCTTCGTATCCTCTTGCAAGGGCTTCAAATCCAATGGTCCTTTTTTGTGGAATACCGAATATGGGCTGGTAAAAGCTCTCAAGTCGAAGCCCCTTCCAAAATCCTGACGCTCTCCCTTCGTTCGAGACAATGGAGGAAAAAATATCTTCTGTCTCGATCCGGTCCAAAACTTCGTCCTGTCACTATTAAAAATTATCCATAGGCCATAAACAACACCCCAGCAATGATTGTCTCCGCTGGTGTCAGATACCTTTACAATTTTAATTATCAACCATTTTGATCTTGAAAGAAATCATATTTTTCTGATTCTTTCTGTCCTGTCACAATCTCTCGGCGCAATTGACTAACTTTGAATTGGAACTATATTGAAATCATGATCTTTCAGTGAAGATCGAGAAGCCCCATAGGAATTTGTCCAGGTCAGAAAATCTGAGAGAGATGCAGTCAGGAAGGAATATTGGCAAGATCATAAGGAGGCGGCCATGGTCGTGAATCGTAATTTGCATGTTCTGTTTGTCCAACCCACCTTGATGAGGCTAGACGGGACGCCTGTCCAGTCTAGGAAGCGGTTGATCATGACGATGGTCACGGCCTACCTGGCTGGACTGACTCCTGAAAAGGACCAGGTGACCGTTGTGGATGACAAGGTTCAGAAGATTCAATACGATGGAAATTACGACCTTGTTGCCATCACGACAACCACAGGATCGGCGCATCGCGCCTACGAGATATCGAAAAAGTTTCGGGAGCGGAAAATTCCCGTGGTCATGGGTGGTTTCCATGCGACGCTCCACCCGGCGGACACATTGATCTACGCCGACAGCGTGGTGGTAGGGGAAGCAGAACATGTCTGGGGGGGGCTACTGGACGATCTTCGTTCGGGGTCGCTCCGGGCGATCTACAAGGCCGATCAATCCTGTGACATGAAATCATTGCCTCGTCCTCGTTACGAACTTCTGGACATGTCCCGATACCGGATTCACATGATGCCGATCCAGGCAACAAGAGGATGTAATTACCATTGCGATTTCTGCGAGGTGCCGGTTATTTACGATGGTGCCTACCGTATGCGGCCCATAGAGGATATCGTCGGGGAAGTGTCCTCTCAGAAGCGGATCATGGGGATCAACCAGTTTCAATTCATTGACGACCAGTTGACCGGAAAGCATGCCTTCGCCCGGGAGCTATTCAAGGCATTGAAGCCCCTTGGAATCAAATGGAGTTGTCTGTGGACGTTGAACACGAACCATGACGAGGAGCTTTTGGACCTGGCGATCGATGCGGGATGCATTCATGTCAATATCGGCATGGAAAGTATCAATCAGGAAAACCTTGACGCCATCCACAAGAAGCAGAATCACGTGAAGGACTACATCAATTTGTTGAAGGCCATGGAGAAACGCGGGCTGTTTTATTCGCTGAACCTGATGTTCGGCCTTGATCATGATACAAAGGACGTTTTTCCGGCAACTCTGGATTTTCTGGAAAAGGTCCGGGCTCCTTTGGCGTTTTTTAGCATTGTCTCACCACGGGAGGGAACTCCCCTTCGGGAAAGGCTAAACCAGGAAAGCCGGGTGGTCGACCCAACTGCGGACCAGTTTTCATCGGGGCATGTCTGCATGTTCCTTCCGAAAAATATGACCAAATCGGATGTCGAAAAGGGAATTGACTGGGTCCAGCGATCCTTCTATTCACCCCGTTCCATCATCAAGCGCCTGATTTATCCGAAGAGTCCCTATACCTTTCATCGGGACGGTCTCCCATCCAACCTTTTCTTCAATTTTGTCTCTCGCAAGGGGATCGATACTGTCGAGTATTATTGAAAGGGTTTGCAAACCGGAAGAGCTTCCGGCCTGCAAACCCTTTGGAGGAGGAAGAAACGGCTGGGAAATGACAAGGGTTTGTTTCTCTCCGGATTGTGGCTTATCCCTGAATTTTCGCCCGGTTTTTGTTGAGGTACCAGAAGAGCGAAAGCAGGCCGATCAGGACGAATCCTCCGATGCCGGACAAGGCGCCTATGGAGGATTTGATCCCGTAGGAGGGGCTCCTTGCCGGGTTATAGATGACAAAAAGCATGGTGTAAACGGTATAGGCAGTCACGATCGAAAAGACGAAGGAGAGCAGTGTGACCCATCCCAGGCGTTTGTGGATCATAGGGTTTTTCTTGAGGATGCGTTGGCCATCGACCACCTCTGTGGAAAGAAATCCGTTGAAAACAACCACTCCAGTAAGTATCAGGGCTGCGGTCGAGACTAGGGAATGGAAGATGATGATCGGATAGTAGATCATGTACTTGACCATGTCTGGCCCGCCAAATCCAATGACGCCAACAATATATTGCTGGGCTAGGTACATCAGGAACCATCCTGCGACAAGGATGGTGGAGAGGAGCATGGTATTGTGATGGTGTGTTCCACGATGCTTTCTTCCAAGATAGGCTCCAAAGAAGAGACAGCTGAAGACAACTGTTTCGCTTGTGATGGTCAGGTCCCACCAGAAATCCGCCTTTGTTCCAAGAAATCCATGCATTGTTCTATCCGTTCTTGATGTTTGATGAAGGTTCTTCGCCGCTCTCCAACGCTCTGCAAACAAAATACCAAAGTCCGAACGGGACAACGCCTGCAAAGAGAAAGACCATGAAAAAAAGTGCCCCGAATCCAAGAAAAACTTTGGAGGGATTGTTGCCGACGGCATGAAAAAAAGCCGACAGAAAATGCCCGCCGAGGAAGTTGGGGACCATGAAGGTATACCCGAATCCCCAGAAGCCGAAGAGGGTCGTCAGCAGGGGGTGTCGTTTTGCAAGATTCAGAAGAGATGTATCATGTGCGGTCATTTTTTCTTCCAGGTTTGGTAATGACGGGCCCCAAAGACCCAGAGAAAGGAGACCCTCAGAAAAGGGTAAGGGAGTCGGAGCGGGAAGGCAAGAGGGATCAGGATACCCTTTTTTCGAGTTCCCTGAGGCGTTCAAGTTCTCCCAGAAGTTCCTGCATCTCTTCCCGGGCCAGGGAATTTCGTCTGACCGTTGCCTGAACCCTTCTCTTGTCGACGGTTTGCCCCCAGAGACCAAGGATGGTCCGGCTTCCCTGAAATTGAATTTTTCTGACCAGTTCATCGGTGTCACCGTTTTTCCATTCAAGAACGACGGAGTTGTGGGTGATCCGGAGGGACCGGAGGGATCGGGGCATCAGAAGAAGGCACTGGCTGACGACAGAAGTGAAGCCGGAAAAGAGAATGAACCAGAAGGCAAAGAAAAAAAGATAGAACCATAAAGATCCGGTCTGGTGGCGAGAGATGTATCCGTAGGACAGGATGCCAGACAGGATAAGGGCGGACCCGTGGAACAGGCCGCTCGTCAGGGCGCCTTTGGTGTCAGGGGTAAGGGTGAATCGTTTATCTACCATGGATCGTAAAAATAGCATATAATCCTACGACATTCAAATGGTGTCTTGTGATGGCCCGGGAGGGAAAATCCGGATTCGGGAAGGGAAGGGAAATGTGATTGTCTGGCAAGGGCGGAGAATCGGAGTGGATTTGATCCCAGGCGATACCAAGGCGGGTTTTTCCAGAACCTTCGAGGTGGTTCGATTTGGTCAGGGTGTTGCCATACTCCCTGTGCTGGACCAGGAACGGGTGGTGCTGATCCGACAACTTCGACCTGCCGTGGGAGCAATGATTCTCGAGATTCCTGCCGGAAAGATCGAGGAAGGGGAAGATGTGTTTGGGGCCGCCTCCAGGGAGTTGCAGGAGGAGGTCGGCATATCTGGTGCCACACTGACTTCGATGACCTCGATCTGGACGACTCCCGGGTTTTGCGATGAGGTGATCCATCTGGTTCTGGCCCGGGGAGGGGTTTTGGGAGAAGCCAGCCCGGAAGAGGACGAATGGATCGAAGAGCGGGTCATCCTGACATGGAGCGATGTCAGGAGGTATATTTTCGAAGGGAAGATCCGCGATTCGAAAACTCTGGTGGCGCTTTCATGGGGCCTTCTGTTCCACGGAATGGGCTCCTGATTGTGAGGGAGGCTGTGATCAAGCCGGTTGGGTTCCGGGATTCCGAATGGTATGATGAAGGTCTGTACCGGAGGATTGTGGCCGGAGGCCAGGTGCTATGGGAAGAGACTGCCTGCAAATTGGCGGGGCCCTGCGGAATGTGCGAAGAATTCTGTCCTACAGGGGTTCTTCATCTATCGGGAATGAAGACCGGTACTCCGGGGGCGATTTGTATCCGTTGCCGGCTCTGCCTTTTTACCTGTCCGGCAGGGGCATTGGCCTTCGTCCCATTCAATATTTCTCCGATGCATCAAGTGATTGATTGAGGTCCTGCGGATATGTCAGATCAAAATCCCTCGTTTCTTCCTGTCCTTTCGTCATGGACCGATCCATCGGTCCATGTTGCCCAGTCAGTCCTTGAGATTTCGGAGAATCCATTTCCCGGTTCCGACCCCCGGATTATTCTGGAGTCTCTGGAGGAAGGCGTGGTGGCAATAGGTCTGGACAAAAAGGTTCTCTATATGAACCGTGCCGCCCGGGAGATCCTGGGAATGCCTGAGGGCAACTTTGCCGGCGTTGATTGCCACAAAGTTATGCGCACCGCTGTCTGCAGTGCCAGGTGCCTTCTGGAAAAAACTATCGAAACGGGCGAGGCCTTCAGGAACTATGAGATCGCTCTTTCCGACCACAAGAAGCAGACCCATCTGGTCCGGGTAAATACCGCACTCCTCAGGGATCCTTCAGGGCAAGTGATCGGAGGAGTCGAAATCTTCCACGACGTGACCCAGCTTGCGGCCCTCCGGAAAGAGTTGAAAGGGCGCTATTCCTTCGGACGGATCATCGGTCAGAGCGAAAAAATGAGGGAGCTGTTCGACCTGCTTCCGGTGATCGCACAGAGCAAGTCAACGGTTCTGATCGAGGGAGAGAGCGGTACGGGCAAGGAACTGGTGGCCCACGCCATCCATGAGATGAGTCCCAGGAAAGACGGCCCCTTCATCAAGGTGAACTGCGCCGCCCTTTCGGAGGGAGTCCTGGAGTCGGAGCTATTCGGACATGTTCGGGGGGCCTTTACGGGCGCTGTGCAGAGTAAGCCGGGTCGCTTTGAGATGGCTTCCGGAGGGTCGATATTTCTCGACGAAATCGGAGAAATCTCCCCATCGATGCAGGTCAAACTCCTTCGTGTCCTTCAGGAAGAGGAATTCGAGCGAGTCGGAGGGACCAAGACTCTGAAAGTGGATGTCCGGGTGATTGCGGCGACAAATCGTGACCTCAAGAAAGCGATAGAAACGGGCGAGTTCAGAAAAGATCTCTATTACCGTTTGCGGGTCGTGCCCCTGTTTCTTCCTCCTTTGAGAGACCGGAGGGAAGATATCCCTCTTCTCATTTCATCCTTTCTTGATCGTTACAACGCGGAGTTCGGAAAGAATATCGAAGGGCTCACGCAGGGGGCTCTTGATGTGCTGCTCAACTATTCCTATCCGGGAAATGTTCGGGAGTTGCAGAACATCATGGAGCATGCCGTCCTTCTATCCAGTGAACGAATGATCGACGTGAAGAACCTTCCTCGCGACCTGTGGGCCCCGTCGGGAGAAAAAACTTTTCTCGAGGAGATTCTTTCGCTTCCCCAGCCCCTGAAAAATGTGGAGGATGCCCTGATCCAGAAAGCTCTCGAACGGACAAACGGCAATATGTCGGAAGCCGCAAAGCTTCTGGGAATCGGACGGTCGACTCTCTGGAGAAGGCTTAAGGAGAAGGATCAGGTCCAATGATCATATACCCACAACGGGACTCATTCTCCGGACAGTTCGACTTTCATCGCCTTGTTCCCGTGATCGGTGAAGCTCTTTCCGATCTTCTCACACCCCCGATGATCTATGCGGCATTACCGAAGGACAGTCCGAAGTTCCTTCTCGAAAGTGCGACGGGAGGAGACCGATGGGGGCGATATTCCTTTGTGGGTTCAGGTGTCCGCTTTTCTTTCAAGGGAACACTGGAGGAAGGGCTGCGCATCGATGAGTTCCATGAAGGGAAACCGGTGGCATCCGAACAGCGTTCCGGGGATCTGCTCGAGACATTTTCGCAGGCCATGGCCAACCTTTCCGTGTTCATCGACGACAGGATTCCTGTTTTTGCCCAGGGGGCAGTGGGCTATCTGAGCTACGACATGGTCCGAAGCTTCGAAACCCTTCCGGAAGGCCTTCCTCCAACGCATGCTTTCCCGGATCTCTATTTTGTCATTCCCGAGATGCTGATCGTCTTCGATCACGCTCTTCAGAAAATCCGTATCCTGACCTGGGCCGATCGTCAGAAGGGGGATCCGGACCGTCTGTACGACGAATCGGTGGCCCGCATCTTTTCTTTTTGGGAATCCTTGTTCGTAGCGAGGACGCTTCCAAAACCCAGTGTATCAAAAGGGAAGGTTCCGTTTTTTGTCCATGAGGTGACAGACGCCGAGTCGTTCAAGAAGAGTGTTGAGGTGGCAAAGGAACATATTCGGGCTGGAGATATATTTCAGGTTGTATTGTCAAGGCGGTTCGAATTTGATTGGGAGGGGTCCCCGCTGACCCTGTATCGCGTCCTTCGGTCAATCAACCCGTCCCCTTATCTGTATTTGATTGAAGATGGACCAATGGCTCTTGTAGGCTCTTCTCCGGAACTTTTTGTCAAGGTTTCCGACCGGACGGTCGATTTGCGACCTATCGCCGGCACAGTCCGCCGGTCCGGTGATCCAGACGAGGACGAAAGGCGGTCCCGTGCGCTTCTTGCCGATCCCAAGGAGCGGGCGGAACATGTCATGTTGGTCGACTTGGGACGGAACGATGTCGGCCGGGTGGCGGCCAAGGGAGGAGTGAAGGTCCGGGAGATGATGGTTCTCGAGCAATACTCCCATGTGATCCACATTGTGAGCCATGTTTCCGGGGTCCTGGCCGACTCTAAGACAGGATATGACGTGATTCGGGCAGCGCATCCGGCCGGAACGCTTTCTGGGGCTCCAAAGATTCGTGCGATGGAGATTATCGAGGAACTTGAGCCGGTTCGGAGAGGACCTTATGCCGGATGTGTCGGGACCATTTCATTTGGAGGGGATGTGGATCTTGCCATCGCCATCCGGTCTGTGTTTCTGAACGGGACCCAGGGTTTTTTCCAGGCTGGTGCCGGAATCGTGGCCGACAGCGATCCGGAACGAGAAAATCAGGAAGTTCTGGCAAAAGCCCAGGTGATGATCCGGGCTCTTGAAATATCGCATGGGAGCGAGGGTACATGGCTTTTCTGATGATCGACAACTATGATTCGTTCACCTACAATCTCGTCCAGTATTTCTGGGAGCTGGGGGTTGAAATGGAGGTATTCCGGAACGACCGGATCCGGCTGAAGGAAATCGATGCCGAAGCTCTTGACGGGATCGTTCTCTCCCCTGGACCGGGGACCCCTTCCGATTCAGGCATCTGCCCTGAAATCGTCCGGGAATTCGCTCCGAAACTACCGATATTGGGAGTGTGTCTGGGACACCAGACAATCGGTGAGGTCTTCGGGGGCTCGGTGATCCGGGCTCCGCGCCTCATGCAT
Source organism: Nitrospirota bacterium (assembly GCA_035873205.1). Classification (GTDB taxonomy): domain Bacteria; phylum Nitrospirota; class Leptospirillia; order Leptospirillales; family Leptospirillaceae; genus UBA4572. Next base: position 32,542 of record JAYWMN010000021.1, read on the forward strand.
GGAAAAACCTCTCCTGTTCATCATGACAACTCCGACCTTTTTTTCGGGATTCCAACTCCCTTCGAGGCGACGCGATATCATTCACTGATCGTTCTGGAGAGCACTCTTCCGGATGAGATCACTGTGACGGCCCGGACTCAGGAAGGAGAAGTGATGGCCCTGTCCCACAAGATTTTTCCGACACGCGGCGTGCAGTTTCATCCGGAATCGATCCTGACTCTACACGGAAAGACGATCCTTTCAAATTTCATCGCTCTGGCCCGATCGTTCAATGAGGCCAGAGGTCATGAAAGACGGGCGTGAATCCGCGAGAAGCCCTGTTGACCCTGACCAGAGGTGATTCCCTGTCTCGATCTTCCATGGCGGACATCATGGGGAGCGTGATGGACGGAAAGGTTCCGGACGCGCTTCTGGCAGGTCTTCTCGTAGCCCTTGCGGCCAAGGGAGAAACGGCCGAGGAGATAGCGGGAGCGATTGATGCGATGCAGTCCAGAGCATGCGCCTTTCCCCAGATGGCAGACGATGCGATCGATGTCTGCGGTACGGGAGGAGACCGTTCGGGAACGGTCAATCTCTCGACCGCCGTGTCCTTTGTTTTGGCTGGGGCCGGAGTGCGGGTGATCAAGCATGGAAACCGGGCTGTTTCAAGTCATGCGGGATCGGCCGATGTTCTTGAAGCTCTCGGGATCCGCATCGACCCGTCGCCTGAGGAGGCGGCGAAAATTTACCGGGAGATTGGTATCGCTTTTCTCTTTGCCCCACTCTATCATCCGGCACTAAAAGTTGCGGCTTCCGTGCGACGTGATCTGGGAATTCGGACACTCTTCAATCTTCTGGGTCCGCTTTCGAATCCCGCACGGGTGAAGCGGCAGGTGGTCGGTGTCTACGACCAGTCTCTTCTCGGGACCGTCGCCGACGTGTTGTCGCGTACAGGAAGTCAGGAAGTTATTGCCATTTTTGGCGACGGGGTCGATGAGGTCAACCTTTCAGGCACAACGACCATGGTGCATTTGTCCGGAGGAACCCGCACCCAAAGAGAGGTCCGGGCCTATGATTTCGGGCTTGATCCGTCCCCTCTTTCCGCGGCTCTTGGAGGCGACCGGTCGATGAATGCGGCCTTGATCGAACGGGTGCTGAGGGGGGACAAATTTCCACTTCGGGACTGGGTGTTGGCCGGTGCGGCTCCGGGCTTCCTTGTGTCCGGCGTGGCGCGTACCCTGGAGGAAGGAGTCCTTCTGGCCCGTGATTCCATCGATTCGGGAAAGTCCCTGGCTATTCTTGAGCGATGGAGAGAGTTCTCGTCGTGATGGTTCTGGACAGCATCCTTCTGAAAAAACGGGAAGAGGTCTCGTCTTCCCGGGTTTTGCGGCCCATATCGATGCTTGAGAAGGGAATCGGAGAGGCTCCGGCTCCCCGGCCTCTGTTCCGGGATGCATCCTTAGGATCCCGGGATCGCCCGCCCCTCGTCATTGCCGAAATGAAAAGAATGAGTCCGTCACGGGGCCTGATCCGGGATCCGTATGATCCGCTGGATCTTGCTATCCGGTATGACAGACACGGCGCGGGAGCCTTTTCCATTTTGACCGACGGTCCATTTTTCGGGGGATCTCTCGGGGATCTGGAGTTGGTCCGGAGCTCCCTCGCGGGTAGACGCCATCCGATTTTGCGGAAGGATTTTATCATCGATCCATACCAGATCTACGAAAGTCGCTGGGCCGGGGCAGATCTGGTTCTTCTGATCGTGCGGATTCTCCCTCAAGGTCTCCTGGTGGAACTTCAGGAGCTGGCAAGGATGCTGGAGATGACCGCCCTTGTCGAAACACATACGGAAGAGGAAGTTTTGAGGGCCCTTGATGCCGGCGCCAGCCTCGTGGGGATCAACCACCGGGATCTTGATACTCTGGAGATCGATCTGGATCGAGGGGAACGCCTTGCGGCTATGATTCCGGACAACGTCCGGAAGATCGCGGAAAGCGGGCTCAAGACATCGAGTGACTATCACCGAATGCAGCGGTTGGGGTTTGATGGAGTTCTCGTTGGAGAAAGCTTCCTTTCCTCCCCCGATCCTGGGCGAGCGCTTGATGAGTTCTGTGGGAATCTGGGTTAAAATCTGCGGCATCACCCGGCCCGGGGATGCCCGTATCGTTGAAAGGGCTGGAGCGAATGCCCTTGGCCTGTTGTTTGCGCCTACTTCCTCACGCTATGTCACTCTTGAACAGGCCGCTGACGTGTGCGATTCCGTTTCTTCACGAATACAGAAGGTGGGCGTGTTTGTCCGACCGGAGTGGGACTGGATCGCGGAGGTTCTTGAACGTCTGCCCCTGGACATCCTCCAGTGGCATGGGGGTCCCCTTTCCGTTGACGAATATGCGAAGATTTCCGGTTTCGGTCTCCCTTGGATCCATGCGGTCCGGTGGGGTGGCGAGGCTCCTCTTGAAAATCCGGAAGGAGCCGGGATGATTCTTGTCGAGGGGCGCTCGGAGAAAGGTCCGGGAGGAACAGGTGATCCATGGAAATACAAGGATCTGACTTCCGTGACCTGGCCACTTCCCCTGATCCTTTCCGGTGGGCTGACCCCAGATTCTGTGGAACAGGCAATCCGGTCTCTTCGTCCCGCCATTCCCTTTGGTGTGGACGTGTCTTCCGGTGTCGAATCGGCGCCCGGTAGAAAAGATGAAAGGAAGATTTATGACTTTGTGGAAAAAGTCCGCAGTTGCGAGGAGCATACGTGAGCAGGATTGGAGCGGAACCAAAGGTGGGGCAAAATGGATTTCCCGTGGTTCCTGATATGCGGGGGTATTTTGGGGAGTTTGGCGGGCGTTTTGTGTCCGAGACGCTGCTGTCTGCGTTGATCGAACTGGAGAAGTCATTTCGGAGTGCCTGGCGAGACAGATTGTTCAGGACAGAGTTCAGTAACACCCTGGCCGATTATTCGGGAAGACCGACTCCGCTCTATTTTGCAGAAGCGCTGACCCGGTTGGTCGGAGGAGCAAAAATCTGGTTGAAGCGAGAGGACCTCAATCACACCGGGGCACACAAGATCACGAATGCGGTGGGTCAGGCGCTATTGGCAAAACGCATGGGCAAATCCCGCCTTATCGCAGAGACAGGAGCCGGCCAGCATGGAGTTGCCACCGCCACGGTCGCGGCCCGTCTCGGTTTTGAATGCCAGATCTATATGGGGTCGGAAGATGCAAGAAGGCAGGCTCTGAATGTCTTTCGGATGGAGCTTCTGGGTTCGCAGGTCTCCCCTGTCGATACCGGAAGCAAAACTCTCAAGGATGCCATCAGCGAAGCATTGAGGGACTGGTCCCGGTCTGTCCGGACCACCCATTACCTTCTGGGAACGGCCTTTGGTCCTCATCCTTTTCCCTTGATGGTCCGGACATTCCAGTCGGTCATAGGGAAGGAGGCCCGGTTGCAGATCTTGAAGAAGGAAGGGCGCCTGCCCGATGCCCTGGTGGCCTGTGTGGGAGGGGGAAGTAATGCAATCGGGCTTTTCTATCCGTTCCTGAAGGACAAGTCGGTCCGGATGTTCGGCGTGGAAGCCGGCGGTCGATCGCTTTCCCCCGGAGATCATGCCGCACGTTTTGCAGGAGGAACGGTGGGAGTCTTTCAGGGAACCCGGACCTATGTGCTGCAGAATTCGGACGGCCAGATAGAAAACACCCATTCTGTATCGGCGGGTCTCGACTATTCGGCGGTGGGTCCGGAGCTTTCCTATTACCGGGAGAACGGACGGATAAACTTCACCCATATCGGCGACGAAGAGGCGCTGGAGGCTTTCCAGTCACTTTCCCGAACCGAAGGGATCATTCCGGCACTGGAAAGCTCCCATGCCGTCGCTTACGGGATTCGGCTTGCGAAAACTCTTGGGAGAGACCGGAGCATCGTGATCAATCTCTCAGGAAGAGGGGACAAGGACGTGATGGAGGTGGCACGCATTCTGGGCGCAGGGAGAGGAGGCCACAAGTGAAGGGACGAGGCAAGGGTTCCGGCGACGGAAACAATCCGGTCACGAGGACGGCTCTGTTCCGGAGGGGGGTGTCACCAAAGCTCCTGATCCCCTATCTTGTGGCGGGGGATCCGGATCTTGCCACTACGGCCCGATACCTTCGACGGGCCAGGGAGCAGAATGTCTTCGCCGTTGAACTGGGGATCCCCTTTTCCGATCCGACTGCTGACGGTCCTGTCATCCAGATGGCGGCCCAAAGATCCCTTCGACATGAAACTTCCCTTGTGAACATCATGGAGTGGCTTTCAGGTATATCCACGGAGAACCTGCCCCCTATCTACCTGATGACCTATTTCAATCTGTTCCACCACATGGGAGTGGAGTCCTTTTGTCGGCAGGCCCGTGATTCCCGGCGTATCAGAGGGGTGGTGATTCCCGACCTTTCCTTCGAGGATGCCGGAATCTACCGTCCGGTTTTTCGAAAATACGGGATCCATCTGGTCGGATTTGTCTCTCCAACAACCGGGTATGACAGGGCAAAGAAAATTGTGAAAGAATCCCGGGGATTTGTTTACTATGTGGGTCTGATGGGAACGACCGGAAGCGAGTTGACCCTGACAGGAGAGACGCGTTCCCTGGTGGGGCGTCTGCGTGAATGGACCGATCTTCCTGTCTTTGTAGGGTTTGGAATCTCTTCGGCGCCGATTGCGAAAGAGGTGTTGCAGTTTTCCGATGGGGTTATAGTTGGAAGCCGGCTAGTGCAGGAAGAGGTCACCCCCGACCGGTGGGAGCAGAAATTGACGGAATTTGCGGTTGCGGCAGGAAACGCGTCATAGAGGAGAGGGCGAGGATGGGTTGGCTGGACAAGTCGGGGCCGGAAAAATCCGGATCAGCAAAAAATATTGAAAAGGAGGATGCCGGGAAGAGGGTGCGGATTCCGGAAGGCCTCTGGATAAAATGTAACCACTGTCGTCAGATTGTTTATCGGAAAGAGGTCGATAAGGCGGGCAAGGTGTGTCCTAAGTGCAACTACCACTTTCCGATCACATTGGCTGAAAGGCTGGAACAGCTGGTTGATGCCGATACATTCGAGGAGTTTGCCGCAGAGGTGGTGTCCTCGGACCCTCTCCAATTCTCCGACAGCCAGCGTTATGTCGACCGTGTTCGCCTGGCGCAGAAGAAAACGGGACTCGAGGATGCCATTCGGGTCGGTGAGTGCCATATTATGGGGGTTCCCGCGGTTTTGGGCGTCTTCTCCTTCCATTTCATGGGAGGATCCATGGGATCGGTGGTAGGAGAAAAGGTCGTGAGAGCCGCGGACAGAGCCCTTGAGAAAAAGCTCCCCCTGATTCTCGTGACCGCTTCTGGAGGGGCCCGTATGCAGGAGGGAATATTTTCCCTCATGCAGATGGCGCGGACTTCGGCTGCTGTTGGCCGTCTGAGGAAAGTCGGACTGCCCTACCTGACCGTTCTCACAGATCCCACCTTCGGTGGCGTGACCGCCAGTTTTGCCATGCTTGGGGATATCATCCTTGCCGAGCCGAGGGCACTCATCGGTTTTGCCGGTCCCAGGGTGATCGAACAGACGATTCGCCAGCAGCTTCCGGAAGGTTTTCAGAGAGCGGAATTTCTTCTGGAGCATGGGTTTATCGATATGATCGTCGAAAGAAAAAAACTGAAAGATACGCTCGCACAGATTCTTTGCCACCTGGGTCCTGACAGAAAGGAGCATCCTTTCTGTCAGGGGAGCCAGGCGGGGTGACGCTTTCCAGCGATTCATCGGCTTACCTGTCTAGCCTGGGACGGTTCGGAATTCTCCCTGGCTTGGACCGGGTGCGGTCTGTTCTTGAGGTTCTAGGGAATCCCCAGCGGTCCTATCTGACGATCCAGGTAGTGGGAACCAACGGGAAAGGCTCCACAACGGCTTTCATTGATGCCATTCTCCGGGCATCCGGATACCGGACGGGCCGGTACACCTCTCCTCATCTGTTCGATGTCCGGGAGAGGGTGGTTGTTTCGGACCGGCCGATCTCTTCCGAATTTTTTGAGGGACTCTTCCAGGAGCTCCGACACTGTCTCGAGACCCGGAGTCTCTCCCTGACTTTCTTTGAATTTCTCACTGTCCTGGCCTTTATGGCCTTTGAGAGGGCCTCGTGTCAGATCGTTGTTCTCGAAGCCGGTATGGGTGGACGATGGGATGCGACGACCGCATGCGACCCAATCGCGACTGTCTTGACGCAGGTGGCGCTCGATCATGAAAGGATTCTGGGAAGCGGTATCCTGAACATATTTGAGGAAAAGGTCGCGGTGGGGCGACGGGGCCGTCCATTCATTGCGTGTCTTCAGGATGCTGTCCTGAGGGAACGATTCCTTGAGAGAGCCCGGGAACGGGGATTTATCCCTGTCCTCGGCGACAGGGATTTTTCTGGAGAATGGATCGAGCCGGACCGACCCGATCAAAAATTCAGGATGGCGATCTACAAGGGACGCTGGGGGGAGCGTGTCCTATCTTCGGCCCTCACCGCCACGTACCAGATAGGAAATTTGTCAGCTGCATTGGCCTCCCTGGAATGGACATCACTTCCCGTCTCCCCGACGGCGATTCTAGAAGGATCCGCGAGTGCGGCGAATCCCGGTCGTCTCGAGCTTATCTCGAAATCCCCGGTGATCCTTCTTGACGGAGCACACAATGTTTCCGCCATTCAGGCTTTGTGCATAGCCCTTCGTGACCGATTTGGCACCTCGGGAAAATTCGGATTTTTCTTGGCAATCCATGCGGACAAAGACTGGACGGCTATGCTTTCCGCCCTCGAGCCCCTTTCCGCGGCATTCTTTTTCCCCGATGATCCTCTTGGCGATATTGAACCAGATTCTTGGGTCAGCTCAGGGGAGATGAAGGAATATGTCGGCAGATCGGCGGGATTATCGGCATTTATTCGTTCAGGACAGAGGAACGCTCTTTGGAATGAGGCGAAGGAATGGGCGAATGCCGAACGGGGCCGGGTTCTCGTGGTGACCGGATCGCTTTACCTTGTTGGCTCCCTGCGTTCGAAACTGATTCCTTCTCCCGAACCGGCCCTGTTCCGGCACAATGAGCGGGACCTTCCAGGACTGGCCGAACCTTGAAACACCGTTCCCGGTATCTGAATGTTTCATTTTTCCTGACTGTCTGGGCAGTCTTGGCCCTGGGCAGCCAGGAGATTCTTCTTGAAGCCGCCTATCCGGCAACGCCTGATGCCTCCAATAAGGTTGTGGTGATGGCCGACCGGATACGTCTCAACAAGAAAACCAATCTGATTCATGCGGAAGGCCATGCCTTTCTTGCCCGGTCGCCCTGGTCCCTTCGTGCCGATTCCCTGATTCTGAACAAGAGCACTAATATCGTCTGGGGGGTGGGACATGTCGTGTTCACTGGCCCGAGGACCGTTATGAATGGGGACCGGATCAGGGCCAACATCCTGTCCGGGGAAGCCACATTGTACAATGGAAAAGTCAAGACAAAACAGTACTATTCCTTGAACAATGCCCAGATCCTGTACACCTACCACATCCGGGGAAAGGTCATTCATCGGAAGGACAAGAAGCATTATCATGTAGACAAGGGCTCGGTGACGACCTGTTCCTGCGGGAAGGGCGAAAGCCCTTCCTGGAATATTTCGACGCTGTCCGGCAACATGACTCTTGGAGATTCTTTTTCTGGACTTTCCAATACCCTTGATATCAAGGGAGTTCCGGCTCTCTACATGCCCTATTTTTCCTTTCCGGTCTCATCAAAAAAGACGGGGTTCCTGTTTCCGTTCGTGCAGTACAACACTGTTCAGGGGATGGTCTTTTACGATACATTCTTCTGGAATCTCGACCCGTCCTACGATCTGGCCATTACCTTCGACGACATGTCGAACTTCGGGATCGGGGAGGGGGTGACCTATCGGCAGGCCATGAGTGACCATCAGAATCTTTCAGTCAACATCATGAACCAGGCGGTCGACTATTCTCCTCTGGGGCTTCGGACGAATATCTCCTCGACTACAGACCTTTACAACTACAATACGGACAATCTGGCGATCATCGGCAATATCAATTATGTGAATGCCCAGGACTTTTATCAGCTCATGAGTGTCGGCTCGACGATGAGCTTCAATCCGGAACTGTTGTCGACTATTTTTGTAAACGCCTATCAGGACAATAGCGAGGTCAACCTGATTGCCGATTATAATCAGGATATTTTCCCGGGACTCAATACCACCGTGTCCAAGCTTCCCCAAGGAAGTGCAAGTCTTTACGACTACAGCTTGGGAACAAGTGGCCTGTTCCTTTCTTCGTTTATGTCGGGGGCCGATATCGAGAGCGGACCGCTTCTCCTTCAGAGAGGCCTTATCTACCCCCATTTGACAGGTTCTTACTCGATCGGGGATGGGGCGCTTATCCTGACACCCCATGTAGGCGCAGTCACGACGGTCTACAGCCAGGGATATCAGACGGGAACACCTTATGACCAGGTGGTGCCCAATATGGGATTCGGGGCGCAGTCGATAATCGAAAGGGATTTCGGGATGTCGGGAGGGGGCACCCTGACCCATCAGGTGCAGATGGATGCGGACTTCGACTGGGCGCCTCAAAACAACGAGACCCAGATCATTCAAAGCGGATTTTCGGACAACATTCTTGGAATGAATGCGGTCACTCTGGGGGTTACCCAGAGATTTTTCTATTCCGATCAGAACGGGTCAAAAGAAATTCTTTCGGTCAAGCTGGCCGACACCTATGCCTACCAGACGATCCTCCCTACTTCCCAGCAGCAGATGTTTTTCGGGGGACAGACCATTGCAAACCCCTTTCAGCCGATCGCAACCCCTTATTCGCCGATCTACGGATCGCTCCATTTATTTCCGGGGCAGCCGGTGTCTTTTTTTGCCGAAGGATTTTTCGATGTATCCCGGAATTCGGTAATGACGGAAGACTCGGCGATTTCCTTCAATCAGGCAGCGGTCTATCCTGGGCCGGTTACATTGAATGCCATGCTGGCCCAGACCTCTGCCCGAGCCGGAAACATTCCGATCATGGGAAATTTTTTCAATCCCTACGAAGTGACCGAAACCTATAACCAGCCATTTGGAACGAACTTTCTCGTTCCGTACCTGGGAATAAACACGCAGCTTGGGCTTTATGGGGGGGCTGCCTATTATTACGATCTTGGCAGGGGGCCGTCGGCCGGAGCCCAGATGGAATCATTCAACCTTGGATACAATGGACAGTGCTGGTCGGGAGCCTTCATGTACTATATCGTAAATGAGCCCGTTCCCTTGCCTGTCCAGACCGGATTCGGATTTACGGTGAGTTTGAACGGTGTGGCGGCTTTGGCTCCCATCATGAACGTCATCTCGCCACCGATTGTCCCCTGACGTTGGCGGATCAGATTCTTATTCCGGGCGCCATCGCGAGAGAATGGCCCGAAGGGCGATAAGATGCATGGAAACTCTTTTTTCAAGCGGTAGGGAGGGGGGGGTTTCGAAAGTGAGAGTTCTCGTCGTGCCGAGCTTTATCATGTAAAGACCCTGGGGGGCGCCCTTTCGGAAGAATCGGGGAACCGAACGGGAGGTCCTGAGGATGAGTCCGTCGATGGCCGGCATCCCTTCGATGATTTCCGATGTGTTAATGGGGAGTTTGTGGTCTCTAAGGGCTTGTATGATGTGGGGGCCAAAGGGACCGGACTTGTCCGGAGCGAGTTCATAGAGATAGAAACCCGGGGTGTCGACATCTTCGTGAAAGTCAACGAACAAGTCGATCTGCCGGCGTTTGTAGTCATCCATGAGAGCCCGGATTTCTGGAGGGGGGTCGGCTGATCCGAAGGTCCGGTTCAGATCGACGCCCTGCCAGTTTTCACGTTGTCTGCGGTCGAAACCGGTGGGGTTGATCAGAGGAACTATCTCGATGTGATATGGAGAGAGCTCGGACCATTCCTCTGCGTAGGATTGAAGGAGAGAGAGAATGGCGTGGGGACCCGCCGGCTCATCTCCGTGAATTCCAGCAGAAATCAGAATCCGGGGAGACTGGCCGGCGAGCTTCTTTGACAGGGCAATCATGGGAAAGGGTGTTTCCGGCCCGGGAACCTCCCCCAGAATCCTCTGCCTGAACCCGGACCTGTGGGCGGCGCTCGCGATCTGTTCGAGCATCATCCTGCTATTTTTGAATTCCGTCATGCCCCTCCCCATCGGAGTTTATCTCTCAAGACCTCAAAGTAATTTCTGTCGGGCGACACAAGTAGGCGGGTCACCGCCTTCGAACGGCTAATCTGAAGAACATCCCCTCTCTTCAGTGGAGCGCTGATTTGCCCGTCGAAGGTCACGACAACGTTGGCATCGCCGTTTTTAAAAAGGGCTTCGAGAACGACTGAGCTTGGAAAGACGATCGGTCTTTGTGTCAGTGTGTGGGGGCAAATCGGTGTCATGACGATTCCATCCGACTCGGGGTGGAGGATGGGACCGCCTGCGGCCATGGAGTAGGCCGTGGATCCTGTGGCGGTGGAAAAGATGACTCCATCCCCCTTCATGTCCGTGACAAAATGGGTGTTCGAGAAGACCTCGACCTCGATCATCCGGGCAATGCTTCCTTTATTGATGACGACGTCATTCAGGACGTCCTCTTCCAGAATCACCTCCTGATTGTTCCGTATTACTCGTCCGTGGATCATCATGCGCTTTTCTATGACAAAGTACCCCTCGACCACAGATTCAAGAACCCTGAAAGTTTCATCTTTGGGAACCTCTGCAAGAAAGCCCAGGGTTCCGAGATTGACCCCCAGGATGGGAGTTTCTGATGACACGAGGAGTCGGGCCGCCGAGAGCAGTGTGCCGTCTCCGCCGAGCACGATGACCAGATCCGCCCGTTTTGCGATTGTTTCGCGGTCGTATGTATCCCCCGTTCCGGTGGGGAGAGACAAGGTTGCTTCCTTGTCCATCAGAACGACCATCTTGCGTTCTGCAAACCAGGGAAGAAGTCCCGTCAGAAGCGCTCGGACCTCGGATGAGCGGTGAGGCTTTGTGAGGATTCCGATAGTATGAAGAGGAAAACGTTGGGGCATTGAACCTCTCTCGGATCGAATGACGCATCATGTGGCCGTTAAAAAATCCAGCCGGGGGAGGACGCCGAAATCCCCATGTTTTTTATCATGAAAGACTGTTTCGGGCCAGGCACAAGGATTTCTCTCTGATTCTGATCGAACAGAGGTATTTAATACAAGTGGCACGATCATAGGGGTTTCTCGAGATAAAGTCGAGGCTTCAGAGGGGATGGAGAGGCATGAGAGTCGGGATAGGGCTTCCGGAGACGGAAATAAAATCCTTGGATCCGGTTCGATTTGTTCCGGAAGGATTATTCCGACCAGTTGACACTCATGTCTGGATATGTTAAAAAAACCGCCACTACCACGTCACATCGAAAATCATTCTCAATCTTTAACCGGATAGGGAACCTTGGGAGCCTAAAGGTATTTTTACAGGCTTCGCCAGCTTGGTGTCCCTCTTGCCGTCTGGGTTAAATGCCCAGAGCGGAAGGAGGACCGAATGAGAGGAAAGTATAAGCTTCACATTCCAGATTACCAGTATTATGCCGATCAGGTCGCGTGTCGAAAGGCATGTCCTGTAGGTACGGATGCCGGTGGATATGTTCAGGCAATTGCCCAGGGGCGTTATGAAAAGGCGTATGCGATTGCGCGTGGTCCCAACCCGTTTGCCTCGGTTTGTGGATGGGTCTGCAATGCTCCCTGCGAAACGGCGTGTACGCGAGGCAATATCGATCAGCCTGTAACGATCCGGGCTCTCAAGAGATTTGTAACTGAAAAATTCGGAGCCGAGGTCGTGTCCGATCCAGCCTCCACGTTGCGCTACTCTACTGCGCCCGGGGTTCCTTATGGGCGGGCGACGGGAGACAAGGTTGCCATCATCGGAGGAGGTCCGGCTGGTCTGACATCTGCGCATGATCTGGCTCGCTTGGGCTATCGTGTGACGATTTTCGAGGCACTGGACCGTTTGGGCGGGCTGTTTTATCTGGTTCCGGAGTACCGTCTGCCGAGACCTCTTTTTCAGGCAGAGATTGCGGCCATCCTCAGCATGGGAATCGACGTCCGGTTGAATACGAAGGTCGGCAAGGATGTCTCCATGGAAGAAATTCGTAGTGAATTCGGTGCCGTGATACTTGCTTCCGGTGCATGGGGAAGTCGTCCGATCCCTTTTGATGGAAAAGATCTTGATGGGGTCTATTCGGCTATTCCATTTCTTCAGTCTGTCTATCAGTCGCATCAACCGCTTCCGATAGGTTCGCATCCCGTGGTTGTAGGCGCAGGGAACGTGGCCATGGATGTGTGTCGGACCGCCGTCCGTGTTCCGGGGGTGGAAAAAGTAACAGTTGTGACCCTTGAGACCTGGGAAGAGATGCCTGCAGATGACCTTGAGATCGAGGATGCTGTCCACGAGGGGATCGAGTTCGCTATCCGTCTGGGAACAAGGAAGATTTTGGGAAGCGGTCGTTTTGAGGGTCTTGAGGTCAAGAAAGTCCTCTCTGTGTTTGACGACCAGGGTCGGTTTGCTCCAGTCTTTGATGAAGGCGCAATCGATGTCGTCCGTGGAACGTCGGTTATTTTTGCAATCGGCCAGGTCATCGATACGTCTTATGTCCCCGAGCCGCTGGAAGGTATTGTCGGGAGAAACGGAGTGATCCGGGCCAATATGCACACAATGGATACCGGGCTTCCGGGCGTGTTTGCAGCCGGTGACGTTGTGACCGGGCCCCGGATTTTTATCGATGCCATCGCGGGGGGGCAGAAGGCAGCCCAATCGGTGCATGCTTTCCTGGGAAAGGGGCATACGGAGACAAGGGCTTCCGGCATTTCGACTCCTGTCCCGCATCGGAGCAACCCGTCTCCGGTGTGGCCTGAAGAATTTAATCATAGCGGCTACTATAATCTCGAAAGGAAAAATCCGGAGTTGCTTCATCCGGATTTCCGGAAAACGAACTTTGAGCTGGCTGAGCTGTCGATGACGGAAGCTGAAGCAAGAACCCAGGCGTCCCGTTGTCTCACATGCCATGTCAATCCCATCTTTGAGGGCCACAAATGTGTTCTTTGTGGGGGATGTGTCGACGTCTGTCCTGAATATGCCCTGAAGATGGTCCCGTTGGGCGATGTTGATCTTGAGCACGGTAAAACTGCGCCGCTCTTTGGATCTTTTCTCGACGAGGAGGTCCACCCTGAACATATGGATGAGCCGGTGATACAGACTCTTTCGATGTCAACGGCAATGATATGGGACGGTACTCGCTGCATTCGATGCGGACTTTGCGCAAAGCGTTGTCCCACCGGGGCAATCACGATGGAACATCTTGAAATCAAACAGGAGGTTACGCTCCAATGACAAATACGACTGCTGGTTCGGGCCCTGCTGATGTTACTGAAGGAGGTTTGACTCCTTCGGAGAAAGGGCGAAGAAAGTTTCTTGTAGCAGCCGGCTGGTCCTTTGTCGGGGCCTCTATGGCTGGATCTGCCTATGCGGCATACAAGTTTCTCTTTCCCCCGGTGCTCTATGAACCGCCAACCATTTTCAAAATTGGTCATGTTGCAACTTATGGACTGGGTGTCGATGAGAGATGGAAGCTCAAAGGCCGATTCTGGGTCGTGAGAAATATGCGTGGAATCTATAATATGATTTCGATTTGTCGACATTTGGGCTGCACGCCGAACTGGTTTCCAGACCAGAAGAGATTCCGGTGCCCATGTCATGGATCCATCTATGATGCCCATGGCAATGTGCGCGGAGGTCCGGCTCCTCGCACCCTGTGGAGGGGACAGATCACCCGTGACCCCCTTGATGGTGAGCTGATTGTTAATACCGTCATTCGTCTGGATCCTGATCCGGTCCAGACACCTCAAGGTCTGTGGGTCAAGGAAAAGGTAAAGGAAGTCAATCCATTTTATATTGACCACTCGGCACCTGCCGGCGCTTCGTGCGCATCCAATCGCCTTTTGTGTTAAGGGTTCTATTGGGAACTTGAAGTCGGTGCGCCCTTCCTATATTAGAAATGGGTGACAGGTGAGCCACGTGAGGATCATCTTTTCCTGTGGGCAACAATCAGGGAATGGTCCTTTTAACGAAAGGGACTTCAGTAATGCTCCAAAAACTTAAGAATGGAATCGTTGATTCCCAAATCTTCAAGTCAGTATTTAGGCATGGATATCCCAATAATGATCTGGATCGGGCTTATGCCATATTCAGCAGTGTTTTTCTTCACATTCACCCGGTGAAGGTGAGGCGATCGGCACTTCGCATGCGCTATACATTCTGTCTCGGGGGAATCACGCTCTTGCTGTTCATCATCCTGTCCGTGACCGGGATTTGGCTCATGTTTTACTACACCCCTTATACTGGCCTTGCCTACAGAAACATCAAAGATCTCCAGTTCGTTATTTTTGGCGGTAACCTGATGCGTGATCTTCACAGGTTTGCTGCTCACGGCATGGTGCTATTCGTTTGGCTCCACATGACAAGAGTCTTCCTCACGGGGGCATACAAGGCTCCACGGGAATTCAACTGGGTCGTCGGGGTTGTGTTGCTTGTCAACACCCTTGTGCTTTCCTGGACCGGTTACCTGCTTCCCTGGGATCAGCTTGCTTACTGGGCCGTGACTGTGGGTGCCAAGATGGCATCCTACACCCCTTTGATCGGCCAGAATGGTCCATGGGGTCCCCAGCTTGGCTTTCTTCCGACAAACGATATCATGTTCATGCTGTTGGGAGGAACCGTTGTGGGTCAGAATGCTCTGATCAGGTTCTATGTTCTTCACTGTGTCGTTCTTCCTCTTGTCGTTACGGTATTTCTGGCGGTACATTTCTGGCGGATCCGCAAGGACGGATTCTCAGGACCGCTTTAGTGTGACCCTTTGAGTCTGGATGAAATCCTGTATTTGCTTGGAATTAACATTAAAGGACAGCTTTTGATATGCAGTGTTAACCGAGAGGTGGGGCAGCATGGATGAGAAGTTAACTCGGGAAATATTTCCCCGGGATTCACGAAAGTCCTACGGGCTCGTAGAGCTCATGAAAAAAACCGCTCCAATCATTAAAAAAGAGCCGGAAGATACAGTTTATGTATGGCCCAATCTACTGACCATTGAAATTATCTGTGCAATTCTTGTAACGGTTGGCCTGATGGTTCTGATTCAGTTTGAACATGCACCACTTCGGTCATTGGCCGACCCTTCGACAACCCCCAACCCGATGCGGGCTCCTTGGTACTTCCTTGGATTGCAGGAATTGCTGGTGTATTTCGATCCCTGGTATGCCGGAGTTGTGCTTCCGGGAATGATTATCATGGGTCTGATGCTATTTCCTTATCTGGATGTTAATCCAAAGGGAGTAGGTTATTACACATACAGCGAGCGAAAATTCGCAGTATTCAACTATTCCTTCGGATTTGCGATCTGGTGGATCACGATTATTATCGGTACCTACCTGAGAGGCCTTGACTGGCAGTGGTATTGGCCATGGAGCAATCATCTCGAACACATGAATCCGGCTCTGGTGACACTGGTTCCTCTTCACCTCCTGTTTGTGAACTGGTTCCATGTTAGTGAGGGTGTAGGCAAGATCTTTGGCGATATCATCTTTGTGGGATATTTCGCAGTCGGAACCATTATTCCAATGGTTGTCATGAAACCCATGTACAAGGCAATGGGTTTGTGGAGATATCTGACCTTCATGTTCTTCTTCCTGTCAATGATGGGAGTTGCCCTGAAGATAATCCTTCGTCTGTTGCTCAACATTAAATACGTACTCGTGACTCCTTGGATCAATATCTGATGATTTTTTCTTAATACTGGACCGGGCCTCCTGAGGCTGAAATTTGTCCTCAGGAGACTATCTAACCGGATGGCCGGCGATAATTCGGTAAGGCCGAACGAGGAGGTTCGATGGATCAGTTTCACCAATTGCTCAATGCCCCGTGGGTCGAGGAATATTTCGGATATCCCTACCGAATTGGGATTTCGTTCACGCTACTCATCGGCACCGCTATATTCTATTACCTGGTTATCTGGTTCCAAAAATGGCAGGAAGGCTCCTTCTATCCTGAAGGGCACCCACTAAGAAAGTCAGCCCAGACAACGGAAAGGGGTCGAAAAGAATGAAAATGCGGATATATGTCCTCTTCTTTATCTCGACAGTCCTTCTGGGAGGGATTTTCTTTGTAGAAATGTACAAGGACACCCATCCTGAGTGGATGACTTACCAACGGCAGTATTACCAATTGCTTGCCAAGGTTACAAAAAAACCAGAACTTGCCAATTCACCGCTGACTATTGTCCAGATATGGAATCCGATCATGAACAAGGCTGACCGTTGCATGACCTGTCATATGGGAATTAACATTCCCGCCTTCAAGACGGCGCCTGAACCATTTACGACCCACCCTGATATGGCAGGATATATCAGCAAGCATCCCTTCGAGAAATTCGGATGCACCGTCTGTCACGACGGACAGGGTGTGGCGACAAAGGTGTCCGAAGCCCATGGCTTCAATGTTTCACTCAACTATCAGCCGAAAAGGGGGGCATTTGCCGAAGCCTCCTGTCTGAAGTGCCATACCGATCTTTTTAAGCCGGGAATCAATCCTCCGATGACACCGTTCCTGAACCTGGCCAAAAAGACGATCATTCAAAAGGGTTGCGGATCTTGCCATACGATGACCCAGTTTAACCTTCATGGAGTCCTTGCCCCGGATCTTTCGGGATTTGGTAGCCGGACCGAACTTGGTTTTTATAATGTTCATGACTTCAATCATGTCGGAGGACTCCATTCCGAACGGGAATGGGAATGGGAGCATTTCAAGAATCCCAGGAAAATATCCCCTGGAATTCCAGCCTTCAAGGTTCCCCCGACGATCATGCCGAATTTTCATCTGACTGATCTTCAGACTACGGCATTGACAACTTGGGTTCTGGGTCTTGATGATCCGACGGTCATCACTATTCCCCAGAAATTCCTTCCGATTGACCGGGATAATGGTCGACCAATTCCAATCCCGATCACGAATTATAGTGGTCCAGTGGTTCCTGGACTTGAAAAAATATCCATGAAAACTCCCTAGGGAGATTTCAGACCGTTCTTTCAGGAACGGTAGAATCAGCCTGGTATCATCAGAAACGGCAGGAGCGATCCTGCCGTTTCTATTTTTTCACCCATTCGTCTTACCTTTAGATCGATCCAACCCACTTCATTCGGAAAATGAGTTCTCTATCATTGGTGCCAGGGGTCAGATAGAATAAGAGAAAAAAGGGAGTCTCAACCATGGAAATTACTCCTCAGGGGGTGTCTTGATCTCGGTAACTAATCTCGTGAAGGTTTACAGGTCAAAGGCAGGAGACAGGACTGCGGTTAACGATATATCCTTTCACGTAGGTACAGGAGAATTTTTTTCTTTTCTAGGACCAAATGGCGCTGGAAAGACAACAACCATTGGAATGATGGTGGCTCTTCTCGCCCCTTCTTCCGGGAAAATATTGATTGATGGTCTGGACGTGGTCGAATCTCCCCATCAGGTCAGACAACGAATCGGAATTATCTTTCAGGACCCGAGTCTCGATGATCGTTTATCCGCATGGGAAAACCTTGAGTTTCACGGTAGGCTCTACGGGATATCCGGCCCCATTCGAAAAAAACGCGGTGAATTTCTCCTCGATATTATGGGGTTGACGGAACGAAAGAACGACCTCGTCCGCACATTTTCCGGAGGAATGAAAAGAAGGCTCGAAATTGTTCGTGGACTGATCCATGCCCCCAAAGTCCTGATTCTCGACGAACCGACGCTGGGGCTCGATCCCCATTCCAGAAGAATAGTCTGGGAATACATACATTCCGTCCGAAAGGAGGTTGGCATGACCGTATTTCTGACAACCCATTATCTGGAAGAAGCGGACGGATCTGATCGGGTCGGAATCATCAACAAAGGAAAAATCGTGGCCCTCGACACCCCGGGTCAACTCAAAAAATCGGTTGGCCCAGAAGTTCTGAATGTTCGGGTTCAGGATCGAGACAGCATGAAGAAATATATCATTGACACAATACCTGAAATCAGGGATTCCATTAGGGAAGAGCCAGACGGATCCCTCTCCTTTTCCATGGGAAGCCACCTTGCATCTCCATGGGAATTTCTGAAGTACCTTCCCTTTCCGATTATTGAAGCTTCAATCCGCCGGCCAAACCTTGATGATGTTTTTATTCAATATACCGGGAACAACCTGTCGGATAATCCGGGGAACAAAATCGCTGGAGATGGAGCATGAACGGAAAAATAACGACGACAGACTGGAGTCTGATCAAATCTTCCGAAGAAACGCTGGCTGATCCAATAATTCGAGATCTCAGGGGAATCTACACCCTGTGGCTCAGGGATGTTATCAGGCTCTGGCGTGACAGGATTCGACTTGTGGGGTCCTTTATCCAGCCGCTTCTGTTTCTTTTCATTCTAGGAGGCGGACTCTCACCCAGGCTAGGGTCTATCAGTCAGGGAGTCAATGGGGGAAGTCTCGGGTATCAGGCTTTTCTTTTTCCTGGAATTGTTGGAATGAGCGTTCTTTTTACCGCTTCTTTTGCCGGGGTCGCTATTGTGTGGGATCGGGAAGTGGGTTTTTTGAAGGAGGTTCTTGTGGCGCCTCTTTCCAGAACTGCGGTCGTCATCGGAAAAATTCTCGGAGGGGCTACAAATTCTGTGCTTCAGGGAGGGATGATCCTTGTCCTCTATCCGCTTTTTCATTTGCGCCCGTCGAGCCTTCAACTTGTTTCTGCATTTTTTGTCATGCTCCTGATCGGTCTGACGCAAACAGCGGTCGGAATACTTCTTGGAGTCCGTATGACTTCCAGCCAAGGATTCATGGTACTGATGAACTTCATCATCCTGCCCCTGTTTTTTCTGTCAGGCGCGCTCTATCCTCTGGATCGTCTGCCGCACTGGCTGTCGATTGCCTCCCGACTGGACCCGATGACCTACGGGGTCGATCTTCTGCGCCATGCCCTTGCAGGCATTCATTATTATTCGGTCACCACAGATCTGTTGACCCTGATTTTTTTTCTCTCGGCCATGAGTATGCTCTCCGTTCATCTGTTCAACCGGGCCGACTAAACCCATCACTCTGAAGGAGGCATTATGCCGTCTGAAGCATCGTTCGACATTGTATCGAAGGTTGACATGCAGGAAGCGAAAAATGCTGTTGATCAGGCACTCAAGGAAATCGGTACCCGATTTGACTTGAAGGACAGCGGGTCCAGGATCGAATGGGACAAGGAGGACTTGGTCCTTACGGCGAAGGATTCTCACAAGATTATCGCAGTGGTAGACATCCTTGAGTCGAAGATAATCAAGCGGGGGATTTCCCTCAAGAATCTGGACAAGAAAAAGATTGAGGAAGCATTGGGCGGGACGTCAAGACAGCGGATTGTCTTCAAACAGGGATTGACGCAGGAGATTGCAAAAGACGTAGTAAGGGAAATCAAGGCCGCCAAACTCAAGGTTCAGCCCCAGGTTCAGGGAGACAGTGTCCGCGTCACCGGGAAATCAAGGGATGACCTGCAGGAGGTCATTGCCCTTCTCAAGCGAAAGGACTTTGGAATCGATCTTCAGTATACCAACTATCGCTAGCGGGTGTTAGAATTTCCGATTTTAGGGCAGAAACGTCTCTTTTCAAAGGGAGCCATCAATCCCTTCCTGAGGGTGGGTCTGTCTGATGACCCGGTCCTCGTCGGGACCACCCCGGGCCTTCTTCCAAAAAAACCTTGTCATAACAAGTCGCTGGAGAAAACATGAGAAATATGATCGGAAAAGGATGGATTGTCTCCCTGACAGGAATCTTTCTTTTGACAGCAGGGTGCATCACTGTCAATCTTTTCCCGGAGAATAAGGGACTTGTGGAGAAGGATCTTCAACCTTCTTCTGCCAAAGATAAAATTCTTTTTCTTCCTTTGAACGGATTTATAGGGGACCAGGAGAAAAAAGGAGGGACTCCGCTTCTCTCCGGAAAAAAAGATCAGGTCAGCCTGATCCGGAAGGAGTTTCTGAAGGCCTCGAAGGATAAGCATATTCGGGCAGTGGTGATCATGATCGACTCTCCCGGGGGAACGGTCACTGCCTCAGATCGCATTTACCATCAGATCATGAATTACAGGCAGAAGATGCATGTCCCGGTGATCGCTTTTGTGGGAGATTTGGGAGCCTCAGGAGCCTATTATGCCGCAATGGGGACAGATGAGGTGTGGGCTCACCCGACTAGTGTCGTCGGGAGTATCGGGGTCATGATCGCCAACATTGGCGTGGAAGGACTCATGAAAAAGGTGGGGGTGACAAACAGGACCATCACCTCGGGTTCGGAGAAGGAACTGGGATCACCCATGAAGAAGATGACCCCGGAGGACAGAAAGATCTTTGAGGGGCTGGTTCAGGATTTCTATGACACCTTTTTGAATGTCGTTGCCAAAAATCGCAAAATTGGGAAAAAACCTCTGGTCGTTTTGGCCGATGGGAGGGTCTATACTGCCTCTCAGGCTCTCCGGAATCGTCTGATTGACCGGATCGGTTATCGGGACGATCTCGTTCACCACCTGAAAAAAAATCTGGGAATGGCGGAGGTCCGCCTGGTGGAGTACCAGGAGCCGGATCAGGGTTCTTCCCCTCTGTTGGGAATGACCTCATCCGGGATTGATCCTTTCTCCTTTGCCAGTATTATGGCCTTGATAAGGACGATGGGGCCAACGCCCCTTTACCTGTGGGAGCCCGGAGGTCTGAGCATGAAGTAGGGAGCCTCCCCCAGAAGGTGAAGGGTCTGGTAAGGGTATTTCTGGCA
Organism: Nitrospirota bacterium; assembly: GCA_035873205.1. GTDB lineage: Bacteria > Nitrospirota > Leptospirillia > Leptospirillales > Leptospirillaceae > UBA4572. The sequence goes on from JAYWMN010000021.1 coordinate 53,375, forward strand.
GAAGGCCCTTCTTTTCAGGCTTTGAAAACTCTTCCATGCGTTCAAAATCTTTGGCTCTGATTTGAGAACTCCGGTCCTGCAGGCAGACTGAAGGTTCTCCGGAGTGACTTTTCTGTGGAGGAGAAGGGCTTGGGAGATATGGGTCTGGGCCCAGTATGCAACAGGATATTCTTCTCCGGGCGGAGGGGTTCCTTCAGTCATGGTGGACTCGGCAAAGATCTCGGAGGGATGTCGCCCTGCCTTTCCCTCAAGAAGGAGGAGGAAAAAGAGCAGGAAGAGAATCGACCGGAAAAAATGGCTTTTTTTTAACATGCATTTTCCTTCTGGGGTGGGAGCAGGACAAGAACAAGATCGTTCAGGTTGCTTCCGCTCGGACCCGTCTCGATGCCCATGGAATGGTGCCGGAGAAAAGGGCCGGTGTCGTGAGATGCAAGGGCGTTCATGGCCCCCCTGTACACTTGAGGGGAGGAGAGGGCCTCTGCCCCGATCAGTGCTCCTGCCAGTCCAGAGTTTCCGTCCCAGCCATCGGTAGCAAGACTCAATACGATGGCCTTCCTCTTTCTCAGTTCGAGAGCCAGGGAAAGACCGAGCTCAAGAGACCGCCCCCCTTTGCCGTGAAGACTCGAAGGAAGCCGGACTGTTGTCTCTCCGGATGCGATCCAGGCGCTCCACCCGGGAGTTGTCCGTGATTGCCAAAGGATGAGGGAGGAAATGACAGCTCCGGCATCCCGGGCTTCACCCTTGAGGCGGTCGGTCAGAAAGTGCACCCTGATTTTTCCGGAGATTTCCGGAGGCAGGAAGGATCTTCGGGAAAGAGAGAGAAGGGTCTCCGAACTGGCGATAGTTCCTCCGAAGTGAGGTGCGTAGCCCAGAGGGAGTTCAGGCTGGTATGCCACCGGAGATTTGAGTGCTGACGAAACGGAGTCCGGAATACTGTCTTTCAGCCAGAACTCCAGCGATGCAAGGGCCTCTTGGCCATTCCGTCCCATCTTTGTCATGGGGGCGGATCCGACCAGCGTCGGGTCGCTTCCTGGAATATCCGAAAATACGTAGTACAGGCACTTCCTGGGAGCGATCAGGGCGGACAGTCCGCCTCCTTTGATCGTAGAAAGATGGATGCGCAGAGTGTTTATGACCTCGATGGGAGCTCCCGACTCGATGAGGCGCCGCGTCAACAGGGCCTTTTCTCCGATTGTTACATTCGGAACCGGGTCGGAGAGAATGCTTGAGCTTCCCCCTGACAGGGCGACCAGCAGGACTCCATTGTCCGGGAGATTTCCGAGAAACAGCTTTGCCCGGATGAGCGTTTCGAAGCTCGTTGAGTCGGGAACCGGATGGCTTCCGAAGACGCACGGAAAAGACGGCGGGGGAGGGGGATAACCGACGGGCAGAATGGAAAGTGTCTGCTCGGGGGGGATTTTGAAATATGTGGACAGGCCGGCCGTCAGTCCTCCCGCTGCCTTGCCCAGCGACAGAATGGCGTCCGGACAGCGATACCCTTCAGGAGGGGGATTTTTCCGAAGATAGGAAAGAAGAAGGGACTCGGGGGAAATTCTTCGGTAGAAATCGGGGATACGGCTTCTTATGATCGAGAGAACGCGGTCGTCTGTCACGCTGTTACTCATGGAACATTTTGTCCGATATTGATATTCTGGTTACCATGATTATCCCGAAGAAACTTTTCGTAACATTCCTTGCTGCAGAAATACTTCTTTTCCCCCTGGGCTGTAAGGATCCAAGCGGCTGATCGAGGATCGAAATAAACCCCACAAGAGGGATCCTGAACAAGGGGCGGCGGGGTCTGATCAACTCGTTTCCTGGGGGGCGTTCCCAGGATAAGGGCGCGGAGAATCTTTCCCACGAACCATATAAACACAAAAATAATCAATGAACGAAGAATCATCGGGATCCTGATGTCGGAAAAGGGGAGTCGGAGTGATCACTTTCTGTGAATTCATGAAGCGAGCGCTGGGTGATCCGGAATTCGGCTATTATACACAAAAGGCCAGAATCGGGTTTGCGGGGGCAGATTTTTACACGGCACCCGAAATCAGCCCGGCATTCGCCTCGCTTCTCGCCCTCCAGATTCTGGAGCTGGACGAAGCTCTGGGATCTCCCGATCCATTCTATCTGATGGAGGCGGGCCCGGGCAACGGGACTCTCGCGGAAGGGTTACTGACAATCTTCATGAATGCGGACAGAAAATTCTTTGACAGAATTTCTGCCGTGTTCTTTGAGCTTCCCGGAATTCTCGAGCAGGAACAGCGCAAGCGCCTGGAGAAATTTCCCCTCTCCCACCCCCCACAATGGGTCCACATCGACGAAGTGCAACGGTCGGGAGGAAAGATCCCCTTTTCCGGTTCTGGTGTTCTTTTTGGAAACGAGTTTCTTGATGCGCTTCCTGTTCACCGCCTGCGTGTTTCGAACGGAGAATGGAAAGAGTCCTATGTCGAGGTTCCAGAGAAGGGGCCCGTCAAGGAAGTCTGGGGTCCGATTTCTTCCCCCGTCCTTCAGGAGGAATTATCAAAGCATTTCCCCCGGGATCTTGCGAAAATGGAGGGATTCGAAACGGAGATCTGCCTTGAAGTCTCCGCGACACTCGATGCACTCGACAAATTCCTTGAGAACGGCTTCATGCTCTGGATCGACTACGGAGACATCGGAGTGGAAAGGCATTCGGAGAGAAGGAAGCGAGGGACTCTCCTGTCATATAAAGACCAGACGGTATCAGAAGATCTTTTCAAGGGTGGAGTCGGGGAGGCTGACCTGACGGCCTTCGTTGACTTCTCGCAGATTGCCGCCCACCTGTCCACCCTTGGATACCGTTTCGAGGGATATACGAATCAGATGTCCTGGCTTATGGGGCTGGGTTTCCCTGACTGGATGGAAGCCAATCAGGAGCGACTTTCTTCCGAGGAGATCGAATGTGCCGGAGTATTGCTTCATCCCCTGAAAATGGGGCGGATTTTCAAAGTTCTCCTGATGTCGAAGGGGAAGACTTCCCCCGTTCGGCATTCCGGATTCCGGTATGGAGGTCTCCAGCCCCCCCTTGAAGTGCGGTAGGGACCGGAGATGTTTCCTTATTTCTGGTGCTGGACAATGTAATGGGTGACAAGGGTAAGCTGGTCGTCAGTCAGGAATTGCCGCCCTGTTTGCTTCATGTAGCGGTTCATTTTGAGAACAAGAATGCGCCAGTCCTCGGGAGGGCGGTGTGTCAGGGCCGGCAGGGTATGGCACTGGGTGCATCGTGTGGCGAAAAGACCCTCCGCAGTTTCAGGCACGGAAGGAGCGGTCGGCCTTCCAGGGGAAGAGGAAACGGAACGGGAGGCACGATGATGCTCGGGGAGCATCATCAGAAGGACAAAAAAACCTGCAGCCGCCGCAACGGTAGCGAGAAGAGCAAGTTTGTTGGAAAGGGGGGGAGCGAATTTCACCGGGGCTCTCCTAACTTTTTCTTGATATAGGGGATCAAGTCCTTGCTGATCGCTTCCGAATACAGGTAGCCCAGAAGGATGGCCGGGTCCTTCTTGTCGAAGGAAAATTTTGAGGTTGGGGATCTGTGGCGTTCGACGGTCCGTGTAAGGGTGCGCGTGCTCGAACCCGAATGAAGGATCATGACGGCTTTCATTTCGATTTTTCCTGACTGCTCCGTATTCACCAGCTTTTCCTTGATCTTGTCTTCGAATTTGATCACAAAGACCTGAAGGGTGACTTCATGGTTGAGATTCTTTGCTGGAGAGACGGTCAGCCCGGCCGCTTTCATCTGGTCCACAAGAATCGAGTCGAGAGAGGGGCCGAGCGGTGTATCGGTGATGAGTTCGGAATGCTCTCCGTTTAACTTGTACAAGGTCCCCACATTGGACATCTCTTCTGGAAGCTGCGTCGGAAGAGTGTGAATGGTCGTGAGGTTTACGGAATCACCGAATTTCTGGACGGGAGGAACCATGGGCCCGGGAATCAGGATGGGTGGAGCCGGTCCATAAGAGCAGGCGGAAAGAAACAGTGCAAACCCTATGAGGGAAAACATGGATGCGGACATCGTCCAGGATTGGCGCCGGTATGATATCTCTCCGTCGGCAGTCAGTGATTTCTCGTCTGTGAGCATGCGGACTCCTTTGTCATGTATTGATCGAAAAGCCTGAAATTAAGGATTTTTTTCCTCGGCCGGCTTCTGAGAGTTCGGTGATTTTTCCGATAGGACGGTGACAGAAGCGCTACGGGAAATCGGTGGCTCTCCGGGAGGATTCCTCCAGATCACTGTGATCAGGTGAGGGCCCGGCGATTGCGGGGCAAGGGTGATCCATGTAGATCTTTCCTCCGACATGTCCGCCATGGCGATCGGCTGGCCGTCCAGATTGACCTGAAGCCTGTTGAACGCATGGCGACGGGCATCCGGAGACAGTGTGACATGAATCTTGATCGGGTCTTGCTCCTGCGTTTTCTTGGGGAAAATCACCTTAAAACCTGCCCCGGGTTCTGCAAGAGCCAGGGGCAGGAGGGAGGGGGAAGGGCTGACCAAAAGAAAAAGGCCCAATCCTGCCATAGGGAGGAGAGTCTTTCCGAAGCGGATTCCTTCTTTCGATGTGCTGTTCATAGGCTCTCCTCTCTGCTACAATGGCGAAATGATAATTTCATCCCGTTCTCCCCTCTTTCTAAAATACATTATCTTCGAGCGTATTGCGAAGGGTCTTCTTGCATTGATGATCGGACTGGGAGGTCTCTCCCTGGGTCCGGTCAGGCTGAACCATCTCCTCTATCACTGGGCGCAGAATTTCAATATCGACGTCGATAATGCTTGGACGGGACAGCTTATCCGAAAGGCCGGCCTGATCGGGCCCAACATGCTCCTGATCATTTCCATCGGGGGAATCGTCTATGGGTTCGTCAACTTTACCGTTGCATGGGGGCTTCATCGCCGGTTCCGCTGGGCGGAGTACATGACCATTGTCGAGATTTCCGCTTTGATCCCGCTGGAAGTCTATGTCATGCACACCCATTTCTCCTTGTGGCGCTTGGGAGCCTTTATCCTGAATGTCTTTATCGTGATTTACCTCCTCAAGAACCGCCAGCTTTTTCATGGAGTGCATGAAAAGGTCGAGGTTGTCACCGACAACTGATCCCCCCGGGCAATCCCGTCTCCTTGGACGGCTGGAATAGAAAGCATGGTTCAGGAAGTGTCTGCGGGGTCGCTGTCATGGTGTTTCTTGTCCCGGTCGTTCTCTTTCTTTCCAATCTTCTGAATTATGTTGACCGTCAATTGTTTTCTGCTCTGTTTCCCGTTCTGACATCGGTCTACCGTCTCAGCGATGTCCAAGTCGGGCTGCTCGGGTCAGCATTTACATTTTCCTACCTTCTCGCGGCTCCGTTGGCAGGAATTCTGTCCGACCGCTTGAATTCCCGATGGATTCTCGGGATGGGAATCCTCCTTTTTTCCTTGGGAATGCTGATCTGTGCCTCCTCCTTGCATGTTCAGGGACTCTTTGCAGGGCGCATGCTGACCGGGGCAGGGGAGGCGGCACTGCTTGTTGTCGGACCGCAGATCTTCGGAATCCAGGACCGGCCCGGTCTGAGAATCGGATTCTTCCTTTCGGCTATGCCGATTGGAGGGGCGATCGGCTTTGCATTGGCGATGAGGTCCCCCCAGGTTCCCGTTTCGCAGGTCCTTATGATTCCAGTGTTTCCCGGACTCCTTCTCGGGGGGCTCCTTTTTTTTATTCCGTATGCCCTTCCCTTCAAGGGGGCCGGCGCCTATGGGATCCGGTCCTCCGCGGGATTGCTCCTTCGAAACAGGAATCTGCTCTCCCTGATTGGGGTCCAAATCTGCAATGCCTTCCTTCTGGGAGGAATGGCCGTCTGGATTTCTCTTTATCTGACCCGGGAGAAACACCTTTCTCCCCCGGTTGGAAGCATGCTGACCGGAGTGTCCCTTGTGGTCGGGGGATTCCTTGGAATGATCCTTTTGGGCATTCTCTGCGATCGGACAAGGACGGATGATTCCCGGGGAGTCTTTCAACTGATACAGGCGGGACAGTTCCTATCGTTTGCAGGAATCATGGTTGTCCTTTTCGGAAAGTCCGAACCGGTTCTCCTGTTGGGGCTTCTCCTGTCAAGCGTTGGTCTGTTCGGTATCAATGTTCCTTTGCTGGTGGCCTTTATGCGCTTGTGCGACGCTCAGGTCTGGGGGATGCTTCTGGGAACATCCCTTCTCCTGACACACCTCTTTGGAGACCTTCCCTCTTCCTACTTTATCGGTCTCTTATCCTCGCACATGGGGCTTTCCAATGCTCTCCTCCTTCTCCTGCCCCTGGCCGAGACCCTGGGAGTTGTCATACTCTGGAAAACCTTGCGCGTCCCATGTTCTTCCCGGTTCATGGAGTGAAGGACGCCAGAGATTCATCCTCCAACTCCCCTTGATTTTCGAGCCTGATCGGGAGATGCTAGGGCTTGATAAATAAACCATCGTCCACAAGAAGCGAGGAGTCCGCGTTTGAGCAAAACAGCCCGGGAAATCATGGTCGACAGGATCATCACCGTCAAAAAGGAAACATCACTCAGGGACCTTGCCGCCATTCTCACGGCCAATCATATCGGAGGAGCACCTGTTATGGATGATTCTGGCCGTTATCTCGGAGTGGTCGGAGAACACGATCTGATTCGTCATGAGAAGCCGCTCCATATTCCGACGGTGATCACCCTGTTTGATTCGTGGATTCCCCTCGAACTTCCCTCGACCCTGAAAAAAGAGATGGAACGGATTTCCGCGACCCGTGTGGGAGATCTCTACAACCCAAAGGCTCCTACCGTTCTTCCCGACACCCCCTTGCGCGAGATCGTCCAGCTTTTTTCCCGGGAAGATGTTGATATTCTTCCGGTTCTGGAGGAGGGACAGCTTCTTGGCGTGATTGGCCGAACAGACCTTGTCCACCTGCTGGTTACCGGTGATGACCTTACCGATTAGTCTCGAATCCGGCTACAGGGCATCGAATGATCTCCTGACCTCGGAGTTCGGCCGTTGCATGGGGGCTGGGGGAGTGTCAGGAGCGCTAATCCTGCTGACAGGACCTATGGGGATCGGGAAGACTGAGTGGGCAAAGGGTGTAGCCCAGGGACTCGGTATCCGGGGGAGAGTGGCCAGTCCGACCTTTCTTTATTTGCAGCTCTATGACTCCCCGGCCCCAGGGTCGTCTCCAGGACTGCTCCATGCGGACTGGGACAGGGTCAACCTAGGGTCCGAGGATTTGGAGGAATCGCTTCTCGAGGGAAAGGAATGCCGGATAACTTTGGTGGAGTGGGGGGAAAAACTCCCGCCGTCTGTCACAAGGTCTTTTGGAATCAGAATCCATGTCTCTCTTTCCTGGGATGGAGAGGGACGGCATATCGGGACAGTCTGGAGAGCATCCCCGGATTTTGAGGCCCAGCTCCTCACATGGAAAACGGTCTTTGATGCCTGCATCAGGAGGCTTGGGGTAGAACCTGACAAAGACAGGCAAGGGAGCGTTTCCGTCCCTTAGAGGCGGAACCTCCGGGGAGGGGACGGTGGAACACCTTTTTGCACCTTGGCGAATGCGTTATATCAAGGGCGAATCCCGGACTTCTTCCAACGGCGGATGTCTATTGTGCGAGCTTCCGGAAAAAGGCGTGAACCGGGAGCGATTGATCCTCTACCGCGGATCGCTCTGTTATGTGGTCATGAATGCCTATCCTTACACGAGTGGTCATCTTATGGTGGTTCCCATTTCCCATGGAGCTTCGATGGGAGAATTCACCCCCGAGGAAATGTTCCAGATGACAGACCTCCTCCGGGAATCGGAGAGGATCCTGACAGAGGTCTATCGACCGGGAGGGTTCAATGTGGGCATCAATGTGGGTTCAGCCGCCGGAGCAGGAATCGCCGGGCACTTGCATGCGCATATTTTGCCACGATGGGACGGGGACACAAATTTCCTGACCACCATCCACAACACGAGAGTGATTCCCGAAGACCTGCATGTTACCTACGACAACCTTTTGCCACACTTCAAGGGTATCTAGTTTCTTTGCATCCGGGGAGAGTTGGGCGGAAGGACTTTTTTTCGACATGTTTAGGGAGTAGAATGAATTGTTGTGAAGAACTGCATGTTTTGAAAGGGGGATGAAGTGACCAAACATCGAGTTCGGATGATCCGCCGCGTTGCTGGTGCTGCCCTAACTGTTCTGGTCGCTCTTCTTTGCGTGGCGGGAGTTCGGGGAGAGGCCCAGGCATGGGTTGTGGACACAAAGCCGAACTATCCCGTTGCCCCCGTCAGGGCTACACTGACAGGTCTGTACGGTCAATACAAGATACTGGCTATGGAAATGGATGAGATGCTGGCTCGTAAGGACATTCCTGTCGCCCTTTACCAGTCATGGAAAAAAGATTGGTCGAAGCGAATGTTTGCGGCGGAAGGCACCCTGAAAACCCTTTATCCCTATTTCATGCCGATCAATCAGCATCCATGGACCCGAGAGGCGGCCGTTTTCACCAATCTTCAGGGGGTGCGGGAATGGCTCTGGACGGTCGAGCAGGACAAGGAAAGCCTGGTTGTCAGCAAACCTAATTTCGATATCGACAACGGTGTAATCTACCCCAGGAATATCGACATGTACCGGGGGTTTCTCCAGAAGGCCGGAGGGATATTGACCGGAGGGCCTTTTTACGGTAATTTTTTCAAGGACACCCAGGCGACGATTCTTGCGAACTATTGCGTCTATCCCGAGGTTCACGGGGACGGTTCAACGCACATGACAAAGCTGGTAAAGCCCTCCTTCCATCAGATGGGACTTGTGAACGGTCTGAAGGAGAAGCAGGAGGCCCGGGCGGCGACTGTCCCTGCTTCCGGACATTCATCGGAGGAATCCTCCCGCTAGCAGGCACAAGGCGACTTCTGTCCATTTTCTGAAACACGATCGGCGTTTCGATCCACCACTCCTTTAAATCCGGGACTGTGAGCCCGGGAAGGGGATTCATGACATATTATCCTGATCTGTTTCCCTCAATCCGTCCGATCCTGGCCGGTCTTTTTGTACGGGCAGTCTATTTATGAGCGCTCATTCCGAGTCTTTTCCCGAGTCCCGCTCCTCCAGAACCATCCTTGACTCCTTTCAGATCGACAGGGTCCTGCGACGCATGGCTCATGAAATTCTTGAAAGGAATCAGGGACCTCAGGACCTTTATCTGGTCGGAATCCTCGAAGGGGGAGATATCTTGGCGCGCAGGTTGACGGCCTTGATCGAGTCCTTCGAAGGGGTGGCCCCCCCCGTGGGGTCTGTCGACGTGACCCTGTACAGGGATGATCTGACCAGGCGGGAAGGACGGCTTCCCTTCCTTAAACAGAGCCATCTCCCTCTGCCGGTCGATGGCCGGCGGATCGTTCTCGTCGACGATGTGCTGTTTACCGGAAGGACGGTAAGGGCGGCGATGGACTTCCTTGTGGACTTCGGGCGCCCCTCCCGGATCATGCTTGCCGTTCTTGTCGACCGGGGCCACAGGGAGCTCCCGATACGGGCGGATTTTGTGGGGAAAAACCTCCCCACAGGACTCGACGAAAAGGTGGAGGTGGTCCTGGATCCTGAAAACGATGGGGTTTATGTGACGCGAACTGTCGGCTATTCAGGAGGGTCCCATGATCGATAGGATCCTGTCTTCCGCCGCCCTTTCCGTCACGTCCGGACTGGGCCCGCATCTGCTTTCCGTCTCCGATCTGACTCCGGATTCAGTCAGGGGCATTCTTGACACCGCGGAATCCTTTCTGGACCTGAGACACCAGACCGTCAAGAAAGTTCCGGTCCTGAGAGGAAAAACCCTGGTCAACCTCTTTTACGAGTCTTCGACAAGAACTCGTTCCTCTTTCGAGATTGCGGCCAAGCGCCTGTCTGCCGATGTGATCAACGTATCCGCGACCCAGAGCAGTGTGACGAAGGGAGAAAGCCTTATCGATACCGTCCGGACGATTGAAGCGCTGGGGGCCGACGGAATTGTCATCCGGCATCCTTCCTCCGGAGCTCCGGCCTTCGTGTCGGAAAGGGTGCGATGCCATGTCATTAACGGAGGTGACGGATGCCATGAGCACCCGACACAGGCTCTTCTCGACCTTTTTACGATCCGGAAGAGAAAAGGCCGGATTGAAGGACTGAATGTGGCCATTGTGGGAGACATTCTGCATAGCCGGGTGGCCCGTTCCAATATTCTGGCACTGACGCGAATGGGAGCTCGCGTGCGTCTTGTGGCTCCCCCGACTCTTTTGCCTTCGGCTGCCGAGGCCTGGCCAGTGGAGATTTTTCACCATCTTGAACAGGGGATTGCAGGTTGCGATGTAGTCATGGCGTTGAGGCTTCAGCTTGAAAGGGCGGCCGGAGGATATATCCCTTCATTGTCCGAGTATGCCCGGCTCTACGGTCTTAACGGGCGGGTTCTGAGGTCGGCTCATCCGGATGTCCTGATCCTCCACCCGGGGCCGGTGAACCGTGGAGTCGAGATTTCGGAGGAAGAGATGTTCGCTTCATCATCGGCCATCTTGTCCCAGGTGGAGTTTGGTGTGTCAGTACGCATGGCGGTCTTGTATCTTCTGATGGGAGGGGGGCCCGATTCCGGCCTTCCGGGACTTCCCCCCGGGATCGAAACGGGAGAAAGGTAAGGTGGGATATTTGAAGCCGGGCAGTCTTTTGATCAGGAATGTATATTATCTCGACCCTTCCGAAGGGGTCAAAGGATTCGGAAATATTCTGATTCGGGACGGCCTTGTGGAATCGATCGGAGTTGGAGAATCCTTTGGCGCTTCATCGGGAGTCCCCATAATCGACGGGGGAGGAGCCCTTCTATGCCCGGGATTTATCGATCTGCACGCCCATTTCAGGGAACCGGGGTTCGAATACAAGGAGTCAATTCGGACAGGCTCGATGGCGGCGGTCGCCGGTGGGTTCACTTCGGTTTGCGTCATGGCCAATACCGATCCTGTCAATGACAGCGCCGACGTGACAGAAACGATAAAGTCCCGCGCGAATGAGGTGGGGCTGGTACGTGTCTACCCTATCGGGGCTGTAACCAAAGGGCTTGCGGGAGAACAGCTGACAGAAATGGGGCGCCTCTCGGATGCCGGGTGCGTTGCATTTTCCGATGACGGGAAACCCGTGTCCACTTCCCGGCTTCTCAGAAAAGCGTTGGAGTATTCGAGGATTTTTGACCGTCCTGTCATCGATCACTGTGAAGATCTTGACCTGTCGGCCAAGGGCGTTATGAACGAGGGGATCGTTTCCGCCGACCTCGGTCTGGCAGGAATTCCCAATGCCTCCGAAGAGGTCTGTGTGGCCAGAGATCTCTCTGTTCTGGCCCTTTCCGGAGGACGTCTCCATGTGGCCCATCTGTCCACGGCCGGCGGGATCCGCATGGTCCGTGAGGCCAAAAGGCGGCATCTCCATGTGACGGCAGAAACCTGTCCCCATTACTTCGCCCTGACTGAAGAGGCCGTTCGCTGCCACGGAACACACGCCAAGATGAATCCTCCCTTGAGACGGGAGGAAGATCGTCTTGCGGTGATAGAGGGACTGAAAGATGGAACCATCGATGTGATTGCAACCGATCACGCTCCCCACGCCTCCCATGAAAAGGAGCAGGAGTTTGACAGGGCTCCCTTCGGGATTATCGGCTTGGAAACCGCTTTCTCCCTCTCCTTCGAGCTGGTCAGGGAAGGACACCTGACAATCTCCGAACTGATTTACAGGCTTTCAACAAAGCCGTCCCTTCTTTTCGGCCTCCCCAGAGGAAGAATCGTTCCGGGCGGGTTGGCGGATTTTGTGCTTCTCGATCTTTCGGGAATATGGGAGGCAGGAAGTCCCCGTTACTTCTCGAAAAGTCGGAACAGCCCCTTTACCGGAACCCAGATGAAGGGTCGGGTGAACAAGACCGTTGTCGGCGGCCGGCTGGTCTACGACAAGGAAGGAGTTTTTGTTGAGTGAACACGGGAAGTTCAGGAAGATTTCCCTGGCGCTGGAGGATGGAACCATCTTTTCAGGCCGTTCTGTCGGCCGCCCTGGAACGGTGAAGGGCGAGTTTGTCTTCAATACGGCCATGACCGGTTACGAGGAGGTTCTTACCGACCCGTCCTATGCAGGACAGATCGTCGTCATGACCGCTCCGATGATCGGAAACACCGGAATCACGCGTGATGATGCCGAATCCTTGAAGGTTCACCTTTCGGGATTTGTGGCCCGGGAGATTACGGGGGTTCCGTCGAATCACCGTTCCAGACTCTCTCTTCCGGACTACTTCCTGGAAGAAGAGGTGGTTGCGGCCACAGGGATCGATACCCGGGCCTTGACCCTTAGGATTCGGGAAAAAGGCACCCTTCGGGGAATTCTGACAACGGAGGAGATGGATTCGGCCGAACTTCTCAGGGAAGCCAGGGCTGTTCCCTCCATAAGCGAGACCGACTATGTCCGAATGGTTGCGACCCGGGTGTCCCGGACCCTGACCCCATCCGGGCCGGCGACCTTTCGTGTCATTCTCGTCGATTTCGGGGCAAAGGAATCGATTGTCCGGGATCTTGTCGATCTTGGGATAGAGGTCCAGGTCGTTCCACCCGAAACGTCGGCCCGTTACATCCTTGAAAATCGTCCGGATGGAGTCGTTCTTTCCAATGGTCCCGGAGACCCCGAGATTCTTGACGACATCGTTTCGGAAGTCCGCGGTCTTGTGGGCCGGGTTCCCCTGTTCGGAATCTGTCTCGGACACCAGTTGCTGGCCCGGGCTGTCGGAGCCAGAACCTTCAAACTTCCCTTCGGACATCACGGGGTGAACCATCCGGTCATAGACCGAATCAGCGGAAAGGTCCTCATCACCTCCCAGAACCACAATTTTGCGGTGGATGGAGACTCGCTTCCGGCGGGATGCAAGAAAATCTTTGAAAGCCTGTACGACCATTCCCTTGAGGGGATCTGGTTCCAAGAGTCCCGCATCCTCTCCGTGCAATTTCATCCGGAATCTTCTCCGGGTCCCCACGATGCCAAGTCGATCTTCTTGCGATTTTTTAACATGATGGCGGGAAAAAACTCCCTATGACGGATATGCCTGACATATCTGTTATCAGGAGCCCCAGGGAGCGGCTCCGTGTCAGGACCGCCTACGAGGCGATGAGGCATTGCTCGGTCTGTCCCAGGAACTGTGGCGTCAACCGTCTTTCCGGAGAAACCGGAACTTGCAGAACCGGGATTCTGGCCCGGATTTCATCGGCCAATCTTCACTTTGGTGAGGAGCCACCAATTTCTGGAACCCGCGGTTCAGGGACGGTTTTCTTCGCCTATTGCAATTTGGCTTGTGATTTCTGCCAGAACTTTCCTATCAGCCACCATGGGTATGGCAAGGAGGTGACTCCCCTCGAGCTGGCTGAAACCTTCCTTGGGCTCGAGTACCGGGGAGCCCACAATATCAATCTTGTGACCCCGAGCCATGTCGTTCCCCAGATCATTTTCTCTCTGGTTCTGGCGAAGGAAAGGGGCCTTTCCATTCCGGTGGTCTATAACTCGAACGGTTATGACCAGCCCGGGATGCTGGACCTTCTCGAGGGGCTGGTCGATATCTATCTTCCGGATATGAAATATTCCGATGACAGGATTGCCCTCAGGATCTCGAAGGCTCCCGGTTACAGTGCCATCAACAGGGAGGCAGTGTCTGTCATGGCCCGCCAGGTCGGTCCGCTGGTCCTCGATGAAAAGAATATCGCCAGGAAGGGTCTTCTGATCCGGCATCTGATCCTTCCTGCTGGACTGTCGGGTTTTCCCGTCATCGCCAGGTTCATTCATGACGAAATTGGACCCGCGACTCCTGTCTCCCTGATGGCCCAGTATTTTCCGACAAATCGTGCGATGCGAAACCCCCTCCTGTCCCGGAGGATTAACGGACAGGAGTATGAGGAAAGCCTGGAGTCCCTTTTTTCAGAACAGCTTCTGGAAGGATATGTCCAGGATCTGGACCAGGATCCGGAGAACGATGAAGACTTTTTGTCCGAGTTGAAACAACAGGAGATTTTGTGCCCCGAAGAGATGATCTGAATCACATTTTGATTATTGGCAGCGGTCCGATCGTGATCGGACAGGCGGGCGAGTTTGATTATTCGGGAACTCAGGCTGTCAAGGTCCTGAAGGAAGAGGGGTACCGGGTATCACTCGTCAATTCGAATCCCGCCACGATCATGACTGACCCGGATCTTGCCCACGCGACCTACATGGTCCCCCTCACAACGGAAAGGATCTCCCAGATTCTCATTCGGGAACGTCCCGATGCCATACTGCCCACTATGGGGGGGCAGACCGCGCTCAACCTTGCCGTGTCCCTGGCGAAGGAAGGAGTTCTGGCCCGGCTCGGAATTGAGCTTCTCGGGACAAGCGTGGAGACGATCGAGATGGCCGAGGACAGAGGGAAATTCAAGGAGGCGATGGCCAGAATCGGGCTTTCTGTCCCGAAAAGCTTCATTGTCAGATCGCTTGACCAAGCTCAGGAAGCTCTGAATGTCCTCTCCTTTCCGATCCTGATCCGTCCGTCTTTCACGCTTGGCGGGACGGGACAATCTGTTGTCTACAACAGGGATGAGTTTTCCCGGGGGGTCCAGTTCGGAATAGAACAGAGCCCCATCGGGGAGATCCTTGTCGAGGAATCTCTCCTGGGCTGGAAAGAGTTTGAGCTCGAGGTTGTCCGCGACAAAAAGGACAATGCGATCATCGTATGTACCATCGAGAATGTCGATCCGATGGGAGTCCATACGGGAGACAGCATCACAGTGGCTCCGGCCATGACTCTGACAGACCGGGAGTATCAGGTTCTCCGTGACGCCTCCATCGCCATCCTTCGTGAGATCGGAGTGGAAACCGGAGGATCCAATGTCCAGTTTGCGGTAAACCCCCGGGACGGACGTTTTGTCGTGATCGAGATGAATCCCAGAGTTTCGAGGAGCTCGGCTCTTGCCTCCAAGGCAACCGGCTTTCCGATTGCCCGGGTTGCCACAAAAGTGGCCATCGGATACACCCTCGATGAAATCGACAACGAGATTACCGGTTCGACTCCCGCCTCATTCGAACCAGCACTCGACTATGTCGTCGTCAAGATTCCCCGGTTCCATTTTGAAAAATTCCCCCAATCGGACCGGATTCTGGGTCCCCAGATGCAATCGGTCGGGGAGGTCATGGGGATTGGCCAGAACTTCAGGGAAGCGTTTCTCAAGGCCCTCCGGTCTCTCGAGAACGGAACCGACCACCTGATGGACGAGCCCCTCCCGGACGATCCCGACGAACTCTCGAGACTTCTGAAGAGTCCTTCAGACCGAAGGATCCACCAGATCGGAGAAGCCCTCAGGCGGGAAGTGTCCGAGGAGTCGATCGTCCTCTGGACGGGATTTGACCCATGGTTCGTCAGGGAATTTGCAGAGATCATCTCGATCGAAAGGGCGGTCAAGGCATTTCGGAACGAGCCCCTTCCTCTGTTTCCCGACGATCTGCTCCGTCACGCCAAGGAAAATGGATTTTCGGACAAGGCTCTTGCACGGTTTATCTCCTCTTCCGAAGCAGAGGTCCGGTCGATGCGGAAGCGAAGGGGGATCAGTACCCGCTTCAGGACGGTTGATACCTGTGCCGGTGAGTTTTCGGCGAAGACCCCCTATCTTTATGGAACCTATCATGGTTCTCCCGAATGGGAGCGATCCGGGAAGGGAGGATCTGTCCTGATTCTCGGGTCCGGGCCTAACCGTATCGGACAGGGGGTCGAATTCGACTATTGCTGCGTACATGGAGTTCTGGCCCTCCGGGAGATGGGACAGGATGCGGTGATGATGAACTGCAATCCGGAAACCGTCTCGACCGACTTCAACGTGTCCACACGTTTATTCTTTGAACCGTTGACAATGGAGGATGTCCTGGCGGTGATCGAAGCAGAGAAACCTCTGGGTGTTGTTGTCCAGTTCGGAGGGCAGACTCCGCTAAAGCTCATGAAGGGTCTCTCGGACGCAGGTGTGCCCATTCTTGGAACTACTCAGGAGATGACAGACCTTGCCGAAAACCGGGAAAGATTCAGGGATCTGATCGAACGACTTGGGCTCAATCAGCCCCGGAGCGGCAACCCATCGTCCCTTGAGAAAGGTCAAGACGAGATCCGGAAGATCGGCTTTCCGGTCCTCGTGAGACCGTCCTACGTTCTTGGCGGGGAAGCGATGGAAATCCTTTATGACGAATCGGACTGGGCAGAATACAAAAAAAGGATTGCCCACATCGATTTCCGATTTCCGCTTCTGATCGATTCGTTCTTTTCCGATGCGACCGAGGTCGACGTGGATGCGCTGGGTGACGGACAGGATGTGATTATCGGGGGAATTCTTGAACACATAGAGGAGGCGGGCATCCACTCGGGGGACTCCGCCTGTTTCATTCCTCCCAGGACTCTCTCCGACAAGGTCAAGGACGAGATATGCCGGCAGACGGAGATTCTTGGGCGAGCTCTCTCGGTCAAGGGACTGATGAACATCCAGTTTGCTGTTCAAAATGAAACAGTTTATGTTCTTGAGGTCAACCCACGGGCCTCCCGGACTGTTCCATTCACCTCAAAGGCGATTGGATTTTCCCTTCCGAAGGTGGCCATGAAGATTATGATGGGGGAAACACTGAAGAGCCTCGGCTTGCTCGGAAAACGCTCTCCCAGTCTTCCCTATACCTCCGTGAAGGAAGCCGTGTTTCCCTTCCGTAGATTCAGGGGCGTTGACACCCTCTTGGGGCCGGAGATGAAGTCGACGGGGGAAGTGATGGGAATCTCGAGCGATTTTGGAGGGGCCTTCCGGGATGCCCAGACAGGATCCGGAATGAATCTGCCCTCCTCCGGAGACATTTTCGTCAGTGTCAGTGATCGAGACAAGCCGGCTATTGTTCCCATTGTGAGGGAGCTGTCTGGGTTGGGCTTTACCGTGATCGCGACGGGCGGGACATCTGAGGTCCTGATGCAGGCAGGAATTCCCTCTTCGAAGGTCAATAAGGTGAAGGAAGGCCGACCCCATATCGTTGATCTGATTAAGGACGGAAAAATCCGGCTGGTCATCAATACGGTGTCTGGAAAACAGGCCCAGAAGGATTCTCTCTCGATCCGCCAGGAAACCCTTCTTCGGAATATTCCCTATTACACGACGATCGAGGGAGCCAAGGCGCTGGTTTACGCCCTTCGTTCATGGAGCCGCCCTGAAGACCAGAAATCGCTCCAGGAGCTTCATCGCTCGATTCTTCCGGAATCGTAGGCTTGAGCTCTGGCGCAAGTTTGGATAAGCTCTAAGAACTGAAACGACAGGTTTAATCTTTGTGAATCAAATGTGTGAAGGGGGAGTGTTCCATGAACCAGACGCCCATGACGCGAGAAGGTCATGCCCGCTTGCAGGAAGAGCTGGATCGTCTCAAGAAGGTAGACCGTACGAAGAATATCCAGGATATCGCAGAAGCCAGAGCGCATGGAGACCTTTCTGAAAATGCCGAGTACCATGCGGCCAAGGAAAAGCAGTCCTTTATCGAGGGTCGGATAAAGGAGCTCGAGTCGAAGCTTTCCAGTGCGATCGTCGTGTCATCGGCCCACCAGGACCGGGAAAGGGTGACCTTCGGAGCCACGGTTCACCTGTTGAACAGCGCCACCGGGGAAGAAAAAAGATATACCATCGTGGGGCAGGAAGAGGTCGATCTGAAGAGGGGTCGAATCTCTGTGGCATCGCCTGTTGGTAAGGCCCTTGTGGGGAAAAAAGTGGAGGAAACCATCCTTATCCGCGTTCCGGCAGGGGAAGTCGAGTACAGGGTCTGCAATATTGTCTACGAAGAGTAGGCATGAATGGAGCGATGTCTCCTGTGAAAATTAAAAATGTCATCACGATCATCCTGTTTGTTTTGGTAGTCCTTGTCCCCGCAGTCCTCGTGTTCGGAATCTTCTTCTTCGGCCCGGAACTCTCCCATCTTCTGAGTGGGGGATAGTGTGTTTCATTTCGGGATTAAGATTTCCTTTTGTGTTGAAATGAAACACTTTTGCTGGATTTCCTCAGGACAGGGAGATCTCCTTTGATGGAACTTGTGAGAATATTCCTTCTTTCAAGATGACTTGTTAAATTCCTCTCTTATTTGGCACCCTTCTTGCTTTTAATAATTGTCCAGGGGACAGGAAGATGTCCCGAAGACGAAGGAGGGATAAGATGGATTGCCAGCGTTGTCACGGAAAGATGGTTGAAGAGGAGTTTAGTGACATCAAAGATGATTCAGGGTATTTGAACTTCCGTGGTTGGCGATGCATTCTTTGCGGAGAGATCGTCGATTCTGTCATCCTTTCCAACAGAATGAATCGGCCAACTCCAATTGTAAGCAGGAATCGAAAGATCATGGCATATCACTAACATATGCCTTTTGCCCGACAAGGCGGAGGCACAAAAAGGTCTGATGGCTGGCTGGGCCCTGGCGGAAGCCGGGCCCGGTTGGGTTGCACTCATCGGGGGGATAATCCCCCTGAATTTATCATATATGTGGAGGGTCGGGAATGATCAGTCTGAGCGAAAAAGCAGTTGAGAAAGTTGCGGAGTATCTGAAGACGGAAAACAAGGAAGGATATGGATTGAGGGTGTACGTTTCCGGAGGAGGATGCCATGGGTTTCAATATGGCATGTCTTTTGAGGAGGCGCCCGGCGAGATGGACCAGATCATTGAAGAGGCCGGGGTGAAGCTTTTTATCGATGCCCAGAGCTTTCCTCTCCTGGCCGGAGCAACAGTCGACTATGTGGAAAACCTGTACGGATCCGGGTTTGCGATCAAGAACCCCAATGCCAAGTCTTCCTGTGGTTGCGGAAGCTCCTTTTCTGTCTGATCCGATATTGCTTGAAGAGATCCATCCTGAAGGCTCCGCCGCAAAGCGGAGCCTTTTTTCCTTTATTATCTTCCAGCCCCTTGCCATGATCCTTCTGTGGGAGGGTGTCCTTGCATTCATGGGGTACTTTTCCGAGCCGGCTATGGCCAGCGAATGGGAGACTGCGTGCTCCCAGGTGACCCCGGACCTTCTTGCGGCCCGCTACATTCAGGACCATAGCCGTCCTTCCCTGTCGTCATATTTGGCATGGGAAATCGCAAGAGCTCTGGTTCGCTCCTCCCATGACACGGATCTCCCCCTTTACCTTCTTGTGGCGATCGCTCAGCAGGAATCCTCATTCAATGTTCTCGCCATCAATGCTTCATCCGGAGATTACGGTCTTTTTCAGGTGCATTACCCTTTCTGGAAAGTGTTCTTCCGAAAGCGGGTGGGACAAGACTTGGCCATGCTTCGTCCGGAAGACCTTCTGAAGGTTTCGATCAATGCCCGGGTGGCGTCCATGATCCTGTCCTATGACTTGAAGCTGTCCCATGGGGATCTGGTGGAGATGCTCGGGAGATATTCCGGGAGATCGGGGGAAGCCCACAAGAAATACGTGGCCGGAATCCTGTCCCACAGTATGGAGTTTGTCAAATACTCGAAAGGGAATTCCCGACTCTGCCTGAAATAGGCAAAGACATCCCTTTCACTATCTCCGACAGGTTCCGTTGACTATTTTTTTGGATTCAGGGATGAGACCCGGTTCCTGCCTGCCCGTTTCGCCTCATACATCATTCTGTCCGCCAGAGGAATAAGGTCGGTTTCCCGGGAGACATCATCCGGAAAGCTGGCGACTCCGATGCTGATCGTGATCGGTTTGTCGACAGGGTACGGTCGATTTTTGACGGCAAGCCGGATTCTTTCTGCCACCATCAGGGCCTTGTTTTTGTCCAGTCCGGGAAGGAGAACGACAAATTCCTCCCCGCCGTAACGTCCAAATCCGTCGTTGGACCTGAGCGTCTGGGAAATGGTTTGAGTGACCTCGAGAAGGATCATGTCCCCCATCTGGTGGCCGAAAGAATCGTTGATCTTTTTAAAATGATCGATGTCGAGCATCAGGGCCGAGAGAGGCGCTTTGTGGTCTTTCGCGTTTCTCCAGGAAAAGTCGAGAAAGGCGTTGAGGGAGTCCCTGTTGAGGATCTTTGTCAGCGGATCGTGCTCGGATTTCCGCTTCAGGTACATGCTGTGCTTGAAGAGTGCGTGGCTTGTTTCGAGAACCGGGGCGGAAAGCTCGAGAGCGTTCTGAAGTTCGGTCTCCGGGAGAGGATTTTCCTGGGAGGTTGGTGGTGGAAGAAT
Organism: Nitrospirota bacterium; assembly: GCA_035873205.1. Lineage (GTDB taxonomy): Bacteria > Nitrospirota > Leptospirillia > Leptospirillales > Leptospirillaceae > UBA4572. The sequence continues at coordinate 73,578 of JAYWMN010000021.1, forward strand.
CAGAAGAAATGGAATTTTGGGTCCGGTGCCTTTTTCAAGCTTGAAGATGATGAACTTTCCCGCATGAATCTTTGGAAGATGGGTGATGCCGCTTTTTTCCGGGTCGAGATCATCGAAGTACCGGTCCTTCGAAAAGAGTATTTTCTTCACCGATTCCGTGAGGGGGAAGGAGATCTCCTTTCCGAAGATGCCCTCTGGATCGGAGGTGTTGAGCGAAACCTTCCGGCTGGAAAATTTTGCTTCGCAATAGGCGACCCCCTCTGCGGAAAGAAGGTGGCGCAGAGAACGGCAAATCAGCTCCTCGTAGCGAAAGGATCCATCGATCGGGATCAGGTTGGTGAGGCTTTGGGCAAACGCCCTGTACCGGTTGAAAATGGCAATGAGGTGATGTCTGGCGGCAATCTGTTCCGCCATGAAGGATACAATGCCGAAGGGAATCCGGGGATACGGGTGTCCCGATGGATCGGAGATGTCTGGAAGGGTCTCTTCCAGAACGATATGGGAGAAGGAGTCCGGAAAGGACTTGATGTCGGGTACGATCGGGAATCCTTCCATCTCTGCCACGATGAGAATGTCCGGAGACGGGAACGGGTCCACAACGCCGACAAGAACGATCTGGTTGTCTGAAACCTGCATCAGTGTCTGTATGGTGGCATCCCAAATATCGCCGCCGATGCGTTGAGGGCGTATCAGGAGGAGCCTGTAGGGTGGAGTGGATACTGATTGAGACATTTCATCCTTCGGCCTTCAACGTTCAGCCGTTACGTCAGGAAGCTTGAAGGTTTCAGGATCCCCGGATGAGCTCCGGACAGAGTGACCATCAAGGAGATCCCGGAAAATCTCATGGAGAAACAATCCCCAAGAATCCTCGGCATCCTTCCTTGAGGAAGAAACGTGAACTTTGACAGGTCTGCGATTTCACCAATCAGGTCCCGCCTAGACTTTTATATCCGAAAGCCTATCATAGGGCCATGAAAAATGAAATCTTCCCGGAAGGGCGGGATTCGGGTCTGTCCTGTCAGAGGGCGTCCGTCATGTCCTCGATGACGTATTTCACGATTTCTGCCATTGTCGGATGGATATGAAGAATTCTCTGATACTGGTCGATAGTCGCGGATAATCCCATCGCAACGGTGATGAGGTGGATGAGATCGGAGGCTCCCGGTCCGAACATCTCGGCGCCAAGGATCTCCCGCGTGGAGCGATCGGCGACGATTTTCAGGGCTCCATCGGTCTGACGGTTGACGATTGCCTTGCCAAGGTCCGAAAAATGAAGATATCCCGTGAGCACGGGACGGTGGAGGGCCCGTGCCGACCCTTCGGAGAGACCGACTCTGGCAAACTCGGGTTCTGTAAAAATGGCGGTCGGTACCGGTCTGTCCAAGGCTTTTTTGGGAGTGGCCGAGGCCGCGTTGAATCCGGCGATTTCCCCATGGTAGGTGGCCAGGTTGAGGACGGGGAGATGGCCCGTGACATCTCCCGCCGCAAAGATCCTTGGATTTGATGTGCGGAGGTACTCGTCGACATGAATGGCCTGATGATGGGAGAGCGTCACCCCCGCCTGTCCAAGGTTCAGTCCGTCAATATCGGGCCTGCGACCGGTGGCCAGAAGGACTTTGTCCGCAGTAAGTTCCAGGGGTTCCCCTGCGGACGTTCCCTGCAGGACGGGCCGACCTTCCTTCTCGGAAAAGTGTTCGGACCGAAAACCCAGCTGGATAGACAATCCCCGTTTTCGGAGGGATCCGATGTATCCGTCCTGTATCCGGGGGTCAAGGTCGGCGTTCCAGTGGGCCGAAATTTCGACAACGGTGACCGCGACCCCAAGCATCGACAAAAACTGTCCCAGTTCAAGGCCGACTGGCCCTGCCCCCAGAACCAGGACCGACTCCGGAAGGGTCTCCATCTCGAGAACATCGTCGGAGGTCATAACCCATTCCATGGATAATCCCGGAATGGCAGGAATTTTCGGAACAGATCCGGTGGCGATGACGGCCCGTTCAAAGTGAAAAGGTTCGTTCCCGATACGGGCAGAGTCGGCGGAAAGAAAGGAGGCTGACTCGGTCAAAAGAGTGAGGCCCGGGAAACCTTCTACGCTGGCCTTGGCATCTTCGGCCATCTCTCCGATCATCCGATTTTTCATCCGGATGATCCCGGGAAGATCAAACGAGAACTCTCCGTCGTGCCCGAGTCCCAGATCCCGGATTTCATGACGGAGCATCGAAAAAATATGGGCAGATCTCAGAAGGGCCTTGGAGGGCATACACCCCTTCAGGATACAGAGCCCTCCAAAAGGTCCCTGTTCGACAAGAAGAACGGATTTTCCAAGGCGGGCCGCCTGTTTTGCGGCATAACGGCCTGCCGAACCGGCTCCAATGACTAAAACCTGAACAGTTTTCAATTTCGGACTCCCGGTGTGAGTAACGGTAGCGATGGACCGTCTATGCGATGACAGTCTGTCCTCCTCTATGAACC
>JAYWMN010000049.1:0-12409 GCA_035873205.1 Nitrospirota bacterium
CTGGATCAGGGCGTTTTTCTCTTCGGGCGTACAGGTCAGGGCCGGCGCAACTCGGGCCATTCGGATACCTCCTTGGTTGGACAGTATATTCCAAGGAGCATCCTATATAATATCGTTAAAAAAGTGCAATTAAACACTATATTTGACAATAACTCCTAATGTTCTGTATGTTTAGCGTTTGGCGGCGTGGCAACGCCTTTTTGCCACAACAGAAGAAAAGAGGAATCTACATGAACGAGCAACTGAATCCAGAAAAAATCATGCAAACAGGGATGGCGTTTTGGGCTTCAAAGACGCTCTTGAGTGCTGTCGAAATGGGCGTTTTCACGGAATTGGCGCACGGCCCGGAGTCCTTCGACCCCCTTAGCGGACGCCTTGGTCTGCACTCTCGTTCGGCACGAGACTTTCTTGATACCCTCGTGGCACTCGGATTTCTGACGCGGAACGCGGATGTTTACGCAAACACGCCTGAGACCGCCCTCTTCCTTGATCGAAAAAAACCATCATACGTGGGCGGCATTCTCGAGATGGCCAATTCTCGCCTCTATCCATTCTGGGGGCACCTCACCGAGGGACTTCGTACCGGAATGCCGCAAAACGAACTAAAGTCTGGTGGTGCGGGTACGTTCGAGACGCTCTACGCCGATCCCGCGCGCCTGAAGGAATTTCTCATTGCAATGACCTGCGTCAGCCATGGTGCCAACATGACCATCGCCCACGCCTTTCCTTGGAAGGATTATCAGACGTTCGTTGATGTCGGTACCGCGCAAGGTGATCTTGCGGTGCAAATCGCGTTGGCCAATCCGCATTTACAAGGTACCGGGTTTGACTTGCCGGAAGTGGCGCCGTTTTTCGAGGAATACGCCGCGACAGCCAGTGTCACTGATAGGATTAGGTTTCAGCCTGGCGACTTTTTCAAACAAGCTATTCCAAAGGCCGATGTCGTGCTGATGGGACATATCTTGCACGACTGGGACCTTCCCACGAAAAAAATGCTCATCAAAAAAGCTTTTGACGCTGTGCCTGTTGGCGGCGCACTCGTCGTCTACGAGGCAATCATTGACGATGATCGGTCGAAAAATGCATTTGGCTTGATGTTGAGCTTGAACATGCTCATCGAAACGTCGGGAGGCTTCGACTATACCGGGCGTGACTGTTCAGGCTGGATGAAAGAAGCAGGATTTTCCACGACGCGAGTGGAACACCTTGTCGGGCCGGACTCAATGGTGATCGGAGTCAAGTAAAGCGGTTGATCTTGCAAAGCCGCCCAACATGGCGTTCGAGAGGGACGCGCCAAAAGCGGCGCGCCCCTCAACTTTACGTTGACGCTGTAGAAAAACGCATTTTCAAGTGAATAGCAGGCCGGATTTTATCATCTGAAACTTTTCACTCTCAGCTTTCATTTCCGCCGGGGATTTTTATTTTTTGAGCGCTTTAAAATCGCGCGGCTGAAGGTGTGATTGGGTAACCTCTGTCTGTCTTGCTCTGCCTACTGCGCATACCCGTGATGCTCCAGCTTCTCGCTGTTGTGCCGCAGATTACCGAATACCGGCTCCACCGTTGCAAAACACCTGCCGTACCGGATGCGCCCTTCAGGACTATCGATGTGTGCCTTCATTTTGTCGGAATACGCACCTGTCCTCGTCAGTTCAAGCAAACTTCTTTGATGCAGCAAAACACATTGAACTGAAAAAATATAACCACATATAATTTTCTGAGGCCAGTGTCTAATTGCATAAGTTAGTAATCGTATTTCGAAGCTGGTCCCCCTTGACCTCCCGCTTCCTCCAGACGAAAGGAGCATCCTATATAATATCGTTAAAAAGTGAAATTAAACACCAGCATATTACGGGACTCCCCTCGAATGAAATTTCCGGGCAGTCATGGATCTTTTGGACAACTTATGACTGCATTATGGGTCTTTGCGACTTTATGTCTGTTTTTGAGGAGAGGGTATCCTTGCGCTCACAGAACCGCATTTGAGAGTCGAGGCATCCCCATTGGGATCTTCCTTCAAGAGGAGCATCGTAAGGGCCTCAAAACAGGGTTCTGACAGGAGAAGGTGAATCTTCTTTCGGTGGCCAACCTGGCCGCCGAAACCGACCCATCCGTACCGGTATCGACAAACACGGCGACTGTGTCATAGTCGGCAAAAGCCATTTGCCGAACAGTCCACCCGACGACATGCCGGCCTCCCTAACCCTGTGCGATCTTGATCTTGACCGATAGACCGCCTCCACGCGTTACAGTCAGTTGCTTCACATGCTTGAGAAACCGCACTTCATCTGCGCCTTCCGAGCCATGGGTTCGACGCTCATAACCTGGAGACCGCGCCATAGGCACCGGCCATGTATTTGGCGGAGTAATTGTCGTCATAGCCGATCCCTTCCACCGCATCCCTTCGACCGGCGTCTTGGCCCGCCGACAGACGGGAAGGTGCCCCACCGCCGGAGAGACATTCCTCTTCCGGAATTCGTCGTCGACAAAAACTTCATTCTCGTACGGGGCCGCCAGCGTTCCGTCCCGGGACAGGAGCTCCCGGTTGATCTTGTCCCGGACCGTCCCAACTCCGACCAGCCCCGTCTGCGTCTTCTCCGGAAATCACCGTCTGGCCCCACCGCTCTGGTGGGGTTTTCACCCGACAGGAGCGATTATTCCTCACAGAAAATTCAACAGAAAAGAGGGCTTAATTATTTTTTGGCGTCTTGTCCCGCAATCAAGGGGAGGATATCCAAATTGACATGGAACCCAACCCGGACTAGGATCATCCCATGAAACATTTTGGGCCATTTAAAAAAAATATTTTTTGGATTGTCGCTCTTGTCGGTCTGCTCTGGATTTTCGCCGGGACAATCAGGCCCTCGGAGGCCCATGCCATGCCTCCTTCAATGGCTATGGGACAAAGTCTTCATTCCGGAAAGGCTATTCCCGCTTCGTGTCCCATGAAAGGGGACCTTCCCTGTTGCCATGGCAAAGACCGGGTCGCCCTTTGCAAGGCCTCCCTGTGTGATCTGTGTGTTTCTTCAGCACCTGGAGAGGAAAACACTGCCTCCCCCTCGCGCCTAATGCTTCCGGCCCTTCCAATCATCGCAGATTCCAGTCCAGATCAGACAAGGCTTCTCCTGAAAGTTCACATCCTGCACCATCCGTTTTTAAACAAATCCTCCTTCTCTCCTCCCGTTAACCGCCCTCTTCTGATCTGAGACTCGCCCGGTTCGTCAAACTTCGGATTTTCATGCCGTTTTTGAACCTTGGGAGGGCTTATGTCATTTTTTCATGCGATCTCTTTTTCCTTTTTTTCCAAGGAACCAACCATACCGCCGCATTCGTCTGGAGAGAGACGACAATGGTTCGGGGAATGCCGGTTTTTTAGGATTCTTCTTCAAACCCTTCTGACCATTTCAATCCTGTTCGATGGGATACTTCGCCCGGATTCAATTGCCCGGGCGAGTGAAGCCAAGCTTTCTGGGGAGCCTTTTCTCCAAGAGACGGACCTTCCTGTCCTGACAATAGATCAGGCGGTGGGGGAGGCTCTCGGGAAAAATCCCGCCCTGGCCAGGGAGCGTGCCCGGATGGCCCGGAAAAAAACCCTCGCCATTCAGGCTGGAGAACTCCCTGACCCGAAACTGGTTCTGGGAGAGCAGTATTTCCCGATCAGTTTGAACATGGGACAAAGCCTCCTGGCCATGACAACGGTAGGGCTCCGGCAGAGCTTTTCGCCCTGGGGCAAGAAAGCTCTTCTCCGCCAGGGTTTTCTCCGGGAGAAGACCGCCTCCGGATGGATGCTTGAAGACCGCAAACTCCGCCTTGTCCGGGATCTCCGGTTAACCTGGATGGATCTTTACCGCGCCACCAGGACGGAAACGCTGCTCCGCTCAATCGCCCTCCTCTGGCAGAAGGCATTCCAGTCGGCTCTGGCGAGATATCGGCAGGGAACGGGATCTGAGTCCGATCTCCTATTCGCCCAGTTTCAAAAAGACCATCTCAAAGACAAAGAGGAAGCTCTTCAGGTCAAGAAAGAAGAGAACCTCCATCACCTGATGAGCCTCATGCACCGATCTCAAGCTTTCAGGATCGCTTCGGAAGAACCGACGTTTCCGATTCCCCTTACCGAATCCATGTTGCTTGCCCGGATCAACCGCCACCCCGCACTCAGGTCCAGCGCCGACAATAATGCCGCCCAGGCGCTTCGGGTCCGGGCCGCAAGAAAAGACAAAATCCCCGCGATTTCTGTCGAAGGAGACTACAGCTACTTCATGGGGCCGAGTCTCATCACAGCCACGCCCAATCTTTTTTCGGTGCTTCTGACGATGAATCTCCCGGTTCGGCCAGGGCAGCGGCAAGATCAGAAGGTCCGGGAGGAAGAGGCCATTCTCGAATCATTTGAGTCCCGGAGGGAAGAATTGCGGCAGAAGCTTGCCGAGGAGATCCGGGACTCTGAATCCTCCTACCGCCATCTCTCTCGTCGAGAACTTTTTTTCGATCACCTCCTTCTTCCCGAAGCCCGCAGGAATGTCGAGGCCGCCCTGAATGACTACTCGACGGGAACAGTCCCTATGGGACGTGTTCTTGAATCAATGAAAAAAGTCGAGGATGCCGAGCTTCAGGATCTTGATATCCGGGTAAAAAAAATGAAAGAGATGGCCAGACTTGATTACTTTAGAGGCCGCCTTCAGGGAGGCTCCAATGAATAGCAGATCTCTTCTTTTCCTCTTTTCGATCCTTTTTCTGGGAATAGGCATCGGTGCCGGAGCCGACCACTGGGGAGTCTCTTCGACCCCCACCTCTCCGATAATGGCTAAAAAGTCCGGATCCCCTCCAAAACAAACGATCCTCTACTGGAGAAACCCCATGAACGCCTCCATCCACGCAGACCATCCGATGAAGGACAATATGGGAATGGACTACATTCCGGTCTTTTCAAGCCCTGCCAGCTCTCCCGGAGACTCGGTCAAGGTGAGTCCGGAAATTCGCCAGACGCTCGGGATCCGTCTTGCGACCGTCAAAAGACGGACCTTCTCCCGTACCATTCGGGCGGCCGCAACCGTTGCCTTCGATGAACACCGGGTTCGGGTCATGACGACACGATTTTATGGGTGGGTACGAATGTTGACCGTTCAATCCGAAGGAGATCAGGTTCATAAGGGACAAATCATCGCAGAGATTTATTCTCCCGAACTCGCCGGCTCGGAATATGAAGCCCGGATCGCCCTTCAGGCACTCCGCTCCGATCCGGCCTCACTGGACAACCAGAATATCTGGAAAGCGGCCAAGGATCGGCTTCATCTTCTTGGGGTTCCCGAAGAGGAGATCAAGCGGCTTGAGAAAACGGGAAAAACCAGATCCACCCTCCCTGTGATCTCCCCCTACTCAGGCGTCGTGACGTCAATATCGGCCCGGATCGGTGGGGAGATCTCGCCGAAAATACCCTTGATGACCCTGGCCGACACATCAAAACTCTGGGTCAATGTGTTCTTCTATGATCCGGAACTTGAATGGGTCAAAAACAGAGATGCGGTCGTCCTTCAGCCCCCGTCGCCGTCTATCAGAAAATACCGGGGAACGCTGCAGTTTCTGAATCCCGCTGTGGAAAAAACCAGCCGGACGATCCGGGCCCGGGTGACGGTTCCAAATCCTGACGGATTTTTGAAGGCGGGAATGTACCTTGAGGCCACACTCCATCCCGATCCCCATCCCGATGTATTGGTCATTCCAAGGGAAGCCCTGATCCGGACAGGATCCAAAACGGTCGTGATCACAGAAACCGGAGAAGGACTCTTCCGGCCCGCCATGGTCCAAACCGGAGCCCGCTCACGCCACTGGGTCGAAGTGGTCTCTGGACTTTCTGAAGGGGAGAAGGTCGTCGTCAGCGGACAATTCCTTCTCGATTCGGAATCCCGGTTTGAAAATATTTCCGCCCGAATGTCCAAAGGAGACCAGCCATGATCACAAAGATCATCACTTGGTCCATTCGCCGGAGATTCTGGGTCTTGGGTCTGGCACTTGCCTTGATCGGATGGGGAGCGGTCTCCCTTTATCAAAGCCCGCTGGATGCCATCCCGGATCTGTCCGATACGCAGGTCATCGTCAAGGCCTCTTTTGTCGGCCAGCCTCCGTCCGTCGTGGAAAATCAGGTGACCTACCCCCTGACGACCTCCTTCCTGACGATTCCCGGAGTCCGGCATGTGCGCGGTTACTCCGACTTCGGAAACTCCCTCATTTACATTCTCTTCAAGGAAGGGACTGACCAATACTGGGCCAGATCCCGTGTTCTCGAGTACCTAAACCAGGTCGAAGGCCGCCTTCCATCCGGGGTCACAGCCTCTCTGGGGCCCGATGCTACCGGGTTAGGGTGGGTCTATGAATATGCACTCGTCGACCGCACCCATACCCTCGACCTCTCACAGCTCCGGACCCTTCAGGACTGGTTTCTGAAGTTTGAACTGCAAAGCATCCATGGGGTGGCCCAAGTGGCGTCGCTCGGAGGAATGGTCAACGAATTTCAGGTGGTCATCGATCCACGAAAGCTTCTGGCCGATCATATATCCCTCTCGCAGGTTGAAGAGGCCATCCGGAAATCGAACGGAGAGGTGGGCGGATCGGTCGTGGATATGAACGAAGCCCAGTACATGGTCCGGACTCGGGGATATCTCCACTCGATTTTTGATATCCGGAAGATCCCTCTTGTGTCGGGTTCCGGTGGAAACCCTGTCCGGCTCGGCGATGTCGCATCCGTTCACCTTGGTCCGCAGCTCAGGCAAGGCGTGGCTGAACTCGACGGCAAAGGCGAGGTGGCGGGAGGTATTGTCATCGCTCGAGGCGGTACGAACGCCCTCAAGATTATCGAAGCGGTCAAGTCGAAACTCAAGAGCCTCACTCCCATGTTGCCTCCAGGGGTGGAAATCGTGACAACCTACGACCGTTCGAACCTCATACTGAAAAGTATCCGGACTCTTCTGGAAAAACTCCTGGAAGAATCCATTGCCGTTTCCTTGGTTTGCCTTGTTTTCCTTTCCCGAATTCGATCTTCCCTGGTGGCAATCCTCTCCCTTCCGGTGGGAATCTTTGCCGCGTTTGTCCTGATGGCGCGTCAAGGGCTCACCGCCAATATCATGTCTCTCGGCGGAATCGCGGTCTCCATCGGGGTCATGGTCGACGCGGCGATCGTAATGATCGAGAACATGCACAAACATCTTGAACGCTCCGACGGATCGAAGTCCCCCTGGGAGACCGCTCTTTCTGCCACACTGGAGGTTGGACCCTCGCTCTTCTTTTCACTTCTGGTGATTACGGTGTCCTTCCTTCCCATCTTTGCACTTCAGGATCAGGAAGGCCGTCTGTTCAAACCTCTGGCCTTTACCAAAACCTATTCGATCGCCATCTCCGCCGGTCTTTCGATCACACTGGTGCCGGTCCTGATGGGGCTTCTCATTCGGGGAAAGATGAAACCGGAGGAGTCCAACATCCTAAACCGGATCCTTGTTCTTCTTTATCGCCCCGTGGTCGGTTGGGTCCTTCGGCACAAAAAGCCCACCCTTGTCTTTTCCGTAATATGCCTCGCCACGGCGGTGATTCCTCTTTCTCATCTGGGAACGGAGTTTATGCCACCTCTCTATGAAGGCGATCTTTTGTACATGCCGACGCTGACTCCCGGCGTCTCGGTGGGAGAATCGGCCCATCTGCTCCAGATCACCGACCGGCTCATCAAAACCCTTCCCGAGGTGGATCACGTGTTCGGACAGTCTGGCCGCGCCGAGACAGCGACGGATTCCGCCCATCTCACAATGTTCGATACGGTGGTCATGCTCAAACCCCGGAACGAATGGCCGCCAGGAATGACCCTCTCAAAACTGAAGGAGCAGTTAAATGAAGCCGTCCTTCTTCCGGGCATTTCAAATATCTGGACCATGCCGATCATCAACCGGATCAACATGCTTTCAACCGGAATCAAATCTCCATTGGGGCTCAAGGTAACTGCTCCCTCACTCGATACCATCAACAAAATTGACCGTCAGATCCAGGAGGTTCTCAAAAAACTCCCTGAAACCTCTTCTGTTTACGCTGATCGACTCACGGGAGGACGCTACATCGTCGTGGACATTCATCGCGAAAGAGCCGCCCGTTATGGTCTCAACATCGAAGATGTCAACCGGCTGGTGAAAACTGCCATCGGTGGAGAACCGCTGACAACCGTGATCCGGGGCCGGGAGCGATTCCCGGTGAACCTTCGCTACCCCGGAGAAGACCGGGGATCGCTCGACGCCATTGGCTCATCCCTTCTTTCCACACCGGACGGACAAGAGGTTCCCCTCTCACGCCTGGCATCCCTTTCGATCGAGGACGGTCCCACGATGATCAAGACCGAAAATGCCCGACTGACAGGATGGATCTACATCGAACCCAAGGGAGGGGATCTGGGCGGCTATGTCGCCCTGGCAAGAAAAGCCATCGCCAGATCCGTCCGGCTTCCTCCGGGAACAACCCTTTCCTGGTCAGGACAGTACACCTCCATCAAACGGGCTAAAAAACGTCTGGCACTGGTCCTGCCACTCGCCCTTTTACTCATTGTCGCCCTGTTGTTTATCCATTTCAGAAGTGCTGCCAAAACAGGAATGGTCCTCCTGTCGCTTCCATTTGCTGTACTCGGAAGCCTGTGGTTTTTGTATGGACTTCATTATCGCCTGTCCGTGGCCGTCATCACCGGAATGATCGCCTTGGCCGGTGTGGCCGCCGAGTTTGGCATCGTGATGATCCTTTATCTCGATCGCTCAGTGGAGCTTCGCATGAAGGCAGGGAAACTGGTGACACCGGAAGATCTCGAGGGAGCAATCATTGAAGGAACGCTCTATCGTCTGCGCCCTATCGCCATGACGGGAACGGTCATCCTGGCGGGACTTCTTCCGATCATGTGGAGTCATAAAACAGGGTCGGATGTCATGAAACGGATCGCAGCGCCGATGGTTGGCGGCATGTTGACCGCCATGATCCTGAGTCTTCTCGTTATTCCTGTACTGTTTCGCTTCTGGAAAGAGGCCGATCTCCGCCGGGGCGCACTTGCCGGTGGGCCGGGGCTCGATCCGTCACAGGCAGAGGAGATGTCTCCTTCTGCCACGTTCAAACCTTAAATGAAAGGAAACACCTTATGAAACCGTCAAAAAACCAATGGGGAACAGTGGCGGGAGCCGCGATGATTCTGACAGGGATCCTGCTTTCCAGCAGCATCGTCCTGGCTGACGACATGGGGGGAGGGATGGGAGGCATGAACGGAATGTCCGGCATGTCTTCCGGGACAGAAAGCGCACCGGCATCCGTCGGACATGGGAAGGGAGTCGTCAAGTCGGTGGATCCGGAGGCCGGAACGGTCACGATTGCTCATGGTCCTATCAAGGCATTCGGATGGAATGGAATGACCATGGCTTTTTCCGTAAAGAACCGGTCAGATCTCTCCTCCCTGAAAAAAGGCGAGCATGTCCGTTTTGATGTTATTCAGGACAGTGAAGGACCCGTCATCACAAAGATAGAAGAACTCCGGTAAGTTTGCGGAAGGCGGCTGTCCTGGGTGAGGGGGTTTCTATGAAAAATCTCGATCTCAGGACAGAAAAGCCGACAGGAAGGGTTCATTAGGAGTTAAATTTCAGTCCATCGAGCGGATTTTCCCGGTCGGAGACCAGAATACCAAGAAGTACCACCGGGCCCCCGGAGGTCTCTCAGCCGATTTCGGCCCCTACGTCGGCGGAAGCTTCCTCTCCGGACTTTCAAGATACTTCCCAGACCGGCCTGGACATCGACTCCGGCTCCATCCCCCTGAGCCAGTCCCCGGGCGGATTCGGTATCGGGTCGAGCCAGACAGTGTCGATCATAGCGCTCCTCGAAACGAGCCCGGACAGAGTCCTGAGGGGGATTGAGTTCATTTATGGGTCCCTTGGGGGCGGATTCACCCTCTGACCATTCGCAGAAGTTCCGTAGGGAATGAGGTCTGTACGGCAGACAGCCCGTGCTGTACTGTCAGGAGCGAACCGGAGTCTCTAGGGGTGAGGATGGAGGTGGGGCGGCTTTCAATTTCGTCCGGGCAAATCTGGTCCTGAATCCGGGTTCGACCGGTCCGTTCGATGACGGGAAGGCAACCTTGAGTATGGTTTTTTCTCTTCGGTCTCCACGCCTTCTTGGCCCGGCAGGGTCTTCGGAGTGTTGCGGAAAGCGGGATCTTTGAAAAGTTCACCGGAGGGAGGTCGATCGCTTCAGAAGTTTGTCCGGTTCCATGGAAGGAAAGTCCTCGATCAAAGCCCGGAGAGGATCCCGGGGGGGGTCAGGAAATCGTTCGCCAGAATCCCCGGAATTTCCTGGGCCGTCACCGGCTGGGACAGAAGATAGCCCTGGAGGAGGTGACAGCGTTGATTTTTCAGGAATCGCACCTGGTCGAGAGTTTCCACTCCTTCGGCGATGATGTCCATGGACATGGCATGTCCAAGGGCCAGAATGGCCTTGATCACCGCAGTGTTTCCAGGGTGGGTTTTGATCCCCTGCACAAAGGTTCCGTCGATCTTCAGGGTGTTCACATGAAAACGCGTCAGATACCCAAGGGAGGAGTAGCCGGTCCCGAAGTCGTCGATGGAAATGCGCACTCCCAGTATCCGCAATGCCGACATGGCATCCCCCACTTTGGCCGATTTCTGCAGCAGGACGCTTTCGGTCAGCTCGAGCTCGAGACAGTCGGGGGCAAGACCCGTGGCTTTCAGGCAACGCTCGACGAGCCCCGGAAAATCTCCCCGTGTCAGCTGACGTGTCGATACATTGACCGCGACGCGAAGTGCCGGAAATCCGAGCTCCCCCCATTTTCGGGCCTGGAGGCAGGCCGTTTCCAGAACCCATTCCCCGAGAGGAAGAATGAGCCCGTTGTCTTCGGCCAGGGGAATGAATTTGTCCGGAGGAACGAGTCCCCGTTTCGGATGATGCCACCGGACCAGGGCTTCCACCCCGACGATGCTCCCTTTCTTGAGATCGACCACAGGCTGGTAGAGCAACTCGAATTCCTTTCGTTCGAGGGCCTCATGGAGGTGGTTTTCGAGAGCCGTCCTTTCCTGGAGGGTCAGATTCATGATCGGAGAAAAAAACTGGATATTGTTCCGGCCCTTTTCTTTTGCCTGGTAAAGGGCGATGTCGGCGTTCCGGATCAGGGTCGTGGCATCGTCCCCGTCATCGGGAAAGATCGCGACCCCCATGCTGGCAGTGAGTCGAAGTTCCAGGTCTTCGACCGGAAAGGGTTGGGCCATCACGTCCAGAATCTTTTGGGCCAGATGAGCGGCATGATCCGGACTGGCCAGGTCACCGATGGCGACAATGGCGAACTCGTCGCCTCCCAGCCGGGCCACCGTATCGCTTTCCCGAACGACCGACCGGATCCGTCGGCCCGCTTCCTTCAGAACGAGATCTCCAAAAGGGTGCCCCGCCGAATCGTTGATTTTCTTGAAATGGTCGATGTCGAGGTAGATGAGGGCGACCGCCTGGGAAAGGCGGCGCGCCTGGATGAACATCTGGACCAGCCGGTCCTGAAAGAGATAGCGGTTGGGAAGATTGGTCAGGGCATCGTGGTTGGCCTGATGCGTCACCTGAAGCAGAAGGTTCCGTTTCTGGGTCACATCCCGGAAAACGACCACGCATCCGATCACCTTTCCGTTCCGGCTCCGGATCGGCGCGGCAGAATCTTCGATGGCGTATTCCTTTCCTGAACGGCACCTGAGAACTGTATGATTCGCGAGACCGACGATGGTCCCGGAGAGGAGACTTTTTTCGACCGGACACTCCACCGGCATGCGGGTTTTCTCGTTCAGGATGTCGAACACCTCCTTGACGGGCTTGCCGATCGCTTCGTCAAGCGTCCATCCCGTCAGGCTTTCCGCGATGGAGTTCAGGTACTCCACGCGCGTGCCGAGATCGGTCACGATCACCGCATCCCCGATCGAGCCGAGCGTGACAAACCACTTCTCCTTCTCAAGAAAGAGCCGATCCCTCAATTCCTTGCGTTGGGTGATATCGCGAACCGTCACCATAAATCCGCGAACCTTTCCCCCCGGATCCCGTACGGCCGCTCCCCTGGCTTCTCCCGTGAATGTGCTCCCGTCCTTTCGGCGATAGCTCATCTCGTAGGGTTCCGAATCACCCTTCGCATTTATGTTGTAACGCGAGCCGTTTTTCTCGTAGTCTTCGATCCGGGTGTAAAAGACGGCGGCCGATTGTCCGATGAGTTCGGAGGGGGAATATCCGAAGATTGCCTCGACAGCGGGGTTGACATACTGGATCTTTCGATCGGGACTGGTGGCTATGACCGCATCCCGCATCGCATAGAAAATGGCTTGAAGCTGGGCGTCCTTTGAAAAGGAGGCCTCCCGGGCCTGTTTCAGCTTCCAGCCAT
>JAYWMN010000066.1:0-31197 GCA_035873205.1 Nitrospirota bacterium
CAAACTTTCTTTTACATACAACTATCTTCGATTTCAGGTTGAAAGTTCTCTTCCTGTCCAAGGAGTAGCAACGTGCCCTATATCAAACAGATCCTTTCGAATGGACTGCCTGTCTATTACGATCCGGTTTCTGAAGCAAGATCCGCTGCAGTCGGAGTTTGGGTCAGGGCTGGATCACGGTTTGAGACCAATCTGGAAGCCGGGATGACCCACTTTCTTGAGCACATGTGTTTCAAGGGAACCCCGACTCGGACAGCCCAGGATATCGCAAATGAAATGGATTTCCTTGGCGGAGAAATCAATGCGTTTACGTCCCAGGAAATGACTTGTTTTTACGCGCACATCCTGTCTGAAAACGCGGAAAGGGCCGCAGAACTTCTGGGGGACCTCCTGACAAGATCAATATTTGATGCAGAAGAACTGTCGCGCGAAAAGGGAGTCGTGATCGAAGAGATTGCGGAATCCCAGGATGACCCGGAGGATCTCGTGGTGCAGCAGCTTTATGAAGCCCACTTCGGAACACACCCGTTGGCCCTTCCGATTCTTGGAACGGAATTGTCGGTGTCCTCCTTCAGCCGCAAAGATATCCAGAATTATTTTCAAAAGCATTATCATCGGGGGTCGATGTTTGCCACCGTTTCAGGCAGGGTAAGATGGCCATCGTTTCTGGCCTCGCTTGAGGAATCCTTTGCGAGCCTGTCTCCTGTTCCCTCTGAAAAAGAAGGCGATCTCCCAGTATGCGAGCCTGTTTTTCAGAAACGCTCAACTTTCCGCGAGCTTGAGCAGGTCCATGTAGCCGTGGGCATGACAGGCCTTCCGACCAATCATGATGACCAGACAGCCCTCCGCCTCTTGAACCTCCATCTCGGCGGAGGAATGAGCTCGAGGCTTTTTCAAGAAGTTCGTGAAAAGAGAGGGTTGGCCTACTCGATCTATTCGACGGGACAATCCTTCAGGGATGGTGGCCTGGTGAGAATCTCGGCATCGACTCGCCCATCGAAAAAGGAAGAACTTGTAAAAATCCTCACAGAGGAACTGGACCGTCTAAAACATGTCCCCCTCACCGACGATGAATTAGCGAGGACCAAAAATCAGATCAAGTCGTCACTTCTGATCGGACTTGAATCGATTCTTACCAGAATGAACAAGATGGGAAAGGATCTGCTGTATTGGGGGGAGGAGCTTGAACCCGAGACGATCGAAAAATGGATCGATGAATCGAGTCCACTTGACCTTCAAAGGATCGCACGGGACAGGGACTGGGTATCGCATCACTCGCTCAGCATTCTTGGACCGGAAAAAGAGTAATGCCTTTGGAAGATAATTTTTTCTTTCATCCGGTTCGACTCGGAGTCAATATCGATCATGTTGCAAGTCTCAGGCAGGCCCGCGGCGAGTTTGATCCCGATCCGGTAGCGGCGGCTCATATGGCCCGCCTTGCCGGAGCAGATCAGATCGTCCTTCATGTCCGGGAAGACCGAAGACATGCGAACCCCGACGATCTCAGAAGGCTTCGGGAGCTTGTTTCGGTTCCGCTCAACCTTGAAATGGCGCTGACCCCCGAGATGGAGGATCTGGCCCTGTCGTTTACTCCGGCAAGAGTTACCCTTGTGCCGGAAAGAAGACAGGAAAGGACGACCGAAGGAGGACTGACCCTGACACCAGACTACCTCGATAAACTAGATCGCTTTGTTTCCCGGTGTATGAGAAAAAAGATCCGGGTGAGCCTTTTTCTGGATCCAGATCTGGAGGTGATCGAACAATCCCTTGGTCATGGAGTGGATCAGGTTGAGCTTCATACCGGGCCCTATGCACGTTTCTTCGGGACTGACGACCATAAGGACGAATGGAATCGACTCAGGTTGGCTGCCTTGCATTTAGGGCAGAACGGATTGATTGTTGCGGCAGGGCATGGTCTGAACCTTTTCAATCTCCCCGAGATTTTATCTCTGCCGGGCCTGCAGGAGGTTAATATCGGGCACAATATCATCGCTCGGGCAGTCCTTTTGGGAATGAGAGAGGCGGTTTCTGAAATCAGGCAGGTTATCATGCATACAGCCTCCAGGCCGTTCGCATGATTGCTGGAATCGGGATTGACATCGTGAGTCTTTCGCGTGTGGAAAGACTGCACGCCCGATTTGGAGAGCGTTTTGAGAAAAGGCTGTATACTTCGGAGGAGAGTTATCAGGCGAAAGGACGCACGGCCTATCTTGCCGGCAGGTTTGCCGTGAAAGAGGCTCTTTTGAAAGCACTTGGCACTGGGTTGACAGACGGGATACGGTGGGGGGATATAGAAACAGTCACGCAACCATCCGGGGCCCCTGAGACCCGATGCTATGGCCGTGTCGTCTCACTTTTGGATTTCCGGAAGGTTTCAAAAATATGGACTTCGATTTCCCACGAAAAAGATCATGTTGTGGCTCTTGTGATTCTTGAAGGGAGAGGGGCGTGAGGATCGTTACCCCCGAGGAAATGAGAGAGCTTGATTTCCGTGCCAAGTCAGAATACCAGATCTCCGAGGAAGTACTCATAGAACGGGCAGGTATGTCAGTCGCCCGTGCGGGATTGGCCCTCCTTGGTAAAGACAGCTCCCGCCAGGAAGGAAAAAAACTCCTTTCCGTTTCGGGTGGGGGACACAATGGGGCAGACAGCCTGGTTGCCCTCAGGGATCTTGTCTCCCGTGGGATGAGCGGGGCAGCGATTTTGATGGAGACTGATCCAGCTCGGCAAAGTGAGGCAGTTCAAAGGGAGCTTGCTCGGCTTCGTGCCTTGAGTGTTCCCATCCTCTCTTGTGAGGACAAGGGAGCCCGACATCGGATCATGCATGCCGGACTGATCATGGATGGACTTCTTGGAACAGGCTTCAGGGGAGACCTTTCGAATCGTCATGCGCAAATGATTGCTGAGATCAACCGTGCAGGAGATGCAGGCATACCGGTTGTCAGCGTGGATATTCCCTCGGGAGTGGATGGCTTGACCGGACATGTGCCGACGGTAGCGGTGAAAGCAAGGGTGACCGTTACTTTCGGAGCTCCAAAGTGGGGTCTTCTGGTTGATCCTGGAGCACGCTACGCGGGTTCTGTCTGGATCTCTCCCATCGGCTTTCCCCCGCAACTACTTGCTGGGGGCAATCGTTTATGCCTGACCCCAGTCGAGGTTGTCGGGCGTCTTTCAAAGCGATTTCCGGCGATGCACAAAGGCCAAGCCGGACATGTTCTCATCCTTGGGGGAAGTCCGGGTAAAACGGGTGCCGTGCTCCTCGCTGCCCGGGGAGCTCTCAGAATGGGCGCCGGGTTGGTCACAGTTCTTTGGAGTGATCAATTTCAGGGACAGGCCGCCGGACTTCCTGAAGTCATGGGGTCGTACTTTTCAACGTCCGATGCTGTCTTGGCTCGTCAGAATCTCCTGTCTGCAGTTTCCGGAAAGACTGCTGTGGCGTGTGGTCCTGGACTTGAGCTTGATACGGTTAGCCGTACCGTTCTTGAGTCGCTTATTCGGGAATATCCGGGCCCATTAGTTGCAGATGCAGGGGTTTTCAGTTTTTTTGCCGGCAAGGCCGATGAGCTGGCCCGCTTGAGAGGGGGACCTCTGATCCTGACCCCTCATCCTGGAGAGCTGGCCCGTTTGATGGGCATAGGAATCGAATCTGTTCTCAAGGATCCGACTCGTTCTGCACAGGAGGCTTCTCTCAGGACATCGGCGATTGTCCTTTTGAAAGGAGCCCGGACGATCGTGGCGGAGCCTGGGGGATCGCTCTATGTTAATATGACGGGGACTTCGCTCATGGCAGGTCCTGGTATGGGTGACGTCCTGACGGGCATGCTCGTTTCCTTGATCGGACAGGGGCAAGACCCGTTTGAAGCGGCGTGTCTTGCCGCCTATCTTCACGGGGCCGTCGGAAACAGGACAAGCAATAAAGGGCCTTCTCGGGGTTTCCTTGCATCCGAACTGGCGGACGGCATTCCGGAACTCCTTGCGTCGTGGGAGCAGGATCTTCATCCACACCTCCCCGCTTCGGATGACCCCGTCTACCTTTGGCCAACGGGAGTGTCTTGACAGTGCGGGAAAAAAAAGAGCTTTCCGGAGCTGAAGGGCTGTCGATCTATATGAGGTATCTGAAAGAAAATATTCCGGACTTCGTCCTGTTGCAGGGCGGAGATGGAGCATCGCCCCCAATCTCGGAGGACTCTCCCGGGTCCCCGGGAACTGTCCAAAACTGTATGGATCTGGCCGAGATAGCGGAAATGGCAAAAAATTGCCATCTTTGCAGCCTTTCAGCCTCCCGTAAGAACGTCGTTTTTGGAGAGGGCGATCCTGGTGCCAGACTGATGTTTGTGGGGGAGGGGCCAGGAGCTGATGAAGATGCAACCGGACGTCCCTTTGTCGGGAAGGCGGGGGAGCTTTTGACGAAGATGATCCAGGCCATGGGCTATGATCGCTCCAGTGTCTATATTGCAAACATTGTAAAATGTCGCCCACCGGGAAATCGTCCCCCTGAAGAGTCGGAACGGATCTCGTGCCTTCCCTACCTGCATCGACAAATTTCCCTTGTTTCCCCTCAGATAATGGTCCTTTTGGGGCAGACAGCGTCCGCTGCCCTCCTTCGGGTGACAGTAGGGATTTCAAAGCTCCGTGGAAAGGAGACGAGAATTCCCGAGTTTCCCGGAATTCGTGTGCTGCCCACCTACCATCCTGCCTATCTTCTTCGCAACCCTTCCGCCAAGGTGGATGTCTGGGAAGATTTGAAACAGGTTATGTCATGGATGAAGGTGGGGAGCGGATGAGAGTTGTCCTGTTTGTTGTTCTGTTGGCGTTTGCCTGGATCTTCCTGATGGAAAATGATCAGGAACACGTCAATATCACCTTTCCGGGATCGGGTCAGATCGGTCCTTTTTCTATTGGAATTGTAATTCTGGGGTCTGTTCTTTTTGGAATCCTGCTTTGTTCCCTGATGGGAGGGATGATGCGAATGACCTCGAAATTCCGGAAAATGAAGTCGAAGGGCGGCGGGGATCCCCATTCCGGGCCGAATTCAGATCAGCAACATGACTCCCACTGATAAAAAAGCGCCCCCCCCCATTGAGGATCATCCCGTCGGCCTGTCCCACACCTATCCGGAAACCCCGCTTTTTCGGCAATACTTGTCCTTGCGGCGGCAGGCAGGCAACTCAATCCTCTTTTTTCGCCTGGGAGATTTCTTTGAGCTTTTTGGCGACCAAGCCGAACTTGCATCCAAGCTTCTGGGTGTGACATTGACAAGCCGTGACAGAAGCCGGCCTGATCCACTTCCAATGTGTGGCATCCCTGCCAAAAGTCTTGACCTGTACCTTCCTAAGCTCATTCATGCAGGATTCTCGGTTGCGATCGCGGAACAAACGACTTCGGAACCCGATGATTCTGGGTTGTTTCCCAGAGAAATAGTCCGGACTGTCACGCGATTTACACTGATGGATGACCCGGCGCGCGAGGAAGGGAGTCCCCAGAACGGGATTGCCCTTCTTCGGAGAGGGTCAGAATGGGGGGCAGCGTCCCTCGACCTCACCAGTGGAAGGATTTCTGTCTGGTCTCCCTCCGAGCTTTCAGATCTGGACGCACTGAAAGATTGGCTTGAGCGAAAGGAGGCAAAGGAACTGATCCTTGAGTCTCCGGAGATGCAACCCCTTTTTCAGGGAATCCCCTCCGTCATCTATGATGCCCCCTGCGATACCGATTATTCCCGATGGCTCCCTCCATTCTACAAGGTTCCCCCGCTATCCCCTGTGTCAGGAGAGGCGCTGAGTCTTTTGCTTGGGTTTATATCCTGTTATGAAAAATCCGTTCTGGGCCACCTGAGAGGCATTGAGCTGGAAGGAGCTTTTCCTACGCTGCAGCTAGACCGGTGGACAATACGGCATCTGGACCTCCTTCCCCGGGAAGGTCAGGGGGGTGACCACAGGAAGCCCACCAGTCTTGTCTCTTTGTTGGACCGGTGCCGGACTCCTCTTGGAAGCCGGATGCTTCGGCAGTTTATTCTCTCACCGGACCACGTGCTCGACCGGATAGAAGCGAAACACCGGATCATTCGGGGGTTTACCGCCCACCCGCGACTTTCTGGCCGGATCGACCCTCTTTTGCGCGGGATCGGGGATCTTGAAAGAATTCTTGCAAGAATCGGCATTGGCGGCCGTTCTGCCAAGGATCTTCCCGATTTCAGACGTTCATTCCGAAATGCCATGGAGCTTGTCTCAGTGGAAGATCTTCTTAAACTCTTCGACCGAAATGACCCTGCGCTTTCCTTTAGGGAGGAGGGGACTTTCCTTCTGGATCTCCTGAACAGGGCAATTGTCGATGAACCGGCGGCTGTTCTCGGAGAAGGTCCCATTATCAGGGATGCGTTTGACCCGACCCTTGCAGAATTCCGAAAGATCGAATCTGACGGAGATCGTTATCTGACAGAACTGGAAGAACGTGAGAGGAAAAAAACGGGGATCGAGACCCTCAGGATCCGGTACAATCAAGTGGCAGGCTATTATATCGAGGTCAGCCGGGTTCAGGCTAAACAGATGCCTGAAACCTATTTCCGGAAACAGACCCTGACAAATACGGAACGTTTCACCCTGTCGGAGCTTATCGAATTCGAGGGGGGACTCCGGGAGGCTCGCTCGAGGGTCCTTTCCCATGAGTCGGAGATACTTGAGAGCCTCCGGCAGGAAGTTCTTGCCCAGCGAGTCCTGATTCACCGACTCTCCGATTTTGTCGGACGAGTGGATGCCACTCTTTCCTTTTTTGAAACAGCCAAACAGCGACAGTATGTTCTTCCGGAATTTACCGCTCAGAATGAGTCCCTTGTTCTGAAAAACGCCCGTCACCCGGTTCTTGAAGCAAGGATGGAACCCGGAAAGTTCATGCCGAACGATACCGATCTGTCAGAGGGAGAATTCATTATTCTGACCGGTCCGAACATGGCGGGAAAGTCGACATATATGCGTCAGGTCGCCCTCATTGTTATCATGGCCCATGCCGGAGCTCCTGTGCCGGCAGACTTTGCCCGCATCCCTCTCATCGACAGGGTGATCGCCCGCGTGGGGGCATCGGACAATATTCTGGAGGGGGCGTCTACCTTCATGGTCGAGATGACGGAGGTCTCGAGAATTCTTTCTTCCGCCACATCGAGTACGCTTGTGCTCCTCGACGAAGTTGGGAGAGGGACAGCGACGTATGACGGCATGGCGATTGCCTGGGCAGTGAGCGAGTTTCTTCATGACAGAATCCGGTGCCGGACCCTCTTTGCCACCCATTATCATGAGTTGTCGGATTTGGCCCAGTCTCGCGATCGGGTCAGAAATCAAACGGTTCGAGTATCGATCAGAAATGGAGAGCTGATCTTTGAACATCGGATTTGTGATGGACGGGCCGAGCAGTCTTACGGCATTGATGTTGCCAGGCTTGCAGGAGTTCCGGCAGAGATCGTGGAGCGTGCCACCGAGGTGCTTTCATTTTGGGAAGGGTCCCAACGGATCAAAAAGAGCCAAAAGGGCCGGATGCTTCCTCCGGACCGGGATTTTTCCATGCCGCTCTTTTCCTGGAAAAAACGGCATGCCTCAGATTCACCGGAATCAATAGAGAACAATCAAAGATCAAATGATTCTAAAAGGGGTTGAAGTTGAAAGAGATTTTGTTTGACGAGGCGGGACGTCTCGAAAATGAGCTTGATTCCATACTGAAAAAAGGGTCTCCGGAAACTGTGTTGAAGGATGATGCTCTGGCTATGAGGTTTTCCGATATTCTCGATATTTTTTCAGAAGAGCGGGAACTGGCAAGGCTTCCTCAACTGTCGGGCATGACTCCGGAATGGTCACTTTTCATCCGAAACTACCTCGAACTGTCGCACGACCGCTTCGATCTCGAGTACGAATCCGATGACATGGATCATTCTGAGGAGTCCCATGAATCCCAAGACGCGGTCTTTGGGCTGGGCCTTTTGATCGATACCGAGAAACCCCTGCCAGAATCGATCACTCTTTCCAATCTTGTTCCACTGGCAAAGGTACTTGAGTCCGCACTTTCCGACCCTGGTCATATTGTCCAGGTTTTTCTTCATCCTCGCGTCCTTTCTCTGGCAGATCTTTATACTTTTTCGTATGATAGCCGCAGGGGATTTATCGAGGAACGTCTGGAGCACGGGTTCTCAATGGTGGAGGAAGAAATTACGGCAGACCTCCCCATCATGATGCCCGATCCCTTGATAGGGGATTGGGATCAGCCGTCTGAAACCATCTTGCCGGGCAAAGATCCTGTCTTCCGGTCTTTGGGAAAGAGTCTGGAGCAAGGGCGAGGGGCCATCGTGGGAGTCGTCAGGATCAGCCCTCCATACCCCGGAGAGTGGGGAGACATTCTCGACGAGAGATTTTCCTCTGCCCTTCAAGAGAAGGTCGGTAAGGTTATTGGGCAAGTCATTGACGCCTCAACCCCATTTTCCGATCCGGACGAAGAAATTGGGGAAGGGCAGGTCTCCATCATGCCATGGTCCTTGCTCTTTCCTATGGGAGTGACCATCGCCATGGGATCCATTCTGGCTGAAGGACTTGAATCCGGCTCGATCCACTCCGAACGGGTAGGAATGACCCCGGTATGGCGAGACGGTTCACTCTGGATTGAAATCGATGGAACCCCATCCGCTTCGGGGCCCCTCCGATTCTTGGCTGTAGACGAGTATGTGGGGCATTTTATGGAGAGCTATGTCCCGCAGATCATGGAGTCCATGATGGGACTTTCTGTTCGCTGGAATAAACGAAAAGGTGGGGGAAGGTCCCTTTCTCTGGGGGTTGTCTAGCTTCCGTGTTTCCTCGAAAACGTGACCTTCGTCTCCTGTGGTTTCCGATGGGCGGGCTTGTCCTTCTTTTGAGCGGATTCGTGTCAACCGCTCTGGGTGAGGAGCTCCTGCGGGATAAGCCTCTTTTCATGAATTCCTACAGGGAGGGCCGTCTTGTCCTTGCTGCAGGGAAGGGCAACAAGGATCTCTTCCTTTTAAATAAAAGGGAGGGCACTCTTTCCCGGATTGATCCCGAGTCTGGAAAATCCTCGGTGCTGTTGTCTCATCTTCCGAATCCGCAAGATATTGCGGTGGGACGCGACGGAAACCGGATCCTGCTGGATCTTGGATCCAGCCGGACCCTTCTGGTTTCTCCCCTTAATGTCTTGGGGCCCCCTTCGGCAATCTCTGTCGGACTCAATCCAGGGCAAATTATTCGAGGAAGTGACGACCAGTACTATCTTGTCGCCAATGCGGTCCATATCCTGTACACTCTCGACCCTGTCCGCTACCATCCAATGGACTGGGTTGCGGTCGGAGAGCCCTTTCGAAGGGTTGCAGCAGACGAGCATAGGAACCTCTGGGTTCCGCTTTCCCGAACACGGCAGGTCATGGAAATTCATACCGCTCCTTTTGCTCCGTTCAAGAGATACCCGCTTGAAGGTTGCCAGGCGCCTCTTCGTGTGCTTCCATTGCCGGAGGGAGGGTTCGTTGCAGGCTGCCGAAATGCTCTCCTTCACATAGGACCTCGAGGCGACTTTCATCGCGTTACCTTTCAAAATCGGCTCCGGAATGGGTTGAGGGATCTTTTGCTTTCTCCAGACGCGAACCATCTTCTGGCCCTCTTTCATCATGAAAAGTCGATAGTCATCCTGAGGATCAATGGCCTCGAAAAAATCTCCTCGGTCCGGCTCCCATACTCACCAGTGCGCTTGTTTCTCTTCAGGAATTGGCCTATTCTTTTTGTGGTGATGAATGATCCTGACCACGTCAAGACATGGCTTTTCGGCTATCCGTTGCTGAGTCCGTCGAAGACCTCGATAGACCCCAGTGTTCAGATCACCTCTCTACCAAGGAAGAAAAAGTGACTCAAGAACACCCCGCTCTTTCCGCTATGAACTCTTCCATTCTCGCCAATCGCCACATAGTGATCACCGGGGTCGCAAACCGTTGGTCCATCGCGTGGGCAGTGGCCCAGGCTGTGGTGCGTTCCGGGGGACAGGTAACTCTCACATATCAGGGGGAGGCTCAGCGGTCAACCATTTCAAAACTTCTCGAAGAGCTTCCGGAAGGAGGAAAGACTCTCCTGATTCCGCTGGATGTCCGGAACGATAATGAAATCAAGGCCGCAGTCGAGACATTGGCCGACAGGAAGATTCGTATCGACGGTTTGGTGCATAGCATTGCCTTTGCCAAAAGGGAGGAGCTTGATGGAGCCTTTTTGGATACTAGCCGGGAAGGCTTTCTTCTTGCTCAGGAGATCAGTGCCTTTTCCCTTGTGGCCTTGTGCAAGGCTTTATCGCCATTAATGAATGCGCAAAGCTCGGTCGTTGCCATGACCTACCTCGGGTCGGAGAAAATTGTTCCCCATTACAATGTGATGGGGGCGGCAAAGGCCGCTCTTGAATCCTCTGTCCGATATCTGGCTTACGACCTCGGGAGTTTGGGGATCCGGGTGAATGCCATCAGCGCCGGACCGATCAAAACAGCTTCCGGACGTGCGATCAAGGGTTTTTCAGACATGCAGAAGACGGTGGGGGACAGGGCTCCGCTAAAACATCAGGAACTGACCTCGGAAGAGGTTGCCGATGCGACGGTTTGTCTTCTTTCGCCCTTCTTCCGGGCTGTGACAGGGGAGGTCATCTTTGTGGACCTCGGATACCGCCAGATGGGAATGTTCTGAATTACCTCTTTTTGTCCGGGAGGGGAAAAACGATCTTTCTGTTGTGAATGTTCCAACAGATCAATCATAGTCGGTTCCAGTTCTCCGAAAGACAGAACACCGACAAAGGGTTGACGTGTTTTCAGTCATTCCCGGGAGTAAGGAAATGGCCAAGCCGATACCAAGGATGATCCGCTTGGGGTTATGTCGCTGGGACTCTGGTAGGTTTTTTGCAACCCGCGGGGTGGCGATGGAAGAAAGCACATGGAAGAACCTGGCAAGACTATCAAGGGGGATTGTCCATGAACAAGGATGTCACATACCGGGTTGGGATTTCCGTCTCAGGGGGCAAGGGAGAGTCTCTGGGGCGTCTGGAAAAAATCCTATTTTCGGAATCCAGACATCTTGTGACCGGACTGGTGGTCCGATCCCTGGAATCCCTTCATGTCGTTCCCCTCGAAAAAGTCAGGGAAGTCAGCGGTTCTGAAATACAAACGATGATGAACGAAAAGGAGTTTCATAAGCTTCCGGTTTTTGATCCGACACAGTATGAAGAGGTTCCCCCCTGGTTTTTTCCTCAGGGCCATCACATCGAGATCGGAGCTCTTGTCACTATAAAATCGCTGGATATCCGGGAACAAGGGGAAGAAGCGGCCATTAGTCGACGGAACTTCATGGGTCGATCCATCGCATTGGTGGCGGGAGCGATCGGGGTGACCCTGCTGGTTCCGATCGGAAGTTATATTCTGGCCGCAGCGACGACTCCTCTTCTTGACCACTGGGTCAATCTGGGGGTCAAAATTCAGGATCTTCCCCTGGACGAGCCTATGCCGAAGCCTTTTCAGGCAATTTCGGTCAGCGGCTGGATGCGTGTTCCTGAACAGCGATCCGTCTGGTTGATCCGCCACTCAGGCCCTGCGGACAAGTGGTCTGAGCCGGAAGATCAGGCGAAAAAGCTGGATTCTTCCTATGAAACCGCCCATTCCGATCCCCGTCTGACTGTTCTCTCTCCCGTTTGTCCCCATCTTGGCTGTGAACCACAGTGGCACAAGAATCAGAAGCTCTTTATCTGTCCCTGCCACCATTCGATCTATCAGATCAATGGAAATCGTATCGGAGGACCTGCCCCTCGCCCTATGGATCAGCTCCCGGTAAAAATCTCTCCAGACGGATCAATCTCTGTCATCTATGAACAATTTGCCATTGGAATTGCTGCGAAAGTCCGGCTGGCCTAAGGGAGGAGACTGGGGAGATGGGGAATAAGGTCTTTCAATATCTCGATGAGCGGATGAGAGTCCGGGCTCTGATGAGCTTCCTTCTCGACGAACCGATCCCCGGTGGGTCGAGGTGGGCGTATATTCCGGGTTCCATGGTGATGTTTGTGCTCATTCTGCAGTTTATTACGGGCATGATGCTGGCATTTTATTATGGTGGAACTCCGGACCACGCCTGGGACAGTGTCAACTATATCGACCACCTCACCTATCACGGGTTTTCCGTGGGGCGGCTGATCCGCGGGATCCACTACTGGGGATCTTCGATCATGGTCATTGCCGTCGGTCTCCATCTGTTGCAGGTGTTTCTCTGGGGAGCCTATAAAAGACCCCGAGAGATCATGTGGCTGGTCGGGACAGTCCTTCTTGCGCTTACGATGATCGCTTCTTTCTCCGGATATCTCCTCCCTTGGGATGAACGCGCGTATTGGGGGACGATTGTCGGGACGAATATGATCGGTCTCATTCCGATTGTGGGTGAGATCATAAAGGGGGCCATTCGGGGTGGTGTGGGGCTGGGAGCACTGACATTGTCCCATTTTTTCACGATCCACACCATGATTCTTCCAACTCTTTTCATCCTTTTTGTACTGCTCCACATGGTCATTTTTAGACGGGTTGGGCCAGCGGGCCCTTTTTCCGGAACTCCGGAGGAGCACGAGGACAAAAAGGATGCGTTCTATCCCCGGCAGGTTTTGATGGATTCCTTCGGAATGTTGGGAATTTTTATTTTTATCCTCGTCCTGGCCATTCTCAGACCTCCTGGACTCGAATCCGTCGCAAATCCCTCCAATGCAACGTACAGTCCGACCCCTGCCTGGTATTTTGACTGGATCTTCGAGCTGTTGAAGCTTATTCGTCCAGAGATTGTGGGAGTAGTAGGTTTGCCGGTCTTGATCGGGGTAGTTCTGGTGCTTCTTCCGTTTTTGGATAAAGATCCGGTCCGATCGCCCTTAAGAAGGCCGATTTCCGTTCTCTCGACACTCTTCGTACTGACATCGATGCTTGTTCTTTCCATCCTTGCCGAACGAGGATACAAGGAGCTTGTTCCCATCGACGATGCGGCCATGGCGCAGGGTCGCCTCGTCTTCAACCGGTCGGGGTGCATCGGGTGCCATACGCTTTTTGGTAAAGGAGGGAAGATCGGTCCGGATCTTTCGGAAGAAGGGCTTGTGGGGCATTCCGAAGCGTGGCTTATCGAGCAGTTTGTGAATTCGAAGGCACACTTCCCTGATTCGACGATGCCGAACTTTACCTTCCTGACAAAGGCTCAGCAGCATGATCTGGCTCAATATATCTCATCTCTCGGAAGAAAAGGCTGGCCGGATCCGACAAAACAGCAATGATTCTTCGTGGAAATCGGTCATTCGATCGTCCGGACTTGCGGGTTCATGGCCTTCGGTCTTATCGGGACTTGAGCAGAGAGATCGCCCTCTGTTTTTCCGGGACCCCGACAAAGTAAGGCCGTCCGTTCACCAGGGAGGTGGGGACCGACCGTATATTGTATCGTTGAGCCAATTCCTTTCCCCGTTCGCTCTCGATATCTATCTCTTCGTATGTAAAGGGAATTTCTCCTCTCAGTCTGTTCCAGAAGCTTTTTGCTGCGGGGCAGCTTGGGCACCAGCTAGCATATATTAGCGAGACTTTTGACATGACCTTCTCCTTGATCGAATCACTACTGAATGAAAAGAATTTATGATAAAATTATACCCTACAAGATCTTTCCTGATCTAGCGCATTTTATAGCCCGGGACAAGGCAGTTGTTGTCTGAATTGCGGGGCGAGAGGGGAGTATGGATTACAAGGCGATGATTTTGGGTGGAATTGGTGGAGCGTTGTTCGGGTTTGCGATCAGTTCATTCCTATCCCGGGATGGATGCAGTATGATGACGTGCCGGATCAATCGGAGCCCAAAGATTGCGACTGTTTACTATGCGGTAATCGGGGCAAGTCTCGGGCTGACTCTCCATGCCTTCTAGGCCGGAGGAATCCGGGAGATCGTCCCACAGGATTCTGGAGCCTTTGCCAAACGGCCCTCCTCCGGTGGGTCCCTACAGTACGGGAGTTGAAATCGGGGGGTGGCTCTTTCTTTCAGGGCAGATTGCCCTGGAAAGCTCTGGAATGATTGTTCAGGGAGGGGTGGGAGCCGAAGCGGAGTTGATCTTTGAAAGAGTGGGGCAATTGTTGGCTTCTGCAGGGTTGTCCCCAAGGAACGTGGTCAAACTGACACTTTATCTGGTCGATATGGCGTCATTCCAGACAGTCAACCAGGCTTGTGCACGTTTCTTTGAAGAACCCTTTCCTGCCAGGACGACGGTTGAAGTCTCGGCTCTGCCAAAAGGGGCAAGACTCGAGGTCGATGTCATTGCATTCCGGTTTGATCCAGCAAGACCCTCTCGGTAAAGGAATAGTTTCAGTGAAGTGGAAAAGGTCGACCGACGCCCCTTCCCGGAGGAAGGGGGACATCGAGAGGATTATATTGCTTTTTGAACCTTGCCGCTTCTGATGCACCGGGTGCAGACGCGAACTCTTTTCGGCTGTCCTTCCACGAGGGCCCGAACAGTCTGAAGATTAGGCCTGAAGAAGCGCTTCGAAACACGATGGGAATGGCTGATCTGATTCCCGACAACCTTTTTTTTTCCGCATACAAAACAAGATGCTGCCATTTGTCTAATCTCCATGTAAGTCTTTAAAAAACCGTGTTACGAAATTCTATCGAATATCCCAGTAAAAATCAATCCGATGACCTCTCCTGCTCAGGAAGTCTCTCCCAGACAACATCCCTTCTGCTTGTTATAATGGCGATGGAGACAAACGGACAGATTCCTCCCTTTTAACCCTTGCATCAGGACGGACGTTCTTGGCCCACTCTTTCAAACAGCTCCGGTTGACGGCGACACTGGAACAGTTCCCCTCCGTGGGCCCTCGAAGGCTGGCCCGTCTGGAGCGGCGAGGAATCCGGAGTGTCCTTGATCTTCTTTATTCATTTCCCTATCGCTACGAGGATCGGAGAGTGAGGTCCATCATTTCCGGACTTTCTGAGGGAAAGGAGCAGGGGTTTGTCGGAACAGTCCATTCCATTCGCAGGAAATCTGTTTCTAAGCTCAAGGCGCCCATTATCGAAGCCGTAGTCGGAGACCAAAGCGGATCCATCCCGGTTGTCTGGTTTGGCCAGGAATATCTGCTCAAGCACCTTCCAGAAGGAACACTGGCGTTTTTCTTTGGAAAGGTCGAGTATTCGACCTTTTCACATTCTCTGGTCCTGCGTTCCCCTATAGCGGAGCCTCTCGATCCGGAAGAGGGCTTGAAAAAATCCTACCATATTGGACGGATCGTTCCTGTCTACCGTGAAGAGGAAGGAATTTCCTCTTCGGTGTTTCGTCGGATCACCGGGGATGTGTTGAGGTCGCTCTGGGGAGAAACCTTCGATCCCCTTCCCCGGGAGGTTTCAAAGGAAGCAGGTCTCCTCGAATGGTTCAAGGCGATTGTTGAAATGCATTTTCCGAGGGACACCGAACAATCGATGGACAGTCTCCTTGAGCCGTCCTATCCTCCGAAAAAACGATTTATTTTCGAAGAATTCTTCTTTCTCGAATACCTTATGATGATGAGGCGAAGAGGGGTCTCACTCTCTTCCCGCTCGTGGAAAATGACCGGTGAACAAAATCGGATTGAGGAATTTGACCGGAAGCTTCCGTTCCGCCTGACACGCGCTCAGCGACAGGCCTGCCGGGATATTGTGGAAGATCTCGCTGCCCCTCATCCGATGAACCGGTTCATCTTGGGAGATGTCGGTTCTGGAAAGACCCTAGTGGCAGCTTTTGCCATCTATCAGGCCTTAAGGGAAGGGGTCCAGGCGGCATTTCTGGCCCCTACGGAAATTCTGGCCCAGCAGCATGCCCGGACCCTTGGGGATGTAATGAAGTCTCTTGATTTTCCAGACCGGGAGTCGCTCGAGCCCGTTCTCCTCTCCCAGTCATTAAAGGGGGGAGAACGACGTGCCCTTCGGGCGGGCATCGCAACGGGAGCCCACCCTCTTGTTATCGGCACACATGCTATTCTTGAGGAAGGCGTCCCGTTTCACAGACTGGGAATCGTTGTCATCGACGAGCAGCACAAATTTGGAGTGGCCCAGAGGCGGGCGTTGTCGACGAAGGGAGCGAATCCGGATATTCTGGTAATGACAGCGACGCCCATACCTCGGTCTCTCGCTTTATCCTATTACGGGGACCTGGAAATCTCGGTGCTTGATGAACTTCCTCCCGGAAGAATGCCGGTTGACACCCGTGTTGTCAAAAGGTCGGACGAAGCCTTCTGGCTCCAGAAGATTCTTCCACGGATCCGGAAGTCGGAGCAGGCTTTTGTCGTTCTTCCCCTGATTGAAGAATCGGAAAAGGTCGATGCGAAAAACGCTGTGGAGGTTCATGCGCAGATTTCCCGCCACTTTCCGGAGGATCGGGTTGCTCTCCTGACCGGCCGGATGGATGGGGAAGAAAAAAAGCGGGTCATGGAGGATTTCCGGAAGGGGAAGATTGCGATTCTTGTATCGACAACTGTCATTGAAGTTGGTGTGGATGTTCCTAATGCCACAATGATGGTCATTGAAAACGCCGAACGCTTTGGTCTTGCACAGCTCCATCAGCTTCGAGGGCGCATTGGTCGAGGAAACCTTCCGGGAACCTGTTTCCTCATTCCCGGAGATTCCATCGGGGAAGACGGAAAAAAACGCCTGAAGGTTCTTGTGGATTACCCGGACGGCTTTCGGGTCGCAGAAGAGGATCTGAGGATGAGAGGTCCCGGCGAATTTATGGGAGTCCGTCAGTCGGGGCTTCCGATGTTTTCGGTTGCGGATCTGGTTCGTGATTCGGAATTGCTGTCGGCGGCCCGCCAGATCGGGGAGCAATTTGTTTTCTCCTCTGCAGGAGCTCCTGATGCCGCATGGACATTGGCAGAGCTTGAAGAATTCATTCGACTCCGCTATCGGGATGTCGGTGTCTGGCTCTCAATTCGATAGAGACTCTGGCATAGAGGGATGTCAAACCCGGAACAAGACAGGAGAAGAGGGATGGGGAAGGTCAACTTTTCTAGAGGGATCCTGAGAGGAGCCCGTCGGGTCAGAAGATCTCTGGGGGATCTTGTGCTGAAGTTCTTGCGCCTTAATGTCATGGTGAGAGGAAGTCTTCGTAGCCGATTTTTGGAAAGAGGGATTGAGAAGAGATACAGGGATCTTGGGGAATTTGTCTATATGCATGCTCATCATATGGAGATGATGGAGGAAGGGGATTTGGTATTGATGGATCTCATGCGCAATGAAATTGTGCGTCTTTCCGAAGAAATGTCATTGATCAGGAAGCACGATCTCAAAACATTGAACCATTGGGATGACAAATCAGGAAGAGAGGGGCGGTGAAAGAATTGAAAAAAGTGGCCGTTGTGGATATCGGAACGAATTCGGTCAGGCTTATGATTGCAACGGCTTCCGGGAAGAAGATCGAAAGCGTTCTCTATCAGGATGGCAGAATCACAAGACTCGGGGAAGGGCTCGCTGACCATGGGTCAATCTCCAGGCAGGCGATTGAGAGAACGATTCCTGTCCTATCAGAATATTCCGACAGGATTCGCTCCTACTCTCCCGACAGGATCTGTTTTGTGGGGACATCGGCCCTTCGGCAGGCGGCCAACCAGAAGGATGTCCTGGCTCGTTTTGAAGAAGAATCCGGTACGCGAGTGAGGGTGATTTCCGGCGAACATGAGGCGGCCCTGACCTATCGTGGGGCGCTTTTGGGGCTCGATGAGATTAAAGGCCCCTTTCTCGTTATCGATATCGGAGGGGGATCGAGCGAGCTGATCGTCGGAGAAACAACGAGGAAGTTCTGGAAGGCGTTTTCGGTGGAGGTGGGAGTCGTGACCTTGACAGAGGGGTGGTTCCGATCGGACCCCCCTTCTGCTGGAGAGGTCCTCCAGGTTCGTCGCTATCTGGAAGAAAGATTCCGCGATATTGTAACCATTCTATCTCCTTACCTGACATCGGGCGTGACCCCTGTCGGGACCGCCGGATCAGTAACAACGATCCTTGCCATGGTTCGGAAGATGGTGCGATATGACCCTGTGGTGGTTCATGGTCAGGGATTGTCCCGTCAGGAGGTTTCGAAGCTTTTCGACGAGATTCTGTTGATGAAGGCAAGTGAGCGTCTGGCTTTGCCAGGGCTTGAAAAAGGGAGAGAAGACATCATTCTCTCAGGAACTCTCATACTTTTGTCGATCCTTGAGTTCGTCAATCAGGCGGGGCTCGTCGTATCGTCCTGCGGATTAAGGGAAGGAGTCGTCCTTGCGCTTGCCGATGAAGGACTGGACAGTGTTCTATGAAAGAAGGAGTTCTCCCCAGTATTCGGGATCAAGCGATCGGAAATCTTCGAAAAGGGAGGAATCGTCCGGAAATAACTTCATGCCCCTTCTAAGAAAAGAACGAGTTTTTTCGACATCCCCCGTTCTCGCCACCACAGACGCCAGCACCCGATAGAATCCCGGCTTCGGTCCATAGGTGGCGACGAACTCCTCGAGAAGGGGGTCGAGATTACAGTTCATGTTTTCGTTATGCATGTTCTCCGAGATGCGATGAAGTAACGTCACTGGTTCACGGGAATTTTTTTTGATCTTTTCATACCATCCTACCGCTTCAGTCCACCGCCTGTTGTCCTCATCGATCATGGAAAGTACCCAGAACAGAACCTCGCTCAGAGGATCGACTGTTACCGCCTGTTCCAGGAGACGATAACCCATCGACCGGTCCTGTCCTGGCAGGAGGGCGTTGGCAAGTCCGTGGGTGGCAAGGGTTTCCGGATCGTGCAGGGAGCTCTTGTCCGGATTCTTTGGAAGCCTGGCCAATTCCTGTTTCAGTAAAGAGCCAGGGATCGTTGTTTTCGGGAAAAGAATTTTCATCCATGAAAGAGTCTCAAGAAAGAGGAAGTGATCGTTTCCCTTGTTGAGAAGTTTGAGGAGTTCCAGGCCATAATAAGGATCTGGCCTGATCGAAAATCCCCTGGCAAACGCCCCGATCGCCTGGACGTTTTTTTTCTTCCGGAGATAAAGATCCCCCAGCTGATAATGGGCGGGGGCATAGGTCAGACCCTCGACCACCTCTGCCGCCTTGTCGAGATCTCCCTGATCGATCGTAATCAGGCCGAGAAGGATCTGGGCATCCCGGTTGTCCGGATCAATGGAAAGGGCCCGTCGGACAAGGGGGAGGGCGGACAATGGTTTTCCGTTCATTTTATGTGTTTCGGCCATGTCGAGATAGATTTCTGGCGATTCGCCTGTTTCCTCCATCAGAAGTTGATAGGTATCGATGGCTCGTGCTGGTTCATTGACGTTTCGGGCAAGCCTGGCGACATGGCCAAGAAGCCGAGGATCCTTGGGGTTTTTTCGCAGGAGTC
Organism: Nitrospirota bacterium; assembly: GCA_035873205.1. Lineage (GTDB taxonomy): Bacteria > Nitrospirota > Leptospirillia > Leptospirillales > Leptospirillaceae > UBA4572. The sequence continues at coordinate 19,381 of JAYWMN010000066.1, forward strand.
CACGGAAAAACTTGAGTGCCTGTTGGGATTTTTCCATCCGTTCAAGGAACCTTCCATGCCAGTCCTGAATATCCTGGTTGTTTGGATTCCGGTCGAGAAGAGCCTTGAAAGCTTGGTTCATCTCTCCGAACATGTCGAGCAGGTCGAGGCGGTCGATGATCGGTCCCAGCGCCATGAGGTTGTCTTCGTGTGAAGGGTATTTCCTGTATGCGGAAAGGACATAGGGAAGAGCCATGTCCCATTCTCCCGACAGTCCATGCAAAATGCCCGCTTCCCGAAGAAGGTCGGGATTGTCGGGAAAGTGCTTTAGCCCTTCCTGCAGAACCCATAACCCTTTTTCCCTGTCACCCATGCGATCTTTGAGGAGGCCGAGGAAAAGAAAGGGTTCAAATGTTGTGTGGTGATCTATGGAGAGGGCATTCCAGTAGGCGCCCTCTGCCTCCGTAAAGAGTCCCATGCTTTCGTAAACCCTTCCCTTGAGTGTGTGAAGGGATGGATCCGTTACCGACTCTGCAAGGAGATGTTCCAGGAGATGAAGTGCCTCCGGATAAAGTCCGGCTCGGACTTTATCCATGACATCTTCAATAGAAACAGTCCTGTTGGGGGAAGAATGTTCGGAAGTGGTTGATCCCATGGTTTTAGGCCCCCTGGAAGAATATTTGCCGGATCTGGACAGGCAAGACCCTATCTAAAGATGTAATTGTCTATTTTCCATAAAGATGGTATCACAAACGGGGTCAGGGATGGTCTAATGGATGTGTTCTGGCCCTCTTCCGGACGCCTGTAAACACGAACATTTTTGAGAGGTTTGCTCCTTTGCTTGGAATTCCCGATCCAGGAAACGACTGGAAATCACTCCTGGAAAATATCCCCGAACCCCCCGGAGGAAGCTACTTTATTGTCGGAGGTTGGGTCAGGGATCTTTTTCTCTTGGGGCCCAGAGGAATTCGATCGGATATCGATATTGTCACTCCGGAAGGATTAACGCGGTGGGCCCAGTCGGTAACCGGAAAATTTGGGAGTGAACTCAGGATAGAGCCGGATTTTCTGACCGCTCGCACGGCCATTGATTTTTGTGGACTGGGGCCCGTCCGTATCGATATGTCCCAGTTCAGAAAAGAAGTATACGATTCTCCGGGAGTTCTTCCCAGGGTCTTTCCCGGGTCCCGGGAGGACGACCTGATCCGTCGAGACTTCACCATGAATGCGATCATGTTGGAGTGGTCTGTTCCCCACAAAAGATTTATACGTATTATCGATCCCTTTGACGGAAGAATGGACCTGAAACAGTCCCGTATTAGACTGGTACGACCGGGTTCCCTGACGGAGGATCCGACCCGACTTCTCCGTCTGGTCCGGGTTTCCGTGCGCTTGGGCCTCAAGTATGCGGACAGTCTTCAAAAGGAGGTCGACGAAGCTCTCTCCGATCATTTGTGGGACTCGGTCGGACCCGCTCGTATTGCCCGGGAGTTCGAGCGGCTTCTTCAGGAACCGGATCCATTGGCTGTCCTGAATTCTCTTTCGGATTCGGGAATTCTGGAAAACCTGACTGGAGTTCGTGGACTTTCGCCCCCCCGGCGACTCAGAATGAGACGATGGAATTATTTCAGGAGGGCTGTGTTGCATTCCTGTGCAGGGAGTGAGCGGGAGAGGCATGTTTTTTTTCAGGAAATGTTTTATTTAGGTCTTTTTTTTGGATTGTCCCGACGGCAATTTTCAAAAATGACGGGACGGATTGGTCTGGGGGAGAAACTGAAAAGTCAGGTTGGACGGTGTCTTTTCGATATTTCGGGGTGGCCTTTTCAAGGATTCTATGTCGGATTTCAAAAGAATGGCAACGGAGATGAGGGGAGAATGAAGGGAGTCGCTGACGGGCTTTCGTTCAGCCAGATCCTTCTTCTGTCCCTTCTGGCCCCCGAGCATGACCTTCCGTTCTGGAATCATTATATCGAAATCGACAGGTGGACTCCTCCTCTTCTCAGGGGAGAGGAGCTTGTCAGGTTTTCCGGGATTTCCCCTCGACAAAGAAAAGGAATCCTTCTGGAGATCAGAATGATGCAACGGACCGGGAAGCTTCTTGACCGGAACGATGCTCTCGAATGGCTTTCCCAGAGGGTCAGCGAAGGGTTTCCTTGATCATCTTGTTCAGGGAATAATAGTTGGCATCTCCGGGAATGACATGGCTGATGATTCCTTTCTGGTTGATCAGTGCGACCCAGGGCTCGCCATGGACCCGCCAGTCATGAACGACTTTCTGTTCGGAATCTTCATAGTCGTCTATGTGAATAAAGGCCATGTCGCTGTGGTAGGTCCCCTGAAGCCCCTGAACAATTCTGTCTTCGTGCACGCATGGGGTACAGTGGATCGGTGCGCCGAAGAAGACAAGGACGGCCCTATGGTGATAGATGGCGTGAGAGAAGCTTTCCCGGTGGAGGTGATCGGGAACGTTCATGGTGCAGATATCACCAAATCTCTCTCCCACCTCAAGAACAGGATTGTGGCTGATTGGAGCCCGGCTCCCTTCTTTGGGAAAGGAGAGAAACCAGTCGCAGGATGACAGGGAGCCCGCGACAACGAGAGAGAGGATTATGAAAAGAAGCCGGGACCCACTTCTCGAGGGAAGGATCTTTTTGACCATGTTTATCGCCTCCTGAAACTTTCGGATACTTTCTGTCGAGCGGTGGAACTGAGTCTTTTTTTTATGATAATTCAATCCCGGGCGCTTGTCATGTTTTCGAGGATCGGTTACTCTCACTTTTTTATATTCATAATCCGATCTGGTAACAAAAATTACGATGCGAATCCTATCAGAGGAACAACATTTGCCGAGTCGGCGTGAAACACTTGCACTGACAGATTATTCTCTTCGAAAGCCAATTCTGGTTCTGCTGGTCCTTGCCGTAGTTTTGATCGCAGGGGTGATTTCTTACGATCGACTGGGTGTGGACCTCTTTCCACCGGTTCACTTTCCGTTGGTCAATGTCACGGTTGCCGATCCTGGGGCCTCCCCGTCCCAAGTGATCCGGCAACTAACAGTGCCAATCGAAAACGCGTTGACCGTCCTTCCCCATATCAAGCATGTCCACTCGACCGTTCTTCCCGGAGTGACCATTGTAACGGCTGTGTTTGATGATTCCTCTCTGGACGGGACCCCGGAGAGACAGGTCAAGGAGGCTATGGATCATCTTGCCCGGACCCTTCCCGCCGGTCTTTCGCCCCCTCAAATTACGAGAGAAAACCCCACAAGGCTTCCCTTGATGTGGATCATTTTTCCTCTTCCGGACACTTCTGGAAAGGTGGAGGGGAGATCAGGCCCTCTTTCCTATATCCGCAATACCCTCGTGACTTCCCTCATGAGGGTCAGAGGTGTCGAGTCGATACGCATGCTCTCTCCGCCTGTGGAGGATGTGCATGTGTATCTTCATCGATCCGGTATCAAGAGTACCCCTGTTTCCGTTACTGAGTTGGCAGCCGAACTTGAGAACGCGAGCAAGGAATATCCCGCCGGATTCCTCTCGACCGGAGGCAGGTACATGAACCTTTTGTCGAGGGGTTCCGCCCTTACATTGGAGTCTCTTTCGGGCTACCCTGTTCTCCTGCCTTCAGGAAAAATACTTCCATTGGAAAAGATTGCGACGATCAGGGTTGAAAGGAGCCAATCGGATTATCTCTTTCGATTTGACGGAAAAATGGCGGTCGCACTGAAGGTCTATGCGGTGTCTGGGGCCAATTTCATCACTGTTTCCCGGAATATTCAAAATATTTTGAAAACAGTCATCTCTCCTTCGGCCTTCCCACCCGGGACTCCTCCCGCACTTTCGGGTATCCGGTCCTATATCAGGATGGACCGTTCCATTCCTGTTTCTACGAACAACCGAGAACTTCTTGAGACATTGGTTCTGGGTGCCATCCTCGCCATTTTCGTCATATTTGTTTTTCTCGGGGATATCCGGGAAACTGCGGTTGCAGCGCTTGCCATTCCGGCTTCGGTTCTTGCGACTTTCCCCCTTCTCTATATGGCTCATTTTACATTGAACAATCTCACGATGCTGGGATTGTCCCTGGTAGTCGGAATCCTGATCGACGATGCCATCGTTGTTCTCGAAAACATCAACAGGCACCGCATGATGGGAGAGACCCTGTATCAGGCGGCCCGATTTGGGGTAGGAGAAATCGGAAGAGCCGTTCTTGCAACTACCTTTTCGATTGTGGCTGTCTTTGCGCCGATGGCCATGATGCACGGTGTCCTCGGGGAGTTCTTTACCCAGTTTGGATGGACAGTTTCTTTTGCTGTCCTCGCATCTCTTCTCGTATCCCTCTCTGTCAGCCCTATTCTGATGGTCCTTGTTCCTGCAGGGAGCCATGACGAGAAGAAACGCTCACATCTTTTCCGGTCCGTTGCTGCGCTGGGAGAGGTGCTGAAAAGTCGTTATGTATCCCTGCTGGAAATTTCTATGAAGCACCCTTACTCTCTGACCGCTATTTGTACCGTTCTCCTTGCCGGGTCGATTTTTCTGGGGTCCCATTTGGGCTGGAACCTCATTCCTGAAGAAGATCAGGGAGCTTATGTTGTTCACATGAATCTGGAGGGTTCTCCGAACCTGGAGAAGACCGATCGCGCCGCCACAGATATTTCCGGAGAAATCAGGAAAATTCCTGGGGTTGTGTCTGTTTTTCATGAGGTGGGCGGGGGTGAAGGAACCCCGCCATCCGAAGGCTACCTCTATGTGAACTTGGTCGACCGAGCAAAGCGTTCCCTTTCCGATTCGGATTATATGGAGAAAACGCGTAGGATTCTCGCAACCTTTGCCGGAGTCAGGGCTTCGGTCGACTCCCTCAGCCCTCTGGGAGGCACAGAAGGAAGCGCCCCCTTTCAATGCTTCCTTCTGGGTCCTGACCCCTCTGAGCTGAGGGATCTATCAAAAAAAATGCAGGAGTTCCTTCAGTCGATCAATGGGCTTCGTGATGTTCGGACCTCATCGGCTGGGTTGCGGGATCTTTTGGTCGTCCGGCCGTCAGAGCATAATCTTCCCCAATGGAGAATTTCTTCTGGACGGATTGCCGAATGGCTCTCTTCGCTGACCACTGGAAGATCGGGAGGAAAAGTTGAAACCTCCGGAGGCCCCATGAAGATTTTCGTATCACTGGACCCGTCCGAGGTGAATAATCTTAAGAAAATTTCAATCCTTCCCTTTCCGGTGTCGGCAACGAAAACCCTTCCTCTGGAGACTGTAGCGAATATTTCCCTTGAGAGAACAGAACAGAGACTGAACAGGGACGACGGGATGCCTTCGGTGACGATTTCGGCCAATATCATGCCGCCGATGTCACTTGGTGAAGCAATGAGAACCCTAAATGGTTGGTCTAAAGTACATCTGCCCCCTCATTACCATATCCGTTTTTCGGGAAATTCCGATGTTCTCAATGATGCTCGGGAGCAGTTTTCGGGTGCGCTGATCGTGGCTGTGCTCGTAGTCTTCTCCCTTCTCTCGTTCCAGTTCAACAGTCTGGTTCTTCCTTTTGTGATCATGATTTCCATTCCATTTAGCATTGTTGGAGCCGTCTTGGGTCTCTGGATTTCTGGAATTCCTGTTAATATCATGAGTGCGATAGGATTGATCATTCTTTTTGGGCTGGTGACAAAGAATGCCATTCTTCTTGTAGATTATGCCAACACGCTCCAAAAAAGGGGGCGCTCGGTCCGGGAAGCTGCTCTTGAATCCGCAAGCGTCCGGTTGCGCCCGATTTCCATGACTACGTTTGCGATGATCTTCGGAATGGCTCCGATGGCCATAGGTTGGGGGGCCGGGGGGGCTGTCCGGGAATCCATGGCGATGGTTGTGATCGGAGGCCTTGCCACCTCCATGTTTTTTACGTTGCTTCTTGTTCCTGTTGCCTATGAACGTGTTGCAACTTTGGGGAAGTTTGAATTAGGCGGGGAAGATATTCAAAAACAGGACGAGGGAGGTAGGGAATGAGTTTCTTCAGAATGGCTGGGTCGAGGGGGATTATGGGGATGATTTTCGGATTGCTGGCTTTGGCGGGATGCTCCTTCAACCACCCACATCCGACATTGAGTTCGGCGGGACTGACTCCTGATTCAAGCGCTAATGGAATTATTGTCCGGGCTATCAATCCATTTTACAACAGGAAGGCTCTTCCTTACGAATTGCCCTACAGCATTCTTCTGGATGCCGATCATCCTTATGTGATTCATTGTGAGCATAACCGGGTTGTCAAAGTCCCGTCGCAGTATCGTAGGGTTCTGGTGAGATTTATAGGCAGGGAAAATGGTTATGTTCAGTCGGTTGAAGTCAAGGGGACAGACTGGAACAATCGGATCGACCGCCGGTTTTATTTTCATCCCGACCTCGACCGATTTCTCAAAACAATCTCTGCCGTTCCTGTCGACTCCCACAAAGGAATCGGGATTGGAAACTATATAAATGGTTGTACCGATCCGCTTCTGATTCTTTCTGTTGCCCCGGGGAACCAAAAGGTCATTAACGCGTTCACATTTCTGGGGGATTTTATTCAGAAAGTACTCGACCCTCAGAGTCCCTTCAAGGTGTTTTCTTTTCTGCTTGTTCAAGAGTAGACGGAGGGTTGTTTAAGTGTGTTCTCTCAAATGCAGAAGGGAATAGGGATCGTGTACAGCGCGGATGAAATGAGAAGAACGATAGAGTGGCATGGGGTGAGGCTGACTCCTCAACGCTCTGCGATTGTGGAGGCACTGTCAATGTTTTCGGGAGTGTTTTCCGTCGCAGATTTACAGAAGAGCCTTGAACGATCGAATCCGGATCTGGGACGGGCGACTCTTTTTCGGGCTATTGATCTTTTTGTAAAACTTGGGGTTCTCGAAAAGGTACACCGGGAAAGTGCGGAAGACGGATACATCGTCGGGGTCAAGGGGCACCACCATCATCTGATTTGCCGGCGTTGCGGGGATGTCCGGCATATTGATTTCTGCCCGATTCAGGATGAAATTAATGCCATCGTCCTCCAGGAAGGATATTCTGATGCGGTCCACAGATTTGAAATAGAAGGGTTGTGTTCGAGTTGCCGTGAGGAAATTTTGACTAAAGCCTAGTATTTGACGCTTAGGAGACCCCTAGGGACCAAGGGGCTGAAACTTTGGAAGCTCTCCTGAGGCAAGATAAAGGCCAAAAATCAGGAGGGCGAGCAGACCAACGATGAGAAAAATTGTTTTTTGGGGAGAAGGGGAGGATATGTTCACAATTGCCATTCTAGAAAAGGGAGGCATCATTGTCAAGCGAGCGCTTCTGGGAGTCCTTGTCGTGGGGACTTTCTTTCTGGTTGCAGCATGCGCGGACAATTCCGTTCAGCAGGACAGCGTTTCCCTCTCCATCGATGCTGACCAGCCATCTCCTGTAAGGTTTGAGGGAAATGCGACTCCGGTTCTCCTGCCTCACACGAATCTATATATTTTTCTAACCTCGAGTCGACCCCTCTATTTCCGAGACGGGAATTATTTTCAGTATTACCGGGATCATTGGTATCGTTCGGAGGATCTTAAAGGCCCCTGGGAGACTGTGGGAGAGGAGGATATCCCGGATCTTTTGAGAAATCTTCCTGCCGACTACTACTACAACAACTTCCCCTACAAAGTGCAGAAGAGTCATTAAAGCTTTCCGGGGAAAAGGAGATTTTAGGCCAGAAATCTTCCTTCGCCCCCTTTAATCTGAACATGGATCCTGTCACCGACCTTGATCCCGGTGAATTCAGCGGCGTTTCCTTCCCTGCAGAAGACTTCGAGCCAACCGGAACTGTTGATCAGGCAACCGGCCTGTCCAGGGGAAACAGACTGGTAGCGGGTAACATAAGGAATCCGTGTTTCTCCATGCCAGATATCAATTCGCTCAGGGGTGCGGGTGACCCGGTATCCCAGCAGGATGTTGCCGAAACGGTCGATATTCCAGACAAGTATTTTACTTCTGGATTGCTCCTGCTGGAAGCGATCTTTGATCAGGGCTCCGTGGGAGATTTCCGGTCCCAGTTGTTCGGGAGGGTTTCCGTTGGCAAGATACACCACGGCGGGAGCAAAGAGGTCTCGCCCCTGAAAGGTTGGCGAATCGGATCCCCCAAAGAGCCGGGTGTCGGCAAGATGTCTGAATCGGAGATCCGGTATCCAGGCTGTAAGAAGGTGCGGTAGTCCGTTATCGGGCAAGACAATAAAAAATTCGTCCGACATTCCCACCAGCGGACGCCGGGGACTTCCGACTCCCGGATCAACGACAACGAGGTGGATAGTCCCTCGTGGACACCGTTCGAGCAGGTCGAGCAGGTGGGGGAGAGCAAATTCCGGAGAAAAGGAAGGAATCTCGTGGGTGATGTCGAGCAGGATAGCTTCCGGCAGGTGTGTCCAGAGAAATCCCTTGACGCCGGCGACATAATTGTCCTTGAGACCAAAATCCGATGTGAATGTGATAAATGGTTTCATCGGGATTCCGAAGGAATCCATTGTGGTGCGGTCAGGGATAACAAAAATGCGATGGAAAACATAACCCAGAAGAGTTTTAAGTCCGGTTTTACCCAAAACGACATAAACCCTGCCAGAAGTGATACATTGGCTGCTTCGGAACGAAGAGCATATCCGAGATGCTTTCTGAGGGGGGTGATGGAGGCGTGAAAAACGGATTGGGCAGAAAACCTCCTTGGCCAGAAGGCCGGTGTGTCCATCATGTAGGTTTTGTAGTCCGGGTTGTTCAAGAGAAGCCGCCCTTCTTCGTATTTGGCGAGAAAGTAGAGAAAAGGCCCCCCTACGCCGCATAGAATAAGGGCTCCCTGGAGTGAGGACATGAGTGACAGAGCGAGAATCATGCCCGCAGATCCGGTGTAGAGAGGATGACGGAGAAAGGTGTATAGGCCGTCACGCATGAAGGACTCCGAGATTGCCGGCATGGACCAGACTGACCCTTTTGGCACGGTTGCTGTGGCGGACAACCGGATGAACAGAGACACTGAATAAAGGAGAATTGGAAAAAAAATAGCCAGACGCCTTCCCAAGGAAAAGTAGACCGCTTTGTCCGGGGAAAGAAAAGGTTTCAGTCCGTAGGACCACAGTGGAACGGGATGACGGCTGTTTTCGAGCATTGCGGCCACAAAGCTCGCGGCTAGAATCAGAACTCTCCCGCGATAGATAATGTCAGAAACTGTACTCTTGTCGATCATTGTGATCCAATTAGTCTATATATTAGTCCATGAAAAATCGGAGGATTGTCCGATTCCCGTTCCCAAAAAGAACCCTCTGACGCCTTTTGTTCAGTCTCCGGGAGGTATGGAGAGAGTTATGGGGGGCTCCATATCATTACAGGCGCGCATTTGTCCGGTGACGGAGATCTCTACGCAATGCGACGGAGGTCTTTTGTCCCATTCTGCAAGATTGTCGACCGAGATTCGGTGTTTGGCATCCGCCTCTCCCTGAGGGAAGCAGATTCTTTCTTTCCAGCCACCCGGTCTTCACAGGGGTGGATTCGCCGCCTTAACAGTAAGCTAACGACCTTGCCGGATGCCTCCGGCAAACAGGGGAGCGGTTCAGTCCGGCTTTCTGCCGGAGGAGCTCCCGGGTGCCCCGGCGCTCCTCGTCATGTTCCGGATTTTCAGACCCAGGCCGTAGACGACAGCCTGGGCTTTGCCGATCGCCGTTGAAGTCGTGCGGCGAAAATCCAGACCCTTGGTCGTGATACGTTCGCGGGCTCTTGCCAAGCGGATCTTTACCTTCCGGCAGTTGCGGCTCTTCGGCCCCTTCCGGTATTTCCGGGAGAGATTCGCCCCCCTAGGTGAGCTTCTTTTCCGCTGGCCGTAGGGCTTCGACCACCTCCTCCGCCATGGTGGGGAGCCGGGAGCCGGACAATGTCGTGGCGAAAGTCACGATGCCGAGATCCACCCCGATCTCGGGATTTTTCCCCCCGGCTCCGGGCACTCCCTTTCGGTCGGAAGGAGCGGGCCTATCGTCCGGTATTCCGGGTCACGGTGGCCTGGTTGAGAAGGTCCTCGATCTTCACCGGGAGTGGATCGAGGTACCGGAGGGAGTCCCTCTCCCCCTTAGGACTTGAACCGGGGAACCGTTTGGTGTTCGCCCGGTTCAGAGCCTCCCGGATGGCCGGGGCGAGGTTCTTGAGGTCCTGCTTGCTGGGGATGGCCGGACCGTTGGCGAGAAACCCTATTCCTCGCTCGACGGCCACAGGGTCAGGAGTTTGGCAGGCCTCCACAGGAGAGAAGCAAGAATTCCGGCATTGAGCCGCCTCGTCTGAAGATCGAAGGCCTTGATCCAGCCGAACCGGACGCACTTCCCCGTGGCGGGAGGGGAGATCCTCTGTCCGGGAATGGGAACGAGATGGAACTTGAAGCCTTGAATTCTTTCAATATCGGCTATTATACTTGGTCGCATTGACAAGTCAACAGAACTAAGACACGGAAGACATTGCGTTTTTACGATGAATGTTCATTTGGCATTTGTCACAAAGTACCGATGGGGTGTGTTCACGAAGGCGATCCCGGATGATCAGCATGAAATCTTCGCTTCTGTCTGCCATGACTTCGAATCAATCCTGGGTGAGTTTGATGGGGAAAACGACTATGTTCACCTGCTAGGTCAATACCCGCCGAAGGTTTCCGTTTCCGCCTTGGTAAACAGACTCAAGGGTGTCTCAAGACGACTCATCCAGAAAAACCGCACTCTGAAACACTATGGGGAGGATCTCTCTGCTCCCCAAGCTACTTTGCCGGATGTTTCGGCGGGGCCTCTGTCGGGCTGATTCGCCAATACATCGAACAGCAGAAGACCTCGAACAGAAATCCATGCCAGGGAAGGCCCTCCCGTCTGGGCTATCCTTCCCCCGCCGTGAACGCGAGGACGGTGGCGCGCTTGGATCAAAAATGGCTTCAGAGGGAAATATGAGGCTGGCAAGGATTCCGTCGGGTAGATTTTTTGAAGAAAAAGCTTGAGTATCTTAGAGTGCGGGATCAAGGAGGGATCATGAATCACTGTTTTTCCGGAAGGAGCAGGTGGGCCCGTCTTCCTTTTGCCGTCTATATGCTGATGGTACTGGCAGCATGTTCGACAGATCAGAAATCCGCTGTGAAAATAGCCGGGCTTGAGCGCAAAGCCCACAATTCCCTGGCAAGCGGGGATCTGAAGTCTGCAGAGAAAGACGACGAAAAGGCCCTCGAACTGGACAGGAATGATCCTGCAATATTAAACAATCTTGCGGTGATACTCGACCAGGAGGGGGATCGCCAGAAAGCGTTGCTGGAAATCAAAAAAGCCGAGAAGCTTCGTCCGGAAAACTCTGTGATTCTTCTGAACAGGGCCCGTCTGGAGCTTGAGGTGGGGCATCAGGAGAAAGCCCTGAATGTCGCGCGAAGAATCCTGATTCAGGAAAAGTGGCCTGAGGGATTTCGAACCCTGATGGGCAAAATTGATATCGACCTTGCCCGTTATGGCGAAGCTCACCTTTTTCTACATGAGGCCTTCGAAAGACATCCGGAGAATCCCTTGATTCTGACGTACCTGGGAATCGTCCATTATCGGATCGGGGAGTTTTTCCAGTCAAAAGAAGATTTCCGAAAAGCGTTGGCAATGCATCCGTCAATGGGATTGAAACGGGCCTTGCTTGCCCTTATCCAAGATCCCGGGGAGGCCCTCGATCGCAACAAAAAGAGGATCCCTGAGACTACTGGAAAGACTATCGGAAAAAAAAAGGAGGATTCCTGAAGGGTGCACGACAAAAAAGTGAGATCTCGCAGAAAACCCGCCCCCCCGGCTGATCTTCAAGCGCACCTCCTTGCTGCCCG
>JAYWMN010000068.1:0-22833 GCA_035873205.1 Nitrospirota bacterium
TTCGGCACTGACCCCTTCTATCCTGTCGAAGTTCCGTGATGTTCGCTTCGAAAGAAGTCGGCCCCAAAATGGTGAGACATGACCTGTCCCTCCTCACCCGGGTGTTCGATGTAGCCACCAAGGAATGGAAAATTCATCTTCCGTTTGGAAATCCCGTGCGACAGATCCGGATGCTGTCCATGCCTCGTCATCGGGATCGCCGTCTTCCCCCCGGAGAATTGGAGAGGATCTTCTCCGCCTCTTCCTGCCCGGGTTTTGGCGGTCCACTGGCGCGATCGAAGAGGGGATCCGGAGTGGACATATTCTCAAGCGGATTGGAGAAGCCTGCGACAGGGAAAGAACGGGCTTCGCGAATTTCTGGAATTCCCTGCACCGGATAGATCCCGGGCTCCTGCCGAACTTGCCCCCGTTCCGGGTCCGTGCGACAATTTTTCCATTCTTTGATCCACCCCTTCACCCTCGAAACGGAGAACGGATGATGTCATTGCAAACCTATACGACGTTAGGACGATCGGGTCTCAAGGTCAGTCCGCTCGCCCTGGGAACCATGACCTTCGGGACGGAATGGAACACCGGCGCGGACAAGGCTACATCGAAAGCCCTGTTTGACCAGTACCTCGACGCCGGGGGGAACTTTTTCGACACGGCGGACTTGTACACGAACGGTACGAGCGAGGCGTGGCTTGGCGAGTTCGTCGCGGACAGAAAGGCCCGCGACCGGGCCGTCATCGCCACGAAATTCAGCTTTTGTGCGGAACAGGGGAACCCGAACGCCGGAGGAAACGGTCGGAAAAACATCCTGAGAGCGGTAGAAGGCTCCCTGAATCGACTCCGGACGGACTATATCGACCTCTACCAGCTTCACGCCTGGGACACGGTCACGCCGGTCGAAGAAGTCATGCGGACCCTGGACGACCTGGTGCGCGCGGGAAAGATCCGTTACGCGGGGTTGTCCGACATTCCGGCCTGGTATGCCGCCCGGGCGCAGACTTTAGCCGAATGGCGGGGATGGGAGCCGATTTGCTCCCTCCAGATGGAATATTCGCTGGTCGAGCGGAACATCGAAAGGGAGTTCACCGGATTGTGCCGGGAGCTCGGCATGGGGATCATGGCGTGGAGCCCGCTAGGCAGCGGGCTCTTGTCCGGGAAATACCGCCGCGACGCCTCGGGACAGTCGGCAACGGTCGACGGCCGTCTCGAGAAAGTGAAGAATTCCGGAAACCCGGCGTTCGAAAAATTCACCCCCCGGAACTGGGCGATCGTGGCGGAACTGGAGACGGTGGCCAATGAACTCGGCCGGAGCATGGCCCAGGTCGCACTCAACTGGGTGTCGGGTCGTCCCGGTGTCGGCACCGTCATCCTCGGCGCCACGAAGACCGGACAGCTGGAAGACAACCTGAAGGCTCTGGATTTTTCGATTCCGGCACTGCTTCGGGACAGGCTCGACGCGGCAAGCTCCATCGAGCCGGGATTCCCGTACATGTTTTACGAGCCTTTTCTCCAGAAGATGATACACGGCGGCGTGCCTGTCTCGAAGGGCCCCCGGACTCCCGGGCCAGAGGGGGACTAACTCATAACTCTCGATCTCAATCCGGATAAGCTCCGGGTGCATGTGCAAGTCGTTTGCGCCCATGGGGGAGCCAAACCTTCATCAGGAGTATGCACACATGGACCAACGGATACTTGGCAAGGGCGGCCTGGTGGCCTCTGCTCTCGGTCTCGGCTGTATGGGGCTATCGCAGGGCTACGGCCCGGTGGATGAAGAGCAGGCGATCCAGGTGATCCGGCAGGCGCTCGACTGCGGGATCACGCTGATCGATACGGCGATGAGTTATGGCGAAGGCCAGAATGAACGTCTGCTGGGCCGGGCGATTGCAGGCAGGCGTGAACAGGCCATCATAGCCACCAAATTCGGCATCGTCCGTGAGGGACAAACTGTTCGTCTCGATGCCAGTCCGGACCGTGTGCAAGGAGATTGCGAGGCCTCGCTGGCACGCCTCGGCATTGAAACGATCGACCTTTACTATCTGCACAGGGCTGATCCGACTGTACCGGTAGCCGAAACGATCGGCGCGATGGCGCGGCTCGTCGAGGCCGGAAAGGTGCGGTATCTTGGTGTATCAGAGTTGCGCCCCGATCAGATTGAGGAAGCGTCGCGTGTGCATGCGATCAGCGCGGTGCAGTTCGAATGGTCGCTGTTATGGCGTGCTCCCGAGAGTGATGTCGTGCCTGTAGCGCGACGACTGGGTATCGGACTGGTTCCCTATAGTCCCCTGGGGCGAGGATTGCTGACGGCCACGCTCGCACCGCAGGACATCGATGCGAGCGTATTTCGCCGCAACGATCCCCGGTTCCATGGCAGCAACCTCGATCGGAACCTCGCCCAGGTCGCGGCGCTCAAGATGTTCTCGGACGAGTACGGAGTGACCACAGGCCAAATGGCATTGGCCTGGCTGCTGGCTCAGGGGCCGGATGTCATACCGATTCCCTCCACCCGACAACCTCAACGAGTCCTGGAGAATGCGGCAGCGGCGGATATCCGGTTGACCGCATCCGATCTGAAGCGGCTTGATCAGACTGTACCTCCCTTGTCCTGGGCCGGCGATCGTCACTCGTTCGCAGTCCCGACCACAACGCGCGGGACCTGACCTAAAAGCTGACTGCGGTGAATGAAGGATCAAACTTCAGAATCCGGTCGACCAGGAAGCGGTCCGGAGCAAATACGGATAGACCTTGTGAGGCAAGGCTCTCTTTCTGAGGTTTGGGCCAGGGTGGATCCCCTCGACCCCAACTTGCGCATCGCCGTCCGGACACGGTCCCCCCGCGGAGCCCCTCCTGCCGAAGGTCGGCAACGATTTTCCGGCTCCCGCAGAAGGGCCATCTGGTATGGATCTCTTCGATCCGGTGGCGGAGAAGAATGTCCTCCGCGGAAGTCTCCACAGGCTGGTAATAAACATCGGATCGGGAGACTCCGGCCAAGTTCCATTGGTCTGTAAGGGAGAGTTCCGGGTCATCTTTGAGAATCCCACTTTTTCGGGTCTTATGGCTTCGCTCAGTCCCGATTTGTTTTGATCCAGGTCAACTGGGTCGTGAGATGGCCGATCTTCCGGTAGAGAGCCTTTCTTTTCCGTTCATAGGCCATTTTGACCTCGTGGCTCTTGTTGTCCGGAGAGAAAGCGCCGGGAAGGCTGTCCAGGGCGTGCTTCTTCCATCGAAGAATCTGGCTAGGATCTATGCCATGCTCCGATGCCGTCTGGCTCAAGGACTTTTCCTCCCTTAAAAGTTTAAGGACGATCCGGACTTTCTTCTCGGGGCGAGGAGTGTTTTCGGGTGACGGTTCCCCTTGCGATTGATCCCTCCGTTTTTTTTCCCCCGGATTTAGCCACCCATTATAGAACTTCCGGACATTTAAGAAAAAAAATATATTTGCGGGTTGTGTTATTTCCCAGAGATGGCATACTTCCATAAGTACGCCGGAAAGGTCCGGCGTCAAATCCTCCGGGAGCAAAGGCAACTTGCAGTTCTCCGGAGAAGGAACACACAACAGAAGGAGAAGCGATGGGACCCTCAGCTAATCCGATTCTGATCTTTGCAGTTCTCTTTGTCTACTTTATCGGATCAGGGTATCTGTGCTATCTGTTCGGGAAAAAAGACGCTCATTCCACGAAGAGCGGTCCAGGGTCAGGAATGTAGGAGTCAAAGATTAAAGATGAACAAAGAAGGGGAGATGAGGCATTATTTCTGCTCCCCTTTTCAACGGGACCCTCCCTTCTGGGCAAGACGTCGGTTCTCTCGTTCCCCGGTTTTCGATCTTTTTCCCTCCCCCCCCCACGGTTCTGGTTCATCGATTCCCCCGTCCAGGTAAACAAAAAATAACTGCATCCTTTTTTTCAATGACGCGCATTCTCCTCGATCAGAGAGACGGCATTTTCCACCGGCGGTTTGTTCCTCCGAAGCCTTCATCCGGAGCCCATGCGGGTCTCCTCAACGAACTGCTCTATCGAGTCGTTGAGTTCCCGTCCGGCCCGGCCTCGTCCCCCATGGACATAGAGCATTGAGGCGGGGATCTTTTCTTCGTGAGGAGGCGGAAGGGTCATCTCGTATTTGACAGGTTGCCTGTGATCGGAAAGCTGGAGGTTCGGATTGTAGACACTGTTGAATTTCCAGAGCATCTTGAGAAAATTCGTCTGCCCATGAAGAAGGTGACGCATCACGATGGAGGCCGTCCCCTTGAGGGCCTGCCATCCCAGATGTTTCTTGTTCAGAATCTGCTGGGTCTTGACCAGTTCCGCATAAAACTGGGGCAGGGGCAGGGTGGTCGGAAGAACGGCATGCTGGATGTCAAAAAGGCGATAGTCCCGGGTGATTAATGGCCGGGATTCCGTGCGCCAGCTTTCCGTGCCGGGATAGGGGGTGTTGACGCTGATGTTGACGATTTCGGGAATTTCGAGGCACCACGACCGGATGGTCTCGAACTGCCTGACATCCCAGCTTGGATCGGCGATCAGGTTGATGGCAACTGTGATCCCCAGGGAACGGGCGAATTCCAGGGCTTCGAAGTTCTTTCCCAGGGAGATTCGCTTTCTGTGAAGGGCCAGCCCTTCGGAATCGATGGCCTCAATCCCCAGGAACATGTATTTCATCCCCAAGGCTTTCCAGAATTTAAACACCTCCTTGTTCCGGAGGAGGACATCGCCCCGGGTTTCGAGGTAATACTCCTTCCTGATCCCTTTTTTCAGGACCGCTTCTCCGATTTCGAACCCGTTTTTGTCCTGAACGAAAGCGACATCGTCGACAATGAATATTCCCGGCTCCCGGATTGATTCCATGTCTTCGACAATTCTGTCCGGATGGACAGTCCGGTAACTTCGTCCGTAAAAGGTCCAGGCGCTGCAAAAAGAACAATCCCACGGACATCCCCGGGCGAACTCGATCGAGGCGCAGGGATCGAGAACTCCGATGAAATATTTGTTCCGGTGCCGGAGCAGGTCCCGGGCAGGTCTGAGGTCGTCTAGGCTGTCGACGAACACGGAAGGAGGACCGTCGCCGTAAATGGAGACGACTCCGGGCACGGTCCGGATATCCTGTCGGTTCCCTTCGGCCGCAGCGAGAAGACTTGTAATTGCGGATTCCCCCTCGCCCTTCACGACGCCGTCGATGGTCCCTTCGGCATGTTCGAGAATGTCCCTTGCGATAAAAGAGGCACTGTGGCCTCCGACAAAGATGAGACTGTCTGGCCGGAGTTTTCTCGTCAGTTTGGCAAGGTCGATCACCTCGGGGACATTTGCGAGATAATTGAGGGAAAATCCCACAGCATCGGGCTTCCATGTATCGAGGAGAGCAAGGTAGTCCGTGTGGGATTCAACCTGCAGGTCGATCAGCCGGACGTCGTGTCCGGCACGGCGTGCCGCCTGGGCCAGCAATTCAAGGCCCAGAGGTTCGAGTCTCAGATATATTTTGGTATACATGAGCGCGCTTGGGTGGACGCCTAGAAATTTCATAGGTCCTCCTTCTGAAGTGAATCCTTTGATCCGTGACCAATGGACCTATGTTCCCGAAGAAAAGACGGACAGGACAACTGAAGGAGAAGTATTCCGCTGTACGTTTTTCTCATTGATTCATATTACACCCTCTTGCCGAATGTACGAGGAGAACCCTCAGAAGGTCCCCGGAGGCAATTCCGTCCGCTTTTTTTCTTCCGGTCTCCCAACTATAATCCCGGAGGAGCTTCTCATCTCTTTGTCGACAACCGGTTTCCTGCAGACCTTTTTTAAACTATCGGAGTCGTGTGAAACGGATTGTCTGGGCTCTTCTTGCCACCCTTTGTTTTTCTCTGTCCACGCCTATCACAAAGATCTTTGCCGCAGAGTATCCCCCCGTCTTTCTCACGGCCTTTTTGTACGCCGGATCGATATTCGGGGTTCTGGTGGGGCTTTTTCCCCCTCTCAACATGGTTCCCTCCCGTGCCGGAGAGTTCTGGAAGGTGGAGGCCCTTGCAAAGTCCTCACGACGGGCCCTGATCGCTTCGATCCTGATCGGAGGGGTGTTCGCCCCGCTTCTCCTGATTGTGGGGCTTGCCCGTTCCAAGGCATCCCAGGGAAGCCTTCTCATGAATTCGGAGGGAGTCTTTACCGTTGTGATCGCCGGACTTCTCTTCCGGGAGAGGATGACGAAGAGGCTTGTGACAGGAACGATTCTGGGGGCCGCTGGATGCGGGCTTCTTTCATGGCGGGGAGAGGGAACCGGATGGCTCTGGGCTCTGCCGTTCCTCGGCGCAGCCCTTCTCTGGGCTCTCGATTCCAATATTTTGAGATATCTGTCCGGGCTCAATCCTCTGGTGCTGACCTTCTGGAAGGGGCTGGGATCGTCGGCGCTTCTTTTTTTCCTCGCCTTTCTGCTCGAACCCCGACCGGTTCTCTCGTCCCGTATTTTTTGGGTGCTTGCCACAGGAGCGGTAGGCTATGGCGTCAGTCTGGTTTTTTTCATCCGGTCGATCCGGATGATCGGAGTCTCCCGAACGGGAGCCTGGTTCTCCTTCTCCCCTTTTCTGGGAGCGGTTTTTTCCCTTATCCTCCTGAAAGAGACCCCACCGGCGGTCTTCTATCTGGCCTTCGCCATTCTGGGGGTGGCCGCTTTCCTTCTGCAGGAGAACGGAGAGGAGGAAGGCAGTGGGACGGGAAGGTGATCCGGTTCAGAGCGTGAGGCGGTTGTTCCGGTAGTCATCGATGGCCTGTTCGATCTCCGCCCGGGTATTCATGACGAAAGGACCATAGGCGACAACCGGTTCATGAAGCGGTGTTCCCGAGATGAAGAGAAGCCTGGCCCCTTTGTCACCCGCCTTGATTGCAAGACCTCCGGGGAGTATGTCGGATCCGGTGTCCAGAACGGCGATCACATCCGGAAGAAGAGGGGATCCTCCGATTTCCAGGCTTCCGTCAATCCCGTAAAAAAAAGCGGTCTTCCCGAAAAAAGTCTCTTCCGGAAGAATCAATGTCCGAAGCGGCTCCAGAGTGATGTCGAAACAGGTCAGTCGGGTGAAAGGATCCGCAATAGGTCCCTCGGTCCCCGCGAAGGATCCGGAGAGGATCCGGACAAGGACCCCCTCCTTTCGGTCAATCGGAATGTCGGCTGGAAGAACTTCCTGGTAGCCGGGAGCGGACATCTTCTCCCGGGCAGGAAGGTTGATCCAGAGCTGGAATCCGCTCATCCGTCCCCCGGTCTGCTGGGGCATCTCCGAATGGATGACCCCACGGGCAGCCTTCATCCACTGGGCTCCTCCCGAGACGAGGTCACCCCGGTTTCCCAGGCTGTCCCAATGGAGCATGTGTCCCTCCAAAAGATAGGTCAGGGTCACGAATCCCCGATGGGGATGGTCGGGAAAGCCGGCGATATAGTCTCCGGGATTGGTGCTGTTGAACCGGTCGAGCATGAGAAAGGGGTCAAGGTTTCGAAGCCCCGGTGTTCCGATGGTCCGGTTCACCATGACTCCGGCTCCTTCGGACAGGCGCTGTGCCGGGACAATCCGGAGCCGTGGGGCGGCAGTCGGGGAGGGGGAGGGGTCCATCAGGCGTTTTCCACATCCATGTTCTTGCTTTCCGATTCAGACAGGGCTTCGAGGAGGATCTGGTAGGTATGAAGGTCGATCTTGTTTTCGGTCCAGGCACGATCAAGCTTTTCCATCAGTTTTTCCCACATGGGGCTTGATACGGACTCTTCGTCAAGATTGGCGGCTTTAATCCGGGGAGATCCCGACTCGTTCTCTTGCTTGTTCATCGTCCCTCCGTAGGGTTGGTCACGCGAACCCGGAATTAAGGATCGCATGATCGAGATGGCCCGTCGACTTGCTCAATGTTCATAGCATAGTCCCCATCGGCTCGCTCTTCAAGAGCCGGGGTCCCGTGGTGCGGCCCTCCTTCTCGATCCCGGTCATGGCTTCCTTGTGTCAGGTGACCGGTGTGTTTGAAGAAGGCGGCGAGGGAGAGAAAAATTTCTGCCGGCGCCTGGATTTCGGCAGGAACCCGGATCAGGCTTCGATCGTCGAGAAGATTCAGGCGGGGGAAGCCCACGCCGATCCCGGGGACTTTCGGGCTCTTCATCCAGAGGAACCGGGCGGCGGACAGCCCTCCACCTGGGTTTTTGCGATGATGATTGTCTTCTTTGAGACTCTTCGCAGGTCTTCGGTCCTCTCCATTGTAATGAACCGCTACCAGTCCTTTTCAGTATACCCCGGGTTTTCTTCCTCTCCCGGATCCGCTCAAAAGAAGACAATCGGCCCCTTTCTGCCAAACGGTATCAGAAGGCCCAGAAGGGGGTCTGGCCGTTGATGGAGAACCCAACGGCCACCGTCCTCCCAAAAAAGAACGGGAGGCCGGCGTCGAAGACGGGAGTGTTGGAGGCCCCGAAGGGAGCGGCGTCATCGTTCCACGCAAGGTTTGAAGAGGTCCGGATTGAGGTATCAAAATTCAGGACGGAAAGAGTGTAGGTTCCGGTGACGTTGTTGGCTCCGGCGAGGGAGAGCGAGATGGTGGCAGGAGAGGGAGAGGGGCAATACCACTGATTGGAGTTGCATAGGGGGAAGGTCGAGGTCCCGAAAAACATCCCATTCGATCCGGAGTCGAGAAAGGCGCAGGAGGTCCCGGAGGTTCCGGTGTAGGTGGCGGAAAGATACAGAGACTGCCCGCAGGTCGTTTGGCTGTCGATGGCGAATCGGGTCAGTCCGCCGGTCTGGTTGTCCGTCTGGGTATCGAGGCCCAGGGTGAGGGTTCCCGAGATATTGGGGGCCCCGCCTTGCGGAATGGCGGGGAGGGTTACGAGGACCCCCCCGTTGTCGGTCGGGAGGGAGAAGACGGGATTCGAAACCATGGAGGCTTTCGGGTAGGCCGAATCATGGGTTGCCGAACACCAGGAGGTCGACGGACAGAGGTAGTAATATCCAAGGTCGTGCTGGTTGAAGGGGTATCCCACCCCCAGAATGCCGTTGATCCCCGATCCGCTGAAGGAAGAGAGGGAACTGCAGTGGGAGGGGGGGGACTGGATGGAAGAGTTCGAGACCTGGACCGCGAGGCTGTGAATTGTGGGCTCCCCTCCCAGCCTGATATCGGCCGTGACCACAGGCCCGAAGTTGTCACCGCTTGAGAACTGGAAGCATTCGAAAACGGCCTGACCCTGGTAAGTGCTCTGGGGCAGGGGAACGGATAAGGCGGAATGGGAGAGCCTGAGTCCCACCGACCCTGTGTCGAGAAGAATGTCCGGGATAGTCTGGCAATTGGAGGTTCCGGGAACACAGACCGTGAGGCTGAGCACGGGAGTATTGATATTACTGTTCAAATTGGTCGACAGGGTCAGGGGGATCTGGTTCTTGTAGAGGGGCTGAGAGGAAGAGCCTCCGCTCCCACCGCAGGAGGAGAGAAAAAAAAGGGAGAGAAGAAGAGTCCAGCGATGCCGGGAGGCCCCCGCCTTTTTTCTGTCATCGCTCCCTGAATCGGGAATCAGGAAACTCACTCCATGGATCCTGTCACGGAAGGGAAGGAAGAAGGGTTTCTGGCGAAACTCCCGGAGGGACGAGGGATGGATCCCAGGCCTCTCCTTCGGAATGCAGGACCGTTCCGCTCATATGAAGGACCAGGGCAGGCGTGGCGAGGGTCGACGGGCCCCGCCGGAAAGTCCGCACCCGGGGGAGCCGTCCCGGAAGAAGCCTCGAGAGGTCCGGGTGATGGATTGCGGACCACGACAGGGCAAAGATCCTTCCGCCGGGTCCTGCGACCTGTGTGAGGGTTTCGGTGACATTCTGTCCTGTGACGGGATTTTTCACGGTTCGGGTCATCTTGTAGGCCGTGAGGCCTCCGGAGAGAGGGGAGGTCGAGAAGGCGGTGTATCCGAGCCGGAAGGTCTCGGATGTGTCGAAGGGAAAGCCCATGGCCGCCAGGGCCAGCGCCGGAGAGAATGCGAGAAGAAGAAGGGCAAACAGGAATTTTGGCATGACAACCCCCCTCCATTTCGAGTCGGAATGACCCGCCCGCGTCTTAAGGCGCGAGCCGGTCATTTGGACTTGGCAATGAATCTGAAGACAAAAAAGAAACCATAGACGCTTCACGCCTCCCCCTAGTGTAGTACAAACGGGAAGCGTCTGGGAATTTCATAGAGCCCCCAGAGAAAGGAAATCAGGAGAACTCCCGCCCCCACGCGGGCATAGTCTCCGAAGCGGTAGTCGCCCGGCCCCCATGTCAGGGTGTTCACGGGGTGGGAGAGCGGGGTCAAAAATGCCATAGTGCAGGAAAAAGCCACCCCCATCATCAGGGGGTAGGGGCTCAGGTGGAGGGTACGGGAGAGATCGATGGCGATGGGAGCCATGATCAGCGCCACCAGGTTGTGTGAGAGAAACTGGACCATCAGGGCGGTCATCCCCATCAGGAACGCCAGAAGAAGGGTCGGGCTCATCTGGTGTCCGTTGACGATCATCAGGGAGGAGATCTGGTGTCCGAGACCCGTCTGAGAGATGGCCCACCCCAGGGGAAACATGCCCCCAAGAAGCATGACCACACGCCATTCGATGGCGTTTCTGGCCTCCTCGATGGTCAGACACCCGAAAAGGACCATCAGGATGGCGCCCGAGACGGCGGAGAGGGTGAGCGGGAGCCATCCGAAGACATTGGACAGGATGACCCCTCCCAGAATCAGGAGGGCCATGGCCGCCTTGTCCGAACGGAAAGTTTCCCGCTCGAAGAAGTCGAGGTACAGGAAGATGTTGCGGGCGGAGAGGTCGGTGACGGCCGCCCGGGGGCCCTGGATCAGGAGAACGTCGCTCGTTTCCAGGGTCAGTTCGGACAGGTCGCTCGAAATGCGACGACCTTCCTCCCGGCTAAGACCGACGATGTCGACCTTTGCCGGAAGAATGAAGTGAAGGGACGAGACCTTCCGCCCGATCATCCCCGACCTCGGGTTCAAAACGGCCTGGGCGAACATCCAGTCTTCCGATTCCATAAAACGGTGAAGGGGGTGGCGTTCGATCTCCGCCCCCGAGGAGGGAAGGGAGTGCTGGACCGGTTCGAGGCAGACGCCCTTGACATCGGCAAGCTTCTCGAGCTGGGAAAGGGTCGCCAGGATATGAAGATGCTGTCCGGCGGAGAGAAGATTGGGCTCTTGGGGGATCTGACCATCAGTCGTCTCCGGAGAAGTCGTCTTTTCTTCCGGCCCTTGTGCGCTCCGGCGCTGTCGCTCCTCGGCCCTCGACCACTCCCATGAGGCTTTGAGAAAGGATTGGGCTTTCATGCGGGCGGAGAGCAGGCGCGAAGACTTGGCTTCTCTGAGAGAGAGGCCAATCTCCCTGTGCAGTGGGGAGTCGTTGAAGGCCATGCCGTCGTAAGGGAAGGCGGGGTCCAGTACGATTTCGACATCGAAGGAACGTTCCTCGGGAACGGCAGAGGGGAGTAAAAATGGCCTCTCCTTGCGAAAGAACCAGGGTTCGAGAAGAATCAGGTAGAGAAGTCCCAGAACCAGAGCACCGGCTCCGATGGGAAAAAAGTCGAACATCCGGAAGGGATGATCGCCGAGAGTTTCGAGGTAGCTCGACACGACAATATTGGAGGAGGTTCCAATGAGAGTCGACGACCCCCCCAGCAGGGCAACATATCCCAGAGGAAGCAGAAGGCGTTTGGGTGAGAGCTTGGATTCTTTCAGGAGGGCCAAGGCGACAGGGAGAAAGAGAGCGGTGGTTCCGGTGTCGTTTAGGAACATGGAAAACAGGGCCACCGTCGCGAGAATGGTCGGGCCCAGCAGCCGGGGATGTTTCCGGATGAGGGAGACGAGAAGAAGGGCGATCTTCCGGACAACCTTGGTCCGGGAGAGGCCTTCCGAAAGGATGAAGAGGGAAACGATGACGATCACCGCCGGTTCCGAAAACCCGGAAAATGCCTTTTCGACAGGCAGGACTCCTGTCAGCGACAGGACGACCGGAACGCCCAGGACAACGATCTCGAGGGGAATAAGCCGGGTCGACAGAAGAACCACAACGAAAAATATCAGGGCGCTGACGATGATAATATGCATGGGTCTCCTGAACAACTTGCACGATGGGTCCGCATGGGGGCGGAGCCGGGACCCGGCCGCCGAATTTCAACAATAACATTTTCCGCGCTTCTCTGTTAATCTTGGGCGAGATCGTCACTGCTGACAGGGACCGCATGGGCGGGAGTATCTTTTGGAAAAGGAAGGGAGTGTGGAGTTGAGAAGGAGGGCTTGGCCGTTCCTGATCGCGATTAACGTAGGGATGATTCTGGCGGCTTTGCCGGGATGCACGTCCACGCGTCCCCTGCCCTCCTGGGTTTCGAGTCTCAGAACACACGAGGGGTATTACCGCGCGGTGGGGTTCGGACAAGGGAAGAAAATTCCCGAAGCGGTTCAAGAAGCCCGTACGAACGCTCTCAGGCAGATTGTTGAAAGCTCCTTCGGCGAGTCTGTCCAGTTCGGGTACAAAAAAAAATCCGAACGAAGCCGGGAGGTCCAGTCGGCGTCTGTGGTCGACTTTTTCCAGTCTGAAAGTTCCGGCTCCCTTCTCGGTCAACGGGTCGTCCACAATGAAGTCGATCCGGCCGGGAAGGGGTTTGTCGCCTATGTGCTCGTCGAGGTATCCAAAAAGGATCTCAAGGTTGCCTACGACAAGTATCTCGAACACAAGAAGGCAAAGAGAGACCTTCTTGTGGCTGAAACCCGTGGGGCCACCCTTCTCGAAACCCATCACTACAGGAAGGCCCTGGCCTATTACCGGGACATGGTCCGGAAATACCCTGAAAGCGATGTCTGGTGGATTGGTGTCGGAGCGTCCCTTTACCGCCTGGGCCATTACCGGAAGGCACTTGAGGCGACCGATACCGGATTGCTCCGGAATCCCCGTTCCTTCTATGGTTACTGGAACCGGTCAAGCATTTTGAGCGAACTTGGGAGAAATCAGGAAGCGCTGGAATCTCTTGAGCACGCATGTCAGATCCTTCCCTCCAGGGCCTGTTCGAGACGTATGGAGCAGGAAGGCCGGAAAATCAGGTAGGGGGAAGAAAGCAGTCAGGTGCCGCCTTGCTGTTTTTTCCTGGGCATCATGCAAGATTTCGGGGATTCAGGGATCGAGCGGAATTCTGCGTTGATTTTCAGGAGGAGGGGTCGGAGACGGTCCATGTCCTCTTCCGAAAGAGCCCGGTTGAAATAGGTTTCGAGGTGGGAAATATGGGTGGGGAAGACCTTTTCGAAGAGGGAATCGCCCTCCCGGGTCAGGCGAATGATTTGGCCCCTCCGGTCGTTGGGGTTCTGGGTCCGGTAAATGAGATTCTTTTTTTCAAGACGGGTCAGGACTCCGGTGAGGGTTCCCTTTGTCACAAGGGTCTCCCGTGCCAGATCGGTGCATCTCAGTCCGTTTGTCCGTCCCAGGGTCACGATCACGTCAAATTGTCCCCGGGTGAGACCCATTTTGGCGATGTGGCGGTCCGAAACCTGCAAGAAGGCCTGGTATGCCTCCACCAGAGGGCGCAAAATTTTCAGGAAGGGAGGGGAGGGCAAAGGGGGATGTGTGATGGCCTCTGTCACGAAATAGACTCCTGAATATTATTCTGCCAAGCATTATTGAACAATAATCTTGCCATGGGCTGTCCTCGGGTGAAAATCCCCGAAGTATTCGTAGGTTCCCATCCCGAGCCCAGATACAGGAACCTCGATGGTTTGATGAGGATGGACAATAACTTCGAAGGCCATATCATAGCTTTCGAATTCCTCCATGCTGTTGTCGCGGTTCGTGACGCGGAACAGGAGAGGAATCCCCCGGGGAACCTTCAGGACGGTCGTTTCAAAACGGTTGTTCTGAATGACCACCGGGATAATCATCGGGCTGGCGCTGGGTGCCGAGTCTGCCCGGGCAGTTCCGCATCCGGAGAAGGCGCTGAAAAAGACGAGCAGTACAAACATTCCTTTTTGAATCAAACACTTCGCAATTCTCATCATACGCTCTTTCGATAAGGATTTCCAATTTTTCGATAAATCTTTCCACGAGGGCTCCCGGAACGGAATGAATCAGGGACCTGCGGCCGTTCGTGAAGGGGGAAGTCAGGAGGGGGCAATAAGGTCAACCATGCTTTTTGATCGGGGAAAGAGGCTTCGCCTTGAGGACACTTCTTTGGGAGAAGACCCACCAGAGCACCATGATGCCCATATAGGTGAAGGTGGTAAGAACGACGATCAGGGAGGGTCGGGAACGGTAGCCGAAAAAATCGGCCATGAATCCTCCCATCAGGTTGTGTTCGTTCAGGATTCCGCTTGTATCCCAAATCTGGCTCACCAGGGGGGGCAGGGCCCCGATCATGACAAGACGCCCCACTCCGGCCGAAATCATACCGGCCGCGAAGAGGATGAGGAGAAGGGAGGTGGCGGAGAAGAAGAGATGCAGCGGGATCCGGAGCAAGCCTGTGAAGAGGAGCACGACGAGGCCGATTCCGGCGGAGAGCCCCAGAAGCCCCTGTAAAAGTTCGAGGGAGAGAGACGACCGGCTCCCCATCTGGGTTGCGATTCCCCAGAGAAAGAGGATGGTTTCCAGCCCTTCCCGAAAAACTCCGAAGAAGGAGAGAAGAAAAAGGGCCCAGTGCTCCCCCGAATCGAGAATGCGGCCCACCCGGTCGGAGAGATCCCGGGAAATGGTTTTTCCGTGATAGCGCATCCAGACGACCATCGTCGTGAGAAAAAAGGCGGCGAGGAAAAAAATGAGGATATCCAGATCAGTTTTCAGGGGTCCAGAAAGGGTCTGGGAGAGATCCCGGGAGCCCATGAGTACGACAAGGCAGAGAAAAAGGGCGGACACGACGCCACCGATGACGTACTTTCTGTCGTCGGGCCGTCTGGCCTTTTTGATGGTCGTCAGGAGGATGCCGACAAGCAGGGCGGCTTCGAGAGATTCCCTCATGACGATGAGAAAGGTTTCCATGCCTCGCGCTCCTTGAGTATGAGAATCACTATCAAACAGATCATACTCCCGAAGAGAGATTTCAGTCAAGACCCCGATTCAGGGAGCGTTGCGGAGGTATCGAAAATCAGGAGGTTGAGTTAAAATTGGGCGGAACGCCCACTCCTTCAGTTTTACGGGATTCTCATTCGACCACCGGTCCGACCAGTTCGGTCATGAAAGGACAATGACAATGCGCGTCACTTTTTACGGAGCGGCAAAGAGGGTCACGGGATCGTGCTATCTCGTGGAAACGGCAGGAGGGGCAAAAATTCTTGTCGACTGCGGCATGTTTCAGGGAAAGGACGATCTGGGCCAGGAAAACAGCCGTCCTCTGGGGTTCGATCCAAAGGATCTGACGGCCGTTCTTTTGACCCATGCCCACCTCGACCATTGCGGACGTCTTCCCCTTCTGACAAAGGGAGGATTCAGGGGGCCGATCATCTCCACGCCGGCAACCCGGGATCTCACCAGCATCGTCTTGATGGATGCTGCCCACATTCTTGGGGAGCATGCAGAGCACCAGAAACGGCACAGGGAGCATCTTTCCGCTCCGATCTATTCCCTGGTCGACGTTTTCGACACGATGCGGTGTTTCCAGATTTCGGCAAATTACGGAGAAAAGATCTCCGTTGCTCCCGGAGTCGAGGCTGTGTTTCACGATGCCGGCCATATTTTGGGTTCGGCCTCCATTCTGCTGACCGAAGAGAGCGGCAACTCGAAAACCCGGATACTCTTTTCCGGAGACCTTGGTTCTTCCGGTCGCTCATTTCTATTGCCCCCGGCTCCTCCTCTCGATGCCGATGTGGTGCTGATGGAGACGACCTACGGGGACCGAAATCACAGGTCTTACCCGGAGTCGACCGAAGAACTCAAGAATGTGATCCACGAGACCTTCCAGCGGGGGGGTACCGTTCTGGTTCCGACCTTTGCCCTGGAACGGACGCAGGAAATCCTCTTTCTTTTCCGGAAGTGGGACGAGGAAGGATTTTTTCCAAAGGATTGCAACATTTACCTTGATTCTCCCATGGCGATCCGTTCGACAGACGTCTTCGAGCGCTACAAGGACTCCTTTGCCACAGAACTCCGCATCATGCTCGAAAAAGAAATCGATCCCTTTCACTTCGATCGCCTGACACTCTCCCGCAGCAGCGATGATTCGCGGCGCATCAATACGGCACCCGGCCGATCGATCATTCTGGCCGGTTCGGGAATGCTGTCGGGAGGACGCATGATGTACCACCTCGACCATTACATCGACGACCCGCGATCGACCCTGATTTTCGTGGGCTACCAGAGTGAGGGTACTCTCGGGAGGGAACTTGTGGACGGTGCGCGCACGGTCGGCATCTTCGGACAGTCGCGGGATGTGCGGATCAACCTCGCCATGATCAACGGGTTTTCAGCCCATGCCGACCAGAGGGACCTGCTGGCCTGGTGCCATCGAATGAAGGTACCGTCCCTGGCGATCCTGGTACATGGAGAGACGCGGTCGATGGAGGGGTTCAGGAAGGTGCTTCCCACGATCGGCTGGAACCATGTCACGCTTCCGGATCTTGGCGAATCAATCACCTTGCCGCCCCACTATCAGTAGGAGAGCCCTTCCTTATGGAGCGACCGGTTCAGGAATCCGATCCGACCCTTCTTCACCGCTTCCTGCGCATCGCCCGGGGCAGTCCCGGACAAGTGATGATGGAGGAGTGGGGGATGGACGATGGAAAGACGTCTCTTACCTATGGGATCTCCTATCGGGAAGCGTTCGACCTTGTGTGCCGCCATGTGGTCTACCTTAATTCCGTTATCCCCGGAGACGAGAGCCTGGTGGCATTGTCGGCTCAGCCCGGGACAGGCTTCGTTCTTTCCGATCTGGCGCTCCTGATGGCGGGAAAGACTGTTGTCCTGATCGATCATCTTCAGCCGGAAAGCGCTGTCCGGGATGTCCTCGACACTTTCGGGGTCCGCACCCTTGTGACCGCTGATCCGGAGAGCCATGAATCGCTTCGTTCAGGCGGGGTGCTCCTGTTGCCTCTGGCCGGAAATGTCCGTCATCAAGGAAGGGAGGGAGGAGGCCCCTGTGGGCCGGATTGCCTGCCTCTGGAGAGTCCCGACTGGGACCGGATCCTTGACGGTCTGTTCCGGGATGGGGCCTCGGCCGTGGCGCACCTTCTCCTGACCTCCGGAACGACAGGACGTCCGAAAGGGGTGCCACTGACGCACGAGAATCTTCTTTTCGATTGCGACCGGATCCTCGAGATGGATGTCTACGAACATGAAGACCGGGTGTTGTGCGTTCTCCCTCTGCATCACTCCTATCCCTTCATGGTCAACATACTCCTTCCACTTTCCGTCGGTGCGACGATCCTCTTTCCGCCGGATCTCTCTCCGGCGGCGTTGCGCGGCATTCTCTCCTCCGGTCAGGTCACCCTTTTTCCGGCCGTTCCGGCTCTTTGGGAAGGCTTCCACCGGAGAATTCAGGAGGAAATCGGAAAACAGCCCCCCCTTGTGGCAAAATTCGTCAGGAAGGTCCTGATCCCGTTTTCCTTTTATCTTCGGCAGCACTGGAAAATAAATGCCGGTGCCCTCGTGTTTTCGTCGGTCCGCCGTCGTTTCGGCTCCTCCATGAAGGCCCTGGCATCAGGCGGCGCGGCGTTGAGGCCGGAAATCGCCCGCGACTTTTTTGCGATGGGCTTGACGATCCTGGAAGGGTACGGGCTGACCGAAACCTCCCCCGTATCGTGCATGAACAGGATGGGGGACTTCAGGGTGGGTTCGGTCGGAAAGCCCTTGCCGGGCGTCGAGGTAAGGGTGGATCCCCCGGAAGAGGATCGTCCGGGAGGCAGGGTGTTCATCCGGGGAAAACATGTCGCCTCAAGCTACTGGGAAAGCTGTTCGAAAAGAAGGCCCCTGACCGATTCTCATGGATGGTTCGAAACCGGGGACCTGGGCCTTTGGCAGGACGGATTCCTGGTTCTGGTCGGTCGGGAAAAGGAGGTTATTGTCCTTTCCAACGGAAAGAACATCTTTGCAGAACCTCTGGAAAGAATGGTCGGAGAGAAGGACGGGATCGAAGAGGCAGGGGTTTTGCTCGAAAAGAACGCGCTCGTCGTCCTTGTCCGTCCGGCTCCTTCGGTCCTGGACAAGAAAGACAGAAGTTTTCTGGAAAAAATGATCTCGGAGGCGGTTTCGAAAGTCAATGCCGCGCTCCCATCCCACAGCCGGATCGCCTCCTTTGAATGGACGGCAGAGCCCCTTCCCCGGACACGTCTGGGGAAGATTCGCCGCTTCATGCTTCCGGGAATTTTTCAGGAGGCAAAAAATACCCGCCTTCTGACCGCCTCCGGACCGGTCTCCGGGAGACTGGAAGGACCTCTTGGGTCCAGGATCCGGGAGATCCTCCGGGAAGTATCCGGGGAGACCGGACCGGTCGAGGAGGGGATGAATCTCGAATCCGATCTTGGCATCGACTCCCTTGGGCGGATCGAGCTTCTTCAGAGAGTGGAGGAGGCTCTGGGGCAGCCGGTTCCGGATGAACTTCTGTCCGACCTCCAGACGGTCGGGGATCTCCCGACGAAAATTGCGCTCCTCGCCCCCGAAATAGGGGGAGTTCTTTCCGAGACCCTCTGGACCCGGCCTCTGGATCCGGCAGAAGTCGCTCTCCTTCCTGAGCGGGGACGGGAGGAGAGACTCTCTCTGAGTTTTAGGGAAAAACTGATTTACAGGACTCTGAGGGGCGCCGGGAGAATTTTTTTCGGGATCCGGTGGCCAAAATGCCGGATGCATCGGACGGGAGAGGTGGAAGAATGGGTTCTTCTCCTGCCCGGAGGAAAGGAGAGAAGACTTCCGCCGGTTCCCTTCGTGATTGTGGCCAACCATGCAAGCTATCTCGACGGACTTCTTCTGGCGCTTTGCCTTCCGCCTGTCTTGCTGTCAAAAACACTTTTCTGGGGTTATGCGCCTCTTTTCGACGGCCCTCTCAAACCCCTCCGGAATCTTTTCGGCATCGTCTCCATCGATTCGACCCAAGCTCTTTCTGGCCTCCGAATCGCCCTTCATCTCCTTCGATCGGGACGTTCCCTGGGAATCTTTCCGGAGGGAGAGCGGTCGCTTGATGGCACCCTGAAAGGGTTCAAGCCGGGAGTGGGGCTGATCCTGTCGAAGGTCTCTGTCCCTGTGGTGCCTGTGGCTCTTCTGGGAGTCTATCAGGTCTACCCTTCCCATCGTACCCTTCCCCGGCCGGGGCCTGTCGATGTAAAAATCGGAGAGTTCATCGACCCGAAAAAGTTTGCAGGTTTATCCGATCAGGGGATCGCGGATCTGCTCGAAAGAGAGGTCCGGACCCTTCTGGAAGAGTCCGGAGAGAGAAGTCGGGGACCGGGGGCCTGATTCCGGAGCGGCCGGACTGTCAGGTTGAGGTCTGCTGCCACCATAGGGTCCGATTCTGCTTATGCATCTTGGACTGGTACATCGCCATGTCGGCCTGTCGGATCAGGGCATCTCCGTTTTCCCCGGAGTCGGGGTAGAGAGAAAGGCCCATGCTGATGCCAACCGAGATTCTTTGATCGGGAAGGATCTCGAAATCCCTTTCCACGGCGTGGTGGAGACGCTCAAGAAGTACGCTTACCTGCGCGAAGGCCTCGTCGGGATCGAGATCTTCGATGACGACGATAAACTCGTCTCCCCCGAGGCGGGCAATGAAGTCGTTTTCCCTCATGAACGAGGTAAACCTTCGGGCGAGTTCCCGGAGGAGGCGGTCTCCGGCCTCATGGCCCAGAGTATCGTTGACCGGCTTGAAGTCGTCGATGTCGATCAGCCCCACGGCGAAGAGAGTCTTGTTCCTTTTTGCCCGGGCAATGCTCTTGGAAAGATGGATCTCGAGTGATCGCCTGTTGGGAAGGTCGGTCAACCGGTCATGAAGGGACTCGTATTCAAGCTGTCTGTTCAGTTCGACCATGGCGGAGATATCCCGCTGAACTCCGACAAACTGCAGGACGGTTCCGGATTCATCCCTGACCGGATTGATCGTCAGGAGATTCCAGAAGGAGGAGCCGTCTTTCCTGTAGTTGAGAATCTGTCCGTGAAATTCCCTCCCCGAGGAGATCTCCTGGCGCATTTGCCGGACAATGGCCGGGTCGGTGTCCGGCCCTTGAAGAACCCGCATGTTTTTCCCCAGAATGTCATCTTGTACATATCCCGTGATCAGGCTGAACGCTTCGTTCGCGTAGACGACCCGCTGGAGGGAGTCGGTAATGGTGACGCCCTCTCCGATGGAGGCCATGGCATTGGAGAGGATTTTTTGCTGGCCGAGAAGGTCCAGCCGGTCGAGTCCCCGGGAGATTCCTTTTGCGAGCTCCTCAAGAAGGGTCTGGAGGTCGGGGTTGAAGGCGTTGGTTTCCCGGTGATACACCGTCAGGATTGCCCAGAGAACCTTATCCCGGAAGATCGGCAGGACCGCGCTCGACTTGAGGCCGAATTGATTGGCCCGTTCGATCCAGGGCCTCAGGGTGTCGTCAAAGGAGGTATTGAAAATGGGGCGACCCGTTCGCCAGACGTTTCCTGCAGGTCCGCACCCTTCGGTGATCCCCTTGTCCGAAGAGATACGGATCCCTTCAAGGTATCCATTCTGACCGGAGGCGGCAAGAAAGCGGAAGAAGCCGGTTTCATCGGGGCGACCGATCCAGGCAAGGTCGAGGCGGCCATATTCGATGGCCAGACGGCAAAGGTCCTGGAGAAGAGCTGACTCGTTGGTGATGGTGGCGATCGCCTCGTTGGCCTTGGCCAGCAAGGCGTTGAAATCGGAAAGCCGCTTGAGGCGCTCCGTCTGCCTGTGCCGGTCGGAGACATCCTGAATGGTTACGACAAAGGTCTCTTTGTCCTGGTTCTGGATGGGGCCAGCCGAAAGGTCGCAAAGAATCAGGGTTCCGTCTTTTCTCCGGAGACGGACATCCGGGATGGTGAGATGGTCCCCGTGCGCGAGACCTTGCGAGGCAAGGCCGATGCGATCGTATTCCGCCGAATCCGCATAGAGAATCCGGGTGGACTGATCAAAAATCTGCTCTGGGCTCTTGTAGCCCAGCATCTGAGCCAGACGGACGTTGGCGTGGCGAATGATCCGGTCCTGGATGAGGAGGATGCCCGAAACAGTGCTGTCGATCAGGGCTTCCCGCACAGCGGCCAGTTCCTGCTCCCTTCGGCGTCCATCGAGTCGGTCGAGCCCCCGGGAGATATCGAGGGCCAGCTCTTCGAGGATGGGTTGGAGATCGGGATCGAACGCATCGGAGAGGCCACGGTAAAGCATGAGCAGTCCCCACAGGGATCCAGAACGGCGGATCGGCAGGGAGGCGATGCTTTGAAGGCCGAAACGGAAGGCGGGTTCGTTCCTCAGCTCGTCTAAGGGTTGAAGGTGATAACGGGCAACACCTGTGTTCCAGCACTGTGAGGCGAGGTCCATGCGGTCGGCATGGGCCGGGTCGACCCAGAAGGTGGCCGATTCGAGGAATCCTGTTTCTCCGGATGCGGCCAGGACGGCAATCCGACCGCTTTCGTCAGGTTTTCCGATCCAGGCAAGCTTTCCTCCCCCATACCGGACGGCCAGATCGCAAATTGTCTGATGGAGAGAGGATTCTTCCGTAGACTCTGCCATGGCCTGATTGGCCTGTGCCAGGAGAGTATTGAATTCAGAGAGCCTCCGGGCCTTGAATTCTGCAACTTTTCTGTCGGACACGTCTCTTGAAAGGAGGATGAAGCGGGGTTCATCTCCCTCCTGAACGGTTTTTTTCCTGACTGCCAAGAATTCAAACCACCGTTTCCCTGAAGGGAAATCAAGGATGTATTCCCCGCTTGCCGAGCCGGTCCGGTCAGTTTTTTCAAGGGCTTCAAGGCCGATGCGGGCGACTTCGGGAGGGAGAACCTCCGTCATCGTTTTCCCGAGGAAGAACTCGGGAGGCTGGACCAACAGGTCAACACGGTTGGAGTGGAAAAGGTGGAAGCGCCCTGTGAGGTCGACCTCGAAAAGAAGATCGGGAATGGCGTCGAGTGTGGACTTCAGATGGTTCTTTGCGGCAACGAGCTCAATTTCTCTGTCCTTCCTGTTTGTGATGTCTCGTGCGGAGTTATAGAAAAACACTCCCGAATCGAGCCGGATAACCGTGGCCCGAATTTCAACCGGAAAGAGGTGGCCGTCCCTGTGCTGGTGGAGGGTTTCCAAAATTTGCAGGGTGTTGTTTTCAGTTGCAGGGAGATCGGAGATCCTGCCCTCGAAATTGTCAGGCGACCACCGGCTATCCCATTGTGTGACATGCATTCCTTCCATTTCCTGACGAGTGTAGCCCAGTAATTTGCAGAAGGAGTCGCTCATTTCGAGGAGGAATCCTTCCGGATCGAGAATATGAAGACCGTCGACGGAGTTTTTTATCCAGAGAGCGCCATTTCCGGCAATTTCTGCTTGGGCTTTCAAGAGCAGGACAGGGTCGATTCTTTTTTTGCCTGTTTGCATGGTCCATTCCCTGAAGTGACTCTAGTGGGACACACTCTGATGTTCGGAACCCCGAAATCCCGCCTGTTCCATGGCAAGGGCCAGATCGTCCATAAACAACTTCCTGATCTCCTCCATCCGTGCCATGGAGTTAGCTTCGAAACGGAGAACGAGGGCGGGCTGGGTGTTGGAAGAGCGGACAAGACCCCATCCATCCGGGAATTCGGCGCGAATCCCGTCGATGTCATTAAAGGAGAGGCCTCTCTGGAGGAGCAGTCGTTTCAAGTTTTCCACTACGGTGAACTTCAGAGAATCGGGGCACTCTGTCCGCAGTTCCGGCGTTGAAAATGTCTTTGGGAGGGTTGAAAGAAGTCCCGAAAGGGAATTCCCC
>JAYWMN010000090.1:0-1624 GCA_035873205.1 Nitrospirota bacterium
CCGGTCGAATAATCCCGAAAATCCTGCCCCCGAAAAACCGGAATCCCACCCCCCATCTCTCCGACGGAATAAAACCCCGTCCCTTGATTCCCCAATCTTTGAATGATATTATTGCTATAATTAATAACACTACTTATTTGAAGATAAACCGCGTTATGTCCGAAGAGGACTCCATGAACCGATTCGAAACTCCACACTCTCTCTCCCGGAGGAATCCGGTCGAACGCGTCATGGACAAGAACGATCCTTCCGGCGCCTTCCCGATTTCCCCTCCCCATACATCCGGGGAGTTGCGTCTCCTCCTGTCCAGGCCCCCCCTGTGGACACTGATCCACGAACGTATGGCCAGCGAGCTTCTTCATGGCCGTTCTCTCGTCCTGATCTGCGGCGACAACGGACTCAGCACGGACTTCCTCGCCCGGAGGGCAAAAAATGCCGGACAATCCCCGGAGCTTCTCCTCTCCTGCCTTCGCGTCTCGAGAGCCTTTACCGTCCACCAGCTTCTGGCAGCGGTCACCCGCCACCTCGAAACAGAAGTGGAACGGAGCGGAGCGAATATGGCCGTTCTTTCGGGCCTCCTGCCCCTTTTCTCCGAGGCAGCCATCCCCTCCCGAGAGTCCGGGAGGATTCTCGGGGCGCTGATCCGATCCCTGGAATCGCTCTCCCTGAAGAATCTCCGGATCCTCCTTCCCGTCGCCCTCCCCCTGCCGCTTTCCCGACAGGCAAAGTCCGTGATCTCAGCTCTCTTTCACGCGGCAAATCAGGTCGAAACCGTCCTTTGTCTCCCATCGCCCTCCTTCCCGTCCGGGGACTGAACCATGGGGCGCACACTCGACACCTTCACGACAAAGATCGACCAAACCCGCTCGGAGTGGAGCCTCTTCAGGAGAGCCCTCCGGCGGGAAGACCAGATCCTTTTCGACGCGCTCTTCGGAGCGCCGCGCATTCACGCCCAGGCGGGAGCCTATCTTTCGCCAGCCGACCCCTTTCCCGTCATGCTCGTGTGCATGCTGATGGAGGAAAGAAAGTCCAGAATCGCCCTGGAAGAGCGCCTTCATGATCTCGAACAGCGCCTGCCCTGACATTCGGGGCTGGATTCTCGACCTCTACCCGACAGATTCGGGAATGGTTCTCTGGATCGCCACGGAGGCGGGAGAAAGGATGCCGGTCTTTGCCCCCTTCGCTCCCTCTTTTTTTCTGGAGGGCTCCCCGCGCAATCTCGAAAGGGCTGTCCTTCGACTGAACCGGATGAATCTCTCCTTTTCACGGCGATGGTCAGAAAAACGTGACTTCATGAGCGGACAACTCAAAACCGTTCTCGAAATCTCCATCCGAAATCCCCTCGCCTTTCCGGAAGCGGTCTTCCAGCTGACCCGTCACGAGGAACAGATCGCCTTCTACAACTGCGACATCGCCCTGCCGCAGATGTTCTTCTACGAAAACGACCTTTTCCCCCTGGCCCTCTGCGACCTCTCACTCGACGGAAGCTCGACATATTTTTCCCGGTCGTAAGTTGCGTCGGGGGAGGCGAGAGGGTAGGCCTTTGCCCGCGACAGGGGATCCCGATCCCTGGCGCTGGTGATGATGTACCGGATCGTTTCTCCGGCATGTAGGCGAATTCCCC
>JAYWMN010000053.1:0-108981 GCA_035873205.1 Nitrospirota bacterium
GGGTCTCTATCCCCTCGTTCTCATAAGAATCCATCCTCCCGCAAGGGAAAAAAGGGCGGACACCGTCATTCCCGCCTGGGTGTGTCCGGTGTCCCAGAGGTGGGCCAGCACTGGCCAGACAATCAGGGAAAGAAGCGTGGCGGCGGTCTCAAAAAGGGCAAAACCCTGGCTCCTGAGTTCGGATGGCCAGAGAGAGGCGCCCATAACCTTCATCCCCAGAGTCGAGACCGCCTCTCCGACCCCCCACAGCATCATGGCCAGGAGATAGAAGGCGGGAACCGACTGTTGGGAGGAGAGCAGGAGGGAGGAGAGGGGAAGGGTCAGGAGGGAAAATAAAAAAAGTCGGGAAAGGGTTCCCGACACCAGGCCGCGGACCACCCCGAGATTGGTCAATACGGTCAGAAGGCTTGAAAGGAGGAAGCCGAGGACAGTTACGGTGAACGTCCCCGATCCTTCCGTAAACCGGAACATCAAAAGGGTCGCGGGAAAGGTTCCGGCCCGGAGAAGCATGCCTCCCAGAAGATAGCGGCGGGCCGGGCCAGTGCCGAGAAGATGCCTGGCGACGCTTGCTGAGATCGGAACGGCAGAGATGCCGGCTTGGACCTGCGCGGACCTCTGGGACAGGAGGGCCCGACGGGTAGCCCAGACCGCGAATCCCAGACAGAAAACTCCAGGAATGACGCTCAGTGTGACGACGGTAAAGGGAGAGAGGAGTCCGGCGAGGGCCAGGGCGATGAGGGGGCCCGCCAGACCGCCGATCTGGTCGAGGGCCTTGACAGTCCCGAAGGCTTTCGCAAGAAGGTCATTGGGAACCGCGTTCGAGAGGAGCGCATCCCGGGCGGGTCCCCGGAGTCCTTTCCCGAACCAGGACAGGCTTTTCAGGAGGACGAGAATGGCCGGAGCTCCGGCCATTCCCATCAAGGAGGTGGAAAGGACGGTGATTCCGTAGCCCCACCGGACAAGACGGGATTCCCGGTCATGGCTGGTTCCCAGTCGTCCGGCCCCAAGGAAACCGGCAAGTTTCGTTCCTTCGGCCGTGGATTCCATAAGGGCTGTTACCGCGGCCGACCCTCCCAGATGCAGCATCATGACCGGAAGGAGAACATGGGCAAGCTCGTAGGTCATGTCGCCAAAGAGGCTCGTCATGCCGAAGAGAATCGGCACCGAAGGTTGCGAGAATGTCTTTTCGGATTTGTCCGGGGTCATGTGGGGCGGTCTTTCATGAGCGAGAGTCGAAAGATGCCCAGGACGA
The DNA here is from genome assembly GCA_035873205.1 of Nitrospirota bacterium. GTDB lineage: Bacteria > Nitrospirota > Leptospirillia > Leptospirillales > Leptospirillaceae > UBA4572. The sequence continues at coordinate 1,253 of JAYWMN010000053.1, forward strand.
AGGCCAGAACGAGGATAACCAGGAGAGCGGATCCTGCCTGGATCGTCGATCCGGATGACTTCCAGGGAGAGACGATGAGCCCGGACGCGATCGAGAGGGTCAACTGGAAATGGATCGATCCCCAGAGGATGGAAAAGGACTGGTGAATGCTTTTCTTTCTGAGAAAATGCATGAGAGTGAGCAACTCCGGCGCCTCCGTGGCCAAGGGGGCCAGAAGGAGGGCGATCCAGAAGGCATTGAAGCCCTGATGCTGGCTCAGGAGATCGATTCCCGACAGGAAAAAATGGCTTCCCGCAGTCATGAGAAGAGTTCCCGTGATCACATAGGCCCCATCCCGGAGTCGGTAGGGTGCCGGACCTTCCGGAGGCTGTTTGGACTCTTGACGAGGGTCCGGCTCGTCCGGAGGGACCAGAAGAAGGGCCCATAAGTAGAAGCCGGCGAGGAATACGGCGAGAAAGAGGCGCGGAATCTCTCCTCTCCCCAGGAGCAGCAGGGACGCTCCGAGTCCCAGAAGCAGGAGAGGGATTTCCTTAAACAGGATGCGGGCGGATTTTTTTTCCAGAAGCAAGATGAGGGGAATCAGAAAGAGAAACAGAAAGATCGGGGAACCGAAGAGGGCGCCTGTCCCTGCATCGATGGCCGTCTTCCCTCTCCCCGGGGCAAGAAAGGCGAACAGGGGGAGAATCAGTTCGGGGAGCGAAAGGGACATGTTGCCGAGCAGGCGGAGCCCCATTCCCTTGTTCTGGAAGAATCTCTCGATCGTGGGTTCGAGCGAGCGGGTGAAGAGGGACGATCCCAGGACAATCAATAGAAGTCCCTCCAGAAAATCCGGGAAGATTCGGGGAAGGGCCGAATACAGGGAGGCTGGAAGACTGATTTTTGAACTCCGGTGGAGGTTGTGGAGCCGGTGCGGGAATCGGCCTTCAGACCCGGCAGATCCCGGCCAGATCATTCCCGATCTTTCCTTTGTCGAATCATTGGACGACGGAGACCCGATTATACCATTGAACGCCATGGTGTGAAACTCGATCGACGTCAAAGCGCAATGATGATGTCCGGTCCTGAGCCCGGTCGACATGTCCGGATATTGTCTTCAATCCTCCGGATTCAGTAAGGTCCGTTCATTCCCGGTATCCAGAGGTAGAAGGAGACGCCTCCCACAATGTTGTTGATCAGGAAGCCTGCCGTGCCGTTCGGAAATCCCAGGGACGCCGCGTTGGCCGAGGCCTGCTGGATTGACCACTCTCCGAACAGACCGACATAGCGTGCCACAAGATAGTTGATGCCCAGTCCCGCGTGCACGCCCGATCCATCGAGGTTCGACGCGTCCGAAGTCCCTTCGATGATCCCCCCTCCGATCATGGCGTAGGGAAGAAGTCGTCCCAGATCGTACCCGATCCGGAGATCCCCGCCAAAGGCATTGGTTCCGAAATTGGAGGAAATGATATTGTTTCGGCCAATCCGGACCGAATTGTTGGAGGCGAAATTGAAATTTCCATACCCGTCCACCCCCAGCACCAGTTTGATGGGAAGCTCGTAGAGGAAGCCGTATTCGAATCCGATGGTGAAGGCGGGGTTCGTCGGGAAATTGTAGGTGATTCCGGACTGGGTGACCCCGCTCTCTGTCACGCTTATTCCGAGATCTCCCCCGACGAAGAGACCGGTCCAGTTGCCAGGGCGGGAGGTGTCGGAGCCTGGGTCGGCCGCCCGGGCGGAAAGACACGGAACGAGGACAAGAATCAGGGCAAGACTGTATCCGATGCATTTCATGGGATCCTCCGGAAGAGATGAGTTAAAAACACGATTGGAAGGACGAGTCGGCTAAACTTTACACCCGATTCCGGAAAGGGCAACGTCCATGGCCGACCAGGTTTTTTGCCAAAGGGAGCCGAATTTCCGGCCTATCATGAGTCGATAAGCCTGAAGACGGACAGCCCGAACCCTGGATCGTCGCGCCGGAAAGGTCATCTGAATGTCGGGGAAGGGCGAAGAAACGAGGGGTGTGTGGCCTCCTTGAAACGTCTGGAGATCCGTTCGGAGCCTATTCCCCGGAAAACTATGGCGTATCTGGCCTCATGACCCGTCCGGTTCGAACCCGTCCATTCCCCCAAAGAAAGGATTCTGGGCGAACCTGGTGAGAACTGACTTACGAGGAGTGGTCCGTTCCTTCTTTCGCCCGATCCGCGTCTTTTCAAAAGAAGAGTGATCAAGGAACCTCGCAGACAATCGCCTTGAAAGGGAAAATCCGGTCGCCCATCATTGGAGAAGATTTGATTCGGGACCGAATGGGCGATGGACACATTCGAAGGGAAGGACTAGGTTCCAAGTTCCTTGAGGGTGCCCAAAAATGTAATGACGTCTTCCCGGGTCAGTATTCCCACAACGTGACCGTTGCTCATCACGGGAAGCTGGTTGACCCCTTCGCGGTCCATCATGCGGAAGGCCGACCACAAGGGGTCGTCCGGATGGATGGTCCGGAGGTTGTCGATCGGGATCATTGTCTGCCGGACGGTGGTTTTGTCCCAGTCCGGCTGGCCGACCTCCCGGATCTGATGGAGCGTCACGAGCCCACGGGGGTCCGCTTCCTCTCCGACAATGAAACACCTCTGTCCCTTTACGAGAATCTGATCCTCGACCAGCTTCCGGAGGGAGAGACCCTCGGGAACAATTGCACATGACCGGTTCATGGCCTGGGAGACCTTGTAGGTTCCAAGCCATCCCTGGAACGTCACCTGCTGGATCTGGGCGGCCGCGGCGTTTCCCAGAAACCACCCGATGACGCTGAGCCAGAGCCCGCTGCCAAAATTGCCATGCAGCATCATCCAGACTCCGATAAAGATGAATCCGAATCCAAAAAATTGTCCGGCCGTGGAGGCGATGATTGTCGACCTCCGCATATTTTTTGTGATGGCCCAGACGATGGCTCGAAACACTCTCCCCCCGTCCAGAGGGTATCCAGGAATAAGGTTGAAGCCGACAATGGCGAAATTGACAAAGGAAAGGTAACGGCACAGGCCAAGCAACGGGTCAAACCCGGAGAACAGGTTCTTAAGTCCAAGAAAGGTCGCTCCCAGCGAGAGACTCACGAGGGGACCGGCAATCGCGATGAGAAACTCGGAAAGGGCGCTGGGGGGCTCCTCAGCGATCTGGGCAACTCCCCCGAAGATGAAAAGGGTAATGCTCCTGACGGGTATTTTGTACTGGAGGGCCACGACGGAATGACCGAGTTCGTGAAGCAGTATGCTCGAAAAAAAAAGGACGGAGGTGAGTCCTCCCAGAATCCAGTATCGGAACGGGGGCCATCCATGAAACTGGGCCGGATAGTAGGTCGTCGACAGGGACCAGGTCATCAGGACAAAGATGAGAAACCATGAGTAGTCCAGACCGATGGGAATTCCAAAGATTTTTCCCAGAGGAATATTCTGTCGTGGCATCGATGGACCCTTGTCTGAGGGTTTCATAAAAAACTTGAATAATTCTCAATATACCACCCCGGACAGGGAGCCCTTTCGATGTGTGACGGAAAAATGAGGCAGAGCGTCATCGCCGGATCGGGTTTTGGGTTTCCGGACGATTTTCATGGACGGAGCCGGGAAAAGTGGACTTGCCAGGAGCCCGAGGGTGCCGGTGGAAAGAAGCGCCCACGCGCTTCCCGAAGGGACCGATGATTTGCCTGCCGGATAAAACGTTCCGAAGGAGTTCTAAGGGAGAAAACTCTGTAGTGTGAGTGAGCCTGAATTGGAGGCGGCGGGCGGGATTGAACCGCCGTATAAAGGTTTTGCAGACCTCTGCCTTACCGCTTGGCTACGCCGCCGAAAATGGAATGGGGTGAATTCTTAACCGTGAGATTCTAGCAGAGCTGCCTTGCTTGGGCAAGCCGGCTGATCCACTGATTCGCCTGGGCAGTTTCCCTAATGCGACGGGTTGTCTTGCCCGTGGAAGGAAAAACGGTTTCGTCCGGCGCGCTTCGATCGGTACATGGCGAGGTCGGCGATCTTGATCAGGTTTTTTGGGTCGGTCCCGTTGTCCGGGTAGCAGCTGATGCCGATGCTTGCGTGGATGGTGATCGAATGGCCATTGCAGATCGAGGGTGTGTCGAGGGAGGAAATGATGGCCCTTGCGATCCCGGAGACCCGGTTCGAGGAGATGGCGTCGGTGACGAGAACGAGGAATTCGTCTCCGCCGATTCGTGCGACGAGATCTTCCTCCCGTACCGACCGTCTGACTTTGGCCGCCACATCGATCAGCAGCAGGTCTCCCACATCGTGTCCGAAGGTGTCGTTGATCGACTTGAAATTGTCGAGATCGATGTAGAAGAGGGCAAAATGCGATTCGAAAGAGGCCGTCAGGAGGAGGCTGTCCATTTGGGACTGAAAGGCATGGCGGTTTAAAAGCCCCGTCAGGGAGTCGTGCTGGGCAAGCTTTCTGAGCTCGGTTTCGTAGAAATGGAGTTCGGTGACATCCCTGACCCTGAGCTGGATGAGTGATGTGTCCTTCCAGGTCAGGCGGGATTCGATCACTTCAACCTCCCGAAGAAAGTCCGGATTTCCGTGGAGGTGGTAACGGGTGGGGCGAAAGGCATGGGAGTCGCCCAGGTCTTTCGGGAGAATGGACGGTTCCCCCCTTGGAGAGTGGTACCGGGAGATTTCTGGAAGGAGCTTTGATCTGCTCTCCCCGACAAGATCGGCTTTCCTCATTCCAAACAATCGTGTGGCCGATTTGTTGGCATCGACGACACGATTGTTCGATTCATCGAGAATCAGGATCCCGTCTCCGGCTTCTTCCATAAGAAGCCGGTATTTTTCTTCGGAGCTTCGGAGGTGATCTTCAGCCGACTGTCTCTGGACGTCGCGGTCGATATTGTCGAGGGCGTAGGAAAGTGTCTGGGAGACTTCGTCGAGCAGCGAGACGAGATCGTCGTCAAAAAATCCGATTTTCTCGGCAAATACGGAAAGAATGTAGGAGATTTTCCCGTTTCTTGATATGGGAAAGGATCCCTGGGACCAGAGCCGGAACTCCATGGCTTTCGCCGAGAGAGATCCAAGCCCCATCGAGTCGAGTTCCTTGACCAGGTTGTGGTGGATGGAGGGCTTTTTTTCCCGGATGCAAGATTGGGGGCTCAGTTTTTGGAATTTCTCCCCGAATTCGGCCGGTAAGGGGAAAGAGAGCTCCCGGAAGAAGGCGGTCATCGCGTTGTCCCGGCCATAGACGGCGACAGGACTCAATGCATCGTTCTCCGGATCGACGATGAGGATTCTCGACAGGTAGAGCATGCCGATATCTGTGACGATCCGGCATGTTTCATCAAAGAGCGTCTGTTCGTCCGGTCGAAGATTGACAAGACGGTTGACTCCGTTCAGGGCCGCATAGAGCTCGGAGGTCTTTCTCAGTTTTTCTTCGGACTCTTTTCTGGCCAGATCCTCCTTGTAGGTTTCGAGGGCAAAGGAGATGCTTCGGGCCGCTTCCTCAAGGAGCGAGACCAGGCTGTCCTGGAAGAAACCGACCTCTCCGGAGGTCACGGTCAGAAGGCCTATGACCGAACGGCCACCACTGACGGCGCTTTCCGGATCCTTTGGCGTTACGTTGGAAAAAATGGGAAAGCTGGCTCCGGATTTCCATCCGTACTGGTCACCCCAACGGCTCAGGCGTTCGAACTCCGGTTTCGCAAAGTTTTCCGAAAAATCCTGGTTGACGACAGGCATGCCGGAATGAAAGGCGGTGACCATCCCGGTGAGGCCGTCGGGATGTCCGGGTTCTGTGCTGAAAAACATGCGGGCCAGGGAATCGCTCTTCTCATGGTCGGAAGGGCCGTGGAGCACCTTCGGAGCCAGTCCCTGCCGGTCGGCGTCGTAGAGCAGGACGGTCGCATCAAGGAGTCCTCCGTTCGAGACCAAAACCCGGCAGGTTTCGTCATAGAGCCGGTCGGGGTCCGGACGGATTCCGATCAGCCGGTTGATCCGGTGTAGTGCTTCATAAAGGGCCGCCAGTTTTCTGAGTTTTTTTTCCGCAAACAGCCGGCTTTCTTCGAGGTCGGAGGCATTCAGGGCGTAGGAGATCGTCCGGGCGAACTCTTCTACAAGAAGGATTATTTCCTTGTCAAAAAAATCCATTTCCCCGGAAACGACGGCCAGGATGCCAAAGAGCGTTTCTCCCCGTGAAATCGGAATTGCTCCGGCGGACTCCCAGGAAAGCTTCTGATATTGGGCGGCCAGGGAGTCGAACCCCTGAGAGCGATAGAAATGATTCAGGTTGTTCGAATAGACGGGCTTTTCGGTGTGGAAGGCCCGAATGGTCAGGGTATTCGAGTCGGGGTCCAGGGGATTGGTCGAAAAGGAAAACGGATAGGAAAAGGGTTCCTGCGATTTTGTCTGTCCGTTGAAATAGGCCAGATGAAGGGACCGATGGTCATGGTTCGGAAGATAGAACCCGACCTCCTTGATGTGGCCGACCTCGAAGAGGATCCGGGAGGCCTCGGTCAGGAAGTCCGATTCCTTGAGTTTTTTTGAGACGCGCTGGTTCAGGTTGTTCAGAGCCTCATGGAGCATGGAGAGTCTTTTCTGCTGCCTTTCGAGATGATGCTGTTCTCTTTCACGGCTCCTTGAGTCGAGGACAAAGGAAACGATCCTGCGTGTTTCCTCGATCAGTGAGAGCGTATCTTTTTCGAAAAAATTTCTGTCGAAGCTGCTTACCGAAAGATACCCGCAGACCCGTCCTTCCCGGGTAAGGGAAATGTAGCGGGAAACAAGGGATCCCGACCGATCCATCTCCCTCCCCCACTCTTCCCATCCGAGAGTCCGCAGGGCGGAGGGAAGGAGGGACTCAAAGGAGCGATCTCCGGAAGGGGCCGAAAAAACAGGAGTATCCTCCGCTCCGAACTCGAGTTCTGACACTCCGGCGGCAAGAAGGAGGATCGGTTGGATTGTGGACCGGTCGGAGGAGAGGAAAAAGGAGGTCACAAGGGCCATTCCCTGATTGAGACCAAGAATTCGGACGACCTTGGCGATGAACTCACGGTCATTGGACGTTTCTCCTCCCGCGGCGCTGATCCGCAGGAGCGACCGGTAGGTATTCCTGACCTGTCCCAGTTGTTGCTCGGTCCGGCGATGAAGCGTGGCAAGACTGTGAGCGTCAAGGGTATGGGACAGGGTTTTTGCAAACCCCCTGACCAGGGGTTCGATTTCCGGATCGAAGATTCTGTCTGTAAATGAGTAAAGAAGGAGGAGTCCCCAGGGATTGGTTCCCTTGGTGACCGGATAGATACAGATATGGCCTGCTTTCCGGGAGGAGGGATCGGGACGTGTCTCGAAAACGGGGTGTCCCGATCTGAGAACCTGCTTGAACATTTCCTGAAGAGAGAGGTCGACTTCTCCCCTGTCCCCTGTGAGAGAATGAAGAATTTGCCGGTCCGTGTCGAAGCGGTAAACCTCCGCCCGGTGAAAGCACGTGTCCTGAACCAGTGCCGCGGTAAATTCGGGAATAAAATCGGAGAGTTTGGGAATATCCAGAAGGAGAGCATTGATACGGGCATGGGCCTGATGAAGGGCCGAGAAATCCCTGATCCGGACGAGGGATTCTTTCAGGTGGGTGATATCGGCGATCAGTCCGTTGACGGACTGAACCTCTCCATTGGCGTCAAGAATTGGAGTGGCTGCCACGCGGCCCCAGAATACGGACCCGTCCTTCCTCCGGAATCTCTTTTCGAGGGAATACATGGACCCTGCTTCGGAGAAGAGGGTCCTTATAGAATCCCGACTGGGTCCGGTATCTTCGGGAACAGCAAGATCGAAGACAGAAAGGGACAGGAGCTCCGACTGGGAGTAGCCGGTCATTTCTGCCCATTTGGGGTTCGCGAAGACATAGCGCCCCGAGGCGTCGATCACGGCGATGCCAAAGTCTGCGGTTTCAATCATCTCTCTGTAGGGAGGGGTATCCGGGATCACGGGAATCCCGAGGCTGGCGAAGGAGTTATTTTTCGATACACCCTGATCTCCGAAAAACTCCTGTCGCGCGAGGATCCTGCGGCGTTCTCCGGACTTTCTGGAGACAGCGTGAGGGGGCGATGTTCTTTCCCTGCCACTTCGGGTCTTGATCCCCTGCAACCGGAATGTTATTGTCTGGCAGGAATTTTATGTTCCTTCGGCCAGTCAGCCCTTTCTGTGTGCCCCCGGCAGAAGCCGACGGAAGAAACAATGAATGCTCCTTGGTTTGAAACGGGCGGAAAGCCACAGCTATCAAAAAATGGTATCGGCTGGAGATTCAAAAAGAAAGTCCGACTCTTAACTGACTCTTAATTCATCCTTGAGAAGCTCTGGTCTTCGGAGGGGACTCGGACATGTTCGATAACACACCGAAGAATACCCTCCTTTCACTGCGTTATCTGGGAATTCCCGAAATTCGTCTCCGAGAAAAACTCCTGCGTCCTCCTGTCCTGGACAAGCCGTGGGCTCTTCTGGTCTATCTTTCAGTGGAAAGGCAACATCACAAGCGCTCCGACCTGGTCGGACTTCTCTGGTCACACTTGCCGGAAGCGAAGGGACTGGCAAACCTGAGTGTGGCCCTCTGCCGGATTGAGGAGCGCGTCGATTTCCCGATCCTTAGAAAAGATCGGAACACCGTGAGATGGGAATATCCCGGGAAGGCTCCGGAGGAAGATCCCGTCGATATCGTCCGCATTCTTGCGGACAGGCCGCCCCGGGGATGCGACCGGATTCACGATCCTGCCCTTTGCCAGTCCTGTCGCGGACACTTGCTCCGTTTTCGGGAGATGGTCCGGGGCGAATTTCTGGACGGAATAGACTTCCCCTCCGTTCTCCCTTTCGTCCAGTGGGTGGAGAGGACCCGGAAAAAAATTGCAGACCGGAGAGCCTGGCTCGATCGCGAGCTCAAAGCAGGGGAGGGGGAAAGTCGAGAATCTCTTCAGACACCGCTCTCCCCTGTTGGACGGGAACGACGGCAGATATCGATTCTATCCGTTCTGGTGGATGTTCCTGAAGGCATGGAGTCCGAAGACCTCCTCGAGAATATGCAACCGTGGAGTGAGTCGGCGGAGTCGATCGTCCGTTCGTGCGGCGGGTGGCTGGCTCCCTTTTATCACACAGGACTCCTTTCATATTTCGGCTATCCCAGGGCTCGGGAGGAGTCGGTCCGGATGGCGGCCCATGCCGCACGGGAAATCCGGGAGGTTTTTTCGGGGATGCTTTCCTATCCCGGGTTCGGTATCCGGATAGCAATCAATACGGGAGAAGTGACGAGCGATCCCGGCAAAAATGTTCCCGACGTCACGGGAGAGAAAACCAGGGAAACGCTGGCACTGGCCAGAGAGGCTCCCTCCGGAGCCATTGTCGCAAGCGCTGCAGCCGCCCTTCCGGTTCGCCGTTTTTTTCGGATGGAGCCTTTTCAATCGGGTATTCCGGAGGGGGGGGATCCCGTTCCCGGGAGATATATCCTTGGAAGAGAGATTCTCGACGAGACTCTCGATCATGATTTTGTCGGGCGCGAACAGGAATTCGAAACAGTACGAGATCTTTGGGAAAAAGGGAGTCGGGGAGACAGGCAGACAGTCTGGATCGTCGGGGATCCCGGGATAGGGAAATCAAGTCTGGTCCGGGCCTTTGCCCGTTTTGTCAGCTCCCCGGGGCGATCTCCCGCGACGGTCAGGAAATTTTTCTGTCTGCCCGAACATCAGGGAACGTCATGGTCCCCGATCATCCGGTATCTTCGCAGTCAGCTTGGACTGGACGAACGCATTTCTTTCGAGGAGAGGCTCTACCGGATTGAACGCTATCTTCTGTCCAACGGACGTCCTGTGGCAGAGGAACTCCCTCTTCTGAAACACTTTCTGGAAGGAGGGGCGAGCAAGGATCCCTCTCTCAATTCTCCCGAGCGGATGCGGTTCCGGATAGAGACGCTTCTTCTGGATATTCTGTTACAGCGTGTTAAGGGAGGGCCTCTTCTTCTGGTCCTCGAGGATGTCCACTGGGCCGACAATGCGACTATCGACCTTCTCCAGAAAACCCTGCTCAGGCTGGTCGGGGTTCCGATGATGGTCGTGGTCACGAGCAGGACCGAAGAAACGCTGAAGAATTTGTCCCTCCCGGGCCCCGTTCGCATTGTCCGCCTGAAGCCCCTTGGACTTCGGGAGAGCCGGGTTCTGGTGGAGAGGCTCCATGCAGGTGCCTGTTCGATGGAGGAGATGAAGGAGATCCTGGATCTTGGAGGAGGGGTCCCGCTGTTCTTGAAGGAACTGGTCTCCGCCCGGATTGAGCGTTCCCGGCGATCAGAAAGGGTCCCTCCCGGAAAAGAAGTCCTTCCTCCGACCCTCCGCGATCTTCTGGCCTCGAGAATCGACGCTCTCGGAGAAGGCAAGTATCTGGCCCAGATCGCCGCGTGTCTTGGTCAGAGCTTCTCTTCCGACCTTCTGGAGGCGGCCATGGAAGCAGGACTGCCGGAAGAGGCGGGTAAGGTTCGCGCAGGACTCTCGCTACTTCTTGAACGGGGAATCCTTGAAGAGGAGCAAGAAGGTTCCCCTGTCTCCTTCTCCTTTTCGCATGCCCTGGTCCGCAAGGCGATACTGGAATCATTGAGCCGGCCGGTACGTCGGACGATCTACGGAATGATCGCGGATATTCTCGCGGACCTGTTTCCGGACAAGGTCCTCCAGAAGCCGGAGGTCCAGGCCGAGTATATGATGCAGGCAGGACGGACAAGCGAGGCTGTCGGAATGTGGATGAAGGCCGCGAAACGCACCGCCGGTCTCGGAGCTTTCCGAGATTCATGTGCCCATCTGGAAAAAGCCCTCCACCTTGTCCAGAAAGACGGAGATGAAGAGCGCGAACAGGAAATCCTGATTGCGATGGGCCCGATCGCACTGATGAGCCAGGGGTATGGGTCGTCCATGGTCGAAAAAATCTATGACCGGGCCATGGAGTTGTGCGGGAGAGGCGAAAGGTCGCCCCGCTCGTTTCCCGCCCTGTTCGGCTTGTGGGCAAGTGTGTTGACACGGCGGGGGCCGGGGAAGGCCTATCCAATCGCAGAGAATCTCGACAATATGGCCGAGAAGAGCCAGTGCGGGGAGGAACGACTGCGGGCGGACTATTCCCTGGGGAACTCGCTCTTCTGGCTCGGCAACCTTGAGCGATCAGAACGGGCACTCGGAAAGGCCCTCTCCCGCTCAAGAAAGACCACCGGGATCCGGACGGATCCCTTTGAATCCCCCTATGCGGAAGACCCGGAGGTGAATTCCCTGAGTTTTCTGAGCTTTAACCGGGCTCTGAGAGGAGATCCCGACGCGGGGGTGGTTTATGTCGAAAAGGCGATTGTCCGTGCGGGGGAGCTCAATCATCCGAATTCGATGGGGTTTGCCCTGGCATTCAAAACCTACCTGCATATCATGTTGGACGAAAAAGAAAAAGTGAGGCAGTCCGTCCGGCTCTCCCTTGATCTCGTCGAACGCTACGGGTTCTCACAATGGGGAGCTCTGGCGCGTCTTGCCCAGACCTGGGTCGACTCGAAGGATGAAGACATTGAAGTGACGCGGGAAACGGCTCGAAGGATCGGAGAATTTTTGTCGGGTGTGGCTCCGCTCTTCACTATGGTCGAGGCTGAAATATTTCTGAAAATGAACAGGTTCGAGGAGAGCCTGGACACGGTTGAAAGAGGAAGGGAGCAGGCCCGTCAGACCGGGACGGTTCTTTTTGAGCCGGAATTCCTGCGCCTTGAAGGTGAAATTATCCTCCGGTCGAACAGGGAAAAGACCGAACAGGCGGGCGGAATATTTCGGGAGGCCATGGAACGAGCTCTTTCCACCGGAGCGGTCTGGTTTGCTTACAGGGCTGTCCTGTCCTTATCGAGAGCAATTCCCGAAGAAGGAAAAAGAATCCCGTCAATTCTCGAAAGGATCACCGGAGGAAGGGACATTCCCGAGATCCAGGAAGGACGAAGGATTGTGTCCAGACTCTGACGGGTGGTCTCCCTCAGAGTCTGTCCGATTCCTTGCCGCGGTTACGTTCCACTATGTACCGAAAACAGAACTCGAGAAGCTCCAGATGTCGAATGGCCTCGTCTAGCGACTTTCCCCAGGCAGTCGTCCCATGATGGCGGATGAGGAGACCGGGCAGAGAGTAGATCGGGTCACGCAGCCGTTCCTCAATTTTGCGGGCAATCTCCGGAACCTTGGAGTCATTGTCGAATACGGGAAGCAAGGGGCACTGTCCTGGATCGGCAACCCCCAGGCCTTTCAGAACTTCAAGCGGAGGGAGGGACAGCTCATTCCTGTCCGCCGATGAGGCGAGGGCAGCTTCGACAGTGTGCACATGAAGGACCGCTTCAGTCTCGGGAAAAAGGCGATAGATGGCCAGGTGTATGGACAGCTCTGCCGAGGGTCGAAGGCCGGAAGAAAAGGCTTCGCCGGAAGCATGGCGAAACGGCAGTGACAGGATTTCTTCAGAGGTCAGGGTTCCTTTTGGCCGTCCGCTTGCGGTGATAAAGAGGTTCTCCCCCCGACGGAGGGAAAGATTGCCGGCCGTCCCATCCATCCAACCCCTGCGATAGAGTTGTCTGGCCAAATGTCTCAGGAGTTTCCCGGGATCAGCCGATTTCATTGGTGCCTTTGTTTTTTTAGATAATTATCGAGAAATCTAGAAATATCGAAAAAAGAGTGAAAAGGTTCGAATGGGCGTTTTTCCTTTTCCAGAATCTCGGCGAGGAGACTCCGTGCAAAGGTCAATGTGGCTTCTTTGGCCATGGTGATATCGGTTACCGAGTCGCCTATGGCGATCTTGACGGGGTCGACATACTCCTTCAGGATTCCAGGCTTGTAGACAAGCTCGTCCCTGTCAGCAAAGTCGGAGGTTATTTTCAGAAATGGGCCGGTTGTATCCGCCCGGGCGGCCACAATCCGTGCAATTCTGTGCCTGAAAGGGTCAAGCCTTGCCATGACAAGGTCTTCAATGCTGCCGGACAGGATAACCAGAGGAATCCCATACTCGCTCAGGAGGTCCAGAAATTCTGCAAATCCGGGTCTGATGGGCGTTTCTGCCATTCGATCCAGCATCTGTGGATACCGGCTGCTTTCGATGGTTTCAAGGATGGCCGGAACACCCTCACGAAGGGTCATCTCTCGGGAAAGGAGTCGGGGAATAATGAGTCGGGATGCTTCGGGAGCGAATTCCTTCATCAGCATCGAAAAGGTTTCCTGTTCCGTGATTGTCCCGTCGAAGTCGGAAAAAACCATTGTCACGAGGCGCCCCATTTTAGGATGGCCTGACGCAGGGGGCCGTCAGGAATGAGGGTTGGGTCCATGGATTCCCTGTTTTTCAGCCGCAGGAAGGCTTCATGAAAGGCCTTGACACCGTTTCCGGGCCCCATGGGGTGGTCCATGATGCTTGTTCCGGCGTTCAGGATCACTCCGTGGTCCCCCGGGTCGAGAAAACGGGCAATGGCTCCTGGATGCACGCCGGCCGAAGGGACCGGGGCGACTCCTGAGGACTGGAGGATCAGCCGGATAGAGCGTTCCGTTTCGGGGTCGACAGGAAGATTCCCTGCGGAGGTGGGATAAAGGACGGCATCGGCGCCACCATGGACCATGAATGTTCCCAGCAGCACGCTGTAGTCGAACCCGTAATCCCGGGATCCCCCGAGAGCTCCGGCCATGGCTGGGTGGGCAAAGATCGGAAGGGCAGTCTCTGGCCTGGCGGCAAGGGCCTCAAGAACAGAGTACCCATAGGCCAACGGGGAGAGCAGATAGGCGTTGGCTCCGGCGTCCCGAAGACGCATGGCCTGATCGATCAGCCGGTCAGCTCGACCGGAAAGGGTGACTGCGTATAGAATTTCCCGGCCGGTGGACCGTTTGATCTCATCGATGACGGGACGGCAGGCCTGGACCCGCTCGAGCGCCGTCGAGGTCGGGGTATCGGGAAGGATTTCGTCATCCTTTATCAGGTCGAGTCCGGCTTCCCCGACCTCTCGTAGAATATCGGCAAAGTCCCGGGGCGCAAGACCCAGGGCAGGTTTGAAGATGCCCATGAGAAGGGCGCGATCCTGGACGCCGGTGATCGTCCGGATTCCGGACAGACCAAAGCGGCATGGGGTTCCATAGGAGGGAGGAAGGTCGACGGAAACGACCCGGACTGGACCGGCGAGGGAGTACTTTCCGAGAATCATGACCAGAAGGGATCCGATGTCTCCGGAAATGTTATCGAGGGGGTATCGGACCCGGGCCCGGCTTCGTCCACTTTCGAGAAGAACGGTCTCTTCAAGAACCCCCATGTAGGGGGAGAATCTTCCGGAATCGCCCGGGTGATAGGATCCGATGGTCTGCCCGATGGCAAGCATCGTCCCATGGCGGACCGGATCCACTCCTTCGGGAAACTCGTAATGGACCAGAAGGTATCGATCCATGGATCAGATCTGCAGGGGAGCGGGAGGAGTTCGGCCTGCGAAGATATGGACCGGCCGCCCTGTATAGTTCGGTGCCCATCCTTCCCGTGAGGTGAAATATCGAATGGCCTTGATCCGTTTTTCAGGGGTCAATCGAAACCAGTGCTCGGCACCCGCGGGGACATTGATATATTCTCCCGCTGACATGGTCAGCTCGACCTGGTCGCCATCAGGGAGGACGAAACCAAAGATGCCCTCTCCGTCAATGATATAGCGGATCTCGTCGTCGTCATGGGTATGGCAGGAGATAAATCTGTCAAGCATGGCATCGATTCCCGGGAGGTCGGCAGAGAGGACGATCAGGTCCTGGGACTGGTATCCCGATGATTTTTTGAGGGCGTCAAAACGGTCGTGAAAGCTTTCCAGTACCTTCTGGTTCTGGGAAGGGGTGAGCGTGGATGTCCCGAGAAGTTGTCCGAGGACGGTATCGTCCGGAATGGGCCAGTCCTCAAGCCGCACTCCGATCCTGCCCAGAAGGGCTCGTATTGGTCCGGGGGTGTCAAGGAGTGTGCCGTCGGTTCGAGCGAGAAGGGCCATGGGTTTGTTCCTGCCAGTAATAATGAGAAAGGTTTGTCTTCCGCTCTTCAGAAGACTCGGTAAAACCATCCCGAAATGGAGCTCGAGAGCCAAACGACAAGAAAAACGGGGCCGAGCCTTGCGTGAAAGCGACCCAGGGAATTCCCCTTCTTCCGAAGGATACCAAGAATCATCAGAAGAATGAAGAGCCAGAGGGCTCCCTGGGCTGTAATCAGATGGAACCAGTCCAGCGCCGGAGGAACCGGATGAAACCGGATGCGTCCCTGGATGCGTTCGTATTCCATGATGATCGTTCCGGAGACATCGCAGGTAAAACCGGCTACAGCGGCAAGAATGTGGCCACGGCGAATCCTGATGAAATCAGACACGCCGGGGTTCGAGATCAGTCCCCCGAGGGTGCGTCCGATGGAGGGACCATGTTTGCCAAGACGTATGTACAGGGCTGTCAAATAGCCCGCCAGGGCCATGTATATCAAAAGGGACATCGATACTACATAAGGATTCACGACAGAGCCTCGATTCGATAGGGAAGGTGGGGGCCGGTCATATCCTGTCAAGTCTATCAGGGGCGGGTATTCCAAGTCATCCGGGAGTTCAGGAAAGCCCGCTCATGTCACCTGGGAGCCCTTGCCACGCTCGAAGAGGAAGATCGGAATAAGAAGTGCGAAAGCCGCGATTGCGACTGCTTCATAGACGTCGTTGAAGCTCAGCATCAAGGCCTGCTTCATGATCTGGCTTCTCATGATCCCCGCCGCAAGCTCCGAAGCCCGGGAAAACGGAACCCCAAGTGCGATCAGGTGGGAAATCAGGGACGATATGGAAACGGAAGTTTGCATCCTGTCGGCGGTGAGGTTTCGGGTGGTCAGGAAGGCCTGGTGGATCTGTTGGGAGCGCTGGAGGATCGTCCCTAGGATGGCGATGCCGATCGATCCGCCCAGTTGTCCGATCATGCCTGAAATGGCCGCCCCTGTCGCCAACATGGGTCGGGGGAGAGTGGAAAGGGCCATTGTCATAAGTGGCGGGAAGAGAAAGGCCAGGCCTACACCACGAAAGATGTTGGGCGAGAGGAAGGATCCGGGGTTGGCTCCGGTGCCCAGATGGCCGTATTGCCAGAGTGCGATCTCGATCATGGCGACTCCCGGGACCATGATGAACCAGATGGGGACGCGGGTCATGAATGCTCCGGCTACCATGGAGGCAAGAGAAAAGGAGACGATGCTCTGGAGGAGGACGATGCCGGTCTGGAGAGGGTTCCAGTTGAACAGATTTTCTCCCATAAGGGGAATGGTGAAGAGGGTGCCAAAGTAGACCGATCCCAAGAGAGCATATCCGACCGACCCCGCCCAGAGTGAGCGATTTTTGAGGACCCGCAGATCGATCAGGGGGGTTTTGGCCGTCAGCTCCCTAGCGATAAAGAGGATAATGCACAAGGCGCCGAAAAAGGTTGCCAGAAGGATGGACAGGGAGGAAAACCAGTTATAGCGCTCCCCGTTCTCGAGGGCGAACTGGATGCATGGGACAGAAATGAGAAGGAGGGCGATGCCGGGTAAATCCAACCGTTCCTCCTTGATCGTGTATCGGGAGTCCGGGACGTAGCGGATTGCAAGAAATGTGAGGGCAATTCCGATGGGGAGATTGATGAAGAAAATCCATGGCCAGGATTTGTGGTACACAAGATACCCGCCGACAAGGGGGCCCAGTGCGGGACCAAGGCTGACCCCCACTCCGAAAATTGCATTGGCGATGGCGATTTTTTCAGGAGGAAAGGAATCGATGATCAGTGTCTGGCTTGTGGCAAAAAAGGCGGCTCCGGCCATTCCCTGGAGAAGCCTGAAAAAGACGAGGGGAAGGAGATCCCTCGAGAGACCGCAAAGGACCGAAAAGATCGTAAAGAAGAGGATCGAAAGGGTGAAATAGCGTTGACGACCGAACCTGTCCGACACAAATCGTGTCATGGGAATCATCAGGACATTCCCGATGGTATAGGCGGTGATGACCCATGCGATCCCGTCGATCGTGGTATCGAGTCCTCCCATCATGTTGGGAAGGCCCACATTGACTACGGTCGAATCGAGTGTTTCTAGAACTGTCGCGCCGATTGCCGCAGTGACGACGAGGGCGGGATGGGCAACGGGAGGGTGGATATCGGACGCACCCGAAGGGAGGCTCGGCTCCATCGTCTGGAAATTCCTAGAGGCCTGAACGGGGAAGGACGACCGGAACCACGGACATCCCTAGACGCAACAGATGCTTGGGGTCGCTTCCTGGGTTCAGGAGGATCTTGACGGGAATTCTCTGGACGACCTTGGTGAAGTTTCCCGTTGCATTTTCGGGAGGAAGAAGGGAGAGAACGGCTCCTGTCGATTGCTGGATGCTGTCGACATGCCCAAGAAATTTTTTGCCGGGCAGGGCATCGACGGTGATGCGGACCGG
Source organism: Nitrospirota bacterium (assembly GCA_035873205.1). Classification (GTDB taxonomy): domain Bacteria; phylum Nitrospirota; class Leptospirillia; order Leptospirillales; family Leptospirillaceae; genus UBA4572. The sequence continues at coordinate 18,659 of JAYWMN010000053.1, forward strand.
GTCTCCCGGATGAATTGCATGAAGATCTGTTTCCTTGTAGTTGGCGATCACCCACATGTGGACGGGAACAACATATCCGACCACCTGGCCTGGAGTGAGGAATTGACCTTTCTCGAGGGACTTTCCCGTCACGAGGCCGGAAACGGGAGCCTTGATTTTGGAAAACTGAATGTTGAGAAGGTCGATCGCAAGTTTTGCCTTGTCCTTTTTTATGGCCGCTGTCAAAACCCTGTGTGTGGCTGAGTCGGCCCTTTCATTGGACACGGCGACGCGGTATTTCGCCCGATCATGATCGAGCTTCGATTTGGTGGCAAAGGACTGCCTGGAAAGATTGACGGTCCGGTCGTGGTCCCTTTTGGTGAGCCCGATCATGGTCCTGTCCCGGTCGAGGTTGGCTGTGTTGACGGACAGGGACGCCTCGTCGCGGCTCAGGGTGGCGGCATCCATCTTGAGCTGATGGACCAGGAGCCGGTCATCAAGGGCAAAAAGAACGTCTCCGGTGTTTACAACCTGATTATCATGAACGAGCACCCGGACGACATAGCCCGAGATCCGGGAGGTGATCGGATGAAGGTGTCCGGTGATCTGGGCATCGTTTGTGCTAATATGGGCTCTGGAATAGGCATAAAACCAGAAAGAGCCGGCGAGGAAGAGGACGATGCCGAGCCCGGATACGATCAAGGTGGATTTTTTCATGAGGTCGTTCCTTCGAAAAATAAAACACATCGGTGTATCATAAAATGTCCGATTAATTGATCAATCAATAAATTAGTTTAAAACTGGACTTGAGTCAAGTTTTTCCAAAGAATAATAGGGGTTCGGGAGTTCTGGGGAGATGTTTTTTTAGCGACGATACAGGTCTTTTGGGGCAAGGAAATGCCTTTGGGGAAAGCTCTGCCACGACGCGGCCGGGGGAGTCCGACCCATGGCGCTTGCTGACACATGCAGGCTTTCTGCAGTCGGTCCGGGGAAATCCATGTGAAGAGTGCTTCCAATCGTTCGCGTCCCCAGGAGGTCTTGCGACAGTTTCCGATAGGAAATTTGTGAAAAATGATGTTCGATACAACATATTCCGGTCCAGGAGAATGTGAATGACTGGTTCTGGTCTCCGTTTACGCCTAATCCTTCATCGCCCGATATGTACGGCCTTTCTTGCATGCTGGCTTTGTTGTTCATCCGGAACGGGACTGGCGGCGACCCTTCCTCCGGTGGCCCTTCTACCCTCTTCCTCTGGCCCTTCGCCAGTCCCTTCAACGCCCACATCGGATTCCCCGCCCCAACCAAAGGCCGCTCTGAAGGTTCTGCCCGGAAAAAAAGAGCTTCCCCCGGAAACAGCAAGAGTGAGGGAACCTTCGGCTCATCCCCTTTCTCTGAATGGTGCCGATGCCCTGAGCGCATATCGGCACTCCTGGAACCCATTAACTTCCGGGCCGGATCTTATGCCAACGGCCGATACTCTGCCGGAAGGGGAGTTCAATGCGAGATTTTTCATGTATGGACGTTTCACACAGGCCCAGTACTCGGATTCCGGAGGAATCACCGGTCTGCCATCGGGATACAGCCAGATCCAGCTGCTCAATCTGTTTGCCATGTTCTACGGGATCGATATCAATACCGAGTTTGTGTTTCTCCCGTCCGTCATCACGACTTTTTCCACAGACAACGGGATTCCCATGAACGGGGCGGGGCTTAACGATCTTTCGTTCGGTCTCAAACACCGGTGGGTTATCCAGGATCCGTTCACGAACCGGCCGAGCTTAACGACGGCCTTTCTTGTGACCCTTCCGACTTCATCGTGGCTTGGAACTCCGGTTCCTGTCGGAGGACTTCCGCCTATCAATGTTGTTCCGTCGACCCATTTCGGGGTACCGGCGTTCACGGGGATCGCCATGGTGAGAAAAAACAGGAAGCCGCTCCGGCTTTATGCCGATCTCTATTACACGTTGAGCGTTCCTGGAACAATGTCGCTTTCGGCAGGCGATGCGCCGGTGTTTTCCCAGTTCGGGGACCTGCTTCAATATCGGATCGGCATCGAAGATGTTGTCGACGACAGGAGCGGGTTGGGATTCATTCTTGAAATCGCGGGGCTTTCCGGGCTCCCGTTTTCTGTTGATGGCTTGCCTGTGAATACAACTCCGGCAAGTTTCAACCTTGTCGGAGTCCAGCCGACTGTCGAGTTCAACCTGACGCCTCGTCTTGCCGCCTCGTTCGGTGTCTTGTTCCCGGCATTTGGCAACAATGAATATCTGGCGACCACCCCGAATTTCTCGCTTTGGTATTATTTCCAGGGTGGGCAGGGGAGTCTTCTGCCAAGATAGCGAGGGCGCGTGTGGCCACAGGCTTGGGAGCAGTGATCCGGAGTCCTCTGTGTTTCTGGGGGCCAGACAGGTCCGCGCCGGAAGATCAGGGGGGACAGAATACGGATTTAACGGAAGGGGAGGAGGCGGGATTCCTCACCGGGAATGTTTTGAGGGTGCTTTACCGAGTCTTAAAATTTCCTCGCCCAGGCTTGCAAGATATCGGACGTCGTCAAGCAGGTGGACCGCATCTTCCTTTGTCTGAGCCGGAGAAGAGGCAAGGACGGATTCTTCCCCGAATGTCATGAAATCATTTCCCCCGAAGGTCGAGACATCCTGGGTTGCCACCAGAGTCCCTGCAATTCTGGAGACGCGATCCCAGTCCACTGAAAAGTCTGGTGGAAAGTGGTCTTTCTTCTGAATCAAAAGGGCTCCCAGGTCCTGAAATTTCGGAACCTCGCTTTCAATGGCGTGAAGGAGGGCCTTCAGGGCAAAGTCGATGGCTTCCCGACATTCCCTGACCGAATCAGCCCAGTCTCCGCGCGCCATAAAAAGCTCGGACGCCTTGATGCGTGTATTTGAGTTCCAGAGATTTCTTCGGGCCAGATTATAAGGGTTCTTCATAGGGGATTCCGGTCATTTCGACAGTGCAATATGGGTTTATCCACAAAAAGTTGAAAAGTCTGTTCATTGTAGGTTGAAGGCCAAGCTGACGGCAAGGCTTGCGCTGGGTAATACCGCCTCGCCTAGGATTTTCTTCCCACAATGACGGCTTCGTTTCCTCCGGAAAAGAGATAGATCTCTGCGGTCATTCCGACCGACAGAAATTGATCCGAAATTTCCTCGGGAGTCAGGAGACGATTTCCCTGAACATGTTCTCCAAGGTTCTGGACGGCCAGAGGGCGTTTCCCCGGAGTCCGCAGGTCCGTGATGTTCTTTGGCCAGGCCGGCTCCCAGATAACGATCGCTCCCGTGTCCCGGATATGGTCGCGGAGAATCGCGAAAACGGTCTCTTTCTCGTCCCAGACGTGGTGCAATGCTCGATTCATGGCAATGAGGTCGACGGGTTCCTGCTGGGCAAAAGTCTTGATGTCGCCTTCTTGGAAGGTCAGTCGATCCGAAAGGTGCAGCCTGTCAGTCATCGTCTGGGCCTGACGAATGTTCTCGGAAAATCCGTCGAGCCCGACCCCTTTGATCTTTTCGCATTTTATGGCGAGAGCCCTGAGATACCAGCCATTGCCGCAACCGAGATCGACCACCCTGCCGCCTTTTTGGTTGATCTCCTGGAAAACGGGAACGCCCGGGCAGATTTCACGTTCGAAGAGGCCGGAGAAGTTGCCTTCAAGCATGGCCCCGAACCAGGGCAGTATGTTTTTTCTTTCCCCCAGAACCGATTCACCTGGACGCTCCCCGGTTCGCATGAGTTCGGCGGCACGATCGGCCATGTGGGTTGAGAGAACCGCTCCGATCGCAAGAGGCATGAGGGTTCCGGGTTGATCCGGGAGCATGGCCCTTCCCAGGTTGGTCAAGGAAAACAACCCGTCTGTCAGGTCGAGGTATTCCAGGGCATAGGCCGCTTCAGCCCAGCGCTGGACATAACTCCTGTCCAGGGAGGCGGACCTTGCCAGCGTCATGGTGTCGGCCTGCCCCGCGCAATTCAGCGCATCAAACAGGTTGTTGACGACTCCAATGAAAGCAATATTGAGGCTCATGGCCCCCTGGACTTTTATCCGGAACTGTTGTGAAAGATCGGAGAGCTCGGTGGGAGTCATCGTTTGTTCAACCCCTGTGAATAAATGGCTTCGACAATTATGGCCCTTCCTGACCGGTTCATCATAGCATACACACAAGATTATAGGAGGTATTTGGAAGACGGAAACCTTATTCTGGTCGGTCTTTGTACCTTTAAGCTCAAAATCGGCTCGCATTTGACTCTTCTTGTTCTTATCGATTATGATACTGCCAAATTTCCCAATTTGAAGGCAGCAGGTCCCTCATTCCGTTTTTCAAAAAAATCCTAAGGAGTCGAAACGCGATGAAACTTTATGAACACGAGGCATTGGGTTCCATTTTTAAAAAATACAAGATTCCTGTGCCTCGATATGTTTTTTCGAAGGAAGTGAACGATTCGGTCCGACAGTTTGTGGAAAAAGAATCCGGAGTCGTCATCAAATCCATGGTTCTTGTAGGGAAAAGGGGCAAGGCCGGGGCGGTCAAGGTCGTTTCCGACAAGTCCCAGATCGAACGGGTTTTCAATGACCTTGCGACCCGGGAGGTCTACGGGGAACAATCGATTGGTGCCTTGGTCGAGGAAAAGCTCGATATCGAAAAAGAATATTATCTGAGCGTGACCTATTCGACAAAAGATCGGGCTCCGGCCATCATTTTCAGCGAACACGGCGGAATGGATGTCGAGGAGATTGACCCGACCCTGATTCATACTTATGTTGTTCGGGACGCCCGGATGGTCTACCCCTATCAGATCAGGCAGTTCCTCGTCGATGTCGGATTCTCTGACAAGGATCTTCTTCGGCCGCTTTCCGAAGTGATCGTCAATGTATTTAATGCGTTCTGGGGATCGGAGAGCCGTCTGCTCGAGATCAATCCGCTGGTTGTCGCCAGGTCGGGGGAGAAAAGGAAAATCGTTGCCGCCGACGCTGTGGTGATTCTCGATGACGATGCGGCGGTCAACCCCGCCATAGTCTATGGTTCTCGGAGCGCCCAGGGTAGGCCGATGACCCAGAGAGAGCAGGATGCCGTGCTTATTGACCAGGGCGATCACAGGGGCAAGGCCGGTTCCTATGTCGAGCTTGATGGAGATATCGCCATGATGACTTTCGGTGGCGGAGGATCGACTGTAACAGCAGAGACCGCTATCGAGGCAGGTCTCAGAATTGCAAACCTCACCGATATCGGGGGAAATCCTCCAGCGGAAAAAATGTACCGGATTGCCCGGATCATCTTGTCCAAGCCGGGTCTCAAGGGTGTACTTGTTTGCGGAGGAACGGCCAGCAACACCCGCATCGATGTGACGTTAGGAGAGGGTCTGGCAAAGGCATTGGACGACATGAACGCAGAAGGGAAGCTTGACAAGAACCTTGTGTGGGTTGTGCGGCGTTCGGGTCCCGAATATGTGAAGGGTCTCAAGATGCTGCACGAGTGTTTTGTCCGAAACGGGATCCGGGGTGAGATCTACGATTCACAGCTTCCAATCACGGAGGCGCCTATCCGGATGAGAGAGCTGCTTGTCAAGCATATCGGATACAAGCCTGAAGAGATTGCCTAGAAAATCTGAACATTAATGAGGGGGGATATTTTGAAAGGAACTGTTTACTTAAATGATTCGACCGGAGTCGTGGTCATTGGAGCAACTGGCCGTGAGGCCTCTCAGGTGATCAAGGAGTCGGAGGCGCTTTATCCCGGCATTGTAAAGGCTGGAATCACTCCGGGAAAAGGCGGATCTACTGAGCTTCCCGTACCCGTATTCGACACTTTGGGAGAGGCCGTTCGGGATCCGAAGGTCGGAAAGTTACTGAATACCGCATTGATCTATGTTCCGCCGGCCTCGGTTTTGGATGCCGTGATGGAGTGTCTGGACAATGGAATCAAGGTTCTGTATATTATCACCGAACACGTCCCCATTCGTGATTCCGAGATCATTTATCAGGAAAAGGTACGGAGGGGTGCGGTCATTGTCGGCGGGACGAGTCTCGGATGCTTCGTTCCTTCTGTTGGACGCATCGGAGCGATCGGTGGGAAGGATCCTTCGATTGCCTTCCGGGAAGGTGGTCTTGTGATCATCTCCAAAAGCGGGGGATTGACAGTGACTACCGCAGAGATGTTCAAGCGGCGTGGCTGGGGCACATACATGGCTCTGGCAATCGGCGGGGACATCATTTCCAATACGACCTACTCCGACGTCTTGAAGGAGATCAAGGGAGATCCGAAAGTCAAAGGGGTAGCCATGCTCGGAGAGCCGGGAGGCTCCTATGAGGAGCAGGTGGCCGAGTTGATCATGTCGGGGGGCTTCGACAAGCCCGTTGCCGCATTTGTCTCTGGCCGTTTTCAGGAAAGAATGCCGGAAGGTGTGGCTTTCGGCCATGCAGGCGCGATCGTTGAGCGCGGTATGGGCAAGGCGACAGACAAAATTTCCAGACTTGAGGGAGCGGGTAAGAAGTATCCTGTGAAGGTGGCCTTCTATTACCATGATCTCGTCAAGGCAATTGAATCGCTCGGAGTTCCTCGAGACTTCGAGGACAGCACTACCGAGCATGTGATGCCCCTTTACTCCACATTCTAGGGGCAGATTAACCGAAGGGGGGTGAGGCAGATGGCAGAAGAGAGATCACAGATGGCAACTGGTCCGGCAATCGTGATTGGTATCCTGATGTTGGCTGGAATGCTTTTTTTTCTTCTTTTTCTCGGTCACGGGGCGGAAATCGCAAACAAATCGACCAAGTTTCCCTGGCCATAAAGGCTTTATTCTATCCCTACTTCCAGCTCTTCATTCTTCGGCTTGTTTCGGCTGAAGAATGAGGGGCTTTTTTTTTGAGATCGAATCAGGTTAAAATAGGAATCCGTAATCTGCGGATCCGCATCAGACCCCCGTATCCCCTATGGACGTGCTGAGCGGCTATCTTTTCACGCTGGGGATGCACCTCACCTCTCGATGAGACATGAGTGATGTCTTGCCCCGGTCAATCTAGACCTACCTTAAGGAGATTAAGCAATGGCGCTTAACCTGACTCAAAAGATTTTCAAAAATCATCTTGTTTCCGGAGAATTGGTGGCTGGCAAGGAAGTGGCCATCAGGATTGACCAGACGCTGACCCAGGATGCGACCGGAACAATGGCGTACCTTCAGTTTGAAGCCCTTGGACTCGACAAAGTCAAGACGGAGCTCTCCGTCTCCTACGTCGATCATAATATGCTGCAGACGGGCTTTGAAAATGCGGACGATCATCGCTATCTTCAGACTGTGGCTGCAAAATATGGAATCGTCTTCTCCCGTCCGGGAAACGGTATCTGCCATCAGGTTCATCTTGAACGGTTCGGAAAGCCGGGGAGAACCCTTCTTGGTTCGGACAGCCATACGCCGACCAACGGAGGCCTTGGAATGATCGCGATAGGTGCTGGTGGCCTCGATGTGGCCCTGGCGATGGGGGGAGAACCCTTTTATACCTCAATGCCGAAGGTTGTTCTGGTAAAGTTGACCGGAAAGCTTCAGCCATTTGTCTCGGCAAAGGATGTGATTCTTGAGCTTTTGAGGCGTCTTACGGTCAAGGGAGGAGTGGGCAGGATATTCGAGTACGCGGGCGAAGGGGTCAAGAGCCTGTCCGTTCCCGAACGCTCGACGATCACCAATATGGGGGCAGAACTGGGAGCCACCACATCGATCTTCCCCTCGGACGAGCAGACCAGAATTTACCTGAAAGCCCAGGGACGGGAAAATGATTATGCCCCCTTGGAAGCAGATGCCGGAGCGACCTACGATGAAGTCGTGGAAATCGACCTGAACACTCTGGAACCCCTCATTGCCCAGCCACATTCGCCAGACAATGTCGTCAAGGTTCGTGAGATCCAGGGAATCCCTGTCAGCCAGGTGGCGATTGGTTCCTGCACCAATTCCTCCTACAAGGATCTTCTTGGAATTGCGGCGATCATGAAAGGGAAGACGGTACACCCTTCGGTCAGCCTCGGATTTTCTCCAGGCTCCCGCCAGACGCTGGAAATGATTTCCCAGAATGGAGTTCTCGGTGACTTGATCATGTCGGGCGCCAGACTTCTTGAATCGGCCTGTGGTCCGTGTATCGGAATGGGATTCGCGCCTCCTTCCGGCGGTGTTTCCGTGCGGACATTCAACCGAAACTTTGAAGGCCGCTCTGGAACCAAGGACGCAAAAGTCTATCTCGCAAGCCCGGAAGTGGCGGCTGCCTGTTCTATCACTGGGGTGATTACCGATCCCCGGGATCTCGGGATAGCGCCTCAAAATATCAATCTTCCCGAAACCTATGTTTTGGATGACCGGATGATGATCTTTCCGCCCAAGGACGGACATGCGACAGAGGTGATGAGAGGGCCGAACATCAAGCCTCTTCCGACCCGCGATCGCATATCCAATCAAGTAAGCGGCACTGTTCTTCTCAAGGTCGGAGACAATATCACCACCGATCACATCATGCCGGCGGGAGCCAAGGTCCTTCCCCTCCGTTCCAATGTTCCTGCAATTTCGCAGTACGTTTTTGAGTCGGTAGACCCGACCTTTCCGAAACGCGCAAAGGAAGCGGGAGGCGGTTTCATCGTGGGTGGATCGAACTATGGTCAGGGATCGAGCCGTGAGCACGCTGCTCTTGCCCCGATGTATCTGGGTGTCAAGGCAGTGATTGTCAAGGGATTTGCTCGCATTCATTTGGCGAACCTCATCAACTTCGGGATTCTTCCCCTGACTTTTGCCAACGAGGGGGACTACGAGAAAATTGATCGGGATGATCAGCTCGAATTCAGGACTGAAGGGCTTGACTCCGGGAGCCTCGTTCTGAAGAATCTTACGAAAAAAATCGACATCCCCGTCAAGCATTCTCTGACGGCGAGAGATCTCGAAATTGTTCGGGCAGGCGGCACCTTGGCTTTCGTCAAGAGCCGGAGCAAGTAACGGATTTCCATTCTTGTTTTTGATGGGCCGGAATGATTTTCCGGCCCTTTTTTTGCCCTTTGGCAGGTATTATTGACAGATGAACCTCTCGTCATCAAAGAAAGGATTCTTGATGAGCAAGGAAAATGATACAAAGGAAGTGAAATGGAAAACCCGGGTAGGAGGACAGGTCGATGGAAAGACGGTGGTTCGAGGCTATCCGCTCGATGACCTTGTGGGGCGGGTTTCTTTCGCAGAAGCGATCTATCTTGTGCTAAAGGGGGAACTTCCCTCGGAAAGAGAAAGAAAGATGATGGAAGCGATGCTGGTCGCCTGCATCGATCACGGGATCGGTCCCCCCTCGGTAGTTGCTGCGCGTACAGTATTTTCCGGTGGGAATTCCCTGAATGCCGCAGTTGCCGGAGGTGTTCTTACCCTTGGAGATGCTCATGGTGGAGCGATCGAACAATGCGCTAAAATCTACCAGGAAAATCTGACGGCCGATGTAAAGGACATCAAGGCTCATGCCAAATTGATGGTCGAGGAATTCGAAAAGAAGAAGAAGCGCTTTCCGGGTTACGGACACAAGATTTATAAGCGCGACCCCAGGACGTTGAGACTTCTTGACCTTGCAAAGGAATTCGGATTTAGCGGACGTTTTGTCGAATTTGCCGTGGCAGTCCAGGATGTGCTCGAATCGAAGGGTGGAAAAAATTTGCCCTTGAATGTCGACGGAATGATTGCCGCCGTCATCTCCGAGATGGGGCTGTCCTGGAAAACTGGAAAAGGGATCTTTATCATTGGCCGAATTCCTGGTCTGGTCGCCCATGTTGTTGAAGAATGGGAAAGGGAAAAACCGTTCCGCCGTCTTGAAGAGGGAAGCTATGTGTACGACGGGACCGGGGTTCGTCAGGTTCCCTGATCAGGAGTTTCCCGGGATGATGCGCAAAAGGGGGGAGAAATCCCCCCTTTCTTGATTTATACATGGATTTTTCTGATAGAATTGACGGGATAGAACTGCCTAGGATTCTGTTGGAAAGGGATCAAGTGTCTGAAAACAAGGGTGAGATTCCGATCCCTCCGCCTCTTGAGGAGATTGAGCAAAAATTTCCCGCCTGGTACCTGTGGGGTGTGAAGCTTGTCCTTCTTACACTTCTTCTCGTCCAGTTTATTGCGATGGTGTGGGGGGTGTGGGAAACGATCGAACAGGCCTTCATCCATTCCCACAATGGACTTTTGTCTATGCTTAAATCCCTGATCGTCAATATTCTTCTCCTTCTGGCTCTCTTGGAAGTTTCAAGAACAATCCTGACGTATTTTACCCTTGGACGAGTCAAGGTAACCTATATTGTTGATTCGGTCCTGGCGGTCCTACTGTCGGAAACACTGGTCACATGGTTTTCGAATGAACCGTTATCCCGGTATATCGAACTCGTTATGGTCCTTCTGGCCCTGTCTATACTCAGAGTTATCGCCATCCAGTACCACCCCGTTTCGGGAGGGCGGGGATCACGCCCATTCCTGGACCCTTCGTTGAGGGGAGTCTGGACAAAAATCAGCAAAAAGACCCCGCGATAGGCTGAGTAAAGCTCTTGTCTGCTCTTGTGGAATTCTTTCGCTGTCCCGACATCCACACCTGAAACTCATCGTTATTTCCGATTCGAAGAATGCCTTGAAGATTCTTCGGATTCCTTCCCATGAGTGCGATTGAATTGGATATCTTCTGTTTGGTACACTGAGCGCTCAGCATTTTGTCGGGTGGTTGGTCAAGTATGTACTTCCTTCAGCCGGTTTTTTCGGGTCCGGACGGTGGAAGCATTCATGAAAGCTAGGGGTGTAGCGATGGATAGTTCTGAAGAAGGCACACAGAACATGGTTCATGTTTCGATCAACGGACGTGATTACGATGTTCCGGCAGGTTCGACCATGGTTCAGGCCATATGGTATACGGGTCATGAAGTTATCCATGGAATCGGATGTCTGGGCGGGGTTTGTGGAGCCTGCGCAACGGTGTATCGCATGAAGGGAGATTTCAGGCTGCATAATGCCTTGGCTTGCCAGACCCTGGTTCAGGACGGAATGAGCTATTCCATGCTGGATTCCTATCCAACCCAAAGAGCCCATTATGCGGTGGAAGATTTGACTGATCCCAAGGAGGAACTGTTCAAGTTCTACCCGGAATCTGCGACCTGTCGAAACTGCAATGCCTGTACTGAGGTTTGTCCCCAGGGGATTGATGTGAGAGATGCCGTCTGGAGGGCGAATTTCGGTGACTTCAAGGCGGTTTCCGAGCTGACCATGAGCTGTGTAATGTGTGGCCTCTGTGTCTCCCGTTGTATTGCGGAAATGGCTCCGCACGAAATTGCTCTTTATGCCCGGAGGGCTTATGGAGCCAAGGAACTGCCGTATCCGTCGAACCTGAAACATCGGCTTGAAGAAATCGGGTCGGGGATGTTCGATGCTCCGTTGACACATCTTCTGGCCCTGTCTCCAGATGAGTTGAAGAAAGAATGCGAGGTCAAGTCCTAGAATGTCTGATCTGGTTGCATCCTTCTATTCCCATATTCCGGAATTTGACGAGTCAGCTCCGGCGACACTCTCCCCTTCGGAGCGAGAAAAACTTCTGAAGACTTATTATCCGGATTATAGTTCGGAGGGAAAATCGACGTTGAGTGTCGGCCCGAATGCCGGACAGATAGTGCCGAAAGAAATCGCGGCCATTCTGGAATCCCGGAGCCGGCTTGATGGTCATCTTTCCCTTCCGGAGCATCCGGATTACGATGTCGATGTCCTAATTGTCGGAGGAGGCGGAGCAGGAATCACAGCCGCTCTTTTTGCTGCAGAACAGGGTGTCAAGGTGCTCCTGGCGACCAAGCTTCGTGTCGGAGATTCGAATACGGTCATGGCCGAAGGCGGGATCCAAACGGCTATTGGAGAAGGGGACAGTCCTGTTGAGCATTTTCGGGATACCTTCCGGGGGGGGCATGGGGCCAATGATCCGGCTCTTTTGGCTATTCTGGTCAAGGAAGGACCGAAGGTTGTGGAGTGGCTGGTGTCAAAGGGGGTTCTTTTTGACAGGGATGCCCAGGGGAATCTCTCGTTGCGGCGTGGGGGAGGAACCTCCCGGCCTCGATTGATTTCGGCCAAGGATTATACCGGCCTCGAGCTTGTCAGGGTCCTGAAAGAGGATGTGGTGAATGCCCCCATCGACATTGTTGAGTTTTCTCCGGCAGTCGAGCTTTTACAGGGGCCGGGAGGAACCTGTGCCGGGGCGGTACTCTTGGACCTGGACAGTAAAAAATTCAAGTACGTCAAGGCTCGCTCGGTTATTCTCACGACCGGAGGCTCCGGAAGACTTCACTTGGGAGAGTTTGCAACTTCCAATCATTTCGGGGCAACGGGAGACGGTCTTTGCATGGCCTATCGTCTCGGGGCCCAGCTTGTCCACATGGACAGCTTCCAGTATCACCCGACCGGAGTCATCTTCCCTTCTGAAATGGCAGGCATGCTGATCACGGAGGCCGTTCGGGGAGCCGGGGCAAGAATGTACAACCGTCTCGGAAAACGGTTTGTCAACGAACTAGAAACACGGGATGTCGTAGCCTCTGCCATTATTCGGGAATGCGCGGATGGGCGGGGTGTTCCAACAGGCAACGGGGGGTTCGGAATCTATCTCGACCTTTGTTCCATCGACAGGGAGTCGGGAGAAGGAACAGTTTCCAAAAGGTTTCCGAATATCGTCAAGCTCATGACCCGCCATCACGTGGATCCGACAAAATACCCGATTCTCGTCTATCCTACCCTCCATTACCAGAATGGGGGGATTCGAACCGATGAAAACTCCCATTCCACCATTCCGCACCTGTTTGTTTCAGGAGAAGCATCTGGCGGGCTCCACGGAAAGAATCGTCTGATGGGCAACTCCCTTCTTGAACTCTTTGTTTTCGGGAAAAGATCCGGCCTGGTGGCATCAAGAGAAGCCCGCGACCGTCAGCCTTTTTCCTGGAAGGAAACGAGTCTTTCCCATGTCGACCGATTTGAAAACTCGATGAACCAGGCATTCAAGGGTGCCGAACGCCCCGTCGGACCGACCCTGTTTCCTGATTATCGTCGCAGGGAACAATAAATCCGTCGATAGACCATTGATATCTGTCATCACCAGTTTACCGTCAACACTGAGAGGAGATAGTCTTGAATATTCATGAATATCAGGCCAAGGAGCTATTTCGGAGCTATGGTGTTCCCGTTCCTGCCGGAGTGGTTGTGAGTTCGTCAGACGAAGCCCGGGCTCTGGTTCAGGCGAAATCTGGGATCTTCGGAGGAACTTCCTCAATCTTTGCGGTCAAGGCCCAGATTCATGCCGGAGGACGGGGGAAAGCGGGAGGGGTCAAAATAGCCAAGAACATGAATGATATTCCGGGATTTGTCGATGGTCTTCTCGGAAAAACCCTGGTCACCCATCAGACAGGAACCGAAGGACGGCTTGTCCGAAAGGTCTGGATCGAAGAGGGAGCCTCCATCGCCAGAGAATTTTATCTGAGTCTTGTCCTGGACCGATCCAGCCGGCGCATTTCCATTCTGGCGAGCACGGAAGGGGGAATGGAGATTGAAGAGGTGTCTGAGTCCCACCCTGAAAAGATCCTGACATTAGCCGTCGATCCGGAAGCAGGATGTCGTTCTTTTGTGGGTCGGCGAGTCGCGAGCTTCCTCGGATTGCCCGTAAACCTTTATGCCTCCTTTGCAACCCTTCTGGCCAATCTCTTCCGGTTTTTTGTGGAAACCGATTGCATGATGGTCGAAATCAATCCGCTGATTCTGACCGGAGATGGACGTCTGCTGGCTCTGGATGGCAAGGTCTCATTTGATGACAATGCCCTTTACCGCCAGGAAAAGATTTTGGCCCTTCGAGACCTCTTCGAAGAAAACGACCTTGAAATAGAAGCCTCGAAACATAAGCTCAACTATGTCAAACTTGACGGTTCGATCGCCTGCATGGTCAACGGGGCGGGTTTGGCGATGGCAACAATGGATGTGATTGCCCTGGCGGGTGGATCTCCCGCGAACTTTCTGGATGTTGGCGGTGGAGCCAGCAAGGAAACGGTCGAGCAGGCATTCAGGATTCTTTTGGGCGATCCTGCCGTCAAAGGGATTTTTGTCAATATATTTGGCGGAATAGTCCGCTGTGAAAGGATCGCAGGAGGAATCATTGCTGCGGCAAAGGATGTCAAGCTCCATGTTCCTCTTGTCGTGCGGCTTCAGGGGACAAACGCGAAGGAGGGACGGGAAATGTTGAAGGAGTCCGGCCTGAATCTTCAGGTTGCCGAGGACCTGTTCGAAGGGGCTGAAAAAATTGTTCTGGCCGTGAAAGGAGCAAAATGAGCATTCTCGTTGATCGTTCGACGCGGGTCATTGTCCAGGGTATTACCGGCAAGGAGGGAAGCTACCATGCCATGGCCTGCCGTGAATATGGAACTCTTGTCCTCGGGGGGGTAACCCCAGGAAAGGGAGGGTCGGTCCACGAAGGATTTCCCGTATGGGATTCGGTTCGTGATGCCAAGGAAGCCGTCGACCCCGATGTCTCGATGATCTTTGTTCCCCCCTCTTTTGCTGCTGAAGCCATTCTTGAGGCGGCCGATGCGGGAATCGGTCTGATTGTTTGCATCACCGAAGGGATTCCCGTGCAGGATATGATGAGAGTTCGGCGCATTCTCGATATCAAGGCGGAAGAGGGTGAAAAGATCCGGCTTATCGGTCCGAATTGCCCCGGGATCATTACGCCAGACGGAGCGAAGATCGGCATCATGCCAGGGTATATTCACAAAAGAGGACGGGTCGGGGTTGTTTCAAGAAGTGGAACCCTCACCTATGAAGCCGTTTGGCAGCTGACTCAACTGGGTCTTGGTGAATCCACCTGCGTCGGAATCGGAGGGGACCCGATTCGCGGATTGAATTTCGTGGACGTTCTTGCTCTATTCGAAAGAGATCCCGAAACAGAGGCGATCGTCATGATCGGGGAAATTGGCGGAGAGGATGAGGAAAAGGCAGCAGCTTTTGCCAAGGCTCATATGACAAAGCCGATTATCGGCTTTATTGCGGGACTGACGGCGCCTCCCGGGCGTCGCATGGGCCATGCCGGCGCCATCGTTTCCGGGGGAAAGGGGTCCGCCCGAGACAAGATGAAAGCGCTTGAGTCTTACGGAGTCATTGTTGTCGACAATCCGTCACTCATCGGTCAGACGGTGAGCGAAACTCTCAAGAAAGGCTCATACCGAAGGGTACCGACCTGTCATTGACCGTCATCCTGAGAGAATCGGGGCGGAAGGCTCTTTTCCGGGCTTAACGGAAGAGAGACGGTAACGGATCTGAACTCGCTTCAAAATGTGTTCATGATCTTTTGGATAATCTATCGGATATATGGAGGGTAATTATATGGCAGCAGAGATAAAGGTTGGAGACGTCGCTCCGGATTTCACACTGGAAGATCAGGACAAGCATGCAGTGAAGCTTTCGTCCTTCAAGGGACAGAAAAACGTCGTCCTGGCCTTCTACCCCCTGGACTGGAGCCCAATCTGTACGAATGAGAATACATGTTTTTCCAACGATCTTCCGCGATTCGAGCATGAAGGGGCGGTGGTATTGGGAATCAGCACCGACAGTACCTGGTGCCACAAGGCATGGAGGGAGCACCTGAAACTTAATCAGACCCTCTTGTCCGATATCAAGCGCTCTGTCTGCAAGGACTATGGACTGTATATTGAAGAGGCAAATATCAACAAGCGGGCGACCGTAATTGTGGACAAGAAAGGAATCGTCCGTTACGTCAAAGTGCAGGAGATTCTGACTGCCCGGGACGACCAGGAAATCCTGAATGCCCTCAAGACCCTTGGCTAACCAATGATCGTTCCTGCTGTCGAAGGCCTCCTGAAAAGGAGGCCTTTTTTAATTGCGATCAGGGCAACAACGTCATAAGGGGGAGCTACTCCCCTGAAGAGGTGTAGTGATTGGTAGGAGCCGCACCGTTGGGCAAAGGAACGGTGAGCTTGACCTCGTCGAAGGTTGCTGTTTGAGGATAGGAGTAGGAAAGGTGAAGCACCAGTTTTCTCGGCGTGGGAGGAGGCCCTGGAAGTATGAAGAGAAGCGGGAGGGTTTTCTGTGAAATGGCCGGAACAACCCAGTCCTGATGGGACATATAATGGTCTGTCCAGTCGGTCTTCCATGAGACGGGATAAAGATCCTGAAAGGGCTTGTTGGCATTCTTCAGGATGAAGCGGTAGGATTTTTTTCCGCGCAGACGAAAATGCTGGTCGTTGGCGGTCAGGTCAAGAATGTTCTCCCTCAGGTGAATCCGAAGTGTTCTTGACCCCTTGTCCGTGATTTCAATAGGAAGAAGAATGAAGGTGATCCCATTCTTCTCCTCCATGATCGGAGCCCCGGGTTTAAAGGAAAGGGGGGAATGTGTCCGGATCGTACAGGACGGCAGGATTACGGAGAGGAAAAAGATTCCGATCCAGAAAGAAAGACGGCGGAATCGCCGTCTGAAATCAGCGTGAATCATCGACAAGGATCCAAAATTCGAAACCGCATCCCGATCAGCCGCACCCGCATCCTCCGCCACAGCATCCTCCCCCACCGGATGGCTGGGTGGCCGGTGCGGCGAACTCGGAGCCAGGGGCTCCGGCGACTGTGCTTGCAAAAGAGGATGGAATCTTTCTGAGATTCAGGCTGCGACACTTTGTGCATTCCGTTTCTCCGGGACCGGTCCGGATGGACTGGATGAGGGAAAAAACGTTTCCGCACGACGTACATTCATATTCATAAATGGGCATGGGCATCTCCTGTAAAAGAGTCATTTTCTTATTCCATTTTTACATGATATGGCAGAGATCTTCAAGATCTTCGCCACATTCTTTTCCTGCCGCCGGATTTCTTCAAGTTCCTCATCCCCCCGTCTCAAAAGAAAAAGTGGATATCCATTGACAGATTGAATGCTCTCTCTATAATAAAAGGGTGAAATGTGGGGAATAGTGGGGGAGAGTGGATGGGATTCTTCAGGGGACGATTCCTGTACAGTCTGGACACAAAAGGACGGGTTGCCATACCTCAAAAATATCGTGAGGTTATGGGCGCGTCGGAGGCGGATCTGCGGCTTGTCCTCACCGTGGAACCCGAAGGATGCCTGTCTGTCTATCCCGAACCGGTCTGGGGAGACCTTGAAGGAAAACTGAAGAATCTCCCGCAAATGAATGATGACCTCAAGACATATCTCCGTTTCATGGTCGGTTGGGCATCGGAAACCCTTATTGACCGCCAGGGAAGGATCCTTATTCCCCCTCCTCTTCGGCACTATGCCGATCTCGGTCATGAGGTCTGGTTTGTCGGGGTGCTTCACAAATTTGAAATCTGGAACCCGGACCGTTTGGCTGCGGCGACAGAAAACGAAAAGGTGAAATCGGTGACACAGAAGCTGTCGGGGCTCTTTTGAGAGAAGATGACTCCTTTGAGGAAGATATTTCTTCGGAAGAGCATCGGCCGGTCATGCTGAAGGAAACACTCGATACTCTGGAAATTCTGCCTGGATCCTGGTATGTGGATGCGAATCTTGGGGGAGGGGGACACACCAGAGCGATCCTTGAACGGGGAGGAAAGGTCCTGGCCATAGATCGGGATCCTGAGGCGGTTCTTTCTTTTACCCGCAAATTTGGAGAGACCTTCCAGGGTCGACTGATTGTCGTGAGGGGTAATAACAGCGAGATCTCCCGATGGGTTCAGGAGTCAGGAATCCATCCCCGCGGCATCCTTTTCGATCTGGGATGGTCGACGATTCAGGGGAAGGATTCTTCGAGAGGACTCTCCTTTATGGAAGAGGGACCGTTGGACATGCGGCTGGATTCTGAGACGGAAGAATCGGCGCAGGATCTTCTTGAAAGTCTTTCAGAGGAAAGCCTGGAGAAGCTCCTTGCGGAAGGCGATGAGCCGTTGTCCTGGCCTATTGCCCGGGCCCTGGTTCAGGCCCGGAAGGAGGGGCGTCTCCCTGGAACGACTCTTGATCTGGCGGCATTTGTCTCTGGAGTCTATTACCGGAAAGGATTCCGGAGGAGTCGCAGACATCCGGCTACCCGAACATTCATGGCATTGCGCATCAGGGTGAACAGGGAATACGAAAATCTCTCCCGATCCCTCTCCGGATCCCGGGAGATCCTGGAGGTGTCGGGAGGAAGGCTTGTCATCCTCACCTTCCATTCCGGAGAAGATCGAATCGTGAAGCGGGCCTTCCGGGAGTGGGTGCGAGAGGGGGCGGCAAGTTTTCTGTTCAAGAAATCCATACAGCCCGGAGAGATCGAATGTCATGAAAATCCCAGGGCGAGGAGTGCACGTATGCGCGGGGTCTCTTTTGTCGGACATCCCTGAAAAACCCTTCTGGAAGAGCCGGTCGATTGCCTTCCTGTTCTTTCTGAGTGGAATGGGAGGATTCTTGATCGCGATGTCGGTCAGTATCGAGGCTGTTCAGGTGGAGAGAAATCTTGCGGCCATGAATGGACTCATAACGAAAGGACAATCCCGGGAAAAGATTCTTGAGGACTCCCTGATCGACCTGACGAAAGAGTCGCGTCTGAGAGCCTATGCCAAGTCGAATCAGTTGACCAGGGCACTTCCTTCCGAGGTATTGTACTTGCCCTGAGTCTTCGTCTTATCAAAACTTCAGACGGCGGAAATCTTTGCCGTCAAGACAGGGAAGCGGTCGTGAAAAGACGGACAACGATCTCGGTGATTTTTGTAATTATCGGCTTTGCCATAATTGTTGGCCGTCTTGTCGATATTCAGATCCTCAACTATCCGCTTTACCAGAGGCTCTCTCTCATGGAAAGGGAGCGCCTGGCACCCATCGAGGGAGCCAGAGGGGTCATCTATTCCTCCGATGGCCGTCCTCTTGCAGATAATCGCATGATCACAAGTCTGGCCGCCGATCCCATGCAGGTCAGAAAGAGTGCATCCCCTTACCTGTTTGCCGAGCGGCTCGCTCCCGTACTCGGACTGCAGCCATCGATCCTCCGAAAGAAGGTCACGGAAAAAAAACATTTTGTCTGGATCAAGCATGGAATCACTCCTTCCGAAAAGAAGGTTGTGGGAAGGAGGATCCGGGGACTCTACGAGCTTCAGGAAAAAAAACGTTTTTATCCGTTTGGGACGATTTTTCGTTCGGTTATCGGGTCGGTGTCGAACGACGGGAGCGGGATATCCGGGCTGGAAAAGGGGTATGACGCCTTTCTGAAGGGAAAACGCGGGAATATTGTCCGGGAAGTCTCCGCCAGAGGGAGGTCATACTTCCAGACAGAGTCGGTCAACCCCGACTCCCTGGCGGGAAATAATATCGAAACCACGCTTGTGTCCAGTCTTCAGCAGTACGCACAGGATGCTCTTGATGAAGAGATCCGGTCCGTAGATGCCCAGGGAGGAATCGTCCTGGTGATGGACCCAAGGACCGGGGCTGTGCTGGCGCTCGCCAGCCACTTGTCCGGACGCTGGACAGGGGTCAATCCCGGGGTGTCCCTGGTATACGAACCGGGGTCCATCTTCAAGCTGGTGACGGCCAGTGCGGCACTGAACGAAAACAAGGTGTCCCTGGACGATACTTTTTTTTGCTACAACGGGGCAATGCCGATTCCCGGAGGGGTCCTGCATGATGCGGAGCCGCTGGGAACCCTGACGCTGGGAGGAATCCTTGAGCATTCAAGCAATATCGGAATTTCCCAGGTCGCTGTGAGGCTCGGTCCCAGCCTTTTCGAACAATATATTCGGAGATTCGGTTTTGGGAGCAGGACCATGATCGATCTTCCGGGAGAATCGTCCGGCTTCTTCAAGTCGAGGAGCCGGTGGTCCCGTCGCTCCCTCTACACGATTTCCATGGGACAGGAAATCGGCGTCACGCCGGTCCAGCTTGTGACCGCTGTCAGTGCGATTGCCAACGGGGGGCGTCTGATGCGGCCCTATCTTGTGTCCAGGATTCTTGACCCCAAAGGAAACGTGCTGATGGAGCACCACCCTGTAGAGGTCAGGAGAGTAATCTCGGCAACAACAGCGAGAAAACTCATGGCTCTCCTGACAAGCGTTGTTTCGCCCTCCGGAACCGGAGCAAAGGCAGCTATCGCAGGATTCGATATCGCAGGAAAAACAGGAACAGCCGAGGTCTACGACCCCCTGAAACATTCCTATTCGCGGACGAAGACCGTTGACTCCTTTGTCGGCATTGTTCCGGAAGACCATCCCGCTTTTGTCGTCCTCGTTGTTGTGATTCAGCCCAAGGGAGTGTCCTGGGGGGGGACGGTCGCTGCCCCTCTTTTCCGGAAGGTTGCGGAGATGGCCCTTGTTCATTTCCGGATCCATCCAAGTGTGCCGGTGGGGGGGGTTGTTGCCCGGGCTGACATCTCGGGTATTCATTGATAGTGGGGGAGGTGGAGATGATCTTGACCGTGGTCACAGGAAATTTCGGCCAGTTCTCATACAATGGCCAAATGCTTGAAACGGGATTAACGGGGGAAGCTGTGACATCTTCGGAACAGAAAATATCATGAGGGCCAATTTGGTAACGAAGATACGGAACAGGGACTGGATGGAGCGATGCCTCCCCCCGCCGGTGTTTGGAGCCTTTCCTGAGTTTCTGACCGGCTTGAGCGATGATTCCCGTTGTGTGGAAGAGGGATATCTTTTTATTGTGCGGACAGGAGCAGAGCTAAACCTTGAGCACCTTGACGAGGCTATTCGTCGGCGGGTCTCGCTGCTTTTGGCGCCGCAAGCCCATCTTGCGGCCATCTGCAGACGACTTGGGGAGCTTGGAAGTTCGGTTCCGCTCTGTGTGGTCGGAAATATTCGCGAGGCCACGGGAGTGGTGGCATCTTCTTGGTGGGAAAATCCCAGCCGACAGCTGGACGTGGTCGGAGTCACCGGGACCAATGGCAAGACGACATCGAGCTTTCTGACCCGAAACATTTTGGAAAGCTCGGGACATCGGACCGGCCTGATCGGGACAGTCTGGTTCGATCTTGGCAATGGAATCATGGAGGCTCCCCAGACAACACCCGGACCGCTTTTCCTGCAGGAGTCGTTTTTCCGGGCTGTGGAAAATGGCCTGTCCGGCGTCTCCATGGAAGTGTCTTCGCACGCACTGGACCAGGACCGGGTTTCCGGGACGGCTTTCCGGGTGGTTCACTTTACCAACCTTACCCGTGATCACATGGATTATCACAAAAGTTTCGAGGACTATTTTCGGGCAAAATCCCGTTTGATCCTCTGGAACAATCCCGATGGAACGGTTCCGGTCGCAGTCGTCAACGGGGACGATCCATACGGAAAGATTCTTATTGGTCGGATCAGGGCGGAGGGTCGTCCGTTCATCTCCTACGGACATGACAATTCCTTCGACATCCATCCACTGCAAAAGGAGGTCAGTCTCGACGGTATCCGGGGATGGGTTGAGACACGAAAGGGAAGAGTGAGGGTTGAGTCGACTCTTCCGGGCGAATTTAACCTCCAGAATATCATGGGAGCCATCGGATGCGCGCTTGCGCTTGGTCTTTCCCTTGGAAGAATCGAAGAGGGCATCCAGTCTCTTGCGGGGGTTCCCGGACGCTTTGAAAGGGTCAACCCGGGAGGGGATTTTGCTGTCATTGTCGATTACGCCCATACGGATGACGCTCTTCAGAACATACTTTCATCCCTCCGTGAAGTAACCACGGGCCGGATCATTACCGTCTTTGGATGCGGGGGCGACAGGGATCGCGGAAAAAGACCCCGCATGGGGAAGGTTGCCGGATTACTGTCCGATATTGTGGTTGTCACCTCAGATAACCCGAGAACGGAAGATCCGGAATTCATCCTTGATGAAATCGAGCCCGGGATCCGTGAGTCGGGCCGAGAATTTATTCGGGAAGCTGACCGGAGGGAAGCGATTGGCCGGGCCATAGGACTGGCAAAGCCCGGAGACGCTGTTTTGATTGCCGGCAAGGGACATGAGTCCTATCAGGTTCTGGGAAAAACCAAGACCTCGTTCGATGATCGGGAGGTTGCTCGGGAATGGCTCCGAAACCCTGACAGTCGAAAGATTGTCCGGAGGGACTTCCCAGCATGACGCGGACAAGCCCGGTTCCTGCCATTACTGTCGGAACGCTTGTCGATGCCGTGAGGGGGGAATGGGTGCAGGGGACTGCTTCTGCCCAGACGTATTGGCTCAACGCCAGAATTGATTCCCGCCTCATTGAAAAAGGAGAGATTTTCATTGCCCTGCCCGGTACGAAGAGTGACGGGCATTCCTTTCTGGAAGAGGCCAGGAGAAGAGGGGCTCTTCTGGCGATCGTGGGCCGGAAGGTCGAGAATTCCCTTCTTCCCCAGCTTATTGTGGCCGATCCGATGCTGGCTCTCCGGGAAATGGGACGTCTGGCACTCCTGGCTCACCGGGAATCGGGGCATCGCCTTGTCGCCCTGACGGGATCGGTGGGCAAGACGACGACCAAGGAACTCATCAAGCTGGCATTGTCTTCGGCTGGAAGGATCCATGCAACAAAGGCCAACGAGAACAATGAGATTGGCGTCCCCCTGACTTTGCTTTCATGGCCCTGTGATGCCTCATACTGTGTTCTCGAGGTGGGGGTGAGAAAAGCCTCGGACATCGACTATCTCGCCCCCCTTCTTCGTTCCGATGTCGGCATCGTGACCGCGATAGGTCCGGGACATCTCGAACATCTCAGAACGATTGAAGAGGTCTGGCGGGAGAAATCAAAACTGCTTCGTTGTGTGGTTCCCGGTGGTACGCGGATAGTCCCGGAGCCTGTCCGGACTATGTTCCCCGAAGATCCGATATTTTCCGGAGGGGAAGCGGACACGCTGGTTGTCGCAACCCTTCAGGACATCGGAGAGACTCCGGGAAAAAATGTCGATGCCCGCATTGATCCGACCCCCTCCGGACTTATTCTTCGGGTGTTTCGCGAAAAGGAAAAGGGCGATCTTTGCCTATCCCTTTCCCGTCCTTCCGTGGCTTTGGCATGGTGTTCGCTTCTGGCACTTCTCGTTGTCCGGGCTCTCGGAGAGGATATTGTGGCGGCATCCCGGTCCCTTTCGGATTATGACGGCCTCTCAGGAAGGATGGAACGCAGGAGGCATTCCTCAGGCCTCTTGCTTCTGCTTGATCACTACAATGCCAATCCGGCCTCAATGAAGGAGGCCCTGTCCTGGCTTGCTCGAGAGATGTCCATGCGTCCCGGATCCCGAGGATTTGCGATCCTTGGAGACATGCTTGAGCTTGGAGGTGAGAGCGGACGATACCACGAAATAATGGGCGAGCTGACGGCGGCTCTTTCCCTTGAAACCCTCTGGTACAAGGGAGAGCAACGCCCATCCTTTGAGGCTGGATTCAGGAGGGGGGGAGGAGACACTGGAAGAATCAGGACTGCAGACACCTTCGAATCCGATTTGATCTCGGGCTATGGACCTTCGGGAGGGGATGTGCTTCTTGTCAAGGGATCCAGGGGCATGAAGCTTGAAGATGTAGTGGCTCCATTGATCGGGAAGGGGTAGCAGGGGTGCTCTATCAGCTCTTTTACCTTCACCATTCTGTTCCACTTCTCAATGTCTTCCGGTACATCACCTTTCGTTCGATCTATGCGGCACTGACAGCATTGGCTTTTGCCCTGCTGGCAGGTCCGGTTCTGATCCGGTTTCTGAAACGGCTTCAGATTGGGCAGGAGGTTCGGGACGATGGCCCCCAGAGCCATCTTTCGAAAAAAGGAACCCCTACCATGGGAGGGGTCCTGATTGCCGGAGGCGTTTTAACCTCAGTTCTCCTGTGGGCCGATCTGGAAAACCGTTATGTATGGATGGTGCTGGCGAGTTTTCTCCTGAATGGAGCCATCGGATTTGCCGATGATTATATGAAGGTTATAAAAAAGCGATCCAGGGGGCTGTCGGCTCGCCAGAAGTTCCTCCTCCAGATTGGAGCGGGATTCCTGCTGGCCCTTTGGTTCGCCATGAGCCAGGGGGGAGATACCCGGATTGTCGTTCCTTTCTTCAAGACGCTCAACCCGGCACTGGGGATTCTGTTTCTTCCCTTTCTTGTCTCCGTTCTGGTGGGGACGGCCAACGCCGTCAACCTGACGGACGGTCTTGACGGATTGGCCATTGGTCCGACGATCAGTGTGAGTCTGGCTTTTGTCGTCATCAGCTATATTGTCGGCCATCATGTTTTCGCAGGATACCTAAAGATCCTTGAGGTTCCGGGTGCAGGGGAGCTGGCGGTAGTGATGGGGGCCCTTGTGGGGGCATCCTTGGGATTCCTCTGGTTCAATACCTATCCGGCCCAGGTCTTCATGGGGGACACCGGATCCCTTGCGATCGGTGGAGGGATCGGAATGGCGGCCATCGTAACCCGCCAGGAGCTTCTTCTGTTGGTTGCCGGAGGGATCTTCGTGGTGGAAGCGCTGTCGGTGATCGCACAGGTCGCTTCCTTTAAGCTCCGGAAGAAGCGGATATTTCGCATGGCCCCCATCCATCATCATTTTGAATTGGGGGGATTGTCGGAACCCAAGGTGATTGTCCGGTTCTGGATTGTATCCATTGTATTGGCACTGGTGGCCCTGTCAACCTTCAAGCTCAGGTAGGAACCGGATGAGCGGAAATCCATCGGCAACGGGAAGGGATCTCGAGAAAGAAAAGACATCCTTTGTCGGCAAAGGAACAGACCTTCTTGTCGTCGGCGGAGGGAAATCTGGAATCGAAGCCTGTTTGCTGGCCCAGGATCTTGGAGCGTCGGTCACCCTTGTCGATGATGACCGGTCGACATTTTCTTCCTCGGCCTGGAGCGTTGTGGAAAAGAGGGGAGGAAAGGGAGTTGGGAATCGGCCGATCGGACCCTGGGTCCTGGAGTCTGGCTTCCGCCTCATCGTGAGTCCGGGGGTACCTCCTGTCAAATGGTGCAATGAAATTGTGGCGACTCCCCGTCCCTTTGTCCGGGGGGAGCTCGAATGGGCGTCATCCCTCTGGCCCCTTCCCATGATCGCGATCGCCGGCTCGAACGGGAAGTCCACAACGACAGCATTGATTGCCCATTGCCTGTCTGGCCTTGGATTTCGTCCCTTTGTCGGGGGGAATTTTGGGACCCCCCTGTCACGCGGGGTCCGGGATCTCCTGATAGCCCAGAGGGAGCAGAAACCCGCTCCTTACGATATCGGAGTCATAGAGGTGTCGAGCTTCCAGACCGAGTCCATGCAGGAATTCAACCCCCTGATCTACATTCTGCTGAATATCACTCCCGACCATCTCGACCGTTATGGCGATTTTGCCATTTATCAGGAAGCCAAGCTCCATCCTGTTTCGCTGTTTTCCGAAAAAACGACCGTCATCTGGAACGGGGACCAGACTCATTTCCGGGAAGGTCAACGAAGAAGTCGGGCTCGTTCGGCTTTTGTCACACGATCCGAGGATAAGGTCGAGTTCGGAAATTGTCCGGTCATCAGGATCGAAAATAGCGCTCTTTCGGGAAGGAACATCCCCGGCATGGCGGAGCCGTTCAGGTTGTCCACCGGGTCCTACCGGCTTGTGGGGGGAGGCAATGAAGAAAATCTGGCGTTTTCCGTTCTTGCAAACCTCCTCGTTTCTGAAAAAATGGGAAGAACGGTCGGTTTGTCTGACCTTGAGAAAGAGATCGCCTCTTTTTCAGCCCTCCCTCACCGAATGGAAAAAATCGGAACAGTGCATGGGGTGACCTTTGTCAACGATTCGAAAGCCACCAATGTTGGCGCTGTCGAAGCCGCCTTGTCCGGACTTCCCGAAAAGGACCATCCCTGGATTGTCCTGATTATGGGAGGGAGAGACAAGGGTGGATCCTATCTCCCTCTTGTTCCGGGCATTCAGAAGAATGTCAGGGAGGTGGTGGTACTGGGAGAGGCCCGGGAAAAAATCCGGGAGGAATTGTCTCCATATGTAGGTATTTCCGAGGTCTCGGATTTGAACGAGGCGGTTTCGAGGGGATTTTCCTTGGCCGAGAGAGGAGGGATGGTGCTTCTGTCTCCGGCCTGCTCCAGTTACGACATGTTTCATGGGTACGAAGAGCGGGGGGACTGCTTTCGCGAAGCAGTAAGAAGACTCAAGGGAGAGTCCGGACGGGAAGGGGGCACGGATGGACCTGGCCAGGGATTCTGACAGAAAAGAACTCATGGCGGGATCCATCGGCCCTGTGGCTCCCGGGGCTATGGACGGTGGGCTGGCCATTCTGGTCTTTGTTCTGATGATTCTGGGGGCAGGTCTGGTAATGTCGGCCCGACTGGCGCTCCAGTCACCCTATCAGCTATTTGTACGCCAGATCTTTTCGACGGTGATCGCTCTCGTGGTGATGCTGGGAGTGTCGCGGGTAGACTACCACTTCTGGGTCCGGAAGAGAGTGACTCTCTGGATCGGAGGGTTTATCTTTCTCCTCCTTTTGCTTGTTCCCCATGTGGGGATGGTATTGAACGGAGCACGGCGATGGATTCACCTGGGATTCTTTACTCTCCAGCCATCGGAGCTTGCGAGGGTCATCCTTGTGATTCTGATGGCCAATCTCCTCTTCCGGGAAAGAACGGGCCAGGGAATCGAAGAAAACCAGCCCTTTGTCATTCGTCGGTCGAATGGGGCAGGATTTCTCCTTCTCATGCTCCCCTACCTCGCGCTGATTCTTCATGAACCGGATTTCGGGTCTGATCTGTTTATCGTCATCGTGATGGCTGCGATGCTTTTCCTGTCGGGCGTATCTTACCGTCAGATGGGGGCGCTTGTGCTCCTTCTGATTCCGGTCGTGGCCATTTTTCTTTTTCATCATGCCTATGCCATTGCCCGTTTCCATAATTTTTCCCAGACACACAAACCGGCGTCACTTTTGGGGACCCAGCTTGGGCAAAGTCTTGTCGCGATCGGATCAGGGGGGGTCTTGGGACAGGGTCTGGGACACGACTGGATCGGAGGGGGCGTGCTTCCGGAACCGGGAACCGATTTCATCTTTGCGCTCGTGGGGGAGGAGCTGGGATTTCTCTGGTCCGTGGCTGTCGTGGGAATTTTTGCCGGCATTTTCTATCTGGGAATGAGAACGGCCGCCCGTGCCCCCGATTTCCTCGGAAGGATCCTCGTTCAGGGTCTGACCTTTTCTGTGGTTCTTGAAGCACTCCTCAATCTTGGAGTGGTGACAGGCCTGTTTCCGACAAAGGGGATCCCCCTTCCCTTCATGAGTTTTGGCGGCTCTTCCCTGATTGCAAACGCCTGGGGGGTGGGCATTATTCTTTCTGTGTCGAGGTATCGGCAGAAGCCGGAGACGAAAAGTCCTGACGGAACTTCGGAGGAATAGCTTGAGACGCCACCGGCCGCTGTATGGTTCCTCGACGTCCCTGATCCTGACCGGCGGGGGAACAGGTGGACATGTCGTCCCTGCCATCGAGATTGCAAAGGCCCACAGAAAGATGTCAACGGGTTCCCTTCTTTACGTGGGCTCGCCAGGGAGCCTTGAAGAGAAGTTGTCGAGGGAGGCGAAGATTCCCTTTGAGGCCGTTCCTTCCGGCGGGTTCGTGGGGAAATCCCTGCCGGAAAAAGGAAAAGCCCTGGCAACGATGCTGAAAGGCACCGGCGCCGCATTGGGGATTCTGAGAAGGGAACGCCCGGATCTGGTCATTGGAACAGGGGGGTACGTGCAAATTCCCGTCGTTGCTTCTGCCCTTCTTCTGCGCATCCCCGTCGTTCTGCTTGAACCGAACCAAGTGATGGGGCTGGCCAACAGGATGTTTCAACCGTGGGTCGCGTTCGTGGTGCGACCCGACGAAAATGGAAAGGGCGGGGGAATCCCGATTTCTTCCGAAGTCCGCGGTCCCGTTCCCGAACGGGACAGATTCGAGGGGGAAGTCCTGAGTGTCATGATTCTGGGTGGAAGTCAGGGTGCGCGGGCCCTCAATGAAAAAATACCGGATATATTGAGGCAGGTCATGGCTTCAAGGAGGGATCGCAAAGTCGAAATCATCCACCAGAGCGGAGAGAGGTGGAAGGAGAGCACCATCAACCGTTATCGGGATCTGGGAATGACCGTGAAAGTCGAGGGGTTCCTGCCGGGGCTGTCCGCCCGGTTCCGTGAACAGGCATTGATTGTCGCGCGAGCGGGGGCGATGACCGTTGCCGAAATTTCGGCTTCGGGAACTCCGGCTATCTACATCCCCTTTCCCTTTTCTGCCGGAGGGCATCAGGAAATGAATGCGAAGGCCATGGAGGCAAAAGGTGCCGGATGGTGCTGGTCTGAAACGAGTCTCGACGATGTCGGGTCTCGGGCGAAAGAATTGTCACAGGTTCTTTATGACCCGGAAAGGCTCTATTCCGCTGCAGAACGTGCATGGAAGTGTTCTGAGGCAGTTTCGGCCGAAATCTGGCTGAAATCTCTTGGTGAGGCCGGAAATGAATAAGCCCGCTTGATGGGTTTTTGTCCGGCTGGTTATTCTTGGAATCCCCTGATCATTTCAGTACAATATGCAGGGGATAAACGGAGGGGTATGATGCGGAAAAAAGGTCAGGAAAAAATCCATTTTATCGGAATCGGTGGAGCTGGCATGGCCCCTATAGCAGAGATTCTGCTGGATCGGGGTGTTTCTGTGTCCGGGTCGGATATCGGATCCAACGACTGCACGAGACGTCTGGCCGAAAAAGGGGCCACAATTGTTCAGGGGCATAATGGGGCGAATGTCCGCTCTGTTTCCCGTGTTGTGGTCTCGTCTGCGATCAGGAGCAATAACCCCGAGTGGGTTGCGGCAGTCACCCGGGGAATTCCGGTGATTCATCGTGGGGAGATGCTGGCTGAACTGCTGAATCCGTCATTCGGGATCGCGGTGGCCGGATCACATGGAAAGACGACAACCACTTCGATGATTGCCAGCATCCTCCGGGTGGCCGGACTCGACCCGACCTGCGTCGTGGGCGGAAGGGTCAGCACATTTCCCGGATGCGCCCTGATCGGAAAGTCGCCTTATTTTGTCACGGAGGCCGACGAGAGCGACGGATCGTTCCTGAAGCTCGAGCCCCGTATCCGTGTGGTGACCAATATTGATCGGGAACATATGGATTTTTATGGCAACTTCGAGACCCTTCTCGAAGCCTTTGCCGCCTACCTTGATGCAGGAATCACCGGAGGACTGGGGGTTCTCTGTATCGATGATCCCGGCATCGCATCACTGATCGAGCGCCTTAATTCCGTCCCCCTGACCTATGGCCTGTCGGTCGAAGCCCGAGTCAGGGCAACGAATATCCTTCATGAAGGGGTGGGTTCCTCCTTTGACCTCACCGTCGATGGAACAGTCTGGGGGAGGATCTCCCTGTCTGTTCCCGGCATTCACAACGTCCTGAATGCACTGGCGGCAACTTGTGTCGGGATCTGCCTTGAGGTCGAAACAGAGGTCATTCGCGATGCCCTGGCGAATTTTGTCAGTGTTGGTCGCCGGTTTACCGTTCTTGGCGAACGGGATGGCGTTCTTGTGGTTGATGATTACGGGCACCATCCGACCGAAATCCGTGCGACCCTGTCGGCCGCCCGTCTGGCTTATCCGTCAAGACGCATTGTTGCGGTATTCCAGCCCCACCGGTTTACCCGGGTCAGGGATCTTCAGAATGCCTTCGTCGAATCGTTTGGTGAAGCGGACAGAATTTTTGTGACCGAGATCTATTCGGCGGGAGAGGATCCGATTCCGGGGGTGGCCGCAGAATCCCTGTACCTCAAGATGAAAGATCGATGGGGGGACCGGGTCGATTACGAGCCACGCCGGGAACGATGGAATTCCCATCTTCAGGGGATGGTTCAACCGGGAGACCTTGTCATCACCCTCGGTGCCGGAGATATTACCCGACTCGGAAAGGACTTTTTGTCGTGGCAACCGCTGTCCCTCGTTTCTCCCGCATCCGATGCAGTGAGCGCCTGAGCCGGTATTCTTCTATCCGGATCGGAGGACCTGTCGAGTCTGTTGTTTCTGTGTCGACAGTGTCCGACCTGGAGAAGGTGCTGGAAATGATGGAGCACGGAGTTCTTCCGGCGCCGTTGGGGTTCATCGGGCGAGGAAGCAATATCCTCTTCCCGGATGAGGGCTTTGTTGGAACCCTGGTTCGGTTTGACCAACCGGATCCTTCATCGGGATGTCGCTGGGAAGATAACGGGCATGTCAGGGTCAGCGCCGGGTACCCCCTTCCGGCTCTTGCCAGAGAGGCCGCCCGAAGGGGTTTTCAAGGATTCGAGTTTCTGGCCTGTATTCCCGGAACAGTGGGAGGAGCTTCGGTAATGAATGCGGGAGCCGGAGGGCAGGTGTGGTCCGACCTTTGTCAAAGTGTGACAATGATGACTCGGTCCGGCCGACTGGTCATCGTCCCTGCCGATCGCATGCGATACCGTTACCGGTCCTCGATACTTTCCGGTCGGCAGGGGACAAGGTTCGACCTCTCCCTTCCGCAGG
This sequence comes from Nitrospirota bacterium, assembly GCA_035873205.1. GTDB lineage: Bacteria > Nitrospirota > Leptospirillia > Leptospirillales > Leptospirillaceae > UBA4572. The sequence goes on from JAYWMN010000053.1 coordinate 49,069, forward strand.
GGGAGAAGGATGAAGATTTGACCTGTTCCGTTGTTCTTGAGGTCCTGTTGTCAGGGAGACCTTCTGACCCCGGCCTTTGTCAGGAACTCCTGGCGAGGCATCTGCAGTACCGGAAATCGACCCAGCCTCTTGATGAACCCAGCCTTGGATCTGTCTTCAAGAACCCCTCGGACGCTCCGGACGGATATTCTGCAGGAAGGCTCATCGAGGAATCCGGACTGAAGGGAGTGACAAGAGGCGGGGTCATGGTCTCTCTTCGCCATGCAAATTTTTTCGTGAACACGGGAAAGGGCCGGGCATCGGAGTTTATGGAGCTGCTATCAGTGGTGATGGAGCGTGTCAAAATACGTTGGGGAATTGTTCTGGAACCTGAGGTGAGAGTGTGGAACGCATAACACGGGAAATTCTGCAACAAAAAGGATTAAGAAGGGTCGCTGTCCTGAGGGGCGGAGAGTCTGATGAGGCAGCTGTGTCCAGAGTGTCAGCGAAGGCGGTTTCATCCGCCCTGAAAGAAGAGGGGTTCGAGGTCGAGGAATTGGAAGCCGACCGCACTCTTGCTGCGACCCTGTCGGCCTTTTCCCCGGATGTCGCTTTTCTGGCCACACATGGAGGGGGAGGGGAAAATGGATCCCTGCAGGGGTTTCTTGAAACCATGAAAATTCCCTATACCGGCTCCGGGGTTCTTGGTTCGGCCATCGGCATGTCCAAAATGCGGTCACGCGCCCTTTTCCGGGAAAGGGGACTGGCCGTCCCCCTGACCTATGCCCATATGAGCGGGCATCCTTTCAAAACGGAAAGCATCTCTTTTGACCCCCCGTATATGGTGAAGCCGGAGTCTGCCGGCTCGTCGATCGGGATTATGCGGGTAGGGGAGAGAACCGGACTCTCCGATGCTGTCAATGAAGCGGGAAAATACTCACGGTGGGTTCTGGTGGAGCAAAACATCTCGGGTCGGGAGATCCAGTCGGCTGTCCTGGATGACCGGTTCATCGGTGCCATCGAAGTGATCCCCGAAATTTCCGAACCATTTTATACCTACAACTCCAAATACGCTCCCGGGGGCTCCCGACATATCTGTCCGGCTCCACTTTCCGAGACACTTCTGGAGGAACTGGCCGCTGCAACGCTGGAGGCCCACCGTATCCTTGAGCTTCGCGGGTGCAGTCGACTCGATACGATTCTTGGGGAGGACGGAACATTTGTCATTCTTGAGATCAATACGCTCCCAGGGCTGACTCCAACCTCCCTGGTGCCTGAAATTGCCCGCACTGCCGGACTTTCGTTTAAAGATCTTTTGATGAGTCTTTTGGGGACGGCCCAGCTGGATTCCGACCGGGCTCCTGCGTTCTCTTTCCGATAATGTCCGCCGGAGAGCGGGAGAGACCATCTCGTCTGAAGCTTCGTCCGGGGAGCGGACGTTATGTTCTTCTGATCGTGTTCTGGATGCTCTTGTCCGGGATGGTGATCCATGGTCTTGCTCAAAGGAAGCCAGCCATGGTCTCCGTCAACATTCTCGGCCCGGCAGTCGTGGGGCGGGAAATCGTGAAGGGATGGGTAGACACCCTTCCCTATCGTTCATTTTCCTTTGAAGACCGTTTACTTCTTTCCAGAGTCAAGGCGTCCCATCCATGGATCGAGACCCTGAGCGAAAAAAAATTTCCAGGAACACGCCGGGAGGTCCGGGTTCATTTTTGGTCTCCAGTGGCCCTTTTAAGGCCCTCATACGGCCTCATGGCCTTCCAGATGCCATCAGTACGGGCCGTTCCCAAAAAAGTGACCTATCTCAATGCTCAGGGGCTGTCCCTCGCCGGGGATCCTTATGAAGGGTCTGGTGCGCTTCCTCAGGTTATTGTCCGATCGCCCCTCACGAAAACGGTGGGGGCCCGTCTTGTCCGGACGATCCGACTCGTATTGCGTTGCCGGGATGAAGGGGCTCCGGCCGGTCAGTGGTTTAGCCTGAATGCTCCCCATGAGATCCGCTTCTACCCGGGAGGCGGTTCGCCTGTTCTGATCCTGGGAACCGATCTTGGGTGCGCCCCCTTCCGACTTTACCGATCCTTCATGAAAAATCATCCGGCACTTCCGGAGGGGAAACTTCCGGAAGGGATCGACCTTCGTTTTTCAGGGATGCTGATTCTCCGGCCGACCCTGGACCAGAAGGAGGATGGAATGAAAAAAAGAGAACCAGGGACACTTTCTGGTTCTTATTGAGACGCCTGCAACGAGTGTGAGAGAATGAGCCGCGAACAGAATGTGTTTGGGGACATGAAACCCCGTGTGATTGACAGGAAGAATAGAGGAAGGCGATGACCGAACATCCGATTTATGCAGCGATTGATTTGGGCTCGACAAAGGTATGCGCTGTGCTGGGTCAGAGTCTTGAGGATGACCGTTTCGAAGTTGTCGGTATCGGGACAGCCTCCACTCAGAACGGAATGAGGAACGGGACCATCGTTGATGTTCAGCAGACGGTATCTGCGATCAAGAAGGCAGTCGATATGGCCAGTCGGAAAGCCAGTTATCCCATGACAAGAGTCGTTGTCGGGTTTTCCGGCGGAGAGATCGATGGACAGGACCAAAGGGTAATGATCGCCCTCAAGGATCGGGAGGTTCAGGCTTCAGACATCGACCGGATTCTTCAGGAAGCCCGGACGATGATGGGGTGCTCTTCCTCGGAAATTCTGCATACAATTCCGAAGTCCTACAAAATTGATGAACAGGGCGGGATCCTGAACCCTGTCGGAATGGTTGGGGCGCGTCTTGAAGCATCCGTGCATGTCATTCGCGGTTCGGACATGGTCCTGGCCAATCTGAAGCGGAGTGTCGAAAGGGCGGGCCTGGTCGTCAAGAACGGGGACCTTGTTCTCCAGCCACTGGCAAGTGCCCGGGCGGTTTTGACGGAGGACGACAAGGAGCTTGGCGTTTGCGTTGTGGACATCGGGGGGGGGACCACCGGAATGGTCCTGTATCTGAATGGAGCCCTGTCGGGGGTTCGCGTTGTGCCTCTGGGCGGGTCTGCCATGACCAAGGATCTGGCGGCCGTACTCAGAATTTCTCAGGCTGATGCGGAGAGAATCAAGCGGGAAGTCTATGCGACCCAGACATCGGGTTCTCCGGAACAGGATGAGGAGGACCTCCCGGAGGAGGCCATGTCCCTGGACGAAGGGGTATCATCCGGGCACAGAAAAGCACAGGTCCGGGATGTCGTTGAGGCCCGACTCGAAGAAATCCTGACCCGGGTCAGGGTCGACCTTGACAAACTTCGCCAGAATGCCTTTCTTGCAAGAGGAGTTGTTCTTGTAGGAGGAATCGCCCGCATGCCGAACATCATTCCTTTTGCTGAAAAGATTTTCGATATGCCTGTATCGGTGGGACATCCAGGAGAAAGAATCCAGGGTTTGGTGGATCAGGCCAACTATCCCGAATACGCGTCGGCCATAGGCCTTCTCTATTTTGCTCGGGACCAATGGAATCCGGGAGAGATCCCCTTGCAGGCTCCGGAAGATCTTTCTGGAATCCGGGCAGAAAAAACGCCACCGGGACCTTCGACGGGGGGGCGTATCTGGAGTTGGTTGAGAGAAATCATTTAGAAACGCAATTATGGGGGACCAGGTTGTCTTCCGTTCAGAGAGGCTTTGGTTATGGACTCGGAGTGGGGCGAGGAGCCTTTGATCGACTTTAAACAGTCAGGAATACTCGGAGCCAGAATTCTGGTGATCGGAGTTGGCGGCGGCGGGTGCAATGCTGTTCACACCATGATGTTGGCAGATCTGAAGGGTGTCGAATTTGTGGCAGTGAACACCGATGTCCAGGCCTTGAACCGGGTCGATGCCCATCGCATCCAGATCGGAGGGGACGTCAGTCGCGGTTTGGGAGCTGGAGCCAATCCCGAAGTCGGTCGCCGGTCGGCCCTTGAGGATCTGGACAAGATTCGCAGTGTGGTTGCCGGAGCGGACATGGTTTTTGTCACGGCCGGGATGGGAGGTGGGACGGGAACCGGAGCGGCTCCCGTCATTGCCCAGGTCGCCAGGGAGAATGGAATCCTCACCGTGGCAGTGGTGACGACCCCGTTTGGGTTCGAAGGTCCGAAACGAAGTCGGAATGCAGAAGAAGGTCTCCGGGAATTGAGGCGCTATACCGATACACTGATCGTGATCCCCAACGACCGGCTGGAATCGGTGGTCGATCGCGGGACGCCGTTGATCGACGCTTTCAAAAAGGCGGACGACGTTCTCAGGCAAGGTGTTCAGGGGATATCCGATATTATTACCCGGTCTGGACTCATCAATCTGGATTTCGCCGATGTGAAAACGACGATGTCGAATATGGGCCGGGCTGTGATGGGGACCGGGACTGCATCGGGACCGGATCGGGCTCTCGTGGCTGCCCGGGCGGCCATCAACAGCCCATTGCTTGAAGACAGCTCTATCCGGGGGGCAAAAGGAATTCTCGTGAATTACCGGGGCGGTTCCGACATGACCCTAAACGAGATCACCGAGGCCACGCGCCTTATCGCCGAGGAGGCGGAAAAAGGAGCTGCGAATATTATCTTCGGGACGGTGGTGGAGGATCATCCGATGGATGAAATCTATATCACTGTGATTGCGACAGGATTCGATATACCCTCAGAAGTTCCGGCAGAAAACAAGGAGGCCCCGAATGAGAGTGCGCTCGGCGATCAGGAGGAGATCCCGGCCTTTTTGAGGAAACAGAATATCGGGAGGGTCCCTTACAAAGACTCGTCTGCTCCTGTCGAGCCGGAAGTTGGAGGGGACCTCTCCGAACGTCCGGCTATCTGGAGAAAAAGGGGAGAATCCTGATGTTCCTCCGTCACCCCCTCCTTTCAGTCCTGGGGGTCGATCACGGATTCGGAACCCTGCATAGCCCCTCCCGGCCATCATGCTCAACCTATCGACAGGTTCACGGAACAAGGGTTGTGTCCGTGGCCGGGAACTCTCCGGCAGGAGAACCCATCGAGGCTGATGGACTCCTGTCCAACCAGGCAGGAATGGAAGTGGGGATTTGGACAGCCGATTGCCTTCCCGTTCTGATGGCTACCCTGGATGGCCGGTATGTCGGGGCTCTCCATGCAGGATGGCGTGGGGCTGTTTCAGGAATTGTCAGGGTGGGGCTTGAACGCATGAAGGAGGCATCGGGAGGCAGCCTTTCCCTCTTACGGGTTGTCCTGGGTCCGGCCATCGGACCCTGCTGTTTCGATGTCGGGCCAGAGGTCTGGGACGCCGTCGAGGCGGGTACTCCCGGGTATTCCATCAAGGAAAGGAAGAAGCTCGATCTCTGGGATCTGGTTACCCACCAGCTGATGTCGTCAGGGGTTTTGCCTTCAGAAATCGGAAGAGTTTCCCTGTGCACCCGTTGTCACCCCGAGCTGTTCTATTCCCACAGGGGATGGGGATCCGAGCGCAATGGCCGGTCAATGCTGAACTACATACGTCCGACAGTTGATGATTTCTGACAATCTGGAGAAGGTCCTCCAGAGAATCTCTGAGGTTTCCCGTCAAGCTGGGCGGTCCGAGGTTCCCCGACTTGTCGGAGTGACCAAAAAACGTACCCTTCCGGAAATAATCGAACTTGTCGAGGCAGGACTCGTCCATCTTGCCGAAAATCGATGGGATGAGTGGGCATCGAAGAAAAAAGATTTGGACAGGCAGGGACTGAATCACATCCAGTGGCATTTTATCGGAGGACTACAGGGACGCTCTCTTCGTCGTTATTATGAGCCCCTTTTCCGGATTGACTCCCTGGATTCCCTTGATCATGCCAAAATGCTGTCAGCCCTCCTGGAAAAGGCAAAGGGAGTCCAGCAGGTTCTGGTCGAGGTTAATATATCGGAAGGAGCAGGCCGTTCCGGAGTTCTTCCCGATGTGCTGGATTCTTTCCTTGATTCCCTCACGACTTTGTCAGGGATCAATATCAGCGGTTTGATGGTGATGGGCCCATTGCCGGATCCTGAAGGCGGTCGTGAGGAAACGCGAAGAGTTTTCTCAAGGGCAAGGGAGGTTTGGGACCGGTCCAGAAATCATTGGCCTTTTCTTCAGGACTTGTCGATGGGGATGTCCGAGGATTTTGAGGAAGGGATCCTGGCGGGTTGTACGGAGGTGCGTATTGGACGTCTTCTCTTTGAGGGGGGAAGGAATGAGTGAGGGAAAAAAGGCCCGCAAGAAGACTTCAAAAGGAGACCGCTCCGGATTGTCGGGGGGGTTGACCGATTGTCCTTCTCCTGTCTGGGTTGTCGGCGGAGGACAGATGGGGGGCGTGGTGGTGAGGCATCTGGCGGCCACCTATTCTCCCAAGGCCACCGTATGCGTGATCGATCCTTCTCCCGACACACTGAAATCGATGAAGCAGGAGGGGATCGACGCTTCTGCGTCAATTCCGGAAATGATGAAACGCTCTCCCGGGCCAAAACTTCTTGTTCTGGCAGTCAAACCGGGAGTTTTTATGAAAAAAGAATCAGATCTTGTTTCGGCCCTTTCAACAATCCCTTCGGATACCTTGGCCTTGTCCCTCATGGCTGGTGTGCCTCTCGAAATCCTTTCGCAACGGGTTCCGGGATTGCGCTGGGTTCGGTCGATGACAAATCTGGCCCTGTCGACAGGAAAGGGGATGACGGTTCTGGCGGCGAATTCCCGGGTGAACAATGCTGAGCAGGCCTTTGCCTACGCGCTTTTTTCCTCGATGGGGCGAGCTCTCTGGATACCTGAGGAATTATTCGACGCCGCAACGGCCATTGCGGGTTCCGGGCCCGGTCTCCTTGCTCTGGTTGCCGAAGCACTGTCCGATGGAGGAGTGAGGGAGGGGCTATCAAGAGAAACGGCGACCCTTCTTTCTTCCTGGGCCATTTTTGGGGCAGGGTCACTCCTTTGCGAGAAAAATCTGACGCCCGAGCTTTTGAAGTCGAAAGTCGCATCTCCTTCAGGGACCACGATCGAGGGTCTTTCGGCTCTTGAACGTCAGGGCGTGCGAGGGGCTCTGATCGATGCCGTCCGTTGCATGACCGAACGATCCAGAAACATTTCTCACTGTGACTGAGACAATTCAAGGGAGGTTCCCATCAACCTTTTATATCATATACTGAATATCTTCACATGGATCGTCATCATTCGTGCCCTTCTCTCCTGGGTTCGTCCCGACCCGCACAATCCGATTGTTCGTTTCATGGACTATGTCACCGAACCCTTTCTGTCCCCGATCCGGCGCTTGGTTCCTCCAGAAAAGATGGGCGGTCTCGATCTTTCCCCCCTGATCCTGATATTTATCATTCAGGTGATCGAGCATTTTATCTATTGACCAGGCGCCTGAATCCTGATGGGCCCGGGTCGGGAGAGAGGCTACCTCTTCCTCCCGAAGCCCGATTGTAAATATACAGAGAGTCGATAGGAGGTGGCATGATTGACCATACCAAGCTGAACAACTTGAGAGGGCATGAGTTTTCGAAGACGATCCGGGGGTATGCGACAAAAGAGGTCGATGAGTTTGTCGAATCGCTTCTCTTTGAAACCCAGCAACTTGTTGAGGCCTATCAGGAGCTGGATCGCCGGGTCAACGAAATCGGCGCCGACCGGGACGAGATACGGAAGCGGGAAGAGGTGCTTTCCTCAACCCTGGTGGCGGCACAGTCGACTGTTGAAGAATGGAAATCCCTGGCCAGGAAGGAAGCAGACCAGCTCATCAGGGAAGCACAAGGAACAGTGGATGAAATGGTCCGGAAAGCTAACCAGGAAGCAGAGGAGCTTCTTCGTCAGGCTCGTGAGAAATGGCGCATGGAGGAAGAAGAGAGAGCCAGGACTCGTCATGAATTGGAATTGCGGATTGGCCGGGTAAGAGGAGAGTTTCTGTCTTTGAAGGAGTCGCTGGATCGTTGGGCCAAACTATCACAGGAGATCGCCGGGCCTGAAGATGACCAGGAAAAATCCAGCTCGTAAGAACAAGACCTCCTCCCTTCCCGGGTCCATCCCGGGAGGGGAGGAGGTCTGGAGGGTTGAAATCCGTGTGAAGCCCGGGCAATCCCGGTCCTTCCTGAAAATGGATGACTTCGGGTGGGTGCTGGGTGTCCGGGAACCGGCCAGGGAAGGATTGGCCAACAGAGGCGTCCTCAAAGCTCTCTCAAGAGTCCTGGAAATTCCTGTTTCAATGATATCAATCCTTCGGGGAGAAGGCAGTCGTGTCAAGCTGATTGGTATCAGAGAGCTAGAGGCTTCAGAGGGACTCTTGCGGTTTGAGCGCGCGACAAAATCAGTTGAAAGTGAGTGATTCGCTCCGTATCCCATGACCGTCATCAATGCGCATCTCGAGTGTGATGGCGTCGACGGGGGATCCTCCAAGCCAAAAAGCCCTCGATGCCTTTTCTTTCGGTTTCAAGGGCTCGAACATGAGGTAGGCGGGAGGAAGCTTCAAGGGAATCTCCGATCCGTTCCCGATCTTGTAGTGGACGCCCAGAAGCTGGATCTTGATCGGGGTTGTTCCGGCAAGATCATACTGCATGTAGGCGACGGAAGGAGAAAGCAGCATGGACATGTTCAGGGTCCATCCTGAACCTTCCAGCGTCTTGTAGGTCGTTCGGGTACTGATGCTTCGTGAAGAGACGATCTTGTGAGGGCGTCCCAGCGGGCCGGTTTTGAGCCCTATGATGGAGCCACCGATTCCCGCAACGAGCAGGAGTCCGACGACGATGTAGATCGCGATCGTGACAGGACTGAAGCCTTGCTCTTCCTTGGGGCGGGATGGACTGTAAAGCTCATCATATTCTGAATCAGAAAACTTGGGGGTCGATGGACCGGATACCGGCTTGGCCGACTCAGGGGGATTCTTTGAGGAACTATCCTCGGGGACCGTATTCTGCTTCGGTGCTGTCATAAACAGAAACTCCTCATTCTCACTCGATTTTGTCGCGACAACGCGAGATTGCCGCGCAAATGTATCTATTAATTCTACTTCATTGTCCTCAGGCAGGGCAAGGTATCAGACGGAACCAAAAACCAAAAATATTTGTGGACAACCCTCTGAAGGGGTTGTAAAGAGCGGTCTGGATATATTTTTGACCAAGTCCAGAGTCGGTCTTCATGTCCCTGTTCCGGGTTTCAGAGGTCTCCCTCGCTGGTTGTCGCGGTTTGCGCTTCCTCGATGGAGTTCCGTTTGGTGGGCAGAACCTTGCAGTGAAGTCCGCAGTGAGGAGCCTCCGTCTTTAGTCACGAAAAAAATCCGAAGCTTTATTTCAGATCGAGAGACCGAAAAGCATTGTCGGTCTTGTTCAGGGGCTGCACCGTCTCGCTGATCGGCCCGTCGGGATCGAACGGAAGAACTCCCCCCATCTCATCACGAGGCCATTTCGTTTCCCCCTTCGGGTGGATCGACAGTCGGTTTCGACACCGGCATTTTTTACCGGACACGACAAGGGGTATCTTTTTTTACGGCCCACTCTTGTATTTACTGGGTTGGAGCGGTTCGGGGTCAGTCGAGAAAATGGAGGTCTGTCGACTTTTCGATACCGGGAGGGCAGGCTTCCTTATCGATCCAGAATTCCGAAGGAAGGGATCGGTCTGTTGCTTCTCTGATGACCCACTGGGAGGGAAGCGAGCCTTCAGGGTTCAACACCTTTGAAAGAATGTCCCTTTTCCCCTTTCCCGTCACAAGAAAAATTCTGGTTTTCGCAAGTGCTAGAGCCCTGTAGGAGAGGGAAATTCTGGCAACTCGGTCTTGTGACTCAGGAACGGGCAAGCAAAGGCGGTGATGGTCGTCCTCCGGGGATGATCCGGGAAATAGGCTTGCGGTATGTCCGTCCCCTCCCAGACCAAGGAGCGCGATATCGAGGGATGGACCATGCGGCCCCGAACTTCCCCAGGCCTCGTTCAGACTTTTCTCGTATCGGAGGGCTTCCCGATCCAGATGAGGAGTCTCTCCCCGCATCCGGTGGATCGTCTTGCCAGAAATCTGTCCCAGACTGAAAAGGGAATCCATCGCCATTTTGTAGTTGCTTTGAGGGTCATCCGGACCTACGGCACGTTCGTCAGAAAAAAACCATTGAAGTTGGTTCTTTTTTATGGCGGGCCATGAACGAAGGGACTGGCCTATATTCCGGTAAAGGGGAGCGGGAGTTACTCCGCCGGAAAGCGCGACAAGGGCACGGCCATGTTCTTTCAGAACCTTGTCGAAGCGTGACAGCAGGATTTCCGAACCCCTGCTTGTCCATGATTCAAGAGAGGAGAAGACAAGAACTCGGACAATATCGGGGGTTCCGGTATGGGCGGGATCAATTTCCATGACATACCTCCAGGTGGTTACTGATGGCTGGTAGCGTAAGCCCAGGCTCCAAGTATGCCGATCTCCGGATCGTTCACGATCCGAACAGGGATATTCTCGAGCAACTTTGTGTAGCGCCCCTTGTTGGTAAAATGTTCCATGAAGGACGAGTTTAACAGGAAGGGGAGGATCTTTTCCGGAATCCCCCCCGCCAGAAAAACCCCGCCCGTCGCCAGCGATTTGAGGACCATGTTTCCGGCTTCCTGACCCAACAGGGAGCAGAAATAATCGAGAATACGGGTGCAGAGAGGGTTTTTGAGTGTCATCGCCGCATGGGTGAGAGCAGCCGGGATCATTTCGTCCGAAAGCAGGGGGTCAAGAGGAAGGTTTGATTGTTCGAGGTTCCTTGTATAGAACCTGTAAAGGTTTGCCAGGCCTTGTCCCGAGACAAGACGCTCTATGCTGACATGTCCGTATCTGGCCCATAGATAGGAAAAAAGAGGGAAATCATCAGGATTTCCAGGAGCCCAGTCGGAATGGCCCCCTTCCGTCGAGATGACGATAGGGCCAGAGGTGGGATAGGCGATAATTGATTCTCCGAGCCCTGTGCCCGGGGCGACGATAACCTGATTGCCCTGCTTGTCCGGAACCCCTTCGTTGAGAACGATCAGGTTTTTTTCCGAAGAGAACATTGTCCCCCAGGCGATGGCCGCCAGATCATTTATCAGGAAGACCCGGGAGCGGTCAATGGAGAGAAGGGTGGAGAGGCTGTCCGTATCAAGAACCCATGGCAGATTTGTCGTTTCGCACCGGCCATGGACAACGGGCCCGGCAACTCCAAATGATGCAAAAGTAATTGTAAGTGAGTCGGAAAGCGTGCTCTTCGCCTCTGAGAGGAACTCCTCTAGGACAAGATCAAAAGTTGGATACCGGCGTGATGGGTAGCTTTTTTCAAGGACCCGAAGAGGACGAGAATTTCTTTGATCCCGCGGATTTCCTCCTTCATAAAGTCCTAACAGTGTTTTTGTTCCGCCGATGTCACCTGCAAGAATCATCGAGACCCCCTTCCCAGAGTGTTTGACGGAGTGATTGCAGAGTTCAGATGGCTGGGTGAAGTATTGGATCTGGCGGTTCCGGAAGGCTCTTCCCGTGCTCCGGATTCCTTGACATGAGTCCGGAATGGCTTCTATCATCTTAGAGTGGTATTGTAGCACCAATTCTTCCATGGTGTATTCTTGGGGCAGAAGACCGCTGCCAAAACGAATGAAAGGCGCAAATTCCCATGTCGATTCCTGTTCAGCAGGCCTTGAAGGTCGGCTCATATGTCATGCAGAAACGCTGGAATAAAGAAAAAAAATACCCTTTGGTCTTGATGCTTGAGCCTCTGTTCCGCTGCAATCTCGAATGTGCCGGTTGCGGGAAGATTCAGTATCCGGAAGAGATCCTCAAGAAGAGGCTGACGCCCGCAGAGTGTTTTCATGCCGCCGATGAATGCGGGGCTCCCGTCATAACGGTTGCTGGGGGAGAACCTTTGATCCATCCGGAAATCGGAGAAATCGTAGAGGGGATGATTGCCCGGAAAAAATTTGTATACCTGTGTACCAATGGTCTATTGCTGGAAAAATATCTGGATCGGTTCAAGCCCTCCCCTTATCTGACTTTCAGTGTCCATCTCGACGGACTGAGGGAAACACATGATCGCCTGGTCTGTCGGGATGGAGTCTTTGACATCGCGGTCAGGGCCATCGGAACCGCAATAAAAAAAGGGTTTCGGGTGACAACCAATACAACGGTTTTTGAAGGGGAGGATCCGGAAGAGATCCGAAGGTTTTTCGATTTTGTAAAAACTCTGGGAGTCAATGGAATGATGATCTCCCCCGGGTACTCCTATGACTGGGCTCCGGATCAGGAGCATTTCCTCAAGCGGGACCGGACGAAGAATCTGTTCAGGATGATTCTTGAGGATCGCGGCGGAAAGGGATGGAACTTTAATCACAGCCCCTTCTATCTGGATTTTCTTGCCGGAGAGAAAGATTATGATTGCACACCCTGGGGGAGTCCCAACTATTCTGTTCTTGGGTGGCAGCGTCCTTGCTACCTCTTGAATGAAGGGTACGCGGAGTCCTATGCGGAACTGATCGAAGAGACAGACTGGTCGAAATACGGTCCTTCCTCTGGACATCCGAAATGCCGTGATTGCATGGTTCATTGCGGATTCGAGCCGTCGGCAGTGGGGGATGCGACCTCTTCGATAAAAAATACGATCCGCTCTATTTCAAGCCTTCTTCCAGCCGGATGATACCTCGCTGATGATCGGGTAATGTCAACCTACGTGGTGGGAGATCTCCATGGGCAGATCTCCCTGCTTCAGGACCTGATGGCATCCGTTTCCTTCGACAGAACCCAGGACAGGCTGATTGCGTCCGGGGATGTGATTGACCGGGGGGCCGATGTCGGGGAATTGCTGCTCTTTCTTTATGAAGGCTTCAGGGAAGGCTGGTTCCTTCCTGTCCTCGGAAATCATGAGGAAACCTTTCTAAGGTTTCAGGCAGGGGAAATTCTTCCATATTACACCGATCCATCCTTTGGGGGGGAGGCGACTCTCAGGGCTTTTGAAATGCTTGGGCGTTCCTTGGGGAGGGAACTGCAGGAATGGCTCTCATCCTGGCCTCTCGCCTGGTCCTCTCAGACGGCCATCGTGGTTCATGCCAGTCTTCCTCCGGTACCCGGATCCCGATTTGGCGATCTTGCCCTATGTCCGACACGTCGCTTTTCTTCCGGACTTTCCCATGAATGCCTGGAGCTACGCCCTCCAGACCTCTTCCCTTCCTGGGATGGGCGTCTCGTTGTCTCAGGGCATACGATTGTCCGAAAAGCGGGCTTCTGGTCGGACTCTATTGCCCTGGTCGATACGGGAGCGTATCGAACTGGTGTTCTGTCGGCACTGTGTCTTGAAACGGGAACGTTCCACCGCATTGCCGGGGTCCCCTCATAGTCTGGATTCTGAGATCAGGGGGGGGGATAGTGAAGAATTTCTTTTGCGGCATCGATACCAGACGTAAAAGTCTGGGCGACAGACACCCCCTCCAGAAATGATCCGGCCAAATGCAGGTTGTCAGGCAACGCTTGACGGATCCGCTCGATCCTTTCAAGATGGCCTTTTGTATACTGGGGAATGGCCTCTTCCCATCTTTGGATTCTCAGAAAATCAGGTAACCCCGATGTCCCAAGAATCGAACGGACTTCCTCCTGGACAATTTCCAGAAGATCCTCGTCGAAGCTGAAGGCCAGCTTTGGATTCTGCATTCCCCCGACGAAAACGGTCAGAAGGACGTGATCCTCTGGGGCTCTTTCAGGGAAAAGGGAGGATGAAAAGAGGATACCGAGGATTTTCCTTTTTTCCAATTCCGGGACCAGAAGACCGAAGCCGTCCAGTGGATGTGAGACGTTTTTTCGATGGAATCCCATATAGACAACGGCAACAGGAGCATAGGGAATTTCGGACAGAGCCCTGCTTGCCTCCGGCGAAAGATCGGACAACATTTCTGCGGAATGCGATGCACTGGTTGCCAGCACAAGATGTCTGGCTTTGATGTAGTACATTTCTTCTTCAAAAAGAAGAGAGACAAGATATCCGCTGTCCGTTTTGGTGAACCCGATAACCTCCGCGTTTGTTCCGGCATCGGTGTCGAGATAGGCGGCAAGTGATTTCGGAATAAAGCCCATCCCTCCCGGAAAGGAAAAAATGGTTTTGGTTAGAGAATTCTGTGGAGAGGAGGCCCCCCGTTTGAGAGCGAATCCCCCTTTTATTATGGACCCGTAGCGATCTTCCATGGCCGCTAAGCGAGGAAATGTCGCCGACATCGAGAGCAAATCGGGCTTCGAAGCATAGACGCCCTTGACGAACGGGTCGATGAAATAATTGAGGAATTCCGGCCCAAATCTTCTGGTTACAAACTCGGAGACGCTTTCTTCATCCGGGGCGTCTTCGAGCGGTTGTACCCAGAGCTCTCCCAGAAGCCGAATCTTCCCTTTCAGGGAAAGGAGCGGTGTGGTCAACCCTTCCTTGATGGACATGGGAAAGGGAACGGGTTTTCCATTCTGGAGGACGAACCTTTTCTTGCCTGCCTCTCCGGCAGATTTCGCCTGGTCGGCAATGGACAGGAAGGAGAGATATTCAAGCAGTGGATCCTCCGGACGAAGGTAGAGGCTGTTTGGTCCGGTTTCGATCAGGTAACCACCCTCACGGAGCGATCTGATGACTCCTCCGAGATGGTCGTGACGTTCGAACAGACGGATGTTCAGTCCATGGCGTTTTAAATGGGACGCGCAGGCTAGTCCGGCAATTCCTCCCCCTACGACGAGGGCATCGACATCAAGCGAAGACACGGAGATCTACCAATGGGATACCTCATTCATAATAGGTCGAAGGGCCGGAAATTCGTCCCGAATCGGATAATGGGTTACCCCGACATTCATGATAAAAGAATCCGGTGCGACCGCTCTGGCTCCGAAGAGAATTTTCCAGATATTTGTCATGCCGGTCGGATGTCCGGTCACTTTACTGTTCTTTGCTTATCCGATTTCCAGAATCGGTACAGGTTCTTCCTTAAGGCTTGTTCCGCCTGCCAAATCGGATGACTGTGTTTCCAGGGAATGCGGGACGGCCCGGTTAGTCGATCGGCACGCGTCGAGCTCCTTTGAATGGCTCAGGGATCTTTCCGCGTGGCCGAAAGGCTTCACCGTTCGCCCGGCCGCAGGATCGAGAGGAACCCGTTTCGTTCCTGCCCATTGGCCGATTAAGGGTCGGGCTGGACGGAAGGTGTCGCGCTCGGTCAAGTGAGAGTATGCAAAAGAGGCACCTAACTTTCAAGTGCCTCGCGACCCTTGAGTCAGGATCCATGTGGATCAACCCGGTATTAAATACGACTCTTTCCCCGCGAGGGGCCGATGAATCTTCAGATATTGGTAACCGCCTCTTTTCTTGGATGAATCATTCAATTACAATAAAAAGAATGTATTCTTTGGACAGGGAATATCTGGAATAAGCCGGAGTGACAATAGACCGGAAAAAACACTAAAGTCGAGGAAGGAAACGATTACTGATGGATGTCCTGCTTGAGCCCCTGGAAGGGGCACAACGGAAATTTCGGGTGGTCTTCTCTGACGAAGAGATTCGCTCAAGGGTTGACAAGGAAATTCGGTCGGCAATAAAAGATCTGAAGATTCCGGGGTATCGGGTAGGCCATGTTCCTGCTACATACATTCGTTCTCGTGCCCCGTATCTTTCCTCCATTTACCAGAGCGTTACGGAAGAAGTGCGTCAAAATGTAATCGATGCCCTTGTGAACGAGGGTTCCGGGACGGTTGTTTATCTGGATCCCGAGCCATTTTCCCTTTTGCGCGATCATGAAAGTTCCGGCATGGAGGTTCAGGGAATCATCGAGGTTTTTGATCTTCCCGCAGATTGTGTTTATGAAGGAATCTCCCTCTCTCCTGAGTCTGTTCCGACAATTTCGAAGGAGGAGATATCCAATGAGATCGAGTTCCTGTCAAAAAGGGCAGGTACCCAGTTCAAGACGGATCTTCCTTCCGACGTGGCTATCGAAGAAGGGGATCTAGTTTCCTTTTCTTTTTCCTTCACCCATCCGGACACAGGATTGCCTTACGAGAACCGTCAGACTGTCACCGTGGGGGATCCAACCCATCCTGAGGCCCTGACAAGGGCTCTTACCGGAAGAAAGGTCGGGGAATCTTTCTCGGAACGGTTGCCATTTAATATTCCCGGAAGGAAGAATCAGGCAAAACAGCGTGTCGAGGTTCTGGATTCCACGATGACTGTTGAAAGCATCAAACGCCTGGAGCCGGCAACCTCTGAAGAGCTTCTAAAGATGCTGTCCGCTCCCGAAAACGGGAATGCCGCTGCCACCGCTCCTTCGGAGGGAGTGACGCTTGAGTCCCTGATTGAAAAGCGGCTTCTTGAAAAGAAGGTTTCGGAAGTGCTGACCCGCAAGATGGATGAACTTGTGCTCGAGATTCTGTCCAGAAACGCGATACCTGTGCCAGAGCGAAGAATCGGGCTTGAGTGTGACCGGATGGTTGCCTCGGGTGTTTCGGAAAACGATCTCGACAGGGAAAAAGTCAAGAAAGAGACGCTTTGGTGGTTTATGCTTGATGGGCTTGCAAAAAAGATGGCCGTTCAGCCTGACATGAAAAGGGTTGAGCATGAATATCTCACGCTGGTAAGGCAGGGAGGAAGCCCCGACAAGGACGAAACCCGTCGACGGGAATACATCGAGCAAGCATTCCTGTCTGCGCGCCGGAGGTTGACCGAGGAGATTGTCTTGAGACGTTCCACATTCTCCGGATCAGATGAGTTTTTTGGGCCCGACGGTGTTCTGGACCGTCTGGGGTGGAAAGATTTCGGGATCATTCCCGTTGTGCATGATCATTCCCACGAAGGTCATGACCATTCAGACCACGACCATGCCGGTCACACACATTGATGATCGTTCATCATTAAAATCTGAAAAGGATTCTCGATTATGCTGATACCGATGGTTGTAGAACAGACGAGCCGGGGTGAAAGGGCTTACGATATTTACTCCAGACTTCTTCGTGACAGAATCATTATCCTTGGAACACCGATTGACGACAATGTTGCGAACCTCGTGATTGCTCAGATGCTCTTTCTCGAGTCGGAGGATTCGGCCAAAGATATCAATTTATATATTAATTCTCCGGGGGGACTTGTTACCGCCGGTCTTGCTATTTACGATACGATCAAGTTTATAAAGCCTGATGTTTCCACGATCTGTATCGGCCAGGCGGCGAGTATGGGGGCATTTCTGCTCTCGGCGGGAAGCAAGGGAAAGCGCTTTGCCCTTCCCAATGCCCGCATCATGATTCACCAGCCAATGGGAGGTTTTCAGGGGCAGGCGACAGATATCGAGATCCATGCCCGGGAAATCCTGAAGCTCAAAGGTCATCTGAATAAAATGATGGCCGATCACTGCGGTCAGCCCATTGAAAAGATTGCCCAGGATACCGACCGGGACTACTTCATGTCCTCCAGTGAAGCAAAGGAATATGGCCTCATCGATTCGGTCATAACGGCTCATCGGGTAGAGACCAAGGCTCCGTCCAAGTAGTTCAGTCATAGGAAGATGAGGTAAAACATGGCCGCTAAAGATCGAAAAGACAAGAATAATAACAATGACGGCGGAGTTGCCTGCTCTTTTTGTGGGAAGAGCAGAGAGGATGTCAGAAGACTGATTTCCGGTCCCGGAGTCTATATTTGCGATGAATGTATCGAGCAGTGTTCGGCAATTATCTCGGAATCGTGGGAAGACGAAACGGAAAAGGTTTCCGCTCCCAACTTGATGAAGCCGGCAGAGATCAAAAAGGCCCTGGATCAATACATCATCGGCCAAAGTCGGGCGAAAAAGATCCTCTCAGTAGCCGTTTACAATCACTACAAGCGGGCACGTGCCAACAAGATTGCCGAGGATGTGGAGCTTCAGAAGGGAAACATCATCATGCTTGGTCCTACTGGGACCGGTAAAACCCTTCTTGCCCAAACATTGGCTCGGATTCTGGATGTGCCATTTGCCATTGCCGATGCCACAACTCTTACGGAAGCCGGATACGTTGGAGAGGATGTCGAAAATATCATCCTGAAACTCCTTCAGGCGGCTGATTATGATGTAGAGAAAGCCGAATGGGGGATCATCTATATCGATGAGATTGATAAAATCAGCCGGAAATCCGAAAACCCCTCCATTACCCGGGATGTCTCCGGGGAAGGGGTCCAGCAGGCCCTGTTGAAGTTGGTTGAAGGGACTGTGGCAAATGTGCCTCCCCAAGGTGGTCGAAAGCATCCGCATCAGGAGTTCATTCAGGTTGACACGACCAATATCCTCTTTATCTGCGGGGGAGCCTTTGTGGGGCTCGATTCGATCATTTCCCAAAGATTGTCGCGAAAGACCATGGGATTTGGGGCGGATGTCACGCCTCTTCAGGATAGGACACTCTCAGGGAAGCTTTTGCTGGAAGCCCGTCCGGATGATCTTCTTAAGTACGGGATCATTCCCGAGTTTATTGGCCGTTTCCCTGTCATGGCAATTCTCGAAGAACTTGACGAATCGGCCTTTCTGCAAATCTTGACCGAACCAAAGAATGCCTTGGTGAAACAGTTTGAGAAGCTCTTTGCCATTGAAAAGGTCAAGCTGAAATTTACGGAAGGGGCGCTCAAGGCCGTTGCCCACAAGGCCTATACCCAGAAAACGGGGGCGAGAGGACTTCGGTCCATACTTGAAGAGGTGATGCTGGACCTCATGTATGAGATCCCCTCCCTACAGAATCTTGCAGAAGTTCTGATTTCTGAAGCGACTATCAATGATCGCGAACCGCCCACTCTTATCTGGGGGGATAGAAAGAAAGACTCGCCCGTTTCGGAAAACGGACGAGGATCCCTCTCAGCCTGATTTTTTCACCGGTGAGGGGGGGGAGTTTTTTGTTTGTGGTTTTCTGTCTGTCTGGTTCGGTCGTTGCAGGATGAAGAGAACATCCCCAAAAGGTTGCGTGTTGGATGTCATGTGAGCAAATTTCACCACGAAACGGGAGGGGCTGTTCACAAATCTCGGGAAAATCAGGATCCCCTTCCTTTCATATCCCGGGAATAGTCTCGCTGGTGGAATATATGTCATCCGGACAAGTTTTCTTGCAATCCGGATCGGCTTGGCCGAACCGAGAAATCCATTGGATACGGCATCCTGAACCTCATCAACGCTCATAGCCCGTTCAACCTGCTTAGGCCCTTTTTCGAGAAAAAAATCCATTGGATCGTAGTCAAGGTAACTCGATCCGTTGTTTTTGATGGTGACTAAAAAAGTATTGAACTCTGCGCTCAAAAGGGAGTTGTAGTAGGGGGAGCCTTTCGGAATAAAGCTCAGGGTGAACGTGATGCCGTTGATGGTTTGGGAGGGAAGAATGACATCGTAATTGTTGTCGACGAGATGAAACCCTTTCAGATAGAACATGCTTGTGACAATCCTGTTTCCGATCGAAACAAATATAATGATCAGTATGGTTGCGATAAGAACGAGGGTGTAATTGATTTTAAGTTTCAAGGAAACAGTCCTTCCCAGTTTAAAAACGTGAAAAATATCAGCCTTCAGCCAACGCGCTCACGAATTGTGTTGATCTTTGCTGGGCTCGCCCTAATCCTTGGCGGGTGCTCCCATTCTGGCCATCTTCATCCATTTGTTGGCCAGCGGGGGCTCCTGATGCCCATTCAGAATCCCGATGGTCTCGTCAGCAATACATCCTCCCTGACCCTCTATCTGGGAGACAGTTACAATGAACGTCAGGAAGGGGGACAGGTCATCTATGGTCACCTTCTGTCCAGAAAACTTGAGGAATTCATGGGAGGTCAGGTCGCATCGGTATGTCGGACGCTTCCTTGTTATGTTGAAGCGGCCAAAGCCTGGAAAAACTCTTTTGTTCTTACCGCCAATTTTCAGAAGAATGATGATTCTCCCAGGCCGGAAGGTATCCTGAGAATAACCCGGTGGTCTGTGGATCCCCTTTTTCCTCAAGCCACAGTGACAGTGTCGTTTCCGCTCGACGCCGTCCAGTCCTCATTCGAAAAAATCCTTCAACAAGGAATCGACAGGATGATCGCCCAAATTCTGTCATCCAGAAGGCGAGAGTCCTCCTCCCAGGGCAATGAGCCCGACTCCCATCTTAGGGGAATGATTGCCGCAGGAGAGATCGACCAGGCTCTCCAGCTAGGGGAAAGAGTATATTCGGATCCTTCCAATAATCAATTGTCTAAAGACTTCTATTATACATTGTATAGTCTCGAAGAGAGTACTGGCAAACCCGAAATGGCAAAAAGAGTTGGAAAAATGGCCGTCAGGAAGGGCATGGCCTCGAAGAACCTCATTGTTAAGATGGCTGAGAATGCCAAGAGTCGAGGGGAGCGAAACGAGGCGCGGAACATTCTTTTCAAGGGTCTCGAAGTCTATCCGAATGATCGTGAGTTCTGGCGGTATCTGATCCGAGATCATATAAATGAGGGAGAGTTTCAAAAAGCCTTGAAACTCATTCGCCAGTTCGAGCTAAAAAACCCTCCAATGCCTGCTCATCCCCATTTTGTCATCGAAACCTATGCGATTCTTGTTGGGATGGGACAGGGGGAAAAAGCCGATCGATGGTTTCAGGACCAAATCCCGAAAGACTGGGCCGATTCTCCAGAGCCGTCTTCTTTTCTAGCCCATGCCGTGTTGACACGATATTTTCAGCAGGGTGAATGGAAAAAGGCCGCTACAACGGTGGAGGCACTGATCGGTCGAGGGATCGAGTCCAAGGAATTGTACCGGGACTGGATGACGGCGTTGGGAGCGGAAAATAATCCCATCAAAGAAGTCCGGGTTGGAAGGGAGGCTCTTGCAAAAGGGGTACGGTCCCAGTGGATCAGGGATCAGGTGACATACCTTGAGCAAAAAGGATACTGAGAGGATGGACGAAACCCGGTGACCGTTCCGAATATTCTCTCTATGATCAGGATTCTCCTGGCTCCGATATTGTTCGGGCTTGTGGCATATCGAAGCATGGCCTGGGCATTCTGGGTTTTTTTTATCGGCGGGATGACCGATGGCCTGGATGGTATTCTGGCAAGGATGCTCAACCAGATGAGCGATCTCGGGAAAACACTGGATCCTGTGGCAGACAAGGTATTTCTCTCCTCCTCGGCGCTGTGTCTTGGGTGGTTTGGTTTTATCCCGAAGTGGATTGTGATCGTCTTTGTGACGAGAGATCTTTTGCTTGTTTCGGGAGTCATACTCCTCAAGCTTTTGGATAGCCCGATCCCGATTGATCCGCATTTTTTGGGAAAGATCACTACGATGCTCCAGATACTGTACCTGGGGGTGGTCATGATGAAGGGGGCAGGATTTCGAATTCCAGACATTCTGGAGCCCTTTCAGGTATCTGCTGTTGTTTTTTCTCTTGTTTCAGGGGGATATTATATCTTTAGGGGCCTATCATGGGTGCATAAGGAAAAAAATGGATATCAAGACGATGAGTGAAAACGGAGACCGGTCCGGAGTTTTAAACGGGCTTTTGATCCAGGCAGTCATTGAGGACAGCCCGGGGTGGGATGCAGGTATAAGAAAGGGAGATCGCCTTCTCGCCCTGAACGGGTTTCCGCTCAGGGATCTTATCGACCTCGAGTTTTATCAGGCTGAGTCTGAGATTCTGATCGAATATCGATCGGGGGAAGAGGTCATTCAGGTTATCCTGGAAAAGGATCCGGATGAATCCCTCGGGATAGCGGTGGATCCTCCTCCCATCAAGCGATGTCCGAATGATTGCGAGTTCTGCTTTGTCGACCAGATGCCAGCCGGAGCAAGGAAATCACTCTATATTCGTGATGAAGACTATCGATACAGCTTTCTCTACGGGAATTTTATTACCCTGACCAATCTGTCCGAGAAGGATTACCTGAGAATTCTTGATCAGAAACTGTCGCCACTTTATATCTCAGTCCATGCCACTCCGCTTGATCTTCGAAGGAAAATTCTTAAAAACGAGAAAGCTCCGGATATTCTTCCGTTGTTGAAACGCTTGATCGACGGTGGGATCACATTGCATACCCAGATCGTATTGACTCCTGAAGTCAATGACGGAGAGGTGCTGGACAAGTCCTGGGAGGACCTGATGTCATTGTATCCCGGGGTGGAATCTCTGGCGATAGTTCCTGTCGGACTCACCTCCCATCGACGGTCTCTTCCGGATCTTCCCCTGATCAATCAGAACTTTGCAAAAGAAATGTTGAAAAATATTTCCCGCCTTCAAAAAGCGTCCTTTGAGAGGGTCAATGATACGTTTGTTTATCCGGCAGACGAATGGTATGTGATTGCCGACAAGCCATTTCCTGGGATTTCCCGATATGGATCGCTACCTCAACTGGGCAATGGGGTGGGATTGGTCCCTCTGTTCCAGCGACAATGGAAAAGATCTCTTCGTTCCCTGAAAGGAAAGATTGAAAGGCCATTGGTGCTTGTGACCGGAATGGCTTTTGCTCCGTATCTTGAAAAACTCGTTGAATTGCGTGAGAACTCCTTGCAGTTACCGGGAAGGGACTTGATCGTATTGAAAGTCCCAAACGACTACTTCGGTCATTCCGTTACAGTCGCAGGTCTGATGGCTGCTCGGGATATAATCTCGACCATCAGGAAAGCCAAACTTCCGAGACATGCGATCCTCTGTGTTCCGGACATTTGCCTAAAGGATGATTCCGATATTTTGATTGACGATGGAACCTTGGAGGGAATCGAGGAGGAAACGGGGTACGAAACCGTATCCGTTCCGTCCTCAGCGACTGAATTCCTGAGATGGGCAAAAACGGAAAGAGCTCCGGTATCAGAAAAGATGGAGATTGTAATGTGAATCCAGAAACTAACACGATTTACCTGAGGAGTCCGGCAAAGGTCAACCTGTCCCTCTTGGTTGTGGGAAAAAGGCCGGACGGATATCACGAACTGCTGACAGAAATGATCATGATCGACCTTTATGACGACATCATGATGGAAAAAGTCAAGGAACAGGGAATTCACCTTCGTATTTCTGGAAGACCGATCGACGGAAATCCCGGGGACAACCTGGTTGTGCGAGCATTGTCCGGATTTATAAAAACCGTTCACGGGAAATCTTCCAGTGCCAGGATCTCCGGAGGATTTGCTGTGGACCTTACAAAGAAAATCCCCATTGGAGCCGGACTGGGGGGTGGGTCGTCGAATGCTGCGACTGTCCTGTGGGGGGCAAACTGGATGATGGGTTGTCCTTTGAATCAGGAAGAGGTTCTGAGGCTCTGCCAGGAGCTGGGGTCGGATGTTCCGTTTTTTCTCGGATCTCCTCGGGCAATGGGGGTTGGACGGGGCGACCGATTGGTTCCTCTCCCCCCTCCTGCTCCAGGTTTTATAGTTCTCTGGAATCCGGAAGTCCATCTTCCGACCAGTTCTGTCTATCAATCGTTGGACCCGGCTACATTTGAGATTGGCTCTCCCTTCGAATTGACAGAGAATGAACGTTCCACTAGAATTAATAGTCTTTTGAAATCTGGGGTTTTGGTTAATAGTCTTGAGGAACCTGCTGTCAGGCTTTGTCCTCAAGTAGGTGAGGGGCTCCGATTTCTTGAGAAAATCTGTCCGGGAAACGTTAGAATGACGGGGTCCGGTCCAACGATTTTCGCTCGCTTTGATTCCAGGGATGAGGCCCAATCCGTGCAGAAAAAGATTGCCGACCGCCTAGGATGCTGGTCCGGCGTTTTTCAGATCCTTGTCACATCGCCCTTTCCTGAAAGGGGAGAAAAGTAGTCTCCCGGTGAGGATGTATTTTCTCAGGGATGCAGAGCGGCCTAAACGATGTTCCGGTGGAAAGAAAGAATATTTGGGGCGTCGACAAGCGGCAAGTCACGAGATTTTGGATCTCGCATTCCCAGGTTCGAATCCTGGCGCCCCAGCCAATCTCACTGTGATGATGGTCTTCGTCAAGGCTTGGGTTTGTTTTTCTTCGGTTAAATAGGTTCTGTCTTGCAAAGAAGTTTGTGGGAAATTATGAAACGGGAGGCATGGTTTCGGACGTGAGGGAAATCAAGATTTTTTCTGGAAACGCCAATATTGCGTTGGCGCAAGAGATGGTTGCCTACCTGAAAACCGGGCTGGGTTCTTCGACCGTGGCAGCATTTTCTGACGGAGAGATCCGTGTTCGCATCGACGAGAATGTTCGGGGACATGATGTTTTCCTGATTCAGTCGCTTTCTCATCCTGTCAATGATCATCTCATGGAACTTCTTGTCATGATCGATGCCATGAAACGGGCCTCTGCTCAAAGAATTACGGCAGTTATCCCCTACTATGCCTATGCCAGGCAGGATCGGAAGGATCAGCCGAGAGTGCCGATTACTGCCAAGCTTGTGGCCGATTTGATTACGACGGCGGGGGCCTCGAGAATCCTGACGCTCGATCTCCATACTGGGCAATTGCAGGGTTTTTTTAATATTCCAGTGGATCATCTGCATGGCACTCCGGTCTTGATCGAGCCGTTGCGACGACTCGCGCATGAGAATATTGTCCTGCTCTCTCCTGATGCGGGTGGGGTGGAGCGGACGCGTGTCTTTGCCAAAAGGCTTCAGGCTCCACTGGCGATTATAGACAAACGGCGTGAGGGTCCGAACCAGTCCCAGATCATGAACATTATTGGGGATGTTGCCGGAAAAACGGCTGTGATTCTGGATGATATGATCGATACGGCGGGGACTATCACACAGGGAGCTCAGGCGGCCATCAATGCCGGAGCCAAGCGCGTGCTGGCTGTGGCAACGCATCCGGTTCTTTCGGGGAAAGCGCTGGAAAGATTGAGCCAGTCTGTGATTGATGAGGTGATTGTGACAAATTCGATCCCGCTTGCCGGCAAGGACGAGGTGTGCAAGAAAATCAAGGTCTATTCCATCGCTCCCCTGCTTGGAGAGGCCGTTCGAAGAATTCATGAGGACGAATCAGTAAGTTCTCTCTTTATCTGATTCTTGTTGAGGGAAGTTTATCGGGCTCTGGCCGGATTTCCCGTTTGCGCTGGGTTTGGACAATCAAGGAGGTTGAGTTGGAGCATAGCAGGTTGAAGGTCTCCGTAAGAGAGAATACAGGAAAGGGTGTTGCCAGAACACTGAGGCGTTCGGGAAATATTCCGGCGGTTGTTTATGGAGCAGGTAAGTCCACATCTTTAAGCGCATCACTCAAGGATGTCGAGAAATCCTTGCATACCCATGCAGGTCGGAACGGATTGTTCGATCTTGAGATCGTTGATGGTCAATCTGTGCGAACTGCCTTGACCCTTGTTCGAGGAATTCAGCGTGATCCTATTACAGGAAAAATCTTGCATCTGGACTTTTTTGAGGTGTCGGAAAAAGCGAAAGTCCGAAACCGCGTTCCGCTTGAAGTAGTGGGGTCTGTTCCCTCAGGAGTCAAGGCAGGAGGAGTTCTCGACTTTGTTGTCCGGGTGCTTCATGTTGAATGTTTGTCATTCCAGATGCCGGACCATATTCAGGTCGATGCATCCAATCTTGATATCAACCAGACTTTCCATGTGAGAGATCTGGCTCTCCCCCCGGGGGTCACTGTTTTGGAAGAGCCTGATGCGGTTCTGATCCATGTGATTCCGCCAAAGGCAGAGTCGTAGCTAAGACCGTTTCCGGTGACCCGGTCTCTCTTGGGAGCATTGTGTGACCCTTGTTATTGTGGGACTAGGCAATCCTGGACGCGAATACGCGGAAACCCGTCATAATGCTGGATTGACCCTTCTGGAATATTGCTCCGCAAGAATGGGGATTTCCCTTGATCGAAATCAGGGGGACTTTGTTTTTGGAGAAGGTATCTGGAAGGGGAGAAAACTGATTTTAGTTTTTCCGTTGACCTACATGAACATGAGTGGTCGAGTCATTCCATGGCTTCGGAAAAAAGGGGTTCAAGACCCAGGAACCTGCCTGATCTTGCAGGATGATTTGGATACCCCGTTTGGTGTCGTCCGGTTTCGGGAAAAAGGACGATCGGGAGGGCAAAAAGGGGTCGAATCAATCATCAAGGCTGCCGGATCAACGGATATTCCGAGGATCAAGATCGGGATTGGCCGTCCGCTCGTTATCGGTGGGGATGTGAGTCAATATGTTTTGTCCCACTTTTCAAAAGAGGAACGGGAACGTTTGCCGGCACTGATGGATTTTGGATATTCCCTGATTGAGAAGTGGGTCTTGGCCCATTCCAGTGATATAGAGGATTGATTTGTGGGTGTAGCATGCGGGATTGTGGGATTGCCGAATGTAGGGAAGTCAACGCTTTTTAATGCGTTGACGGCCTCATCTGTGCCGGTTGCAAATTACCCTTTTTGCACGATTGACCCCCACTCCGGGGTGGTCCCTGTCCCTGATCGGCGTCTTGACCGTCTGGCCGAACTCTATAAACCCAAGAAGGTGACGCCGACAACAATAGAATTTGTCGATATCGCCGGATTGGTCAAGGGGGCAAGTCAGGGAGAAGGACTCGGAAATCAGTTTCTTGGCCATATCAGATCGGTGGATCTGGTCGTTCATGTCCTTCGTGGCTTTGAAGATGGGGAAATCACCCACATCCATGGCGATATTAATCCGATTTCCGATCTTGAAGTCATTGAAACAGAGTTAATGTTGGCGGATCTTGCCTCCATGACCGCCCGTCTTCCAAAATTTGAGAAACTATGGAAGACGGGCGGAAAAGAAGTTGCGGAGCAAAAAACGCTGGTCCTCTCTCTTGTCGCGTCGCTGGAGCGAGGTGAGCCTGCGCGGATGGTTCACCGTGATCCCCACCTCGAGGCATTCCGTCGGGGACTGGGGCTTCTGAGCGACAAGCCTGCTCTTTATGTCGCCAACGTCTCTGAATCCGACATGAAGGCCCCATCCCAGAGAGTCCGTATGCTGGAAAAAGCGGTATCGGACCGAGGCGGGGTTCTTATCCCGATCTGTGCCAAGTGGGAAGCGGAAATAGCGGAATTGCCGAAAACGGAGAGAATGATTTTTCTGCAGGAACTTGGTCTGGACCGATCGGGCCTGGACCGTCTTGTGTTTGAAGGGTATCGCTCGCTTGGCCTTGTGACTTTCCTGACAGCGGGGGAGGATGAAGTTCGAGCCTGGACAGTTCGGCATGGAACCCCGGCGCCCAAGGCGGCCGCTGAAATCCATTCCGATATTGAACGAGGTTTCATCAGGGCAGAAGTCATGCGCTTTGAGGATCTTGACCGGTATGAGTCGGAGAAAATCATTAAAGAAAAGGGTCTTCTCCGGCTGGAAGGCAAGGAGTATGTGATTCAGGACGGAGACGTTGTTTACTTTCGTTTCCATGTGTAGGTACGATTACGAAGGGATTGCAAATGAACTTTTATGAATGTGTCCTGTTGTTGAAATCCAGTCTCACCGAAGAAGAATCTGCAGCAGTCATCGGGAAATTTCAGAAGATAGTCGAGGATAAAAAAGGAACGGTTCACGCGATACAGCGCCTGGGCAAGAAACGGATGGCATACGAGCTCAAGAAAGAGCGAAAAGCCGACTATGTTATTCTTTATTTGGCCCTTCCGAATGCCTCTGATGAACTGGAAGTCGACCGGACTGCCCGACTCGATGAGCGTGTTCTTAAAAGCATGATTGTCAAGAGGAAATCTCTTGTTCTTCCGACAACCGATCATCCTGCAGAGGCGGAATCCGGGACCGAACATTTCCGCGACTCCATGGATGCTGGAGAAGGAGAAGCCATTTGAGCAGCTTCAACAAGGTCGTCCTCATGGGCAACCTGACTCGTGATCCCGAAATCAGGGTTACGGGAGGGGGAATGTCCGTTGGCAGTTTCTCTCTGGCTATCAACAACAGGGTGAAGGGAAACGATGAAAAGGACGATGTAAGCTACATCGACTGTGTCGCATTTGGAAAGCAAGCGGATTTTGTCAGGGATTATCTTTCCAAAGGGATGCCGATTCTTATCGAGGGTCGGTTGCAGCAGAATCGTTGGGAACAGGAAGGACAGAAACGATCAAAGATAGAGGTGATCGTTCAGACCGTCACTTTTGTCGGACCTCCAAAAAGGTCCGGAAGCAATAGCCCCGATTCATCAAATCGCCTGGATTCCTATCCCGATCCGGGACACGGATCCATGATGCAGTCAGATTCCGATATCCCTTTTTGAAGGGTATCATGGGAAATCAATAATCTCTCAACGAAGTGCTCTCGAGAGACTTAAGAAAGGAAACTTGAATGGCAGGTCAGGCTCGCTCGTTTCAGAGGAAAAAGGTATGCCGGTTCTGTACCGATCATATCCTCATTGACTACAAGGACCAGACAACACTCCACTCGTTTCTGACAGAGCGGGGGAAAATTCTTCCAAGAAGACTCACTGGAACATGTTCTCATCACCAGAGAGCAGTCTCAACGGCGATCAAACAGGCAAGGAATGTGGCCTTTCTCGCATTTTCAGAGGAAAGCTGACGCTGAATACACCCTTCCCCGTTTTGGCGTTTTTATCGACGGTTTCGTTTTCTTCAGCCATGTATCTGTCGCTGCTCTCCTTTCCGAGGATTGGAATCTTTGTAGCGATGTTTTCTGGCGTTCCGATTGTGCTGGCGCAGTTGAGATTTCCTGCTGTCCTCCTGGGGACGGGGTCAATGGTAACGGCGGGGGGGCTGATATTTCTTCTGGGATCGCTTCTCCATAGCCCTTTGCCTGGACTTCAGGTTCTGATCTACATCGGTTGGTGTGGCCTTCCCGCCTTGGTGACAGCCGAGTTTCTGAAAAGACGTTCTCCGATTCTCCCCATGATCCTGACAGCTTCGGTTCAGATTCTTTTCTTCACTGGAGGATTGTGGTTCTATATATATACCAAGACCCACGGACACCTCCTTTCAGACATTGAACAAGCCGTTCACCATGCAGTGACAACGGTCATCAACACTGCCATACAAAACTCCAAGACGACGTTGACTCCATCCGACCAAGCACGGATCCTGGCTCTGGAACCCCTGCTTTATCGCTCCCTTGTCGGTCTGTTTCCGGGCCTCCTTGGAAGTCTGGCGCTGATGACCGCTATAATCTTGTGGGCGACAAGTGTCGGCTTTATGGAAAAAAATGGAAAGAGTGAGGGATTTGTTGGCATTGAGCGATGGACATTGCCGGATCCTCTTGTTTTTGGTTTTATTGCCTCCCTTGGTCTCTTGCTTGTTCCAATCTTTAATATCCGACTGTGGAGTACCAACGCTCTGATGTTGTTTGGGGCCCTGTATGCGGGACAAGGAAGTGGAGTTCTGTTAAGCTACATACGAAAAAGGAATCTTGGAGCTTGGTTTTGGGTGATAGCTGGAATATTTGTCCTCCTTCAACCAATGTTCCTGTTGATTCTATCCCTTGTAGGAGTGCTGGATATCTGGCTCGATTTCCGACATATCCGTGGAAATCAGGGAAGAGGGGGGCAATCAGGGGAGACTGGGATTCATGCAGATAAAAGCAAAGTCCGTTTGCCTGGCAAGGATGATGGTGATCGGGGTTCTCTTGAGTCAAGGGGCTTGTGCGGCCAACTTTGGTCGACCAGTTTCCTGGGGAACGAACGGGGCTGATTTTTCGTCGGCCCATTTTGGAGAACCAGATTTTTCCGTAGTTCAGGGAAAGCCTGGGACCACGGAGGTTGGACGGGCCTCTTGGTATGGTCCGACCTTTTATGGGAAAAGAACGGCAAGCGGGGCTATTTTCCGCAAGCATGGGTTTACCGCAGCCCATAGAACACTTCCGCTGGGGACGTGGGTTCGTGTCACAAACCTGGCAAACAATAAGTCTGTGGATGTATTGATCAATGACCGGGGCCCGTTTGTTTCGGGCCGGATTATCGACCTCTCATGGGAGGCGGCAAATTCCCTTGAGATTCTCGGTCCGGGAACCGGTCTCGTAAGGCTGACGGTCCTATCTGTTCCTGGAGGAAGATTTCGACTTCATCCAGGCAGTTATGCTGTTCAGGTTGCCTCGTTTTCGACTTACTCTCAAGCTTTGAATTACAAACAGCACCTTGCTCGTTATTCCTATATCAAGATTCATCGGGAACGCTTTCGCGATCATCAGGTTTACCGGGTACAGGTGGGAAAATTTCATGACCCGAACAAGGCCCGATCTTTTGCGAGGGAAGTCAAATCCGTCCTGGGAAGCGCCTTCATTGTCCAGACGGACTAAATAATCGTAATTGACCTATTTAAAGAGAGGAATTACAAATGGCAGACACGACGGTAGAAAAACTCACAAAAAGATTGACGCTGACCAAAGAGATGTTGTCCAAAAAAAAGGCAGAAGTTCCTGCCGAAGAGAAGAAATCAAATCCGGAATTGAGACGTCTAAAGAAAATCGTCCGGAGAGTTTCGAGCAAACGCAGAAGAATTGTGGCTCCAGCGAAATCCAGTTCAGGAAAAGAGTCCTGATCCATGGCAATGACCTGGGAGTATCGCGTGGCGCCTTTGAGTCGGGAGCAAGTGGAAAACCAATTGAATTTTCTCGGGGAAGAGGGATGGGAACTTGTTCAGATCATAGTCATGAATAATCCTGAAATCCCATACCAGGGGATTTTCAAAAGAATAAAGGGCGCGCGCTAGGGGAGGGTCATGACGCCTATCTTGAATTTTTCGTGATGAGTACCCGAACCTGACGGTCGGCGTCATTCAAGGATTTAATTGCTCCCTTATCGAGATGGGCAAGCTTCTCAGTGACGGAGTCTAATTCTTTGGTGATCGGGGTCAGGTCGGATAGCCTGATGAATTTCCCCTGGGCTCCTTTCAGATATTTTTGTGCTGAATCCACTGCTTCTTTTGCCTGCCCGAAGTTCTGGTCGAGTGTTTCATTAATGGCCGTTTCGATGCTTGTTTCAGCCAAGTGAAGATTGAGGGATCGATGGAGGCGGTGATAGGATGATTCGAGGTTCTTTCCCTGCACGTTCAACTGGTCCCGCATGGAATTGATTTGTGTCTTGAGATCATTGACCTGCTTTGTATCCTGTTTCTTTCCCATGGAATAAGCCACGGCGATTGTGATCAGGATAACGGCGAAGATAAGAATATTTTTGATCATTGTTGCCCTTCGTGTTTCAAGAAAATGGATCGAGTCTGCAAAAGTTGGCCCTGATTATATCACGCGGGGTTCCGTCTTCCCATATGTTGAACAGGATGTGAACGAGTTTCCTGAAGTGGTGGTTCTTTATGAAAAAACCTGGTAAGTGGAATGATAAAACAGTCGGAATCGTCAGTCTCGGGTGTCCCAAAAACTCATCGGATACGGAGAGGATGATCAGTGACCTTTCGGGAAGAGGTTATACGGTTGTTTCCGAGCTTGAAAATGCCGAAATCCTCCTTGTGAATACCTGCAGTTTTGTCACCGACGCTCGGAAAGAGTCTATAGAAACGATCCTGGAACTGACGCGCTACAAGGAAGAAGGAAAGGCGAGATTTCTTGTCGGGGCTGGATGTCTGGTGTCCCGTTATCGTGACCAGATGGGGACCCTGATCCCAGAGATCGACTTGGCCCTCACAACTTTTGAAGAAGATCGCCTGGGACAAATTCTCGATGAGGTGGGGGGAGGGGGTGAACCCGTCAGCAAGGCCCCTTTGATCACCTTTCCTCTCGCAGGATCAAGACTGACCCCGTCACATCGGGCCTATGTCAAGGTCTCGGAAGGTTGCGACCACCCTTGCACGTTCTGTTCCATTCCCTTGTCCAGAGGAGGGCAGGTCAGTCGGCCACTCGTGGATATTCTGAATGAAGCCCGGCATCTGGCATCCAATGGAACGAAAGAAGTAACGCTCATTGCCCAGGATCTGACCCGATACGGCCACGACCTTGGGATGCCTGATGGACTGTCGCTGCTTCTTGAAAGAATGGACGCAGAAGCAAAGATACCATGGATTCGTCTTCTCTACGCCTACCCCACACTAGTCACCGAACGGCTTCTGACCGCGATGAAAAACTCCCCTTCGGTTCTCCCCTACTTGGATATTCCCCTTCAGCACGTCGAAGAGCGAATTCTGGGGCTCATGAAACGCCCAGGAAGTATCGATTTCATGAAACGGCTGGTTGACAGGATTCGATCTGCAATCCCTTCGATAATTCTTCGGACCACCTTCATCGTCGGATTTCCCGGAGAGACTGAAGCGGAGTTTGAATCCTTATTGCGTTTTGTTGAATGGGCCAGCTTTGATCATGTGGGGGCATTTGCTTTTTCCAGGGAGGAAGGAACGCCCTCCTACGACCTTCCCGACCAGGTTCCGCACCGCATTAGAAGCCGTCGCCGGAAAGAGTTGATGGCCTTGTGTTCGGAGATTGCCCGGAAAAAAAACAAGGCGCTTGAAGGATCGGTTGTTCCGGTTTTGATTGAAGGATTATCGGAGCAGTCCGAAATGATTCTGTCGGGAAGAACGAAAGGCATGGCCCCGGACGGGATCGATGGAGAGGTCCTGGTGCTTTCTGGCCAGGGAAAGCCAGGGGAAATCGTGGATTGCCGGATTACGAAATCCCACCCCTTCGATCTCGAAGCATGGGAAATCGATGTACTGGAACATCCCTCCTATTGATTCCATAGGTTGGGGCACGGGAGGCTCAATCGAATGGACGGGTCAGTGTGGTGCGAGAGGCGGGACTTGAACCCGCACGGGGGTTACCCGCCAGATCCTAAGTCTGGTGCGTCTGCCATTTCGCCACTCTCGCAGGTCACAAGCTCTCATTCTAAGGGGTTTATGATCTTTTGACAATCACCGGTCATGACATATTCCGTCTGTTTCTTAGATTATTTTCTCTGGGCAATGGAATATTTGCAGTGACAATCTATTTTATGAAATCCCCGTCCCTTTCCACCCCTCTTTTTGAGTTTCCCCTTTTGGCCTCCATCCATGCGATTGTTCTGGGGAGTCTTCTGCCACTTCTGTTTGATCGCTATTATCGACAGTGCATTCCTTTTCGGCTTGGTGGAATGTTTGTTTGTGCCGGAGAAATGGTTCTTGTCACGGGCTTCCTGCTCCACCCGCGTTCCTCGCTTTGCGCCGACGGAGGCCTTATGGTGATGGCAGGGCTACTGCTCGCTGGGGTGACTTTTCGTGTCAGCACCTCTGTTTTTCTCTACTGGTTGGCTCTTTTGATGTCTTCCGCCATGGGATATGTTCTGGGGACCATACTGATGCGTCCGGTTATTGACCCCATTCCTTTTTCGATGATTGCAGCGCATGCTTTAATCGGTGCTGGGTCGGGACTGTTTCCCCTCTTCTGGATCGAATCAGGGGAGCCAAGAGGGAACCTCCTCTCCTATGTGATGGCTGGCTGTGTCGGAGTGAGTCTCTTTTTTGTTCTTGAGAAAACGGTCATCACAAACACTATGGAAGTGCTCGCCTCGAGCATTCTGGCATTGGGTCTGGTGGGGGTTAGCTGGAATGGTCGTGTTCTCATTTTTGTATTTGCTATTTTTTCGGGGATCATCATTTGGTCAGGAAGATTGTATCCGGGGCAATGGATCTCTGTGTGGGGGATTCTGTTGATCTTTGGGGCTTATGCGGGCTATTTCCTGAAAAGGAAGCCCTCTTATTCTCTTTCGGGTCCGGAAGGAACGGAGACGGTCTGAGAAAAGGCCGAATGATCGGCCTCCTGGGAGGGGACTTCAGTCAGCTCAAGGCGGTTGTCAACAATGGAGAGTTTCAATGATTGCTCGTCCTTCATGGATGATGCCTGGATCTCGAGGTTTCTGAGAATCGGAAGCATAAGGCTCTGAATCTTTCGTGACAGATCGACTGAGGTGATGGATTCCGAGTCGATCTGATAGGTGATAAAGGCCGGGATTTCAGGATCGACGTAAAGAGTTCCCGTCATGGAATGGCTTTGTATGAAACGGCCGAGAATTTCATAAACCGCTCTTCTGGACATATCCACAAGGTCCTGATCGGTATAGGCCGGAAACGGAACGATCAGGTCCAGGGTTTCAAGAATCTCCCGCCCAAAGACCGGGAGAAAGGCCAATCGCCTGTTTTTGCCGGAAAGTTTGTCCAAAATGGCCTCTGGCCTGTTCCCCCGGCTCAAACTTTCCATTTCGTCTCCGGAAAAAAGGGAGGTACTGAGAATCAGGATACTGCGGGGGACGGACAGGATTTTCTCCCCGGTATCAATAACCCCTTCTTTCAGAAAATCGGGAAGAAAATCCCACGCAGATGGATGGGCCTGTTCAATATTATCCAGATAGATTACGGAATCTCCGTTCTGACCAAGCAGGGTCCCGATCCCTTCGGGAAGTGGGCTGGAGTTTGTCGATCCCAACGGGCGCTTCAAAAACATGCTGGCAAAAAGCCGTTCGGAGTAGAGTCCCATGTCACGGGCGATCAGGATTTCCTTCGACGGGTTTAGATACTTTGAGATGGCGTGAGCAGCCTCTCTCTTGCCTGTTCCTCTGGGTCCTGCAAAAAGGAAGGCTCCAAGGATCCCGGATCCCGTTTTCTTGATATTGAAGGAGCCGGCCTCAAGAATAGAGCGTATTTCCTCCTGTGTATCAGCCCTGCCGGGGAATCCGGGAAGGGCCTCTGCCGGTGGAGAGTCCATTAGCAGGATGAGAGTCTTTGTTTCGTGATTCTCCGGTGGGGCCAGGAGGGTCTCCTCCGCGACAGAGGGTTCGGAAAAAGGAGTAAAATCGATCTTGTCGGGTGAGACCCCTTCCAGAACCTTTCCCAAGGCAAATTCTTCCAGCTCTGAAAAGAGGGAACGTCCAAGTTCGGAAAGATCCAGAATAGAGATAAATCGACGGGCAATAAAGGGGTCGATCTTGTTGGTGTCTTCAGCACCGCCAATAAACCAGATATTCTTGTCCTCATTGGCCTGGGAAAGCTCCATGACCTTTTGGTTGTAAATTTCCCCATGATAACCGTAATTCGAAAGCTGGACCTTGGGAAACAATTCATCAAGAGGATCGATAAACAGCATGGCCGGCTTATGCTTTCTGGCTTTAAGCAGGATGGTACGGAATTCCGTCCCGTCGAGCTTTTTCTCGTCAGGGGTGCTCATGAACGTAAAGTCGCATTGTTTTGCAAGCCGTTCGGCAATCAGTTTTCGGGTTTTCCTGTTTCGTCCT
Source organism: Nitrospirota bacterium (assembly GCA_035873205.1). Classification (GTDB taxonomy): domain Bacteria; phylum Nitrospirota; class Leptospirillia; order Leptospirillales; family Leptospirillaceae; genus UBA4572. Next base: position 84,024 of record JAYWMN010000053.1, read on the forward strand.
ACGATAAGGATGGATTCCGGGTTTTTCTTCAGTCTGTTTGAGAACAGTTCTTCGGCCTTGTTGACGAGGAAAGGGCTTAAGGCCTCATCGGTGAGCCTCGCTCGAACTATTTCCATTGGCCCGGCAGTCGGGTCTTTCCAGTTTTGGGCCTTCCTGCGAATAGACACATCGATATCGAGCTGGCGAAGGGATCGCCGAAGTTTTTTTGCATATTGGGCACTATGATTGACAACCTCCCGGATATCCTCCGCCGCGAATCCCTCCATCAATCCTGCTAGTTTGTTTAGATCAAATCCAGCAATCATTTCCTGGGTCAGAAGAGGCAGGTTTCCCGGGAGGAGCTCATTCAACCGGGATTGCTCCATGAGAAATTTTGACAAAAGAGTTCTTCTCATCTCCAGATCGGGCAAGGGGATCGGGATGGTCCAGTGGATGATCGGTGGCGACGTAAAGTTCGGGGGCATCCCTGCCACATTTCCTGCGGAAGCGATCAGGGTGTGGGTCCGATTCTTGGAAAGTTTCGACAGAAACTGGGTGATGTTTCGTAGACCCTGAGGATGGGACTGGCCTGCTTCTTCAATTATTTTTCCATAATTTTCGATGTAGATAACAAGAGGAATGAAGGGTTTTATCTTAAACTGGAATCCTTTCCAGAAATTGTCCATTGCCGCAGGGTCGACGGAAAGGAGCGATTCAAGAGAAAAGTTATAGAGCGGCCTTTTATATTCGCCGGCGAGAGCCGTGGCAAATAAACTTCTTCCCAGAGGAGATGGTCCGATCAGGAGAATTCCATTAGGAATAGCCCCCATGGACTTTTCCGCCTGGTCAATCTGGTAGAGAATCTGGGAGAGCTCATTCTTGATCTCGGGGTTCCCTGCAATCTGCGTATAATCTTCCTCCGGAACCAGAAGCTTTGTTTTTGATACGGATTGTTCGTCGGTTTCAATCCCCATCCGAAATAAGGCGACAATGGAAAGGATGAGCGCGCCGAGAAGCCACCCGGCGCCCGTCCCCATGCTGATGATGGATCCGATCGTGGCGGTAGGCTCGAGTATTGCCCCTGATACCAGGAAGAATCCTCCATAAATAATTGATGATCCCCAGAAATAGATGGCTTGAGGGGCCATTCGGACTGGATTTGGCTTGAAAATGATCTCGCCTTCGGCATTTTCAGAATGCACATTGGCGGGAATCAGCAGGAATGATAGGGCGGAAATCAGAGTCGTTCCTCCCGTGATCCATAGAATGATGGCGAGGGTCGGGTCTGACAAGTAAAAGGAGGTTCCGGATCCAAGGAGAAGAAAGGCAATAAAACTCCAGATCAGAACAAAGGACAGGGTGGGTGGGTGAACCCCTTGTTTTCTCCCCTTTTTTTTTCCAGACCGGAATGGTCTCCCAAGGCTTCGACCAATAATTCCTAAGACAATTCCATGCATCGATAGGATTAGCAGGATGACCAAGATAAACATAAGAGGCATCTGGGCATAGAGAGGATCGAGCTCCTTTCTGAAAAACAGGGAGGCTGAAACCCATACCAAACCGATGAACATGATGATGATGGGTTGAAACATCAGGACTCCTCAGGCCTTTTCCGAAAGGGGCTTTGACAGGGTTTTGACGACATTTTCTGCCAGGGTTCGGGGAAGAGAGCACCTAGACACGATGTCCTCCGAGGAGGCATTCTTAAGGGACTCAACCGATCCAAAGATTTTCAGGAGTTCTTTTTCTCTGGCAGGTCCGATTCCTGGAATGGAGAGGAGCCTGGAATGAGTCATGGCTTCTTCACGCACCTTGCGATGATATGTCACGGCGAAACGGTGAGCCTCATCCCGAATCCTTATCAGAAGATGCGTTCCCGGCCGATGGGGGGGAAGCACCACGGGTTCTGAAAACTCCTCGGCGACAATCCTTTCAAGAGCCCCCGTACGGTGTCGTTCCTTGGCCAATCCCATGACCTGATAGGGCCTGGGATCCTTCTTTGCGCTCCGTAACGCGGACAAGGCGGCCCGAAGCTGGGGTTTTCCCCCATCGATAAGCAAAAGGTCGGGAAGCGGCTGATTGTCGAAATGTCGGGTCAGGACTTCGGAGAGCATGCGGAAATCATCCTGTCCCCTGTCATACTGGATGCGGAATCTCCTGTAGAGGGATTTTGCCGGGAGGCCGTCAACAAACATCGCGAGGGAAGCTACGGGATAAGAATCTCCTGTATTCGAGATGTCGACACAGCCGATGGACACGGGGACTTCGGGCAGAGAAAGAAGATTCCGAATCTCTTCCAGCGTGAAGGATCGATCGGACTGGCTTTGGACCCGTTCCCTGAGTGCTTCTCTGGCATTTTGCAATGCTAAGTCGACCACGCTTCGCTTTTCTCCCCGTTTTGGATGTTGGATTGACACATGTCCTCCTTTCTTTTCGGACATCCAGGTGAGGGACATGAGTGTCTCATCGGAAAGAGGGTGCGACAAAATCAGTTCATCAGGAAGGAGTGTGGAGTCGACGGAATAATGTTGCTCAAGGAAGGCAACGATCAGGTCTTCCGGGGTATCGCTGTCAGCGTTTTTTAAATGAACTTCCCGTCTTCCGGAAATCCGTCCGTTTCTCAAGGATAGAAGCTGAATCTGGACACTTGACTCATCGGAGACAAGCGCAATTGCATCGATGGGCGCTGATAAGCCAAACTCCACCGTTTGACGTTCAAGGACTGTCCGGACACTTTCAAGTCGATATTTTGTCTGGGCGGCTTTTTCAAAATTCAGGGATTTTGCAGCGCGTTCCATTTCGTCGTGAAGATGCATTTCGAGGTCCCGGCTTTTTCCTTCCAGGAAAAGTCGTACACCCAACGCCATTTTTCTGTAATCATCGGGGGTAACAAGTCCGGCACAGGGTCCCATACACCGGTTGATCTGATATTCGATGCAGGGTCTTTCGATCCTTTTCCTCAGGTCGAGATTGCATGTGGCGAGAGGAAAAAGTTTATAGATGGATTTCAGCGTCTCTCGCAGAGCTCCCGGATTTGCGAAGGGGCCAAAATACAGGTCCGAGTTCTTTTTAACCCGTCTTGTCACGGACAGCCTTGGATAGGTTTCGGACCAGGAAAGACAGAGATAGGGGTAGGTCTTGTCGTCCCGGAAAAGAACGTTGAAGCGGGGCCTGTATTTCTTAATGAGGGTATTTTCAAGAATCAGGGCATCGAGTTCGCTCCGTGTAATCAGCGTTTCAACATTGTCGACACGATCCACCATTTTTTGAATCCGGAGAGAGGCCGGCCGAGTTTTTTGAAAGTAGGATCTGACCCTGTCTTTAAGGTTCTTGGATTTCCCTACATAGAGAACATCTCCTCGAGGATCTTTCATCAGATAGACTCCGGGAGCTTCGGGGAGATGCAGAAGTTTTTCTCCGAGGGAGAGGGGGAGGCTATCCGAATGATTTTGCATTTTCTGCACCTTTTTGGATTGAAGCTGTGCGTTACCGATATTGTAGGGAATGAGGGCAGTAACGTATAATATCGATAAAGTGACGTCAGGGCTGGATCGAGGTGGCCTTCTGAAAGGTCGGACAACAGAGGGGCACATCGGTCCTGTAGGAGATAGTGTAACATGTTTCGATCTGTCCCTGATCGCGCTGGAGTCCGAATTTACAGGCCTGCATTGCAGGCGGGAGATCAAGTGTTATGGAAGAGGACCATGATAAAAAGAATCCTCCAGTCGAAGAGGAAGAGGTCCCCCTGAACAAGAAGGAATGGATGGGGTTGATTCGGTATTTTCTGGGAGGTCTGGCGGTTGCCGGATTTTTTCTCTTCATGATGATGACCGGACCCAAGGGTGTTCTTGCAGGTGGCGTTTCTCTTCTGGTCGGGATCCTTGTCTGGATTGTCTACCGCTTTGTTTTTCGGGAGGTTGACTGAAGGAGAGACTCCAAAATCTCCCCTTCAGTCTATCTGACAGCGCTTGAGATGAGAATGTATGGACTTGCCCGATCAATCCTGGCGAAGGATTGATCGAACAAAAAGGACGGAGTCGAACGGGAGAAGATCACCCGCCTTTTCCCCGACTCCGATAAAACGGACAGGAATCCTGTTTTTTTGGGCGAGAGCCACTGCAACACCTCCTTTTGAGGTCCCGTCAAGCTTTGTGAGGATAAGCCCTGTGATCGGGGCAATTTTTTTGAATTCCTCGACCTGCGATAGGGCATTCTGCCCGATTGTCGAATCCAGGACCAGAAGAATCTCGAGCGGGGATTCTGGAGTTTCCCGCTGGACGATGGACCCGATTTTTCGAAGTTCCTCCATGAGATTATGCTTGTTTTGAAGTCTTCCGGCTGTGTCGATGATGGCGACGTCGATTCCTCTGGCTTTAGCGGCCTTCACCGTGTCGAAGGCGACCGAGGCCGGATCGGCTCCCGGTCGTTGATGGACCACGGGAAGGTCAAGTTGTTCTCCCCACTTCCGGAGCTGTTCGATGGCTGCTGCCCGGAAAGTGTCGGCCGCGCCTAGAATGACAGTCTGCCCTCTTTCCCGAAAGTAGGCCGCAAGTTTTCCGGAAGTCGTTGTTTTTCCGACACCGTTGACTCCAATCATCAGAATGACGAGAGGGGTTCTGAAGGACTGGACGTCCCAGGGAGGAGCACTGTGGTCAAATTCTCCAGCCATTCGGAGTTCCAGGTGGGACAGGCTCTCCTCCGAAGAGGCCTCAGGATGGTTCGCTTCCCATGCTTTCAGATCGTTGACCAGAGCTTCCGAAACGACTGGTCCGACATCTGCCGTGATCAGGAGTTCTTCCAGATCCTTGTAGAATGCGGCATCCTTTCTTCGAAACAGCTGGTCGATCGAGGAGGCGATCTTGTGCCTTGTTTTTAGGAGACCCGCTTTGACTCTTTCGAACAGACCCATCATGATTTTCTCTTTCTTTGTCCGGGTTGACTGGTAATCTTTCCTGCGATATCTTCGGGAGCAAGGAGGGTTTTGTCAGATCGACGGATCATTGCCGCAATATTCTGCTCCTTTGCTTTCATTTTACGGCTTTCTTCCTCTCCAAGCTCATGGTCGTACCCCAGAAGATGACATACTCCATGGATCGCAAGGTTTGTCATCTCATCATCAAAATCGATTTTCTGTTGTTTCGCCTGACGCATGGCTTGGGGGGCGGAGATGATGATTTCTCCCAGAAATGTATTCCGGACTCCTTCGGGTAAAGGAATCTCTGCATCGAAGGAGAGGACATCCGTGGTTCCGGATTTCCCCCGATAGGACCTGTTAAGGCTTCGCATTCGTTGATCATTCACAATCACAAGCGAAAGATCGAAGTTTGTTTTCTTGACAGCAGTCAGAGCCAACTGTGCATGACGGATCAGGCGAGAGGTGTTGACCGGCACTTTTCTCTGGAGGTTGATCGCTGTTACGCCCAATTCTGACAATCCCTGCTACGATGGGTTGGGAGTTTTGGATTGGAGGCGAGTTTTTCCGGAGGATTTGGGTCCGGATTGGCGGGGGGCCTCATACTTTTCATAGGCTTTGATGATTTCCTGAACCAGACGATGTCTGACGACATCAACATCTGAAAAGAAGGTAAAGGATATCCCATCGATTCCCTTCAGGACTTCCTGGGCTTCCACTAGGCCGCTGTAACGGTCCTGTGGAAGATCAATCTGAGTGATGTCTCCTGTGATCACGGCTTTCGAGTTGAAGCCGATTCTGGTCAGGAACATTTTCATCTGTTCCACGGTGGCATTTTGGGCTTCGTCAAGAATGACGAAGGAATCATTGAGAGTCCTCCCTCTCATGAAGGCCAAGGGGGCAATTTCGATCTCCCTTCGATCCATCATGCGGTTGACCTTTTCGACATCAATCATATCGAAGAGTGCATCGTAGAGGGGTCTCAGATAGGGATTGATTTTTTCAGCAATGTCTCCAGGAAGAAATCCAAGCCGTTCACCCGCCTCTACTGCGGGACGAACGAGAATGATTCGCCGGAAGGCCCCTTTCAGAAGATGGTGTACGGCCAGGGCGACTGCAAGATAGGTTTTTCCAGTCCCTGCAGGGCCGATTCCGAACACGATGTCCTTTTTCTTCATCGCCTTGATATATTCAAGCTGGTGGAGGGACTTGGGAAAGATCACCCTTTTTTTGCTGTTTATGGGGACATATTCCGAGAGGAGGTCCTTTAGGGAGAGATGCGGGGAGTTTCTTGTAACAGAGATCGCCTGACGGATCTCCTCTTCCCGGATCGAATATCCTGCGGCCATCAGAGAGGTCAGATCGTTGATGACCTTTTCCCCCTGCTCGACATCCTCCTGCTCTCCCACCATGGTCAGGACAGGTCCGTTCACCGAGATGCGAAGATGAAAGGCTTCCTCAAAGAGATGGATGTGCCGGTTCATTTCTCCAAGAAAGCTGGCTGTATCAAGGTTGGGTGGAAGATCAAGATTCTGCCGAATAGCCATCAGGTGGATTTGACCTGGGAAAATTCAGCGAGAGGGCGAAGCGAATGCTTGCTCCGGTGCGCCTCAACGGATTTCTGTAGGGGGATCTGGACCGAGGGTTCTTTGATCACAAGGACAGGAACGGGAGATATGTGCACGATCGCCGTTGAGACGGAGCCGACCATCAGCCGTCCCAGAAGGCCCCTCCCGTGGGAGATCAGAAGAATCAGGTCGAATTTTTTCGATACTGCTAGGGCGGCCAGAGTATGATCCGCTCTTCCGTCGTAGACTCCTGCAGAACAGATTCCCGAAGGAAGACTCAAGGACAGGGCGATGTTTTTCAGTCGGACAAGAGCTTCCTGCGCGACTGGCTCAAGAGATATGCCTGGAACGGGAAAGTCCGTCGGGACTTCATTAAAAGCTTCCAGTATGAAGGCCAGATGGACTTCTTCCAAATCAGTGCCCACGATTTCCTGAATGATCCTTATTGTTTCTGGATCGACAGGGGAGAGATCGGAAGGAAGAAGAATTCTTTTGAATGCGCGGGACATGTAAGAAGGACCCTTTCCACTTTTGCCGAAGAAGGGAGACATAATCCATGGTTCGACTTCTATAGGTAAGGATATCACAGTCATGTTCTTGTAAAAAGGAGCGTGAAGGAACGGGGGGGATGGCGGAGAAATTTTTATCGGGGGAATTCTCTATCATGAACGCTTCTAACGATGGGGTTGGGTCTAAGCCGGGGCAGCGGGTCTCGAGTGGCATGGTGAGTGCTGTCAAAGAGGCGGAGAATTCTTCTCCGCCTCTTTGCAAAAAAGGGTGGCGAATTAAGGTGTTTCCGGAATCCAGAAATATCAGGACGTCTTAATTTTAAACGATGAACACTATTAAACGAAAAAAACACCGGTCCGTCAGGATTGTATTTTCGGGAACGGGTTGATCATTTTCCTGCGATTCTTATGGAGTCCGGTCCTACATTTGATGCCGCATCCTCATGCACGGGTTGTTTTGAAACCCAATCTGATGATCCTGCAACACAGTCCATATTTCCGCCGCACCCGAGGCTGCGTTCGTAAAGGACGGCTTGCCACGCCTGTTCGGAAGTGATCTGTCCGGCACTGACAAAACCTACCATGGCTGGTTGCAGGGGGGAGCCGTTGGTGACGACCCAAACCATTTCTCCTGCAGTTCTTACCTGATCAAACTGGTGGTTGGTAAAATTGCGGGGAGCAGGATCCATTCCTGCGGCTCCGGGCCCGTCACCCTTTCCTTCTGCTCCATGGCAGGTATAACAGGTGCCGGCTCCGGTAAATACATCCTTCCCCTTGGCAATGACGTCTTCTGTCACGGCGAAGGGAGGTTTCATCGCTTTGGCCGCCGCGATCTGGTCGGCTGGAACCCGGGGCTTTAAAATATCGAGTTCGGCGGCAAAGGCGGGGGCAGTCAAAAAAATAGTCATTGTCGAACTCAGGATGAAGCCAGTCCAATGTCTCATGCATGTCCCTCCATTTTAATATGAATGACCCCGGTCCTTAGAATATAGGGACCTATTCTAAAAACCAGGACCATGAACCATAGAATCAATGTCGGTATTTTTCGTAAAAATGTCCTGTCTAATGAGAAAACTTTCATCCCCATCCAGTTTCTGTTTTTAAATTGTGGGATTTTTAAAAATACCCCCTCAATAAGATCTGTCAAGAGTCATATGTGTTGACGGGGGTGAGCGAAATGGGTTGGTTTTTTTGAACCGGGCAAGGATTAAAATAAGGGGTTTCGTGGAAAAATTCGACGACAATCCTGACTGCGCAAACGTCCCGGATTTTTGGGGGGAAGGAAGAACTCAGGTCATTTCTTTGTGTCCGCTTGTGAATCTTGGATGCCCGCCCGGTCGTAACTTGATAGAAGAATGGCCGCCCAATCAAGTCTTTCTCGGCCTTTGGCCAGCCCAGACAAAAGGGAGTCCTTGACAAGATTGGCAACAGGGAGGGGGACCCTCAGCTCATTGGCGGACTCCAGAACAAGATTGATGTCTTTAAGGCCAAGATCCATCGAGAATCCGGCTTTGTCGTAGCTTTTTTCTGCCATGATGTGGCCGTAATTTTCATAGAGGGGGGAGCGGAACAGCGAGTCATTGATGATTTCGAGAAAAAGGCCGGGGGCAACGGAAGCCTTGCGAGCGAGGGAAAAGGCCTCTCCCAGTGTTTCCAGGGCAGAAGCAATCATGAAGTTTCCTGCAAGTTTTACCAGGTTGGCAGACGAAGGGTTTTCGCCCAAAAGGTACACTTTGGACCCCAATGCTTCTAGAACAGGGAGGACTCGATGCACATTTTCGTTATTGCCTGCACAGAGTATGCGCAAAGTGCCGGACTTTACGGCCGTCGGGCGACCAAAGACGGGGGAGGAGACAAATCCTTGTCCTCTGGATAGGTGCACTTTTTCGAGATGGGTTGCAAAAGAGGGACTGATTGTCGAAAGGGAGATATGTGTTGCCCCCTTGGGGAGGGTGTCCAGACATCCATCGGGTCCATTCATGATGGCATCAAGTGAATGATCGTCCGAGACCATGGAGAGAAGGAAGTCACAGTTGTGAGACGCTTCCTTTGGCGATATCGCCCAGGCTGCTCCTTTTTCAATAAGTTTTTCTGCTTTTTCTTTTGTTCGATTGTAAACGGTCAGATCGAATCCAGCGTCAAGGAGTCGTTCGGCCATCGCAAAACCCATGTGCCCAAGCCCGATAAAGGAAAGTTTCATGGAAGCACCTATTTTAAGTAGATCGTGAAATAGTTCATGGAATCCGGGTTCCAGAGTGCCACAATGCCTCCGAGACTCAGGAAGGGACCAAACGGGATGGCAAGACCCCAAATGGGCTGGTTTTTGAAGGAATTGTGGAAAGTCCGAAATGCAAGGGCAGCGATAATGCCGGTTCCTGAAGCGATCAGGAGAACTTCCGGGAGACTCTCAGGTCCGGCAAAGGCACCAATCGCAGCCAGCCAGAAAGCGTCGCCCATGCCGATTCCTTTCTTGTAAAAGATTGCGACAACCGCAACCGGAAGAAATCCCAGCACTGCTCCGGAAAAAGAAAGAAAAAAACCCTGTCCTCCCAAAAATTTTGAGGAAATCACGAGTCCCACCGCAATAGCTGAAATGGTCAGGAGATGGGGAAGACGGTGGAATCGTATGTCGATCAGGGTCAATGGAAGTGCGAAGGTGAAAAAAAGCAAAAGAACGATCGAATGAAGCATGGGAAGGTGAAGCGATGCCAATATTCCAAAAAAAATAGCGGCCGCCATCTCCGAGACAGGAACTTCAAACGGCATGGCGTGTTGACAGGTTTGACATCTTCCTTTCAGGAGGATCCAGGAGACAAGAGGGATCATCTCCCGGAATTTAAGCGGGGTCTTGCAACTGTCGCATCGCGATGGAGGGGAGATGACCGATTCTCCCTCGGGAATTCTGACAGATAATACTCCCAGAAAGCTTCCCCAGATGCCTCCCAGGGCTATCGCCGGGAAAATGAGTGACAATGAGTCCATAAAACCACCTTTGTGGGCTTAGGTGTACACCCTTGACACCCTCCCTCTCGCTTCGCTCGCCGCGAAAGAGGAAAGGGAGAGGTTTCCTTCCTGCCAACTCCCCTTTTGAAGACGGGGATGAAAATCCAGAGGCATGTTCGACACCCGTTCGTGGGCTCTCGATACCCGGAGCTTCTGATTCCGGTCGTTGCGACTCTTCGGCCCCTTCCGGTATTTCCCGGAGAGATTGCGCTGCTCCCGGACGAGCTTTCTTTCGGTCCGTTTCATGGCCTCGACCAATTCCGGTACAAGGTGAATCCGGGATCCATCCGAGGCCATGGCAAAATAATCCCCCCCCACGCCCAGTCCGATCTCCGGGCCAATCGATTCGACCGGCTCCGGAATGTCCGCCCCGGTTTTCTGGGAAACGGTCTACTGGACCGACTTCGGGGTCACGGTGGCGCTTCTGAGATCCCCCGAGATCTGCCGGGAGACCCGGACTTGCCCCATTCCACCTTGGGGAGGAAGATCCGGGGGAGGAGATTCTTCCCAAGGAACCCGGGTTGAAATGTCGAGCTTCATCTGGAGGGGGTCGGGGTACTGGAGGGAGTCTCCGCAACCCTTGCGCTTGCACCTCGGGAACCGTTTCGGGTTGGTCTTGTCCAGAGCTTACCAAAGGACCCGGTCAAGGTTCTTGAGGGCCTGTTGTCGGGGTGCGAAGCACCCGAAGCCAGAAAGCCAACCCGGCCGCTCGAACGCCACAGGGTCAGGGCTTGGCCAGGTCCCCGAAGGACAGGATCGGGATTCCGGCGTCGAGCCGCGCAGTCTGGAGGTCGAGGGATTTGTTCCACATGAACCGGACGCACCCCTCATGTCGGGAAAGGAGGTTCTCTTGTTCTTCTGTGGGACAGAGCCGAAATCTGAAGGCTTGACGTGTTTTCATGGCTCCTATTCTACCACAGAACACGGCACGCCTTATTTCTCCGCCCTTGAGGGCAGAGTTTAAGGATTTTTCGATAAAGAAAACTAGGGCACACGGACGTCAAATGACGTGACCATGGCATTTTCGGGTATACGGGAGAGTACCGGTTCACTGGAATCCATCGACATTCCTCCCATGGACCCCATATCCATCATGTCTGCGTCCTGGGTATTTTTCCCTCCTGAGGGGGAGGAGTGCAGAAGGTGATGGGTTTCTTTGTCTGCAGCTATGATCCAGATATGGTGGTTCCCCGAGGAAAGGCCCGGAATGGTGACGGTTTTTGTCAGGGAATGTATGGAAAACATCTCCACCATTCGGCCATCGAGATAGACATGAAAGTGGTCAATCTTTTCGAGAAGATTTTTGGGCGATGACTCAAGATGAATGATAAGGCGTGAGTGTCCTCCAGAATCCTTGGCAATCGAAAACTTTGTGACCTTAAGGGGGGGATCAGTTGCTCCGGAATGGGCCTCTGCCTGAAAAAAGAAGAGAGAGAATACGGATATCAGACCGATCGAAAAGAATTGTCCAAGGAGAGTAATGATTCGCACGGTCACCCCTCCTGGACGAGAGTCCCGGTTTTCTGAGCTGACAGGTCTGAAGGATCCGGTGCTGGCGAACTCTTCACTTCTTTAAGCCTGATCTGGAAACCCTGTCTCAGGAGAATATTGATGCGCTCCTTTGTCATCCGGTCCCGTTCCTCTTTTGTGCACTTTTTCTTTTCCAAAAAGGAAAGGGAGTTCTTGATGGTTTGAATGGCATCCTTGAGGGCATCCTTGTTTTGATCATTGGAGAGGGATGCAGATTGCGCAACGATGTCATCGAGATCTATTTCAGGCCATTTGTCAATATCGATCCACTTGCGAAATGCCACGGGGGGAATTCTCCTCTATTCATAATGTTGATCCATGGTCAGGGGGAACAGGTCCAGTTCTTCCTAATCATAATTCGAACGGGCATGGGGGAGCAACGGCAATCAGTTTCCTGTTTTGGACAATGTCTTCGTTCCTTCTGAAAAACTTTGCCTGATTTCATCGTAGGAAAGGTAGCCGGTTTTTACATTTCCATCAATAATGAATGTCGGAGTCGACGGAACCCCGACACGTGAAGTCAAGGCGTCCCCAGTTCTTGAGATGAGGGGGAGAGGGAGGCTCTGCTCCATGCAACGCTGCACCTTCGTCGTCGAAATCCCGGCTTTCACCATGAATCCAGAAAAAATTGGATGCAATGCCTCCTTGTCGATATTTTTCAAATCAACCCTTTGGTCAAGCTGATCATGGATGGCCCAGAATGCATCTGGCTTTTCCTGAAATACACACATTTCAAAAATGGCGGCTTCCAAAGCGTTCTTGTGGATTGTCGTCAAGGGGTAAGGGATATAAATAAAACGGATTGATTTGTCTGCAATGACCTGATGTTGAACCTCACGATTCCATTTGCGACATGTCGGACACTGTTCATCCCCGAACTCGATCAATGTGTGAGAGGCATTGGCAGGCCCAGTGGAGGGGAATTGATCGATGGGGAATGTTGATGAAGGGATAAAAAGGGAAACCGGCTGGGGAGGGGGGATGTTGGGTACAACAGCATAATTTCTGGTGATGTCGAGAAGTGGCGTCGTCACTAGATAGCGGTGATTGATGATGTAGACAGGAAGGACGATCTTCTGTGTTCCGACAACGATGGAAAAGGGTAATGCCTGGATGTCCGAATCGATCGCTTTTGGCGCGAGCCACGTAAACTGGCTGAAGGGGATCTTCTGCCGGGTAAGGGATTCCATGATGACTTTCTGAAATCGTTTTTGCAGGATTGCGGGATCATTGGAAATATCCGGCCCAGGGGAGGATGATGGCGGTTTTTGTTCGGTAGCACCTGCAGCATGCTGGGGCCATTTGAAGCCGATCGTTATGAAGAGGAGAAGCATTCCAAGAGTCAGGATCCGCTCCCGAGACCATGCGCTGAACCCGCCAGACATCCGTTTTTCAGGTTTTATCTTGCAGGGTGTCTGGAGATTTTCTTTGAAACCTGGTTCGTAAGGCATGAATAATCCTCTGTAGTGTATTGTTATTGCTGTTGGCAGCGAAAAAGAGCGATCATCCACTCGGCTCCGGACTCAAGGGGAAGAGAAGTAAAGACGGTAACCTGGAGTCAAACGAATCGAATTTCTGGAGGAACCAGGTATTACTGAAAACCGATGAGTTCGCAGGGATGCAATAGATTATTTCCAAATGGTTTCCCTGCTGATGCTATCAAACGAATCAGAAAGATTCAATCACAAAAGTCCCGTCAATTTCATGGCATAATCCTTAATTGCGGTTGAAAAATGAAAGGAAAATAGGGTAATCTTACCATTCATTTCTGATCTTTATTAATTCAGGCTCCTGTAGCTCAATTGGCAGAGCACCCGCCTTGTAAGCGGAAGGTTCGCGGTTCGATTCCGCGCAGGAGCTCCATAATCCTCGAGCATTATCACGAAGTACCCCCGCTGAAATTGACTTTCTGGACTATATTGGGAGCACTGGGTTTCGAAGAATGGGGATCATCTTCGGGAGGTGTTCCAATGGCGCCGTTCGACAAGCGGGCGATCAGCAATGGCGGGCTCAGAAAAATCGAAAGGCCTATCCGGTCAAGCATTTGACCTATAATCCTTGAACAGAGGCCGATGCCTGGGTGGGCGCGGTAGTGTCGGCAATAGGCCCGGGGAATTTTGTTTCCGGCCGAAATCGACCACGCTTAAAGATTTTCTCGTTCACTCTGGAAACAAAATTCTTCCCCAAGAAATAGCCAGGTGTCCGACTTGTTGCAACCCCCTCCCTTTCCGAACCGTCTTGGTCAGTATGATTCTCTTGCGACGATCAACCCGACTCTTCTTGCCTGCCGAAGGGGGGGATCATGAGGTTGCCCAATCGGTAACACGACCTCTTGCAGCGGTCCTGTTTGTTCAATGATTCCATCAAGGGATGGGGAATTGATCTTCCCATTGGAAATCCCGCACGACTGATCAGGTTTGCGCTTTCCGGAGCCGCAAGGGAAAGGCTGGAACTGCCCGCATCAGGGATGTCGGAAAAAGCCAAGGTTTTCCTGTAACGAAAAGGGTAGGGTGCGATCACCATCCGTGAAAGCGGGTCCATTTCCGGGGGGCTCCCCTCACAAGAGATACGGTGGAGGCCTTTCGGATTTGGAAAGGCAAAAGAACGCCCATGAGGCGTGTGCCTCCAAAATTCAGTCACAGCTGATGACGAACCTTTGGATGGGATTTCCTCTTTCTGGATTTCTGGAAAGAGTAATCCCCCTATGTCAATTTTTGGGAGGGATAACGCAATTATTCCCAATGAATCCGGGGTCGACTCGTTTTAGAAAGTCCTTTATTTTTCTGTTGGTGTCGAAGGAAATTTCTATCAGATTTCCCATTTGAATTTGGATGGGACAAGAAGCCTTTCAGGCGACTTAGGCATATATGCAGAATCAAGCTCCAATAATTTGTCGCTGGACTAAGCCCTGCAGGAATTTTTGGCAGCATCCCCTTAAGATTGAATCAGGGCGTAATAGGAATTAATTTTGTCGTTTTGAGTGAGAGCTTCTTATTTCCGTATTTCAATGAATCAGTTTTAATATTTTTCCCCCAGGTAATCTGATCAACCCCATCAATACGGACAATGATGGCAAGGTTTTTCGATTTGCTCCGGGGCTGCATGTGATCTATAGGGTTGCCATGGAATTTATCGTCTTTTTGTGTTTCAATGAAAACGGCAGAGTTCATGGATTTTTCAGATAAAATTTTATTTTGAGGTTATTTATAGAAGATGGGGCAAGAGTCTCTGGAGGTCCATGATCTTGTTGAATCGCTCAGCGAATCCATTGATCAGCGCGAGGAAAAAAGGGATCAATGGAATATACGCGTTGCCCTTACCACATCCATTCTGGCGGTTCTGGCTGCATTGTCGAATCTCGAGTCTGAACAGAAAACGGCAGAGGCGATCATGCTGAAAAACTCGGCCATATTCTTTCAGGCCCAGGCCTCAGACCAATGGTCCTTCTATCAGGCAAAGAAGATTAAGCTTCACATGTCAGTAAACCAGCAGCATCTTATCGCGCTTTTCAATGCCCCCAAAGCGGAGGTGAAGCGTCTTGACAGTCTTGCGTTAAAATATAAAAGCCAGGTTGGAGAGATCAAGCGAAAGGCTTTAACCTTTGAGCATAATCGTGATCGGATGAATGCGTTGTCTGACAAGGCGCTGGGGCACCACCATGCCTTTGCCTTGAGTGTGGTCTGCTTCCAGATCAGTATCGTCCTATCTTCGATGGCCGTCATGTTGAGGCGAAATTTATTGTGGTATATCAGCATGGGGCTCGGAAGCATCGGAGTTGTTGCATTTGTCAACGGGTTTCTCATGTTTTTCAATCTTTGAGCCGGATACAGGCACATGCGGGATAGAAACAAGAAAAGAGTGAACGAATGAAGAAATCAAGCTGGATAGTTGTTATGGGGTTGTCCTTTTTTGTCGTTGCCGGATGTCATGCCCCTGGGAGTCAAGAAAAACAGGCAAAAAAAGAAATTTCGGGATCTGCTTCACCAGTTGACCAGAACGACCATGGGTCCAGAACACACTCTTTTGTGCCGTATGGGGATAAGCCACCGCTGGGAACCCCTGTCGAGACTCACTGAATATTATCCAATAAACTGGGCAATCGGGACTGGGTTAGGGTGATTTGATTTTTCTTAGGAGTTCTGTACAATATGTCTGATATTCCCGTTTTACCCCCTTCCTCAGAGCGTCTGACTGAAGAGATCTCTCTTCTCCTTGCTTCACTGGGCCTGACACTTTACGATCTGGTTCTACCCAAAAAAAACGGCGGCGTTTTTCGGGTTTTTGTTGAGGGGCCTGAGGGAGTTACTCTTGACCAGATTGAGAGTGTCAGTCGAAAAATCAGCATTTTGCTAGATGTGCTGGATCCATTCCCTGGGCGATATCATCTGGAAGTCAGTTCTCCGGGGCTTGATAGGGATTTAAGAGTCCCTGCCGAACTTCCAAAAAATTCAGGAAAATGGATTTGCGTGAAGCTTAATGCAGCAGTGTCGAACCAAAAGGTATTGAGGGGAAAGATTGGTTCGGTCAGCGAGACTGGTTTTGACCTTCTTGTTTTTTCCGGAAAGAAAGAGGAAAAGATTTTTGTCAGCTTTCAAAATGTAAAAAATATTCAGGCGGAATTCTGGAAGCCGGTTTAGGTGCTCCACGCAGGGATTTGTCATGGAGTTTCGGGCAAGTCGCTTGATGGTGTGATACAATTTTTGGATTAGTTCATCGCTAAAGTATGAGGCATTGCTGGGCCCCTGCATGAAGGGGGCTTGTCGGGCTCCATCGGACTACTGGGAGATGTGAATGGTTAATCAGGAACTTTTGAGTGTTCTGGATCAGTTGCACCGTGAAAAGGGAATTCCTCAGGAGACATTGCTCGACGCACTTCAGTCGGCCATTCTGACGGCCGCCCGGAAGCGCTACGGAGGCGGGGAGAACTTTCAGGTAGAAATAGATCCCCGGACAGGTGAGGTTCAGGTTTTGCAGGTTCGTCGCATTGTGGAGAATGTTGTCGCTCCCATGGAAGAAATATCTCTTTCGGAAGCGATAGAGTCGGATCCTGGGGCTGAAGTCGGTGATGAAATTGGATCTTTCCTGGAAATTGATGATTTTGGCCGGATAGCAGCGCAAGCTGCAAAACAGGTGATCTTTCAGAAGGTCCGAGAAGCTGAGTGGTCCGTTGTTGCGAAAGAGTTCGGCGGCAGAAAAGGTAGTGTGGTGGCAGGTGTCTACATTGGTCAGGAAAAACGTAATTTCATTATCGATCTCGGGAAAACAGAGGCCGTGCTTCCTTTTAAGGAGCAAATTCCTAGGGAGTCGTTTCACCGGGGAGACAGGGTCAAGGCTCTCCTTCTCGACATTCGCACAACGACCAGAGGTCCTCAGCTAATCCTGAGCCGGACCCACCCGGATTTTCTTGCGCGCCTCTTCGAGAAAGAGGTTCCCGAAATTAGCGAAGGAATTATCGAAATCAAGGGGGTTGTCCGTGATCCCGGCGAACGGGCGAAGATTGCCGTTGTTTCGAGGGATCCGAATGTCGATCCGGTGGGCTCTTGTGTCGGTGTCAAGGGTTCACGGGTACAGGCCATTGTCCGGGAAATACACGGAGAAAAAATTGATATTATTGACTGGAGTCCGGATCCGGGTACATTCATCGCTCGGGCGCTCTCTCCAGCCAAAATACTGAGAGTGGCCACTCGGGATGGTGAGTTCGACAAGGTTGCAACGGTTGTGGTTGCAAATCAGCAGCTCTCTCTTTCGATTGGCCGAAGGGGACAGAATGTTCGCCTGGCAGCAAAACTCACCGGCTGGAAGATAGATATTTTCAGTGAGCAACAGTACGAGGCCGACAGGTTGGCGCGTTCCGGTGGAGAGCCTACGGATTCGGATGTTGAATCTCCGAGGGCGGGGGAGGCGTTACTCACACTTGAGGATCTTCCTGGCATGGGCGGAAATATGGCAGATGCCTTGAAGGCAGCCGGGTTTGATACCGTTGAAAAAGTTGCAATCGCAAGCGCCGAAGATATTGCCAAGTTGCCAAAATTTGGACCGAAGACTGCGGCTAAGCTAATTGAAACTGCGCGAGATTTTATGGGATATCCCAAAAGTGTGCGTGTCTCTGATACACCGGATGCGGACTCGGTTTAATAACTACAGGGGGACGGTTCTTTGATCAAGGTTTATGAATTGGCTCGCGAACTAAAGATGGAAAGCAAATCATTGCTTGCCAAACTTAAACTATGGGGGATCCATGCGCCGTCCCATATGGCAATTCTCGATGACAGGACGGTTGCGATTGTTCGTCAGAAGATTAAAAAAGGGGATGATCATACGGCAGAGGGTCCTAAAAAGCCGATCCTTATAAAAAAGAAAACAGTATCTGTTACAGGAGAGACCTCTCCGGAAGAAAGAATGGCGGCCGAGCAGCCCCTTTCCCCGGTTCCTTTGGCAGAGCCTCTTAAGGTTTCTGTGTCAACAGAAGAACCGGGGGCTGGTGTTTTTAATGCCGCCCCTCTTTCTGAAATTCCAGAGGCTCCACCTTTGCTCCAGGCGGATCGGAACATTCAGGAACCGAGAGAGCCTCTTCCCCGGATCCCTGTGGAAGAATGGGTTGCTGCGCCGAATAAAGAACAAAAAATAGCGGTCGTCCCTGAATCACTTGTGCATGCCGCTCCTCCCCCTGCCACTTCCGGTGCTACACCCATTCGGGATCTCCCTATTGAAAAGGAAAAGGTTGTCTCTCGCGACCGAGTTGGTGTTGCAGAGAAAAAAGGGAAGGTTACCAAGCCCGCAAAAGAAAAAAATCAGAAGATTGACAGACTTCATCTTCTCCGGGAAGAAGATTTTGTGGATCTGGATGAAACTGGAGAGAAAGAAGCTACAACGGTCAAGCCCGGAACAACCCCTGTCCATGTTTCTCGAGTTGTCTCTCCTGGAACTCCTCCCGAGGTGGCGGCAATTCCGGTCCGGGCTCCTTTTCCCCGGCCCTCTTTTAAAAAGGCACCCTCCTATAAAAAGAAAAGCAAGGGAGGGGTGGAATCAAGAGGTCAGTCTAGTGCGATGGATGGGACAAAGGCCCGGAAAAAATCCATCAGGATCGAGGCGGGTACAAGCGTCAAGGAGTTTGCCGACCGTATGGGTGTCAAGGTGCAGGACGTTATCATGCGCCTGATGGCAATGGGAGTGATGTCCACGATCACTGAACCCATTGACCCAGAAGCGGCTCATTTGGTGGCAGAGCAGATGGGTATAGTGGTCGAAATCCAGCAGGAGGAGCCCGAGGAATCGATTCTCGGAGAAACGGATGACTCCGAGGAGGAGCTGAAGTCCCGTCCGCCGGTTGTGACGATCATGGGCCACACGGACCATGGAAAAACGTCCCTTCTCGACGCTATCCGGAGTACGAAAATTGCCGAAGGGGAGGCCGGAGGCATTACCCAGCACATCGGAGCCTATACAATATCGATCAATGGGCGGGATATCACCTTTCTTGATACGCCGGGTCATGAAGCATTTACCGCAATGCGCGCCCGGGGAGCGAAGGCAACCGATGTAGTCGTTCTGGTCGTCGCTGCAGACGACGGGGTTATGCCACAAACGATTGAGGCCATCAATCATGCAAAGGCCGCCGAAGTCCCGATTGTTGTGGCTCTCAATAAGGTAGATAAGCCAGAAGCCAATCCGGATCGGGTCAAGCAGGCTTTGTCCGAGTTGGGGCTTACCCCTGAAGAATGGGGAGGAACTACAATTTTCTGCCCTGTTTCTGCAAAAAAAAGAACAGGAATCGATCTCCTTCTTGAGATGATCCTTCTCCAGGCGGACGTTCTGGATCTGAAAGCCAATCCGAACCGCCGTGCAAGGGGGCTCGTTATTGAGTCCCGGCTTGATAAGGGGCGCGGTATCGTCGCATCTGTTCTTGTTCAAAAGGGAACATTGAAAGTTGGAAATTTCTTGGTTGTCGGGGCTCAGGTAGGAAGAGTTCGAAGCTTGATAGACGATCTCGGTCATCGCATTACCGAAGTGACTCCATCCCATTCGGCTGAAGTTGTCGGTCTCGATGGAATGCCTCAACCCGGTGACATCTTTATTGCTGTCGAAGACGAAAAGTTGGGGCGCCAGGTTGCTATGGCTCGCCAGGCCAGACAGCGGGCAGTCCAGCTCCTTCAAAACAAGAAGGTAACACTTGAGGACCTTTACTCCCAGATCGAAGAGGGGATTATCAAGGATCTGAACCTCATTCTCAAGGTGGACGTTCAGGGATCTATCGAGCCAATAAAACAGGCTATCGGAAAGCTTGAAAACAAAAAAGTCCGGGTTCGATTTATTCATGAAGGTGTCGGTGGGATCAGGGAAACGGATGTTCTTCTTGCTCAGGCATCGAATGCGGTTATCCTCGGATTTAATGTTCGACCGGAACCAAAGGCTCTTGCTCTGGCTGAGCGAGAGAAAGTGGAAATGAAGTTCTATTCGGTTATTTATGATGCCGTGGAAGATATCCGGAAGGCTATGGAGGGAATGCTCTCACCCACAATCAGGGAACGATTTGTAGGACGAGCTGAAGTACGGCAAGTATACAATATTTCCCGTGTCGGGACAGTGGCAGGATGTTATGTTTCGGAAGGTGTCATGCAAAGGTCCGGGACGGTTCTTAAACTGATCAGGGATGGAGCTGTCGTTTTCGAGGGAAAGATGGAGGCCTTGAAACGGTTCAAGGATGATGTCAGGGAAGTGGCCTCGGGATATGAGTGTGGTATTTCCATAGAGAACTACAGGGACATCAAGGTTGGTGATCTGATCGAATGCTTTATTCAGGAAAAGGTTGCGGGTAAGCTTGAAACGGTCTCTTCGTGACCCATCTCCTGAAAACCGTTCGTCAATTGCTCATCTGATTCTTGTCTTGCATTTTCCAGGAGCGCATTCCCTGAAGGAAAAAAGGCAGATTCTATCGAGTCTGATCGGGAAAGTTCGTGAGCGGTATCCCGTGTCCGCCGCGGAAACGGGATATCAGGATCTTTGGCAACGGGCGTTGGTTGAGGTTGTCATGGTTTCTTCCGACCCAATTCTCCCCCCTCGAATCTTTGGGAAGATTATCGATCTTGTCACTTCCAATCCCGAGATCGTGCTTCTGGACTCACATCAGGAGTCAATATGAGGAAGGAATCGGGTGGTGAATATCGGCGCTCTGATCGGGTTGCATCGGAAATCAGGGAAGTCATGGCTTTGGTCGTGAACCGATTCTCCAAGGAACCCCGTCTCTCCCGCGCAACGATTACCCGGGTCTCTATGTCCCCCGATTTGAGGAATGCAACAATTTTTTTCACCGTTTTTCCCGGAGATGATCCCACGTTGTATCAGGGATACTTTGACCGGAATAGAGGAACGTTGCGTAAGGAACTGGCAAGCCGGATACGGATAAAATACATCCCTGGACTGATTTTTGTTCATGATTCGGGGGGAAGCGATGAGGATAGAATTGAACAGATTTTAAGAGGGCAGCTCCCACCGGAGGAAGAGTGATAATTCCAAAGGAAAAGCTTGTGGAACGGGAGCCTGTATCCGGAGTATTGCTCGTGGATAAACCCTCCGGTCCCACCTCTCACGATATTGTCGACAGGTTAAGGAAAATAACCGGGATGGAGCGTGTTGGGCATGGAGGAACCCTCGATCCCTTGGCGTCGGGGCTCCTACCGATTTTTCTTGGTGATGCAACAAAAATGACAGGATTTGTTCAGGACCACGACAAATCCTACAACTTTGATGTAACGTTAGGTGCGTCGACAGAGACCTACGACAGTGAGGGAAAGGTAACTGAGGTCAGTCCGGTCCCTCCTTCCCTTGAAAAAGAAAGAATCGAAGAGGTTCTCTCAAGCTTTTTGGGGAAACAATGGCAAGTGCCTCCGATGTATTCGGCGATCAAACAGAATGGGGTTCCTCTTTACAAGCTGGCCAGAAAAGGGTTGTCAGTCGAGAGGCCATCAAGGGAAATATCGGTCCACTCTCTTCAATTACTCTCGGTTGAGGGAACTGTTTTGAGTTTGCGTACACATTGTTCAAAAGGGACTTATGTTCGGGTTCTGGCACATGAAATTGGGAAGAATCTGGGATGCGGGGGGTATCTAAGCCAGCTAAGGCGAACTTCAGTCGGTGAATTTTCTATTGCGGATGCTACGGACTTGTCTACAATCGAGTCTGTGTGGAGCCGCCAGGATCTTGAAACGTCACTGGTGGGTCCCGATACGGTCTTCAAGTCACTTCCTTCTGTGACGCTTCTTCCCCATGTTCAGTATCGGCTGCAAAAAGGGGGAATGATTCCGGGTGTCTGGATTTTTCGAAAAGAAGGATTGTTTCAGGCAAAGGATACGATTAGAATACTGAGTCAGAGTGGGCAAATCTTGGGATTGGCTCATGCTCTGTTGGACTCGGGAGACGCCCAGGAATTCCCTGGTGGTATTCCTGTGGCAAGGGTGTGCCTTATGTTTCGTCCGATCTATTCGTAGAAGATAATTCGGACATCGGCGCTGTGAAAAAAGGGCGATAGCGTCCTTATCATTGATTCATGATGGGTAAAGGGGGAATTTCAGGCATGGCATTGAGCAAGGAAAAAAAACAGGCAGTCATTGATTCCTTCAGGATTTCGGACAAAGATACCGGCTCGGTCGAGGTTCAGGTGGCGATTCTGACCGAAAGAATCAACCAGTTGGGGGAACACTTCAAGCAATTCCCAAAAGATGTCCACTCTCGTAGAGGACTTCTCCTCATGGTCAGCCGAAGACGTCGTCACCTTAAATATCTTCAGTCTACCAATCCGTCCAAATATCAGGAAATGCTGAGCCGGCTTGGATTGCGCCGATAAGTGAAAAATCGGGTTTCAGAAGGACGTTAAGCCGATTCACCAAATAGCTTGGAGCTTGAACGTCGAGTCGGTTTTGCGGCCGACTGAAACCCGTAACATTTTTCCTCATTAAGTACCGAGGCCCGTCAACCGGAAAGGACCAACTTTAGAATGAAACCAGTAAACGTTGAAGTGACCGTAGGAGGCAAGACGGTCAGAATCGAAACAGGGCGCATGGCCAGGCAAGCAGACGGGGCCGCAGTCCTGTGGGTCGATGGAACGGTCATTATTGCGACCGCGGTATCGGCAAAGACAATCAAGCCGGGAACAGACTTCCTTCCCCTGACCGTGGATTATCAGGAAAGGGCATATGCGGCCGGGAAAATCCCGGGGGGATTCTTCAAGCGGGAAGGCAAGCCGTCCGAAAGAGAAATACTCAATAGCCGTCTTGTCGACCGCCCGATTCGTCCCCTCTTTCCGGAAGGGTATTTTTACGACACACAGGTCATTACATCAGTCATTTCAGCAGACAGAAGCGGAGTGACCGATGTTATGGCTGTCGTTGCGGCATCGACAGCGTTGACTATTTCCGATATCCCGTATCATGATCCGATGGGTGCGGTCAGGGTAGGGTATATTGACGGACAGTTTGTTATCAATCCCGACTTGGCCCAGCAGGAAAACTCCATCCTGGATCTTGTGATAGCAGGAACAGCGGATGCCATCATGATGGTTGAAGGCAAGGCCAACGAGGTCTCGGAAGACCTCTTTCTGGAGGCGATCAAAACCGCTCATCTTGCTTGTCAACCCATCATAGCTGCCCAGCTCGAACTACAGAAGCAGGCTGGAAAAACGAAAAGGTCTCTACCTCCTACGCCTGTTCCAGCGGAATTGATGGAAAAGATTCGTAACGGGGCAAGGAATGCTCTTTCCGAAGTTCTTGTTATGTCGGACAAGAAGGCAAGAGAGGATAAGGTCTCGGAAATCAAAGCCACCCTTTCAAGGGAGATCTTCCCTGACGGTCTCAAGGACCCCCTTCTGGAAAAAGAATATGCCACCGGTTTCCATGATTTGGAAAAAGAGCTGCTTCGCGCAATGGTTCTAGATCGAGGCATACGGGCAGATGGCCGGAAGACAACGGAAATCCGGCCGATAACGATCGAAGTCGGGATCCTGCCGAGGACTCATGGGTCGGCTTTGTTTACGAGAGGGGAAACGCAGAGCCTGTCCGTAGCCACACTTGGGACCTCTGACGATGAACAGAGAATTGACGCCTTGGAAGGGGAGTCAACCAAGCGTTTCATGCTGCATTATAACTTCCCGGCATTTTCTGTCGGCGAGGTAAAGCCCATGAGAGGTCCCGGAAGAAGGGAGATCGGACATGGCAACCTGGCCGAGAGGGCTTTGTTGCCGGTACTTCCTACCAAGGATGTGTTTCCCTATTCTATCCGTCTGGTCTCGGATATCCTGGAGTCCAACGGCTCAACCTCAATGGCGACGGTCTGCGGGGGAACATTGGCGATGATGGATGCCGGTATTCCCATCAAGGCTCCTGTTGCCGGAATTGCGATGGGCCTGATCAAGGAAGGGGACCGTGTGGCGATCCTGTCTGATATCCTTGGAATTGAAGATCATCTCGGGGATATGGATTTCAAGGTGACGGGAACTGACGTGGGAGTCACGGCCGTTCAGATGGATATCAAGATCAAGGGCATCACTGTTGAGATTATGAAGCAGGCTCTTGCTCAGGCGCGAGACGGACGAATCCATATCATGTCGAAGATGAAGGAAGCTCTCCCTTCCGTACGACAAAATATGTCGCCTTTTGCACCCCGCATCTTGACCCTTCAGATAAAACAGGACAAAATTAGGGAGGTTATCGGACCGGGTGGAAAGATGATTCGGAGCATTACCGAAAAAACCGGTGTGAAGATTGACATTGAAGACACAGGGTTGATTCGAGTCGCCTCAGCAGATGAAGAGGCAGCCCGAAAGGCTGTCGAAATGATCCATCAGGTTGTTGCGGAAGCCGAAGTAGGAAAGATTTACCTCGGAAAGGTAAAAACGGTTGCCGATTATGGGGCATTCGTTGAAATCATGCCGGGAACGACAGGACTTTGCCATGTTTCCCAGCTGGAGCCTCGGCGGGTCGAGAAGGTGACCGATGTCGTCAATGAAGGAGACGAGATCGTGGTTAAAGTTCTTGAGGTTGACCGCCAGGGCAAGATTCGTCTCTCCCGGAAAGAAGCCATTGCGGAAGAGGGAGAGGGACGCGAACGGAGAGGATCCGGAGGTTCCGGTCTCTCTGAATAACGATGATTCAAAAGGAGGAACAGTCGATGGATGTGAACAAGGGTGCTGCAGGTCTGGTCGTTGTTGCGATTATTCTGGCTGTTGTCTGGGGTGGGCTCTCCGCCTATGTCGGCGTGAATCCATTTTTTCTTCCGACCGGGGCACACTAGTTTAAAGATTCTGACAGATTGATCCGTTATCCTGTCGGTGATTTTTCTTTGGATTTATTCTATTCTTCTTTTGGAGGGGTACCGTTGACAATCGGTACCCCCTCTTAAAAGATGTCCCTTAGGCAGTGATTTCCTTCTCTGCTCTGACAAATCAAACTTTCTTTTACATACAACTA